>NZ_CP071321.1:3068750-3737500 GCF_017309585.1 Nitrogeniibacter aestuarii | reverse complement strand
GGTACAGAGGGTTGCCAAGCCGCGAGGTGGAGCTAATCCCAGAAAGCCGATCGTAGTCCGGATCGTAGTCTGCAACTCGACTGCGTGAAGTCGGAATCGCTAGTAATCGCGGATCAGAATGCCGCGGTGAATACGTTCCCGGGTCTTGTACACACCGCCCGTCACACCATGGGAGTGGGTTTCACCAGAAGTAGGTAGCTTAACCTTCGGGAGGGCGCTTACCACGGTGAGATTCATGACTGGGGTGAAGTCGTAACAAGGTAGCCGTAGGGGAACCTGCGGCTGGATCACCTCCTTTCCAGAGAAAGCCCCTCGGGGCCAAGTATCCACAACCTATCGGTTGTTCAATGTGTAAGCTCGCGCACCCGAGAAGTGGGGTCTGTAGCTCAGCCGGTTAGAGCACCGTCTTGATAAGGCGGGGGTCGTTGGTTCGAACCCAACCAGACCCACCAAAGCATCAAGTTGGGGGATTAGCTCAGCTGGGAGAGCACCTGCTTTGCAAGCAGGGGGTCGTCGGTTCGATCCCGTCATCCTCCACCATTCAATTGGTGTTGTTCGGTTGTTCAACTCTTCGAGTGTGCGGTGAAGCGTCAGCAGTGTTGCCTGTGAATGATTGGAGGCGATAGTGCTGACGTTTTACCCTGGTCTTCGGATCAGGTGCGTTCTTTAACAATTAGGAAGAAAAGTCGAATGATCGTCGGTTCGTAAGAACTGGCGAGTCACACAGTAGTAAATTTATTTATGGTGTGTGATTGCATCGTTTCCTGTCTGCTTGCGAACCAGCGGCAGGTGGGAAGCACAACAACTTGAGACGTTTGAAGTTCTCCTGTAGCGGAGTCTTTGTCGGAAGGCAGAGCTCAAGGTTATAGGATCAAGCGACTAAGTGCATGTGGTGGATGCCTTGGCGATCACAGGCGATGAAGGACGTGTAAGCCTGCGAAAAGCTGCGGGGAGCTGGCAATAGAGCTTTGATCCGCAGATGTCCGAATGGGGAAACCCACCTCTTATGAGGTATCCCTGGCTGAATACATAGGCCAGTGGAGGCGAACGCGGCGAACTGAAACATCTAAGTAGCCGTAGGAAAAGAAATCAACCGAGATTCCCGAAGTAGCGGCGAGCGAACCGGGACCAGCCTGTACGACTAAACCAGTGATTCAACAAAACGGGATGGAAAGCCCGGCCATAGAAGGTGATAGCCCTGTATGTGAAGGGTCGCTGGCGGGTCTAAGCGTACGACAAGTAGGGCGGGACACGTGAAATCCTGTCTGAAGATGGGGGGACCATCCTCCAAGGCTAAATACTCGTGATCGACCGATAGTGAACCAGTACCGTGAGGGAAAGGCGAAAAGAACCCCGGGAGGGGAGTGAAATAGAACCTGAAACCGCATGCATACAAACAGTGGGAGCCTCCTTTGAGGGGTGACTGCGTACCTTTTGTATAATGGGTCAGCGACTTACGTTCAGTTGCAAGCTTAACCGAATAGGGGAGGCGTAGCGAAAGCGAGTCTGATAAGGGCGCTTTAGTAGCTGGATGTAGACCCGAAACCAGATGATCTATCCATGGCCAGGATGAAGGTGCGGTAACACGCACTGGAGGTCCGAACCCACTAATGTTGAAAAATTAGGGGATGAGCTGTGGATAGGGGTGAAAGGCCAAACAAATCTGGAAATAGCTGGTTCTCCCCGAAAACTATTTAGGTAGTGCGTCGTGCGGACACTTCCGGGGGTAGAGCACTGTCATCGTTGGGGGGGTCACTGCGATTTACCCCGCGATAGCAAACTCCGAATACCGGAAAGTGATACACGGCAGACAGACAGCGGGTGCTAACGTCCGTTGTCAAGAGGGAAACAACCCAGACCGCCAGCTAAGGTCCCAAATGATCAGTTAAGTGGTAAACGAGGTGGGAAGGCACAGACAGCTAGGAGGTTGGCTTAGAAGCAGCCACCCTTTAAAGAAAGCGTAATAGCTCACTAGTCGAGTCGTCCTGCGCGGAAGATGTAACGGGGCTCAAACTGATAACCGAAGCTGCGGATGCGTACTTGTACGCATGGTAGGGGAGCGTTCTGTAAGCCTGCGAAGGTGTCTCGTAAGGGATGCTGGAGGTATCAGAAGTGCGAATGCTGACATGAGTAGCGATAAAGGGTGTGAAAAGCACCCTCGCCGAAAACCCAAGGTTTCCTGCGCAACGTTCATCGGCGCAGGGTGAGTCGGCCCCTAAGGCGAGGCAGAAATGCGTAGTCGATGGGAAACAGGTCAATATTCCTGTACCGATTTTGGATGCGATGGGGGGACGGAGAAGGTTAGGCCAGCCGGGTGTTGGATGTCCCGGTTCAAGCGTGTAGTCGTGCCTGGTAGGCAAATCCGCCAGGCTTAGATGAGGCGTGATAACGAGGAGTCATTGACTCTGAAGTGGTTGATACCAAGCTTCCAGGAAAAGCCTCTAAGCTTCAGTCCAAAATCGACCGTACCGCAAACCGACACAGGTGGGTAGGTTGAAAATACCAAGGCGCTTGAGAGAACTCAGGAGAAGGAACTCGGCAAATTGACACCGTAACTTCGGGAGAAGGTGTGCCTCTTGTATGTGAAGCCCCTGCGGGTGGAGCAGAAGGAGGCCGCAGAGAATCGGTGGCTGCGACTGTTTATTAAAAACACAGCACTCTGCAAACACGAAAGTGGACGTATAGGGTGTGACGCCTGCCCGGTGCCGGAAGGTTAAGTGATGGGGTGCAAGCTCTTGATCGAAGCCCCGGTAAACGGCGGCCGTAACTATAACGGTCCTAAGGTAGCGAAATTCCTTGTCGGGTAAGTTCCGACCTGCACGAATGGCGTAACGATGGCCACACTGTCTCCTCCTGAGACTCAGCGAAGTTGAAATGGTTGTGAAGATGCAATCTCCCCGCGGCTAGACGGAAAGACCCCATGAACCTTTACTGTAGCTTTGCATTGGACTTTGACGTCACTTGTGTAGGATAGGTGGGAGGCTTTGAAGCGGTAACGCCAGTTATCGTGGAGCCAACCTTGAAATACCACCCTGGTGTCGTTGAGGTTCTAACCTAGGCCCGTGAATCCGGGTCGGGGACCGTGCATGGTGGGCAGTTTGACTGGGGCGGTCTCCTCCTAAAGGGTAACGGAGGAGTACGAAGGTCTCCTAGGTACGGTCGGACATCGTACTGATAGTGCAATGGCAAAAGGAGGCTTGACTGCGAGACCCACAAGTCGAGCAGGTGCGAAAGCAGGTCATAGTGATCCGGTGGTTCTGTATGGAAGGGCCATCGCTCAACGGATAAAAGGTACTCTGGGGATAACAGGCTGATTCCGCCCAAGAGTTCACATCGACGGCGGAGTTTGGCACCTCGATGTCGGCTCATCACATCCTGGGGCTGTAGCCGGTCCCAAGGGTATGGCTGTTCGCCATTTAAAGTGGTACGTGAGCTGGGTTTAAAACGTCGTGAGACAGTTTGGTCCCTATCTGCCGTGGGCGCTGGAAGTTTGAGAGGGCCTGCTCCTAGTACGAGAGGACCGGAGTGGACGCACCTCTGGTGTACCGGTTGTCACGCCAGTGGCATCGCCGGGTAGCTAAGTGCGGAAGAGATAACCGCTGAAAGCATCTAAGCGGGAAACTCGCCTCAAGATGAGACTTCCCTCGTGACTCGATCACGCTCAAGGGTCGTCCAAGACCAGGACGTTGATAGGTCGGGTGTGGAAGCGCAGTAATGCGTTAAGCTAACCGATACTAATTGCCCGTGAGGCTTGATCCTATAACCTTGAGAACAACAAATATCTCAAAGACGCAATCACACACAACACGCTGTGTTTCGACTTGATCTTCCGAATTCGTCAGGATGGACTAATCCCATCCCGACAACGATCAAAGTCTGACGACAATAGCATTCTGGAACCACCCCTTCCCATCCCGAACAGGACCGTGAAACGGAATCGCGCCGATGATAGTGCCCATTGCGGGTGTGAAAGTAGGTCATCGTCAGACTAACTACTCAAAACCCCTGCTACACAACCGTAGCAGGGGTTTTTTATTGCAAAAATGGAAAACACGCCGGGATGTTCCGCACCCCGCCAACCGCGTACGCATCTCCAATACGTAGCGTGCCGCAGAACATTGCCCCGCTTCCCACTGACTGGCAGTTGCGCAGACATTCTCCGCTCACGAAAAAGCCCGACCAGATGGTCGGGCTTCTTTTTATCCAAATCCAGTGCCCTCAGGCCGGAACCACCGGAATCTTGCCTATCTTCAACTGCCACTCCTTCGGCCCCGTTCGGTGAACAGACTCGCCACCAGCATCGACTGCAACGGTGACGGGCATGTCCTTTACGTCAAATTCATAAATGGCTTCCATGCCGAGGTCTTCGAAGCCGACGACTTTTGCAGTCTTGATGGCCTTGGAAACGAGGTATGCCGACCCGCCGACGGCCATAAGGTACGCGGCCTTGTTGTCCTTGATTGCATCTATGGCAATCTGTCCGCGCTCGGCTTTGCCCACCATCGCGATAAGGCCTGTCTTCTCGAGCATCATGCGCGTGAATTTGTCCATCCGGGTTGCGGTCGTGGGGCCTGCAGGACCTACGACCTCGTCACGCACCGGGTCGACGGGGCCGACATAGTAAATAACGCGATTGGTGAAATCGACCGGAAGGGACTCTCCTTTCGCCAGCATGTCTTGGATGCGCTTGTGCGCAGCGTCGCGTCCAGTGAGCATCTTTCCGTTGAGTAGCAGAACCTGTCCCGGTTTCCATGACGCGACTTCTTCTTTCGTCAGGGTGTCAAGATTGACTCGGGTTGCAACATCGGTATCGGCTTTCCAGGTGACCTCGGGCCAGTCTTCCAGTTTTGGTGCCTCAAGCTTCGCCGGGCCGGATCCGTCCAGTTCGAAGTGGACGTGACGGGTTGCTGCACAGTTGGGGATCATTGCAACCGGCAAAGAGGCAGCGTGGGTCGGATAGTCCAGAATCTTGACGTCAAGAACGGTGGTCAGGCCGCCGAGGCCTTGGGCGCCGATGCCAAGTGCGTTCACCTTCTCGAACAGCTCGAGCCGCAACTGTTCCACGCGAGACAGTAGCGCTCCACTATCGGCTTTTTCCTGAAGATCCTGGATGTCGACATGATCCATCAAGGACTCTTTCGCAAGCAGCAGCGCTTTTTCAGGCGTGCCACCGATGCCGATGCCAAGAATGCCCGGTGGGCACCACCCCGCGCCCATGGTGGGCACGGTCTTGAGCACCCAGTCGACGATGGAGTCCGACGGGTTAAGCATGACCATTTTTGATTTGTTTTCAGAGCCACCGCCCTTGGCGGCACAGGTGACGTCCACGGTGTCGCCTTCGACGATCTCGTAATGGACGACTGCCGGCGTGTTGTCCTTGCTGTTCGTACGGGCACCGGCCGGGTCGAGCAGCACCGATGCGCGCAGTTTGTTGTCCGGATGCGTGTAGGCGCGGCGGACGCCTTCGTTGACCATTTCCTGAACGCTCATGCTGCTGTCCCACCGGACGTTCATGCCAACCTTGAGGAACAAGACGGCAATCCCTGTGTCCTGACAGATCGGGCGATGACCTTCCGCGCACATGCGGCTGTTTGTCAGAATCTGGGCAATCGCGTCTTTGGCGGCGGGGGACTGCTCGCGCTCATAGGCTTTGCCCAGGGCCTGGATGTAGTCCAGCGGATGGTAGTAGCTGATGAATTGGAATGCGTCCGCAATGGACTGAATGAAATCTTCTTGCTTGATCGTGCTCACGATGGGCTCCCTCAAAAACAGACGCGCACGCACCCAAGTCAGGCTGCCGCCTGACCGATTGCAAGTGGACTTGCTGCGAACGCTCCGGGATTCTAGCATTCCCTCATGAGAGCGGTATCCAGCGGGGTTTGAGCGGTTTTGTTTCGACTGTGTAAGTCCTGTGTAAGATACAATTCTTTTAATAAGAAAAACGGCTACGTCCTCACGCTTTCAGAAACAAGTTGGGAGGAGCGTGAACGGGCGCTGAAGCAAGAACAGAAGTCCGATTCATTGATTTGAGGAGAGGTACCTTATGTCCGACAATGCCCAGAAGCTGTATTACCCGCCCGAAGAGCTGGTCAAGAATGCAGCGGTCCCCGGCATGGAGGCCTACAAAGCGCTGTGCAAGAAAGCCGAGGATGACTACGAAGGCTATTGGGCTGGTCATGCCCAAGAGCTCCTCGAGTGGCACAAGCCGTTCTCCACGGTTCTGGACGAGAGCGAAGCGCCGTTCTACAAGTGGTTTGCCGATGGCGAACTGAACGTTTCCTACAACTGTCTTGATCGACAGGTCAACAATGGCCTGGGCGACAAGGTTGCCATCATCTTCGAAGCGGACGATGGCAAGGTCACCAAGGTGACCTACAAGGAGCTGCTGGGCAAGGTCTGCAAGATGGCCAACGCGCTCAAGAGCGTTGGTGTGAAGTGCGGCGACCGCGTCGTGATCTACCTGCCGATGTCTGTCGAAGGCATCGTCGCGATGCAGGCTTGCGCTCGTATCGGCGCAACACACTCCGTGGTGTTCGGTGGCTTCTCCGCCCAGTCCCTGCGCGACCGTCTCGAGAGTTCCGGCGCCGTTGCGCTGGTGACTTCCGATGGTCAGTTCCGTGGTGGCAAGGCCCTGCCGCTCAAGCCGATCGCCGACGAAGCCCTGTCCATGGGCGGTTGTGATGCGGTCAAGAGCGTCTTGGTTGTCAAGCGCACCGGCACCGATGTTGCAATGACCGCAGGTCGTGATCAGTGGGTTGATGACGTCATGGCTGGTCAGCCGGAAACGTGTGAGCCGGAGTGGGTTGGTGCAGAACATCCCCTGTTCCTGCTCTACACCTCCGGTTCCACCGGCAAGCCGAAGGGCGTCCAGCATTCGAGCGGCGGCTACCTGCTGCATGCCATGCTGACCATGAAGTACACCTTCGACATCAAGCCGGACGACGTCTTCTGGTGCACGGCCGATATCGGTTGGGTGACCGGTCACACCTACATCGCCTATGGTCCTTTGGCCGTCGGCGCCACGCAGGTGGTGTTTGAAGGCGTGCCGACCTATCCGGACGCAGGTCGTTTCTGGCAGATGATCCAGAACCACAAAGTGTCGATCTTCTACACCGCACCGACCGCGATTCGTTCGCTGATCAAGGCTGCGGACGCCAACGAGAAGATCCACCCCAAGAACTACGACCTGTCCAGCCTGCGCATCATGGGTTCGGTGGGCGAGCCGATCAACCCGGCGGCCTGGGAGTGGTATCACCAGGAAATCGGCGGCGGTCGTTGCCCGATCGTGGACACCTTCTGGCAGACCGAAACCGGTGGTCACATGATCACGCCGCTGCCGGGCGTGACGCCGCTGCTGCCGGGGTCCTGCACACTTCCGTTCCCGGGTATCCAGGCCGCTGTGGTGGATGAGACCGGTACAGAAGTGCCTTGGGGCCAGGGCGGTATTCTGGTCGTCAAGCGCCCGTGGCCGTCCATGATCCGTACCGTGTGGGGCGATCCTGAGCGCTTCAAGAGCTCCTACTACCCGGCGGACTTCCAGCACAAGCTGTACCTGGCGGGTGATGGCGCGATCCGTGACGCCGAGACCGGCTACTTCACCATCACTGGCCGTATCGACGACGTGCTGAACGTTTCCGGTCACCGTATGGGCACCATGGAAATCGAGTCTGCGCTGGTGGCTCACGAGAAGGTGGCAGAGGCGGCTGTGGTCGGTCGTCCTGATGACACCACCGGCGAGGCCATCGTGGCCTTTGTCGTGCTCAAGGGACCGCGTCCCACCGGAGATGACGCGACGGCAACGATCAAGGAACTGGCTGCCTGGGTTGCCAAGGAGATCGGTCCGATCGCCAAGCCGAAGGACATCCGCTTCGGCGAAAACCTGCCGAAGACACGTTCCGGCAAGATCATGCGCCGCCTGCTGCGTCAGCTCGCCAAGGGCGAAGAAATCACCCAGGACACTTCAACCCTGGAAAACCCGGCCATCCTCGACCAGCTCAAGGGCTAACCGGGTATGAGCGAGCCGGCGGGACAGCCGGCCGTTCAACAAGAACAATGGAGGGACCCGGCCCAAGAAGCCGGGCATATAAGAGGAGACAAGGCGCGGCAACGCGCCTTTTTTTTTAATGTTGTGCGCCATCGGCGCGCAATGGGAGGGAGCGATGACTAGCATCCCGACGTGGTGTTTCGCTCATGCGTAAAACGCTGGTCCGTCAGCGCCTTGTCGCCATCACCTGTCTGGCGGCGGTGCTTTTCAATGCGCCCGTGCTGTGGCTCGTCGACAGCACGGCCACCGTCTTTGGTGTCCCTGCCTTGTACGCCTACATGTTTGGCGTCTGGAGTGCATTCATCGCCGTGATCGCGTGGGTCGTGGAGCGCCGCTGATGATCTCGAGCGGACTGATCCTGGTTGCGTCGTTCGCGTACCTTGGGTTGCTCTTCATCGTTGCCCTCATCGGGGATCGTCGCGCCGACGCCAAACGATCACTCATCGCCAATCCCTGGGTCTACGCGCTGTCTCTGGCGGTTTACTGCACGGCCTGGACCTACTACGGCAGCGTCGGGCGTGCCTCGACGGGTGGGCTGTCGTTCCTGCCCGTCTATCTGGGGCCGACGATCGTCATGGGCGTGTTCTCGATCGTTCTGGTGAAGATGGTGCGTATCAGCAAGGCGTACCGCATCACCTCGATCGCTGATTTCATTGCGTCCAGATATGGCAAGAGCCGAGCGCTTGCTGCGCTGGTGACCTTGATGGCTGTGATCGGCATCGTGCCCTACATTGCGCTTCAGCTCAAAGCCGTATCCAGCGAGTATGGATTGCTCACGGGCGTGGAGGGGCAGACGCCCGGCGCATGGTATCGCGATTCGGCGCTCTATCTTGCACTGGCGCTGGCGGCCTTCACCATGATTTTCGGCACCCGGCATCTGGACGCCACGGAGCGGCATGAGGGCATGGTCGCAGCTGTTGCCTTCGAGTCGGTGGTCAAGCTCCTTGCCTTTCTGCTACTCGGCATTTTCGTGACGTTTCTGATGTTCGGTGGCTGGGGCGAGCTGCATGATCGGGCACTGCAGGCGCCAGATCTGTCGCGTCTGTTTTCCCATGCGCCGCTCGGCAGTGCGGCAGACTGGTTCGGGCTGATGCTGCTGTCGGGGCTGGCGTTCCTGATGTTGCCGCGCCAGTTCCAGGTGGCCGTCGTCGAAAACGTCGATGAGCGATATCTGCAAAAGGCGTCATGGCTCTTTCCTGCCTACCTGCTGCTGATCAATCTTTTTGTGCTGCCGATCGCGCTGGCAGGCCTTCTCCTGCTGCCATCGGGGGCAGACCCGGATTCGTTCGTGCTGACGCTGCCCTTGTTGGAGGGCAATACCTGGTTGACCTTACTGGTGTTCATCGGCGGCCTTTCGGCTGCGACCGGGATGGTCATCGTGGAGACCATCGCCTTGTCCACCATGGTCTGTAATGATCTGGTGATGCCCTTTCTGTTGTCGAATGCGCGCTTTCAACGACGTGCGCCCCAGGATCTCACCGGGTATCTGCTCTTCATTCGTCGCGCCGCGATCGCGATTGTCCTGCTGCTCGGCTATGCCTATTTTCGCATCGCCGGGCAGGCCTACGCGCTGGTGTCGATCGGGCTGATCAGCTTCGCGGCGGTTGTGCAGTTCGCGCCGGCGTTGCTTGGCGGCATGTATTGGCGGGGCGCAACGGGCCGTGGCGCGATCGCGGGTCTGTCGGCCGGCTTCCTTGTGTGGGCCTATACGTTGTTGCTGCCCTCGTTCGCAAAGAGTGGCTGGCTGCCTATGGAATTTGTCGAGGCGGGGCTCTTCGGGATCGCGGCACTCAAACCCGAGGCCCTGTTCAGCATGACCGGAGTCAATCCGACCACGCACGCGCTTTTCTGGAGTCTGGGCGCCAATATTGCCGCCTACGTGGGGGTGTCGCTTTGGAAATCCCCCACGCCCATGGAACTGGGGCAGGCCGGTTTGTTCGTGGACGCGATGGTGCGCGATCCATCCGGCGCGGCCCGTTTCTGGCGTGGCCAGGCAAAACTCGACGACCTGTCCGCGTTGCTTTCGCGCTTTCTGGGGGCCGCTCGGGTCAATGAGGCGTTCAGTGGCTACGCACGTCAGCGGGGCGTTGCCCGAGTTGAAGAACTGGCTGCCGATGGCGATCTGGTGCATTTCGCGGAGACGTTGCTTGCCGGTGCGATCGGGAGTGGTTCGGCGCGCGTGATGATCGGTTCCATCGTCGAAGAAGAGCGGCTCGGCCTCGAAGAGGTCATGGATATTCTCGATGAAGCCTCCAAGGTGCGGGCTTACTCGAGACAACTGGAAGAGAAATCGCGAGCGCTTGAGGCGGCGACCCGAGAACTGCGAGCCGCCAACGAGCGCCTGACGGATCTGGACCGCCTGAAAGATGACTTCATGTCATCGGTCACTCACGAGTTGAGAACACCGTTGACCTCGATCAGGGCGCTGTCCGAAATGCTGTTCGACGATCCTGAGATTGCGCTCGAGGATCGTTCGCGTTTTCTCGGCATCATCGTCAAGGAAACCGAGCGCCTGACACGGCTGGTCAATCAGGTCCTGGATCTGGCCAAGATCGAGTCGGGCCATGCGCAGTGGCACGACACGGAGGTCGACCTGATCGAGCTAGTGCGCCATGCGGCCGATACCGGTGAGCAGTTGTTGCGTGATCGTGGCGCCCGGCTGACGCTGGACCTGCCTGAGCATGTCCCGACCATCCGCGCTGATCGGGATCGCCTGATTCAGGTCGTCGTCAATCTGATCGGGAATGCAGCGCGTTTCGTGCCGGTTGATGAGGGGCGGGTGAACGTGCGTCTGAGTTGTGATGAGCATGATCTGCGCGTCGATGTCTCTGACAACGGGCCGGGCATCGAGCCGTCGATGCAAAACGAGATTTTCGAGCGCTTCCGTCAGGTGGGTGGTGGCAGTGAAAAGCCCACGGGCACGGGGCTGGGGCTGCCGATCAGTCGTCAGATCATCGACCATTTCGGGGGGCGGCTGTGGGTGGAGAGCAGGCCAGGCGAGGGGGCCACGTTCTCCTTCACCTTGCCGCGGGCGCTGGGAGCGCCAAGAGAATGACAGCAGGGCAGGGCGCTTCGAGCGCCGCATGCCTTAGAATTGTGTGAGGGGGAGAAAATATGTCAGAGAAAAAAAAGATTCTGATTGCTGACGATGAAGAAAACATCGTCATTTCGCTGGAGTTCCTCATGAAGCGCGAGGGCTTCGAGGTGCTCGTTGCGGGCAACGGCGAGGAGGCCTTGTCACGGATCAGAAGCGATGCGCCGGATCTCGTGCTGCTCGATGTCATGATGCCCAAAAAGACCGGTTTCGAAGTGTGCCAAGAGGTACGAGCCGACCCGGCGCTGGCGGCCACGAGAATCCTCATGCTCACGGCCAAGGGACGTGACACCGAAGTGGCCAAGGGCATGGCCATGGGGGCTGATGCCTACATGACTAAGCCGTTTTCCACCAAGGATCTGGTCGAACAGGTCCACGCGCTGCTCGGAGCCTGAGCATGACCCTCAAGGGCCGAATGGCGCTGACCATGCTGTTGGCTGCGGCCGGGGTTCTCGCCCTGTTCGTAGCAACCGGCTGGGTCTTCTGGGCTGATCTTTCGCCTGAAGAGCGCCTGGTGTTTGAACCGATACTGTCGCCGCGCAGCGGACTGCTCGGTGCCATGGTCGTGCTTGGCATGGTGGCCACGGTGGCGGTGGTCAAGAGCTTGCATGAGCGGCACGTGGCGGTGCCGGCCAAACTTGCCGAAGATGCGCGGACCTTGCTCACGGCTGAGCAGTCTCGTCGATTGGTGCCGGTGGGCGCGCGTGAGACGCGGCAGTTCGTCAAGATCATCAACGAGCTGGCGGACCAGCGGCAGGGGCTTCAGGATCATGTGGAGCAACGGGTCGCCGAAGCCCGCCGTACGGTGGAGGAAGAGAAGAACCGCCTCGCCGCGCTCATGTCCGAACTGTCCCAGAGCGTGGTCGTTTGCAATCTGGACGGCCGCATTCTGCTCTACAACAACCGGGCGCGTCTTCAGTTCAAGGCTTTGTCCGAGGCCCCCGGCGCCGCCGGCGGTGGTGAAATCATCGGGCTGGGCCGCTCGATCTACACGGTCATGGACCGTCACCTGATCGCCCATGCGCTTGAAAACATCCAGCACCGCTTGCGCAAGAGCGCCGTCCAGCCGGTGTCCAACTTCGTGACCACCACGCGTGCCGGGCAACTGCTGCGGGCTCAGATGGCGCCGGTGCTGGGCGCGGGAGACACCCCGGCAGAACGGCCGGTGTCGGGTTTCATCCTGATGCTCGACAACATCACCAAGGCCATCGAGAACGAAGCCCGTCGTGACGAACTGCTCCATACCCTGACCGAAGGTAATCGGGCCGCCCTGGCAAACGTTCGGGCGGCCGCTGAAATGCTCGACTACGACGACCTTGACGACGCCTTGCGCAAGCGCTTCCGTGGGGTGATTCGCGACGAAGTTGAGGCCATGAGCAAGCGCCTTGAGAGCAGTGCGGCCGAATTTGCCGACTCGCTCAAGGCGCGTTGGCAGCTGGAGGAAATGATGGGGGTTGACCTCGTCGCTGCGGCGCAGCGCCGGGTTGAAAACCAGTTGTCGCTGCGCACCAAGGTTGAAGACGTGGACGAGTCGCTGTGGGTCAAGGTCGACAGCTTCTCCCTGCTGCAGGCGACCACCTATCTGGCAAGTCGACTGTCCGAAGAGTTCGAGATTCGCGAGTTGAGATTCCGCCTGAGTGCCAAGGACCAGTTGGTGCACTTCGACCTGATCTGGTCGGGGCAGGCGATGAGCACCGAGACGGTCATGAATTGGGAACTCGAACCCATGCGGTTCGCGGGCGAAAACAGCCCCCTGACGGTTCGCGATGTGATCGAGCGTCATGGGGGCGAGATGTGGCTTGAACGCGAGAAGGTGCGTCATCGCGCTTTCTTCCGTCTGGTGTTGCCACAGGTCGCCCCGCAGGAAGAGCTCGAAGAGTCCGAGGTCTATCTCAAGTCCGAAAGCCGGCCCGAGTATTACGATTTCGATCTGTTCTCCTGGTCGGACAAGGGGCACGAGCTGGACGACCGCTTGTTGACCGAGTTGAGCTTTACCGTGTTCGACACGGAAACCACCGGATTGAACCCATCCAAGGGTGATGAGATCATCCAGATCGGCGCGGCCCGCATACTCAACAATAAGGTGCTGCAAAGCGACACCTTCGAGCAGTTGGTCGACCCCCAGCGCAGTTTGCCACCCGAGTCGTCGAAGATTCACGGGATCACGCCCGACATGCTGGTCGGGCAGCCCACCATCGGCAAGGTGTTGCCCGCGTTTCACGCTTTCGCGGAGGACACGGTGCTGGTGGCGCACAACGCAGCGTTCGACATGCGTTTCCTTCAGCTCAAGGAGGAGCATACCGGGCTCCGTTTCGATCATCCGGTGCTCGACACCTTGCTGCTATCGGCCGTGATTCATCCCAATCAGGACAGTCACCGTCTGGAGGCGATCGCCGAGCGTTTCGGGGTCACCATCATCGGTCGGCACACCGCCATGGGGGACGCCATCGTCACTGCGGAAGTGTTCCTGAAAATGATTCCCTTGCTTGCCGAAAAGGGTGTGCGTACGCTGGGTCAGGCGCGAGAGGCTGCGGAGAAGACCTATTACGCGCGACTCAAATACTGAGCATGCGGGCCCTGGGATGCCCGAATGCCATGATCGGGAGGGATGAGCGACAGCATGCCGACTGATTCGGGCTTCTCGCAGCGGTTGCGCCGTTACTACGGCTGGTACACCGCGACCTTCCTCGGTTTCGTGCTGTTGCTGGCGGTTGGCGAGCAGATGGGGCTTTCCAATCGCGTGATTGGCCACCTGTTCCTGTTTGCCACTGTTGCCATTTACGCGGGCATCGGCGTGATGAGCCGAACCGCTGATGTGGCTGAGTACTATGTGGCCGGGCGTCGCGTGCCGGCCATGTTCAACGGCATGGCCACGGCCGCCGACTGGATGAGCGCAGCGTCTTTCATCGGGCTGGCGGGCACACTCTATTTCGCCGGATTCGAAGGCCTGGCATTCGTCACGGGCTGGACGGGGGGGTATGTGCTGGTGGCGCTGCTGCTGGCCCCGTATCTCAGGCGCTTCGGGCAATACACCATTCCCGATTTTCTCGGTGCCCGTTACGAAGGCAACTTCGCCCGTGTGGTCGGACTGGCGGCCACCATTCTCGCCAGTTTCGTTTATGTGGTGGCGCAGATCTATGGCGTCGGGCTCATTGCCAGCCGCTTTGTGGGCGTTGAGTTCGAGATCGGCCTGTTTGTCGGACTGGCAGGCATTCTGGTGTGCTCGTTTCTGGGGGGCATGCGTGCGGTGACCTGGACGCAGGTGGCCCAGTACGTGATCCTCATCATCGCGTATCTGACTCCGGTCGTGATCCTGTCTTACAAGATTACCGGCGTGCCGGTGCCGCAAGTGATTTACGGCAAGGTACTGCAGAACCTCAGCGAGAAAGAGCAGGCGTTGATCAACGATCCGCTGGAACTCGAAGTGCGGGCGCAGTTCAAGGCGCGGGCGGAGTCGTATCAGCGCAAGATCGACCATTTGCCCGGATCGCTCGACGCCGAGCGGCGGATTCTCCATCGTCAGCTTGACGAATTGCGCATGGGCGACGGGTCTGCCCGGGACGTTGCCAAGGCCGAGCGGGCATTGCGCGATCTGCCACGGACGGAGGGAGAAGCCAGAACGCAGTGGCGGGCCTTGCGCGACGAGGCGCTGGAGCGCTCCTTGCCTCCGCCCTCACACGCGGCCGCGTTCAGTGCGGACACGCCTGAAGCGCGCGATGCGGTGAGGCGCAACTTTCTGGCGCTCGTCTTCGTTCTCATGCTGGGCACTGCCGCGCTGCCGCACCTGCTGATGCGCTACTACACGACATCGGGCGTGGCCGAAGCGCGACGCTCGGTGTTGTGGTCGCTGGGGTTCATCACCTTGCTGTTCGTCACGGCGCCTGCGTACGCCGTGTTCGCCAAGTGGGAGGTGTACAGCACGCTGGTGGGCACTAGCCTGGCCCAGCTGCCCGACTGGGTGGCCTCATGGGGCAAAGTCGGTATGGTCAGCGTCGAGGATCTCAATGGTGATGGCGTCCTTCAACTGGCTGAGTTGAGCCTGAATACCGACGTGATCGTGCTCGCTACGCCGGAGATTGCCGGACTGCCTTATGTGGTATCCGGGCTGGTCGCTGCCGGTGGGCTGGCTGCTGCATTGTCGACGGCTGACGGCTTGTTGCTGACCATCTCCAATGCCCTCTCGCATGACTTCTATTTCAAGGTGATCAACCCGCGGGCGACGACCCAGCGCCGCTTGGTGATTTCCAAAAGTCAGTTGCTGCTCGTGGCGGCGATCGCTGCCTGGGTTGCGTCAATGCGACCTGACAGCATCCTGTTCATGGTCGGGCTGGCCTTTTCGATCGCGGCCTCGGCGTTCTTTCCGGCGCTTGTGCTGGGCATTTTCTGGAAACGGGCAAACAAATGGGGGGCCATCGCAGGCATGCTCAGCGGACTGGGGATTACGCTTTTCTATGCCGCCCATACGCATCCCTTCTTCCGCGGTAGTATGGCCAATGCCTGGTTCGATATCGACCCGATCTCGGCGGGCATCTTCGGGGTGCCCCTGGGGTTTGTCGTGGCCATTGCGGTCAGTCTGCTCACGCCGCCGCCGCCGCGGGAGGTCCAGGCGCTGGTAGATTTTGTCCGCTATCCCAGCGCCAGCGACCCGGTGTCGCGCTGACTGCCCTGGGCCTGCGCATGGCCTGAAAAAAAGGGTTTAAATAAAGCCGAATTCTGCTAAACTCTCGCCTCTTCCACGGAGAGGTGGATGAGTGGTTTAAGTCGCACGCCTGGAAAGCGTGTTCAGGGTAATACCCTGACGCGGGTTCGAATCCCGCCCTCTCCGCCAGAATTTCATGAAAAAGCGGCCCCAAGGGGCCGCTTTTTTTGTCTTCATCGATCGGGTTTGCGTTAGAAATAAAACGTAACGCATCGGTTCGGAACTTGATTGTTGCGGTTGTCGTGACAATGCTTCTACCAGAGCCGGGCTGATCTCCTTCAACGCAGGTGATACCTTGAGTGCATGACTTGAATTGTCTCGCCGCTTTGGGCGCAGGCGCTCAGCAAGGAGGATCGCGTGAAGATAGAACTGTCAGACAAGTTTGCCATCGTGACCGGCTCGACCCGGGGAATCGGGTTTGCCATCGCTCAGGGGCTTGCCGCAGCAGGCGCTCACGTAGTGATCAACGGCCGGACAGCCGCGCAGGTCGACGATGCGCTCGATCGTCTCAAGGGCGCTGACGACAAGGCGAAAGTCGATGGTTTTGCGGGTGACCTGGGGGCCGTCGAGGGGTGTGCCGCGCTCGTCGAGCGATTCCCTCATTGTGATGTGCTGGTCAACAACCTGGGCATCTATGGTCCGCAGGACTTCTTCGAGACTGATGATGCCACCTGGCAGCACTTCTTTGATGTGAATGTTATGTCCGCCGTGCGATTGTCGCGCGCCTATGCCCCGGGTATGCAGAAGGCCGGCTGGGGGCGCATCGTCATGATTGCGTCGGAGTCGGCGATCAATATCCCGAGTGACATGATTCATTACGGTTTCACCAAGACCGCCATGCTCTCGATTGCACGTGGCCTGGCCAAGCGTATGGCCGGCACCGGCGTCACCGTCAACTCGGTGCTGCCGGGACCGACCTTGTCAGAAGGCCTTGCCGACATGCTGGCTGATGATGTGGCCCAGAGCGGTCGCTTGCTTGAGGACGTGGCCGCTGATTTCGTCATGGACGCGCGCCCGTCGTCGGTCATTCAGCGCGCGGCGACCTGTGAGGAGGTGGCCAATATGGTTGTCTACGCCTGTTCGAAGCAAGCGTCTGCAACAACTGGCGCTGCGTTGCGGGTCGATGGCGGGGTGGTGGACAGCATCTGAGCGTCATCCCCAGGCACTAATCGCGGCAACGCCTGTCCTAGAACAAGCATTTGATGATGATGGCATGAGCCGGCTTGGGCGCATGCGTCGTCGCATTTCCCTGGCACCCTGCCGGCGCAGACCGGCCTTGCGTGCCCCCAACAGACTGGAGAACACATCATGACTTACAAGGTATCTGTCCTCGTTGGCTCTTTGCGCAAAGGGTCTTTCAATCTGGCCATCGCCAACGCAATCAAGGAGATGGCGGCACCGGATCTCGATCTGCGTGTCGCCGAGATTGGCGACCTGCCGCATTACAATCCTGATATCGATGGGGATTCGGCCCCCGCCGCGTGGGCACGTCTGCGCGATGAAATCGGTGGCAGCGACGCGGTTCTGTTCGTCACGCCCGAATACAACCGCTCCGTTCCGGGCGTGTTGAAGAATGCGCTGGATGTGGGTTCGCGCCCCTATGGCAAAGGCGTGCTGATCGGCAAGCCGGCGGCGATCATCAGCGTGTCACCGGGTGGCATGGGGGCGTTCGGGGCGGCCCAGCACCTGCGTCAGTCGGTCGCCTGCCTGAACATGCCCTTGCTGCCGGCACCGGAGGTCTACATCCCCGGCGTGGCCAATCTGCTCGACGATGATGGAAAACTCACCAATGAGGACACGCGCAAGTTTCTTCAGCAGTTTTCCGACAGCTTCAAGGGCTGGATCGCCAAGGTCGGCGGGTAAGGCCTGGTTGGCCAACCTGATATGTCAGACGCCGGGGTGTGGCAAGCGCTCCAGCAGCCGGGCTGCGGCGTCTGAAAGCTGGCGGGCCTGTTGCTCCATGAGGGCGATCTGTGCCTCAAGGCCGTCCCGTTCGCCATGACGAGCACGGGTTTCGATCGCAAGCGCCAAGTCAGTGACCGCGACCCCCGAAATCGTGGCCGCGACCCCGCGAATGGAATGTGCGTGGCGCGTCAGCGAATCGAGATCGTCTGCTTCCAGCGCGGCGCTCATGGGGCGAATCAGGTCTTGCCATTCGCTCCGATAGTTTTCCAGCGCGGTCATGATGAGATCACTGTCCTGGTCGAACCGATCGAAAAGGCTGCTTTCATCCAACGTGGCGCGGGCCTGGACCACGCTCGCCTCAGGACGTGGCGAAGCCGGACGTGGCGCGGCGCTTGAGTCGATCCACTGTTTGAGCAGTGTTTCAAGGGCATTGAAATCGACGGGTTTGGGCAGGAAATCATCCATGCCCGCTTCGTCGCAGCGTGTCTTGTCTTCGGCGAACGCGCTCGCGGTGAGTGCAATGATCGGCACGCGCGTGCGTGATTCAGCCGTTTCCCAGCGCCGAATGTGCCGGGTGGCCTCAAGGCCGTCCATGATCGGCATCTGGCAGTCCATCAGAATCAGATCGGGCTCGACGGCGCCCTGCGTCACCACGTCCACGGCCTGTTGGCCGTCGTCGGCAAGGAAGCAGGCATACCCTTGGCGGACCAGCATGGACTTGACCACTTTGCGGTTGATGGCGTTGTCTTCCACGACCAGCACGGTCCCGCAGGACTGATCGGGCTGGCTGGTGCTCTGGACCGGGGCGGACGTGACCCGGGGTGTTTCATCGTGTATGGGTTCAAGGCGGGCGGTGAACCAGAAGGTCGAGCCCTTGCCGGCTTCGCTCGTGACCCCGGCATCACCTTGCATCATGTTGGCGAGGCGCCGGACGATCGAGAGCCCTAGGCCGGTGCCGCCAAACCGCCGGGTGCTGGAGCCATCCACCTGGGAGAACGGTTTGAAGAGCAAGGATTGCTGCTCGGGTGCAATGCCACAGCCGGTGTCGGTGACCTCGAAGCGGATCTGGGCGCCACCGTCGTCGCTCGGCGAGGTTCCTCCGGAGATGGTGACCTCTCCTGAATCGGTGAACTTGATGGCGTTGCTGACCAGATTCGCGATCATCTGACGCAAGCGTGTTTCGTCCCCTAGGTATTGTCGTCCGGGCATACCTCGCCATTCCGCCCTGAGTTCAAGCCCCTTACCCTGAGCGTTCGGGCGGAAGAGTCCAGCGACATGATTGAGCATGGTGGCCGGGTCGAAACCCGTCGGACGCAGCTCAAGCGCGTTGGCTTCAATCTTGGATAGATCCAGTATGTCGTTGAGCAGACTGAGCAGGGTATTGCCCGATTCAAGAATGGCTTCGGCGTATTCGAGCCGTTCATCCTCCGAGAGATCCGGCATCTTGAGCAGTTGCGCCATGCCGAGTACCCCATTCATGGGCGTGCGCAATTCGTGCGACATGGTCGCCAGGAACTGGCTCTTGGCCACGTTGGCCCGTTCGGCCGCTTCCTTGGCCTCGAACAGCTCGGTCACATCCACGCGGAAGCCGACGATGTGGCCGCTGGTGGTCTTGCGTTCGCGGATACGCAACCAGCGCCCGTCGTCGAGCGGTTGCTCCAGATCGATGTTGCCCGACAAATGGGCCTCGAGACGCTCTGCGACCCATTCGTCGATTCGTCCGCGCGCCTCCTGGTACTGTCCGCGTTCTGCTCCGTAGCGCAGGATCGATTCGAACGTGGCGCCCGGAACGATGGCGGGCGCAGACGTCTTGTAAAGGTCCTTGTAGCGATCATTGCAGAAGATCAGGCGGTCTTCCGGATCGTAGATGACGAAGGCCTCGCCGATGGCTTCGATGGCGTTGCGCAGGAGTTCGTCGGATTCGGCCAGCTGTTGCTGCGTGAAGTCGCGCTCCAGTCGGGCGCCGATCCAGCGCGCGATCAAACTGACGAATTCACGGTCGTTGTCGTCCCAGGGGCGGTAATAGGGGGCGCGACTGGAAAAGTGTACGGTGCCGTAGATCTGACCATCGACCCGGATGGGCGCGCCCAGGAAGGCTTCCTGACTCCATTTGAGATAGCACGGCATGTGCTGGTAGCGGGAGCGGGCCATGTGCTCGACTGCGACGATGTCGTTCTCGGCCAGCGTGATGCTGCACAGGGTGTCTTGAAGATTGAACTCCAGCCCCTCGCGGATGGCCGAGTCGTTTGCCACCGCTGCAACGATACGGTGGCTGCCCTGGCGCGTCTGGCCGATGATTCCGACCTCCAGGCCGAGCAGGGAGGTCCCGAGGCGCAGGGCCTCTGTCAGCCGCGCCGTGATATCCAGCCCGGCGGATCGGTTGCCCAGGTCGTTCATCGCTCTCAGGTAGGCCAGCTGGCGGTTGCGTGACTCCTCGAGTGCGTTCTGTTCCGTCGTGTCCTGAACCTCGAGCAGGCGAAGGTGGCGTTCGCCGAATTGCAGGCTGGCCACGCGACAGTCGACCGTCCTGACCTCGCCACTCTTGAGGCGGTGCTCCGTGCGCTGCGGGCGCGTGTCGTAACCCGGCAAGGCCTGGGGTTGATCGCCTCGCCTGGATTCGTCGACGAGATCGGTCAGGTCCATGGCGAGCAACTCTTGCTCCCGATAGCCGTAGAAATGCTCCGCAGCGAGATTGGCCGCCACGATGCGGCCATTGAAAGGGTCGATCAGCAGCTGGGGCGCGTGCGAATGGGCGAACAGCTGCCGATAGCGTTGCTCGCTGCCGGCGAGCGCATCGCGCTGCGATTCGATCTCGGCGGTTTGCTCGGCCACGAGCTGGCGGACCAGTGCCGTGCGGCCTGTCATCGACATCAACACGAACTGAAGGGCCGCCGCCAGCAAGCCGCCAATGACAGAAGCGATCCAGGCCCAGTCGGTCAGCAGGTTGCGCGCCGAGGTGTGATAAGTCGCGATCTGCCAGCTGCGATCTCCCATCTGGACCTTGCGTCGCCACGCGGACTCGGGAAGTGTCGACGTTGGCTCCGGACCCGAGAAATAGAGCATGCGCTGACCCTCCGGCGCATTCTCGTCGGTAATGGTGTAGTCGATGCCCTCATGTCTGAGTCCGGTGGTGGCAATGTTGATCAGCAGGTCAGCCTTGAGCACAGCCACCGCAAAGCCGATCGGAGCCCGCTTGCCGTCGGCGCCTGCCCGGGCAAACGAATACGCCGGGGACAGGGCGAGCACGCCGGGGCGGCTGGTGCTTTCCTGGATCAGCCGGATCGGCGCTGTCAGCGCCATATCACCCATGGCCAGGGCGCGTTCGATGGCATGGCTGCGCAGGGGATTCGAATTGATGTCAAACCCCAGGGCGCGTTCGTTTCCCTGCAAGGGGCCGATAAAAGCGACCGGAACGTAATACGGCCGGTCGCCCGCTGCGACCAGTTTTCCGGCACTGGACCGCTCGACGATCCGGTATTCGGGAAGGCCGGTGATCACCCGCATTTTTGTCTCGAACGCCGCGCGCTCGGTGGCAGTGACCAGCGGATTGAGGCTCAAGGCAAAGATGTCCGGATTCTTGAGCAGCGTGACTCGGGTCAGGTGTTCGAAATCAGCGTAGTTGAAATCCCGAGAGATCTCATACATGCGCGCCAGCGACCCGAGAATCTCGTGGTGTGCCACGGCCCGGCGGGCGAGCTGTTGGGCAATGGTGTCGGCCGTGGTTTCAAGTTCTCGGGTCTGGCGCTCCTCGTCCCAGCGGTCGATGGCCTGGGCGGCCAGCAGGATCAGGGTGATGCACACCACCATCACGGGAATCTGCACGAGCACCCGGTCTTGCCAGGCAATGGTCCGGCTGCGCAACAGGGAAATCACGATCGGGGCGACGATGAGCACCCCCAGCACATTGCTGATGTAGAAGTGCGTCCACACGCTGCCGGCAAGGCTCGTGTCCAGCAGCCCGAAGGCCATTGCGCTGGCGGCATGGGTGGTGGGGGCGACGACACTGGCCACAATGGCGGCCAGGCCGAAGAAAATCAGCGTGTCACGGTCATGGAGCAGGTCTCGCCACTTCTCTTCTGCGTGCTGGCGTACGAGGGCTGCGCCCAGCGCAGCCTGCAAGCTCACGCCAGCCGCGTCGGCCAAGGCCATTGGAAAATAGAAGGGGTGGATGTCCGCATGGAATGTGAAGCCGGGCAGCGTGGCAATGGCCGCGCCAATGGCGACCCCGGGCAGCAAGCTGCTTCCGCCGATGAGCACCGCGACGATCCCCAGGCCCGCCCCGAAGGCGATCGGCGGAATACCCGTATCTCCCGGGGGGAAGAGCTGGCCGAGCGCGCACAACAGCAGGTACGCGATCACCAAAGCGATGTTGTAGAACAGTCTCGATGCCAAGCGCATTCCGGAAACAAGCCAATCGACACGGGCGCACCGGCGCCCAGCTCATCTAAGAGTTACGGCGTGGCTCGGGAAGCCTTGAATCCTTCAGGCGAAATCCGTTATTCGGCGGCGCGCAGATGCTGGCGGACCGACAGCGCTGTGCCCAGCCATCCGAGAAAGACCGCAATTAGCAGCAGTAGCGCGACCTGGTCGGTGGTCGGGCCATTGAGGGCAAACACGGCGCCATAGGCGGCGGCGAGTTCTTCCGCCGGCGGGCGCAACAGTGCAACACCGCCCGAGACCACGCCCCAGGCCACCACGCCCCCCAAGAGCCCCTGAAGGCAACCGAGCCAGTAGAAGGGGCGACGGATGAACTGGTCGGTGGCACCCAGCAGACGGGTGACCTCGATCTCGGCCCGCTGGGTGAGAATCTGCAGCCGGATGGTGTTGAAGGTGATGATCACCAGCGCGCAGGCGAGCAGGATGGCCAGCAGCGAGACGCAGAGTTCGGCCAGGGCCAGCAAGGCATGAAGACGTTGCACCCAGGCGGCATCGAGTTGCACGTGCTCGACCATGGGCCAGGCCGAGAAACGTGCCTTGAGTGTCTCGAACAGCGCCGGATCTTCGTTGGCCGGGGTGATGATGAAGGCGTGCGGCAGCGGGTTGCCGGGCAGACCGTCGAGGACGTCGGCCAGTCCGTTGTCGGCCAGTTGCTTGAGGGCCGCGTCGCGCGCCACAAACTGGAAACCGGACAACTCCTTGCTGTCGCGCAGACGGGCCTCGATGTCCTTGACGTCGTCGTCGGTCGCCTCGAGCGACAGGTACAGACTGATCTCCGGGCTGCCGGTCACGCCGCGCGCCAGCGAACCCACGTTGTCCACCAGGACGAAGCCCCCGGCCGGCAGGGCGAGCGCGATACCGACCACCAGGGCGGAAAGAACCGTGCCGATCGGTTGCCCGACCAGGCGGCTCAGGGCATGGGCCAGCGCTTTGCGGTGCTGATAGAACCAGGCGCGCATTATTCGGCCCCCTCGATCAGTCGCCCCTGATTGAGCACCAGCCGGCGCGGGCGGGTCTCGTGAAAGAGCGTGGGGTCGTGAGTGCACACGATCACGGTGACGCCGACCGACTTGAACGACTCGAACAGCTGTGCGATGTCGCGGGCGTAATCGGCGTCTAGGTGGGCCGTGGGCTCGTCGGCGATGAGCACCGAGGGCTTGTTGGCAATCGCACGGGCGATCGATACCCGTTGCTGTTCGCCGCCCGACAGGCCGATGGGCATTTCCTTGCCGCGCCCGGCCAGCCCTACGCGCTCAAGGGCCGCGTCCACACGTCGCCCGGCGTCACTGGGTGCCATGCCGGTGATGACCAGCGGCAGCATCACGTTGTCGTGCACATTCCGGTCGTAGAGCAGACGGTTGTCCTGCATCATCAGGCCCAGACTGCGGCGCAGGTAGGGTATTGCGTTGCGTGGCAGATGGCTGACGTCCTGTCCATTGATGAGCACGCGTCCGCTGGTGGGACGCTCGACGACCGGAATCATCTTGAGCAGTGTGCTCTTGCCGGCGCCCGAGTGGCCGGACAGCACGACCAGTTCGCCATGCCGAAGTTCGAAGCTCACCTCGGTGAGCGCCTCGTGCCCGCCCGGGTAGCGCTTGGTGACCTGCTCGAAAACGATCATGCCCGGGGCTTCTGTGATTCGGATTTGGCAAACAGGGCGTCAACGAACTCGCGTGCCTGGAAGGGGCGAAGATCGTCGATGCCTTCGCCTACACCGATAAAGCGCAGTGGCTTGGGGCACTGGCGGGCGATGGCGGCCAGGATGCCGCCCTTGGCGGTGCCATCGAGCTTGGTGATGACCAGGCCGGTCACCTTGACCGCGGCGTCGAAGGACTTTACCTGTGCCAGCGCGTTCTGACCGATGTTGGCGTCCAGCACCAGCAGCACTTCATGCGGGGCCGTCGGATCCACCTTGGTGATGACCCGGCGCACCTTGGCGATCTCGTCCATGAGATGGCTCTGCGTTGGCAAGCGGCCGGCCGTGTCTGCCAGCACCACATCAATTCCGCGCGCCTTGGCGGCGTTGACCGCGTCGAAGACCACAGCTGCCGGATCGCCGGACTCCTGAGCGATCACGTCCACGCCATTGCGCTCGCCCCAGGTCATCAGTTGCTCGCGCGCGGCCGCCCGGAACGTGTCGCCCGCTGCGAGCAGCACTTTCTTGCCTTGGCCCTGGTACCACTTGGCCAGCTTGCCGATCGAGGTGGTTTTGCCCGACCCGTTGATGCCCGCCACCATGATGATGAAAGGCTTGTGGGTGGTGACATCCAGCGTCGCTTCGAGCGGGGCGAGGATGGCGGTGAGTTCTTCGACCAGCGCTTCTCGCAGCTGGTCGGCGGTTTCCAGCCCGTCGCGCTTCCAGCGCGTGCGCAGGGCGCCAATCAGGTGTGTGGTCGCCTCGATGCCGCAGTCTGCCATCAGCAGTGTGCTTTCGATGTCTTCGAGCAGCTCCTCGTCGATCTTGCGCAGACCGAACATGCCGGCCAGGTTGAGTCGCGTGCGATTGAGGCCCGCCTTGAGCCGGTCGCGCCAGCTGAGCTTGGGCGCGGGCGCCACGGGCGCAGGCACCGGTGGCACTTCGGTGCTGGCATCATGCGCCACAGGCGCGACGGGTGACTCGCCCTGAGGGGCACTCTCCGGGGGGCTATCACCCGGGGACGCGACGTCGGTGGGGGGCTCGATCTGTTCGTCGCTCAATCCAGCTGGTGCCACCTCGGTGGGCGCGTCGTGGTCGACAGCGTCTTTGCGTTGCCCGGACTCGGGGTCTTGGGGCACCTGCGTGGTGGCAGTGTTCAGGTCCTGAGCGTCGACCGCACTGTCCTTTTGTTCGGCAGGCGAGTCCTTCTTTGCGGATTTCTTGAAGAAACCAAACATGGCGATTCGAGTCACATGGGTGGATTGCCGCGCGGGCCGGCTGGCAGCGCCCGCGACGAGCCGCTACCATGGCTCGCCGTCCGGTCGCCGGACGAAACGCAAATTTTATCAGATGCAGGATGCGTGGATGACACAGAAACGACTTCGCTCCGAAGTACACGGCTGGGGCCTCGCCGGGGTCCGCCGATGGCTCCTGGGGGCGGTCGCGGGCGTCGTGCTGGTCGGACCGGCCATGGCGAACCCCTTTGAAATGACGCTCGACAACGGGATGAAGGTGGTGGTGAAGGAAGACCGCCGCGCGCCTTCGGTGGTTCACATGGTGTGGTACAAAGCCGGCGCCATGGACGAGGTTGATGGCACATCGGGGGTGGCCCATGTGCTCGAACACATGATGTTCAAGGGCACCGAAGCGGTCGGACCGGGCGAGTTCAACAAGATCGTGGCCGGCGTGGGCGGGCGCGACAACGCCTTCACCAGTCACGACTACACCGCCTACTTCCAGCAAGTCCCGGCCGACCAGTTGCCGCGCATGATGCAACTTGAGGCCGATCGCATGTCCGGGCTCATGCTCAAGGACGAGGACTTTGCCAAGGAAGTGGAGGTCGTCAAGGAAGAGCGGCGGATGCGCACCGATGACAAACCCCGCTCCCTGGTGTTCGAAGAGTTGATGGCGACCGCCTTTCATGCGCACCCCTACCGTCGGCCGGTGATTGGCTGGATGAGCGACCTGGATCACATGACGCCCGATGACGCCCGGGCCTGGTACGACCGTTGGTACGCGCCGCAGAACGCGACGCTCGTGGTGGTTGGGGATGTGGATCATGAAGCCGTCTTTCGCGAGGCGGCCGCCACCTACGGGCAGGTCAGGCCGCGAGCCGCCCTGCCGTCGAGACCGCTGATTGAAGAGCCTCCGCGCCGGGGTGAGCGACGTGTCAGCGTCAGGGCACCTGCGGAACTGCCGTATGTGGTCATGGCCTGGGCTGCCCCGGATTTGCGGGATGCAGCGGCGGATCGCGACGTCTACGCGCTGCAGGTGCTTGCGGCGGTGCTGGATGGCTACAGTGGTGCGCGCTTGCCGCGACGGGTGGTGCGTGAAGCCGGGGTCGCAGTGTCGGCCGGCGCAGGTTACGACGGCATCGGCAGAGGGCCGCAGCTGTTCTTCATGGACGGCTCTCCGGCCGCCGGCAAGACGGTGGCAGACGTGGAGGCGGCGCTACGTGCGGAACTGGTTCGAGTGCAGACCGAAGGCGTGGCCGCGGATGAACTGGCGCGCGTCAAGACGCAGGCTGTTTCGAGCCGGGTCTTTCAGAAAGACTCGTTGATGGGGCAAGCCATGGAAATCGGCTCGCTGGAGAGCGTTGGCCTGTCCTGGCGCGATGCCGCCGTGATGCTCGAAGGCATTCGCAGCGTGACCGCCGATGAAGTGCGCGATGTAGCGAACCGCTATTTCAGCGATGACTCGCTCACCGTGGCGGTCCTTGATCCGCTCCCGATCAGTGAATCCAAACCGCGCCGCCCGAGTGTGCCGGTGCGGCATTGACCATGAAGACAGACCGAATGATTGATCTTCCCCGCTTGATGGGTTTCCTGCGAACAGCCAGCGTCGCATTGTTGTGTGGCGTGGCCATGCCAGCGATGTCGGCGGTCGATATCGAACAGTGGACGCTGCCCAGTGGCGCCCGGGTGAACTTCGTGCGCGCCGACGCCTTGCCGATGGTGGATGTACAAGTCGACTTTCCCGCGGGGAGCGCCTACTCGCCCGGACGAAAAGCCGGGCTTGCGGGCATGGTGGCCGGCCTGCTGGATGCGGGCACGTCCCGCTACGACGAAAATGCCCTCGCAGACCGCTTTGCCGATCTGGGCGCTCAGTTCGGCGCCAGCGCCGGCACTGACCGGGCATCGGTGAGCTTGCGGGTGTTGTCGAGTGAGACCGAGCGCACGGCGGCGGTGGCGTTGATGGCTGAAGTGATGCGTGATCCGGTGTTTCCGGTCGCCATCCTCGATCGTGAGCGCGGCCGGGCCATCATTGGGTTGCAGGAGGCCGAAACGCAACCGGGTTACCTGGTCGATCGTGCCTTCATGGCCGAAATCTACGGGACTCACCCCTACGGGGCTTCGGCCTCCGAAGCGTCGCTCAAGTCGATCACGCAGGGGGATCTGGTCAGCTTTCATCGACGCTACTACGCCTCGGGCGTGGCGAGTATCAGCATCGTGGGCGATGTGGACCGGGCGCAGGCCGACCGCATCGCGCGAGTCCTGACCGACGGCCTGCCGGAGGGGCGCCCCTCGGTGGCCTTGCCGAGCCCGGTCATGCCCGATGCCAAGCTGCTGCGGATCGACAATCCCTCGGCGCAGGCGCATATCGCCATTGGCATGCCGGGGCTGCGTCGCGATGATCCCGACTATTACGCATTGCTGACCGGCAACTACGTGCTGGGCGGTGGCGGATTCGTCTCCCGGTTGATGAAGGAGGTCCGCGAGAAGCGCGGATTTGCCTACAGCGTTTATAGCCATTTTTCCCCGCACCGGGTCGCTGGCCCCTTCCGCATCGGTCTTCAGACCCGAGGCCGGCAAACGGATGAAGCCATCGAAGTGGTGCGGCAGACGCTGGCGGACTTCATCGATCAAGGACCCAGTGAGGATGAGTTGGCCGCTGCGAAGGCCAACATCGTCAATGGCTTCGGCCTTCGACTCGATTCGAATGCCAAACTGCTTGGCTATGTTTCGGTGATCGGCTTTTACGACCTGCCGCTCGACTGGCTGACCGAGTACCCCAAGGCGGTGCAGGCGCTGACGGTGGACGACGTGCGTGATGCCTTCAAGCGTCGCGTACTACCGCAGCATCTGGTGACCGTCGTCGTGGGCGGCAGTGGCGACGTGGCGGACGATGGGGGCCGGCCTTGAGCCGGGTGCGCATTACCGGCGGCCAGTGGCGATCGCGCATGCTTAACGTGACCATCGCGACCGGGCTGCGCCCGACGCCGGATCGCGTGCGTGAGACCCTGTTCAACTGGCTCGGCCAGCACCTGGACGGTTGGCGCTGTCTCGATCTGTTCGCCGGCTCAGGCGCGCTGGGATTCGAGGCGGCCTCGCGCGGAGCTGGAGAGGTGGTCATGGTAGAGTTCAACCCCCGTGTGTTTGCGCTCTTAAAGCAGCATGCTCAAGCACTTGGGGCAGATCAGGTGGAGTTGGTGCGCTTGGATGCGCTAAAATTCGCCGCGTCTGCGTCCCGGCCCTACGATCTGGTGATGCTCGACCCGCCCTACAACAAGGGCTGGATCGAGCAGCTTGAACCACACCTGGAGGCGTTGGTGGCGTCCGACGGCTGGCTCTATATCGAGGCCGAAGTGCCTGTTGAGTCACTGGGCGAATTCGAGGCCGTCAAGTCGGGGCGCGCCGGGCAGGTCTGTTTTCAGTTGCTGAAGAGGCGAGGGGGCGCATGAACGGCACGGTCATTTATCCTGGGACCTTCGATCCGATGACCCGGGGTCATGAAGATCTGGTGCGTCGCGCGTCACTGCTGTTCGAGCGCGTTATCGTGGCGGTGGCAGCCAGTGCGGGCAAAGGCCCCATCTTCGAACTCGAAGAGCGTGTCGACATCGCCCGTGAGGTGACGGCCGGCTTCGCCAACGTTGAAGTGGTCGGGTTTTCCGGGCTGCTGATGGATTTTGTCCGGGCGCAGCAGGCCCGGGTGATTTTGCGTGGCTTGCGGGCTGTTTCAGATTTCGAATACGAATTCCAGATGGCCGGCATGAACCGCAAGCTCTTTCCCGATGTGGAGACGGTTTTCCTCACACCGGCCGAGGAGTACATGTTCATTTCCGCCACCATGGTGCGCGAGATCGCGCGCTTCGGGGGAAATGTCGGACAATTTGTTCACCCTGCCGTGGCACAGCGCCTGCGGGTGAAGTTGAATCAAGCGAACTAGGAGAGAGGATCAAGCCATGGCTCTGATGATTACCGACGAATGCATCAACTGTGATGTGTGTGAACCGGAATGCCCGAACAACGCCATCTACCAGGGTGACGAGATCTATGAGATCGACCCGAACAAGTGCACCGAATGTGTTGGCCACTTCGACGAGCCTCAGTGCCAGCAAGTGTGCCCGGTGGACTGTATCCCGCACGACCCGGACCACAAGGAGTCGCAGGACGATCTGATGGCCAAGTTCGTGAAGCTCACGCAAGGCTGAGCTTCAGGCAGCACGCAACAAAAAAGCGAGGCCGGTGCCTCGCTTTTTTGTTGCCGGAATCCGGCCCGGATCAGGCCGCCATGGCTTCTTCGCGCTCCTGGCGGAGGGCGTCGAGATCCGCGTCGGTGGCACCGAGGGCCTTGCGGATGTCGCCCGCCACTTCGGCCAGCTCGTCACGCAGGCGCTGAATGCCGCGGTCCTGCTGTTCGAGTTCGACAATGCGATCTTCAAGGGTGTCGGTCGCCTGGTGAATCCGTTTGACGCTCTCGAGGCGACGCTTGAGCTGGAGCTGGTACTCGCGCACCTGCGTTTCAAGCGGAGACATCACGGCGCGCAGCCAGTGCTCCACATCCCGGTTGGCCACTTCGAAGGTGCGTCGCGCCTGAATGGCGACCGTCTCGAAGAACTTCTGGGTCAGCGTGTGCTTTTCGGTCGTGATGAGCGCCAGCGTGGTATTCAATTGCTGGTTGAAGGCTTTCTCAAGCTGATTGATCTCACGCTCGTAACGCAGGGTCGAAAAACTGGCCGGCTGGGAGAGCTTGAGGCCGTGCTCGACACTGAAGCGCTTGTACATGGCATTGAGCATGCCGGAGATTTCGTTGACCTCTTCGGATGACTTTTGCAGGTTGCTGCGCAGATGGTCGAAGAAGCTCGTCATGGCCTGACGCAGGCCGCGCGAGAAGGTGGACTCGAGCATGGCCTCGCGAGTCTTGCGTGTCTCGTCGCGCAGCGCATCCAGGCCCAGGTGGGCCAGCAGGTTGTTGGTGAGGTTCGAGAAGATGCTGCGCACGGCATAGTATTTCTTGAGGCCGGCCTCGAATTCTTCTTTCTCGGACCGGACTTTGCGCATCATGTATTCGATGACGTTCTGGTTCTTGCCGCGCAGGTCGGTCAGTTCCCTGAGCTGTTCGTGAACGCCGCGCTGGCGAGACGCGAGCAGCTCGTCGGCGTGCAGCGCCAGGTCTTCCGTTTCAGCCAGCGTCGACTGGCGAACGATCTTCTGTTTGGCGGGCAGCAACTGGTCACTCAGCGCCGTTTCAAGTTCGCCCAGGCGACTGCGCTGGAAGAGTTCCTGATCGTTCTGGATGCGGGCGAGCAGGGCCTTCTGTGCAGAGATCGGGAAGATACGGCTCTCGCTCAGGCCCAGATCCTTGCTCACCGACACCACCTGGCGGTTGATTTCCTCGGCGATCCGGCTGTCACCGCGCAGCCCGTCCCACAGGCTGTCGATCTTGTTGAGGACCACCAGACGACCTTCGGTCCGCTGGCCGGCATTCACGTAATCCCTCCAGACCGTCATGTCGCTCTGGGTGACGCCCGTGTCTGCGGCGAGAATGAACAGGACGGAATGGGCGTTGGGCAGCAGCGAAAGCGTCAGTTCCGGTTCGGCACCGATGGCGTTCAACCCCGGGGTGTCCAGCACGACAAGGCCCTGTTCAAGCAGCGGGTGCTGGAAATGAATGATGGCGTGGCGCCAGCATGGAATGGTGACCTCGCCATTTGCGTCGGGCTGCAGTCCGGTCTTGCCCTCGTGGTCGAGAATGAAGCCCAGCGCTTCGGCTTCGTCCTGGTGGACCACCTTGGTCTCGCCGACACGGGCGAGCGCACTTTGCAATGCAGCCGTCGAGCCGATGTCGAGCGTATGGGAAATCCACTCATCCGGATGGCGCTTGAACTCGCTGACCGTGGTGTGGTTGCGGCGCGTTTCGATGGGCAGCAGGCGGATCTGGGGGGTGTCGCCCTCAGACCATTGCAGCTCGGTCGGGCACATGGTGGTTCGACCCGCACTCGACGGCAGCACGCGGTTGCCGTAATCGGAGAAGAACAGGGCGTTGATCAGCTCGGACTTGCCGCGCGAAAACTCGGCCACGAAGGCGATCGTGAGTTTGTCTTCCTGCAGGCGGTCGAGCACGTACTGAAGCCGAAGGTCGCCCTGTGCGTCCCCGATTTCGTTCTGGTTCAACCAACTGCGCAGCAGGCCGACAGAGCGGGCAGTGTCGGCGCGCCAGCGGCTGTATTCGGAAAATTGGTCAATCAGTGCCATGGTGTCCTCGCCGGTCGAACAATGCCGGAGTCGTTTTTATCCCAATATCGCAGCATAGCGCTGCGCCTGTCGCTCTCCAAGCCTGGCGCCATTCTCTGCCCCGAGTGGCGGGCTTTCAGCGACGAACGGCAAGTTGCCCATGTCATTAACGACGCTGGCAGGCTGGACACAGAAAGGTCGAGCGTTGTGCGATGACGTGACGCTGGATCGGTCGCCCGCACGTGCGGCAAGGTTCGCCTTCGCGGGCATAGGCGAAATATTGCTGCTGGAAATACCCGGGGGCGCCATCCGTGCCGACGAAGTCCCGCAAGCTGCTGCCGCCGGCGGCGATCGCTTCGGTGAGCGTGGCGCGTATTTCCTCGGCCAGTCGCTGGCAGCGTTTCGGGCCTAGGCGGCCGGCCTCGGTCAGCGGGTGAATCCTGGCGCGGAACAGGCTTTCTGACGCATAGATGTTGCCGACACCCACAATCTGATGGCTATCCATGATGAAGGTCTTGATGGGGCGCTTGATGTGCCGGGTGGCACGGTGGAGCCAAACGCCGTCGAACGTCTCTTCAAGCGGTTCGATGCCGAGGTGCGCGAGCAGCGCAGGCGGGGCGCTGTCCTTGGGCATCCACGTGATCAGACCGAAGCGACGCGGATCACGATAGCGCAGGATGCGATCGCCAAACTCGATATCCACATGGTCGTGAAGGTTGGGGCTTTTGCCAATGTCGACAATGCGCAGGCTGCCGGACATGCCCAGGTGGATGAGCAGGTCGCCGTGGCCGAAATCAAGGAGCAGGTATTTGGCGCGCCGACGCACCTGCTGCAAGACTCTGCCGCGAAGCGTATCTGCAATGTCATTCGGGACGGGAAGGCGGAGGCGTGGCTGGCGAACCGAGACGCCGCTGACGCGTGCGCCGGTCAGGTGCGGCGCAATGCCGCGGGCAGTGGTCTCGACTTCGGGTAATTCGGGCATGGCAGCTTCGGGTGAATGGGTGTCCCATATTCTAAGCAGACTGTCCGCTTGCCCGGTGTGGTCAAACTCCCTAACATGCGTCGAACCGACGCGGCAAAATGCACTCCAACGGTCAACACAAACCCGGTTTCGAAGATCTGTGTGATCTTGCTGCCGCAACGACGCCCGATGCGGTGCGTCCAACTGGATTCATGACATGGCTTTTTCTTTGAAGCTCAAACGCGGCGTTGTCATCATGACGACCGCGATGGCTGGCCTCCTGATGCCGGCCGTTCATGCCGCCGACGTGGCTGCAGAGCCTCACCCGGGGCAGGAACTGACCCCGCAGATTCTGTTCGACATGCTGCTTGCCGAGATCGCGCTGGCGCGCGGTCGGCTCGACTACAGTTTGCCGCTTTACGAGCGCCTGGCACGCACCACCAAAGACGCACGCGTGGCTCGCCGTGCGACGGAGATCGCCCTGTTCGCCCGGCGCATGGACATGGCGCAGGAGACGGCGCGCATCTGGGCTGATGCTGACCCGGAATCCGAAGATGCGCAGCGGGTGCTCTCGGGCGCCATTGCGGGCGCCCAGATGCCTTCGGAGCAGATCGAAATGCGTCTGGCCGAGTCGCTGGCCAAGGCGGGGCCGCGCCTGCCCGGTGCCCTGCTCAGCCTGAATCGGGTGCTGGCACCCGTCGAGGACAAGCAGCGGGTGCGCAAGATCGTCGAGCGGGTGACCGAGCCCTACATGGACATGGCCGAAGCGCATTTCGCCCGCGCCCATGCCGCCTCGGGCGCACGCGACATGCAGGCCAGCCTGGCTTCGCTGAACGAGGCGCTGGTGCGTCGGCCCGACTGGTCTCAGGCGGTGCTGCTCAAAGCGCAGATCGAGCAGACGATGGACCCGCAGGCGGCGGAGAAAACGCTGGCCGGATTTCTTGAATCGCATCCGGACGATGTGGACGTCCTGCGTGGATATGGGCGTGTCCTGCTGGGAAACAAGCGGTACGCACAGGCGCGCACCGCGTTTGAGAAAGTGCTTGAACGCGAGGACGGTGACGATGCCTCGCGTTATGCGGTGGGGATCATTGCGCTCGAAATGCGTGATATCGACGTGGCTGAGCGTGTCTTCAAGCGCTTGAGCCAGTCCGGCTATGCCGATGGTGACGGGGTGCAGACCGGACTGGCGCAAGTGGCTGAGGCACGCGGGCAACTGGATGAAGCGATCGCGCACTACGATGCGGTCGAGGATGTGCCCCGGCGCGAGCGTGCCCAGTTGCGCATCGCCCAGCTGCTGGTCAAGGAGGGGCGCTTTGACGAGGCGCGCAAACGTCTGCGGGCACTGGGTACGGACGACGCAACTCGCGCCAATTACCTGTTGGTCGAAGCGCAGTTGATGCGTGACGCCGGTCGTATGGAAGAGGCCGTGAGCGCAGTGGACGAAGGGCTGCGCATCAAGCCGGACGACCCGGACCTGCTGTACGAGTCGGCCATGCTGGCTGATCGTCTGGGGCGCACCGAGGCCATGGAAGGGCGCTTGCGCAAGATCATCGCCCTCAGTCCCGACTACGCGCATGCCTACAATGCGCTCGGATACTGGATGGCGGATCGTGGAGAGCGACTCGGCGAGGCCGAGGCTCTCATCCGCAAAGCCGTCGAACTGCGCCCGGAGGACCCGTTCATCATGGACAGTCTGGGTTGGGTTCTATATCGGCGCGGTCAGTTCGAGGAAGCGCGACAGCTGCTTGAGCGCGCTTACCAGATCCGGCCTGATCCCGAGATCGCTGCCCACCTGGGTGAAGTGCTCTGGGAGATGGGCAATCAGGACGAGGCTCGGAAAACCTGGCAGATGGCGGCAAAAGATCATCCGGAGAATGACACGCTGGTGTCCGTGATGCGTCGGTACGGGCAATGATGCGTTGGCTTCTCGCTGGGTGTGCCGCGCTGGTGCTTGCGGCATGTGCCTCGACGCCTGAGACAGTGCCGCTTACCACCATTGCGTTCAGGCCGGTCGAGTCACATTTCGCCATCGGCGGACGACTGTCTGCGCGCACGGGGGATGAGGCCATTCACGGCAAATTCGAGTGGCAACATGCCCCCGGTCAGGATCAGTGGGACTTCTATTCCCCGTTGGGGCAGATCGTGGCGCGTGTGCGCCGCGATGGCGACATGGCAGTGCTGCTCACGGCTGAGGGCGAGGAAATTGCCGAGCCGTTTTCTCAGTTGATGCAGCGGGTGCTGGGCATGAATGTGCCGGTCAATGCGCTGCCTCGATGGGTTCAGGCGGGCGTGGTGGCCACCGAGGTCGTGAGAGAGTCGGATGCGTTGGGACGTCCGGTGCGCATTGCAGATGACGGCTGGCAGGTGCGATACCTCGCCTACGCAGACGAGACGCCATCGGCACGCCCCAGGACGATTGAAGTCTCGCGCGGCGATGCACTGCTCAAGCTGCTGGTGGATCGCTGGGAATGACGCAGGTGCTGATCGAATGCCCTGCACCGGCAAAGATCAATCTCTTTCTTCATGTGGTTGGCCGACGCGAGGATGGATACCACCTGCTGCAGACGGCATTTCGCATGCTCGATTGGGGGGATCGGCTCGATTTTCACGTCCGGAGCGATGGTCGGGTCCGACGCGTCAACGATGTGCCCGGGGTTCCGGCGGCGGACGATCTCGTGGTGCGTGCGGCCGGGGCGCTTCAGCAGGCAACGGGGGTTGATCGGGGTGTTGATATCGAAGTGACCAAAGTCCTCCCCATGGGGGGCGGGCTGGGCGGAGGCAGTTCCGACGCGGCGACCACACTGATCGCACTCAACCGACTGTGGGAGACCGGCCTCGATCGGCATCAACTGGAGTCATTGGCGCTGCCACTGGGGGCGGACGTTCCGTTTTTCGTCTATGGACGCACGGCCTTTGCCGAAGGCGTGGGGGAGCGGTTTTCGCCCATTCACCTGGCGCCGTGCTGGTACGTTGTCGTGGCGCCCGGCGTGCACGTGCCCACGCCCGAAATCTTCCGCGCAAAAGAGTTGACGCGCGATACGAAACCTATCAAAATATCGGACTTCGCAATGAGCGCAACGCACAATGATCTTGAGCGTGTGGCGATCGAGCGATACCCGCAGATAGCGGACGCAGTCGAGTGGTTGGGGCAGTTCGGCCCGGCACGAATGACAGGCTCTGGAGCCTGTATTTTTTCGGCATTCGACAGCGAGCAGGCAGCCAGAGATGTTGTCCGGCAGTGCCCCGATCGGTGGCAGGCTTGGGCGGCGAAAAGTCTCGATGTGCATCCGATGCACGGCTGGGTGGGTTGAGCGCGCGAAACGGTTTTTTGGGGAGTCGCCAAGTCGGTTAAGGCACCGGATTTTGATTCCGGCATTCGAGGGTTCGAATCCTTCCTCCCCAGCCAGTAGAGAGTCGGGCAGGCGTCATGCCTGCCCGATTGTTTTTTGCGATCGGCTTTCGTTCGGCATCGGAGAAGCAGCATGGCTCATGGCAGCCTGATGGTGTTCACGGGGAACGCTAATCCCAAACTCGCCGCAGACGTGGTCAAACGTCTTGGTATTTCCCTTGGTTCTGCGACGGTGGGTCGTTTTTCCGATGGTGAGGTGAACGTTGAATTGCTCGAAAACGTCCGCGGCAAGGACGTATTCGTGCTGCAGCCCACCTGCGTGCCCACGAACGACAACCTGATGGAACTGGCGGTTCTGGTCGACGCACTCAAGCGTGCGTCCGCCGGCCGTATCACCGCAGCCATTCCCTATTTCGGTTATGCCCGTCAGGATCGCCGTCCGCGCTCTGCTCGCGTTCCCATCACTGCCAAGGTGGTGGCCAACATGCTGCAGGCGGTGGGTGTTCAGCGCCTGCTGACCATGGATCTGCACGCGGACCAGATTCAGGGTTTCTTCGACATCCCGGTGGACAACGTTTATGCCGCGCCGGTGTTGCTGAATGATCTGGACAAGCAGAAGTTCGATGACCTGATGGTCGTGTCACCCGACGTGGGTGGCGTGGTGCGGGCACGTGCCTTCGCCAAGCGGATGGAGTGCGACCTGGCCATCATCGACAAGCGCCGTCCGAAGGCGAATGTCTCCGAAGTGATGAACATCATCGGTGAGGTCAATGACCGCACCTGCGTCATCATGGATGACATCGTCGATACTGCCGGCACACTGTGCAAGGCTGCGGCTGCGCTCAAGGAAAACGGTGCCAAGCGTGTGCTCGCTTACTGTACCCATGCGGTCCTGTCCGGTGCCGCCGTCGAGCGCATCAAGGACTCTGCCCTCGATGAGCTGGTCGTGACCGACACCATCCCCCTGAGTGACGAAGCGCGTGCCGTGGGCCGTATCCGGCAGGTGTCGGTGGCTTCACTGCTGGCGGACACCATTTTGCGCATCAGTAACGAAGAGTCTGTCAGTACGCTCTTCATGGAATGATTTTTCGCGCCGACTCGGTTTGAGTCGGCATTTTAATGAACCGATCTGGTCGCGGACGGTTCGAATTTTGGAGTAGTCATGGATATTCAATTCAACGCTGAAAAGCGCGATGCCAAGGGTACGGGTGCGAGCCGCCGCCTGCGTCGCGACGGTCGTGTGCCGGCCATCGTTTATGGTGCAGACAAGGACGCCATCCAGGTGACGCTTGATCACAACGAGATCTATCACCTGCTGCGCAAGGAGGCCTTTCACGCTTCCGTGCTGACCATGAACATCGACGGTAGCAAGGACACCGTGGTTCTGCGTGACACCCAGTGGCACCCGTACAAGCAGCAAGTGCTGCACCTGGATTTCCAGCGCGTGAAGGCGGGCGAGAAGCTGCACCTGAAGGTGCCTCTGCACTTCGTCAACGACGAAGACGCTCCGGGCGTCAAGCTGCAGAACGGTCTGATCACCCACGTGATGAACGAACTGGACGTTGCTTGCCTGCCGAAAGATTTGCCGGAATTCATCGAGGTTGACCTGGGCGCCATCGAAGCTGGCCAGTCCATCCACGTCTCTCACCTGAACCTGCCGAAGGGCGTTGAAGCCGTGCTGCACGGTGAAGATGATCCGGTCGTGGTCAGCTGCGTGCCGCCGCGTGGTGGTGTGGCTGCCGGCGAAGAAGGTGAAGAAGGCGAAGAAGGCGCAGCCGAAGAGTAATTCACTCGCTGGAGACCTGTCGCATGTCCAATACGTCGCGACCGGCACCCAAGCTGATCGTCGGCCTCGGCAATCCGGGGCCCGACTACACCGAAACCCGGCACAATGCCGGGTTTTGGTTTTGTGAGCGCCTCGCGGCGCGACTGGGTGCCCACTTCAATCGGGAGAGCCGGTTTCATGGTCAGGTCGCCAAGACCACCGACGGCATCTGGCTGCTCATGCCGGAAACCTTCATGAACCGATCCGGGCAGTCCGTGGGCGCACTCGCCCGGTTCTTCCGGATCAGTCCCGCTGAAATTCTCGTGGTGCACGATGAACTCGACCTGCCGCCAGGCCAGTCCCGAATCAAGTTCGGTGGTGGTCTGGGGGGGCATAACGGGTTGAAAGACATTTCAGCGCATTGCGGCACCCATGACTACTGGCGTCTGCGAATCGGTATCGGCCATCCCGGCGACCGTAATGCGGTGGTGAGCTTCGTTCTCAAGCGCCCGAGTCGTGCTGAAGAAGAATTGATCGACGAAACCATTGACCGGGCCCTGAGTGCCTGGCCTGACATTCAACGCGGCGCGTACGACGCGGCTGCACAGACCATCAACGCGCGCCCGTCGCGCGGCAAGGAAGCCAAATGAGCTTGAAATGCGGCATTGTGGGGCTGCCCAATGTAGGCAAGTCCACCCTGTTCAACGCGCTGACCAAGTCAGGAATCGAGGCAGCGAACTATCCCTTCTGCACCATTGAACCCAACGTGGGGATCGTCGAAGTGCCGGATGAGCGCATCGCCGCACTCTCGGCCATCGTCAAACCCGAGCGTATCCAGCCGGCCATCGTCGAGTTCGTGGACATCGCCGGTCTGGTGGCGGGGGCTTCCAAGGGGGAGGGGCTGGGCAACCAGTTTCTGGCCAATATTCGTGAAACAGACGCCATCGTGAACGTGGTGCGTTGTTTCGATGACCCGAATGTTGTCCACGTCAATGGACACGTTGATCCCCTTGCTGACATCGAAACGATCGTCACGGAGCTTGCGCTGGCCGACCTGGCCGCCGTGGAAAAAGCCATCTCCCGGGAGGGGAAGAAAGCGCGTTCCGGCGACAAGGATGCGAAGAAGATCGTCGAGGTGCTCGAGCGGCTTCAGCCCCACCTCAACGAAGGCAACCCGGCGCGAACCTGCAATCTGTCGGACGAGGATCAGGAACTCATCCGCCCCCTGTGTCTGCTGACCATCAAGCCGGCGATGTACGTGGGTAACGTGCTCGAAGACGGCTTTGAAAACAATCCGCACCTGGACCGTCTGCGCGCCCATGCCGAGGCCGAGGGCGCTCCGGTGGTAGCGGTGTGCGCAAAGATCGAAGCCGAACTGGCCGATCTCGATGACGAGGACAAGCAGGCGTTTCTTGAGGACCTCGGGCTGGAAGAGCCCGGTCTGAATCGGGTCATTCGTGCAGGGTTCAAGTTGCTGGGTTTGCAGACCTACTTCACTGCCGGCGTCAAAGAGGTGCGTGCCTGGACGGTCGAGATTGGCGCCACGGCACCGCAGGCCGCGGGTGTGATTCACACCGACTTCGAACGTGGCTTCATCCGCGCACAGACCATTTCCTACGACGACTTCATTGCCTACAAGGGCGAGGCCGGCGCCAAGGAAGCGGGCAAGATGCGCGTCGAGGGCAAGGATTACATCGTGCAGGACGGTGACGTCATGCACTTCCTGTTCAACGTCTGACCATTCGGGGCCGGATTGCGGTGCGAGGTTTCAGCGCATCAGCTGATGGCGTCACGTCGCGGTTCTGCCCCGTCGCCAAGCGAAGCGCGCGGCGGTTCTCCATGGGCCATGTGCCGGCCACCGCCGAGACGCTTGGCTTCGTACATGGCTGAATCAGCGTGTGCGAGCAAGGTGCGTGCGGACGTGCCGTCTTCGGGATAGATGGCGAGGCCGACACTGCCGCCAAGCATGTACTGACGATCGCCTGCCTCGACGGGCAGCGCCAGGGAGCTGGTGATTTTGGTCGCCACCGTGTGTGCTGACTCGGTGTCCACGTCCGGCAGGATCACGACGAATTCATCCCCGCCCAGGCGCGCAACGGTGTCACTGGCACGGATGGCGGACTGCAGACGCTTGGCCACGGAGACCAGCACCAGATCGCCGACCGCATGGCCTGCCGTGTCGTTGATGATCTTGAAGTTGTCCAGGTCGACGACCATGACTGCCAGCTTCAGGTCGCGCCGTGCCGCCTGAGCGATGGCCAGGTGCAGTCGATCATCCAGCAGGCGCCGGTTCGGCAGCCCGGTGAGTGTGTCGTGATAGGCCAGTTGCCGGAAGCGCTCGGTGCCGCGCATCTGCTCGGTCACTTCCGAGCCAATGCCATGGTAGCCGGCAAAGTTGCCCGCGGTGTCGAAGGTGGGGTTGCCACTCATGGAAAACCAGCGCTGGGTGCCCTGGTCGCCCTTGAGCTGCCAGATGAAGTCACGGAACGGCTCGCGCTTTTCGATCTGTCGCTGCAAGGCGGCCCAGCCCTCGGTGCTGACCCCGCCAATCTGATGAAGCGCCCCCAGTGCATGGCCATAGATCGCAGGTGACAGCCCAGCATGCTTGAGGCCGGGGCCGCTCAGATGGGTAAAGCGCAGGTTGGCGTCCCATTCCCAGTACCAGTCGGACGTCAGGGTGATGAGGCGGCGATAACGCTCTTCGGAGGCGTGCAGTGTCGCCTCGGAATGCATGCGCGAGGTCAGGTCCTGACCCGTCCACACCACCCCTTTTTCGAGTCGTGCCGGATCGACGGCATCGGCATTGAATTCCACCCACAACAGCTCGCCGTTGGCCCGCCTGACCCGCACCTTGATGCGGAAGGTGAGCCCTTCGCTCATGATGCGTCGGGCGCGCTGCGCATGGCGGTGCCATTCGTTGGGGTCGGCCAGCCATTGCCATAGCGGGCGTCCCAGTACGTGTTCGGTGGGCTCGCCGACCAGGTCGGCAAAGCGCTTGTTGCATTTGAGCAGCCGGTCGCCGCGCGTGAGGATGATGGCTTCGGCCGTGCTCTCGAGAATGATTCGCTGTTCTTCGGCGAGGTTGTCGCTGGTCAGCCGCTGAGTGAGCGTGCTGCGCAGCATCTGGTGAAAGAGTTCGTGCAGCGCGAAGAGCATGAGCGCGAATACACTGGCGGCGACGGCCGCCTGGGGCATTGCCGGCGGCGGGGTGACGGCGAAGACGGTGATCACCGGCCCCAGCAACGGGACGACGAAGGCGAAGAAGGCCACCCGACTGGGCGCAAGAATGCCGGTGCCGCCCAGGGCGACAACGCCCAGAATCATGGTCATGACGATCTGGACAGTGCTTTGCTCGCTGAAGCCGCCGAGCAGGGGCAGGGCCCCCCAGATGGCGCCGTTATAGAACGCGTTGGCCGCAAAGCAGGCTTCAAGCCGAATGCTGCGTACGGTGTCGTGTCCCCAGCAGGCAAGTACGCGAATGAGGTAAATCGTCACCAGCATCCCGGCGCCGAGCGCCAGTGCCCAGGACATGAGCGTTTGGCCGCCCAGAAAGGGCCACAGCCAGATCACGGTCGCCGCGGCGGCCAGAATGCCACTGGCGATACCGGTCTGGAGATTGGTCGCCAGCATCTGCATGCTCTCGGCGTGCGCACGCCGCTGGATGCGCGACTGGCGGCCGTGGTCTTGCTCTCGCTGGATGGCTATGCGATCCATAAATGTGGGGGCGCAGCCTGAGTAAGGACTAGTTCCGCAGTATTGAACGACAGCCGTTCAAAATGAATGGTAAAAGGTCACAGGGAGCGCGTCGCCTGACGAATGGTCGGTTGCCGTTTCATTTCTGATTCTATTTGTCTGACATGGCCGTGAAGAGAGTGAGCAACTATGTTGGGCGGTTCGCGCCAACGCCGAGCGGGCCGCTGCATTTCGGCTCGGTCGTGGCGGCCGTGGGCAGCTATCTGGACGCCCGACGGGCGGATGGTCAGTGGCTGGTCCGGATCGATGATGTCGACCTGCCGCGGTCTGTCCCCGGGGCAGGGGATGACATCTTGCGAACCCTGGAGCGACTCGGATTCGCGTGGGACGGAGCGCCTGTGTGGCAGCATGAGCGCACCACGTCGTACGAGGCGGCACTGGATGCGCTGCGGGCTTCGAACCGGGTGTACGGCTGCGCTTGCACCCGCAAAATGCTGTCCGATGCACCCCGTGCCGCCGACGGTTCCGTCATCTATCCCGGAACATGCGCTGCGGGCCTTCCCGCAGGCCTGGCGGCGCGGGCGTGGCGCTTCCGGGTGCCGGACCAGGAGGTCCGCTTCGTTGACAGGATTCAGGGCGAGGTGGTCGAAGATCTTGCGCGGGACGTGGGCGATTTCGTCCTCAAGCGCGCAGATGGTCTTTTCGCCTATCAGTTGGCGACCGTGATCGATGATGCGGATGCGGGTGTCACCGATGTGGTGCGGGGAATCGACCTGATGCTCTCCACGCCGAGGCAGGTTGCGTTGCAGCGCGCGCTCGATTTGCCGACACCGCGCTATGCGCATGTCCCCGTGGTGGTCGATGCGGCAGGGCAGAAGCTGTCCAAGCAGAGCCTGGCGCGAGCGGTTCATGCATTCCCTCCCGCTCAACTGGTGCTTGATGCGCTATCCTGCCTGGGGCAGAAGCCGCCGGCAGCGCTGTCTGATGCGGCGCTTGAAGATGTCTGGCAGTGGGCCCTGACCCACTGGTCGATTGAGGCGGTGCCGCCTGTTGGCGAGGTCCATTCCAGGAGTGACTATGATCGATGATGCGGACGGTTTGCGGCGTCTTCTGGCCGAAACCCGCACGATTGCGGTGGTGGGGCTGTCGGCCAACTGGTATCGCCCCAGCTATTTTGCTGCCCAGTACATGCTCGAACACGGATACCGGATCATTCCGGTGAATCCCGCCTATGACGAGGTGCTGGGGCAGAAATGCTATCCGTCCCTCAGCGCGGTCCCGGAGCCGGTCGATATGGTCGATTGTTTCCGCAAGGCGATCGATATTCCCCCGCTGGTGGACGACGCCATTGCCATCGGCGCCAAGAGTGTGTGGATGCAACTGGGGGTCATCAATGAAGCAGCGGCCCGTCGGGCCGAAGCCGCCGGTCTGGCGGTGGTGATGGATCGTTGCGTGAAAATCGAATACGCGCGCCTTTTCGGCGGACTGGGCTGGTTCGGGGTCAATACCGGCGTGATTTCGTCCAAACGGCCGTTGCCGCCGCCCGCACCGACCCGCTCATAAGCCTTCCTTTCCCCTGCCATAGCCGCTGATGCCCACGGCCATGCGCACCATGCCGTAGGCCAGCCAGCGCATGGCACGTGCGGGAATGCTCTTCTTTGTCCAGAAGGCCATCGACAGAGCCTGAGCACCCTCCTGCATGGCACGTTCGACGCTTTGCCGTAACTGGCTTGCGAAGGCGCTGTCGCGGGCAATGATGTTGGCTTCTCTTGCCAGCAGCAGGCTGAAGGGATCGATGTTGCTCGAACCGACCGTGGCCCATTGATCGTCGATCACCGCCACCTTGGCGTGCAGGTAACTGCGCTGATACTCGAAAATCCGGATGCCATGGCCGATCAGCGAGGGATAGAGCGCTTGCGTTGCCCAATGCTGCAGGCGGTACTCCACCTGCCCCTGCAGCAGGATGGTGACTTCAACGCCCCGTTGGGCCGCGCTCACCAAGGCCCGCCGGAAACGGCGGCCCGGCAGAAAATAGGCATTGGCGATGAGGATGCGATGCCGCGCCTTCTCGATGGCTCCGAGATAGGCGTTCTCGATGTCTCGGCGATGCCGGACGTTGTCCCGGATGACCAGCGCTGCGCTGACGCTGCCCGCCGGCAGTCCTTGTGGCTGCGGCAGGTTGTTCAGATGAAACCGGTGCTTGAGGCTGGCCCAGACGACGAGTTCCCAGACGTGTTTGACTGTTGACTGGATGGCGCGCAACAGCGGGCCTTCGATACGCAAGGTGTAGTCGTGGCGGGGGTGCTCCGGGATATGTGACGGATAATCGTGGGCCAGATTGATGCCGCCCACAAAAGCCACCTTCCCATCAATGACCGCCAGTTTCCGGTGGAGCCGGCGCAGGCGGTGACGCCTGAGCGCCCAGCGGCTGAACTCCCGCCGATAGACCAGCATGTGAATCCCGGAGTCGAGCATCATCTGATGGTGGTCTTCAACGAAGCGACGGCTGCCGAAACCGTCGACCAGCAGGCGCACGGACACGCCGCGTGCTGCGGCCCGGCGCATGGCGGAGATCAGGCAACGCCCGACAATGTCGTACTTGAGAATGTAGGTTTCGATGAAGACATCCGAGCGGGCGGTTTCAATGGCCGCCTCCAGTGCCGGGAAAAACTCGGCACCGGTTTCAAGCAGCTCGAGTTGATTGCCCTCGGAAAAGTGGGGCCACAGCTCAGTGTGGCTCATTCGGGGAGGCGAAACTCGGCGGTCAGCGCGGCATGGTCGGAAATGCGCGACCACGGCGGACCGCAGTGCACTGCGCACTGTTCAACCGTGAGGCCGCGCACGTAGATTCGGTCGAGCCGGAACATGGGGAACGAACTGGGGTAGCTGCGCGGCGGTCGCCCTTCGGGGCTGAAGACTTCCACCAGATCGAGTTTGGAGAGCAGGTCGCGCGGCGCGTGGTTGCGCCAGTCGTTGAAATCCCCGGCCACGATCATGGGCGCATCCGGCGGGGCGAGTTCGATCATGCGCCGGGCAAGGGCTTCCATCTGACGTCGGCGGCTACCCGCAAACAGGCCCAGATGCACGCACACGGCGTGCACCGGCGGTCTGTTCTCCGCGATCCGGATTTCACAGTGGAGCAGGCCGCGTCGCTCGAAACGATGGTCGGATACGTCCTGGTTGTGTGTGCTGATGATCGGATAGCGACTCAGGATGGCGTTGCCGTGATGGCCGTGGTCGTAGATGGCGTTGCCGCCATAGGCTGCCGAGGGCCAGATGTCGCGGGCCAGAAACTGGTGCTGGGGTTCGCTCGGCCAGTCGGCGTGACGGCGGGCGTGGCCCATGTGCAGCCCCTGCACCTCCTGCAGGAACACGATATCGGTGCCCAGCTGGCGCAGCCGTTCACGCAGTTCGTGAACCATCATGCGACGATTGAACTGGGAGAAACCCTTGTGGATGTTGTAGGTGCAGATGCGCAGGGTCATGGGGGAACGGGCATAATTGCTGCCGAATTGGAAGCGGATGGATTTTTATAACAGAAGCCATGACACGAATGCACGTGACTTACCGCGTCGAGGCTGCCGCCGAGGCCATCGACGAGCGCGCTCTCGGGCTGGCCATTGAACAAAGTGTCGAGTGCCCGTTGGGCGCGGTGCGCGATCCCCGCGTGCGCAACGAGGTGGTCGGACAGGTGCTGGATATTTCACCTGCCGGGGCGGGATGCTTCGACGTGCAGGTGGGCCTCGCCCTCGAGACCGTGGGGCGTGATGCCGGTCAGCTGCTCAACATGATCTTCGGCAACTCTTCCCTGCAGCCTGACGTCCGGGTGCAGGACATCGCCTTTCCGGACGGCCTTCCCGCGCTGCCGGGCCCGCAGTTCGGCGTGGCTGGTGTGCGTCGCAAACTGGGCGTCGCGTCCGGGCCGCTGGCATGCAGCGCCCTCAAGCCTCAGGGTTTGCCGGTCGAGGCGCTGGCCGACCTGGCCTATCTTCAGGCGCTTGCCGGTGTGGATATCATCAAGGATGACCATGGGATAGCCGATCCGGTCCTGGCCCCGTTCACCAGGCGCGTTCCCGCAATTCAGGCGGCGGTGGCACGGGCCAATCGGGAAACCGGCGGGCAAAGCGTGTATGCGCCCAATCTCAGTGGGGGTGGTCGACAGCTCCAGCAACAGATCGCGGTGTGCCGCGATCATGGGGTGGAGGCCGTGTTGATGTGTCCGCTCCTGCTCGGGCCGTCCTCCATGGCCGAGATCGTGGCTGATCAGCCCGACATGATCGTGCTTGGCCACCCGGCGCTGGCTGGGGTGGCACGAATTCACCCGGCGGTGATGTACGGGACGCTGTTTCGCCTGTTCGGTGCCGACATGGTGATTTTCCCCAACTTCGGCGGCCGGTTTGCAGACGGCGCCGATGTGTGCCGGCAGATCGCAGCTGCGGCCCGCGCGCCGCTTGAGGGCCTGCCTGCGGCCATGCCGGTGCCCGCTGGCGGACTGACGGCAGATCGGGTGCCTGAGCTGGTGGCGTTCTATGGTCCTGACGTGGCCTTGCTGATCGGCGGTAGCCTGCTCGCGGCTGACGATCCATTGGCGGCCATGACGTCCTTTGTCGAATCGATACGCAAGGAGCGATGACATGACTGACTCCAACATTCGTCGCGCCCGCGAGGGCTTCCTGTGGGAAGGCGTGGAGGTGCTGGCTTACAAGGACAAGGGCAGCGCGCCCTTCAGGGACGTGACGCGCCAATTGCTCTTCAGGACGGATGATCTGGGGTGCGAGCTTCGCTACTTCGAGGTGTCGGCGGACGGGCACTCCACGCTGGAGCGCCACGAGCACGCCCACGCGGTGATGATTCTGCGGGGTCGCGGTGTGTGTCTGGTGGGGACGGAGCTGCGTTCGGTCGGTGCGCACGATCTGGTGAGCATCCCGGCCTGGACCTGGCACCAGTTCCGCGCCAGCGCCGGCGAGCCGCTCGGTTTCCTGTGCATGGTCAACGTGGCACGGGATCGCCCCCAGCTGCCCGGAGAGGCGGACCTTGCTCAGTTGCGTGCCGACCCGAAGGTCGCGGCCTTCATCCGCACCTGATGCAACGAAAACGGCGCCCGAGGGCGCCGTTTTCAATTGGGAGTACTGCCTGCCCTGGTCAGGAGACCGCCAGCATACGGTCCAGCGCAACCTTGGCCAGTTCCGCTTCATGCGGCGGCACTTCGATCTGATTGACCACGTTGCCTTCGACCAGGTTCTCGAGTGTCCAGGCCAGATGCTGTGGATCGATGCGCTGCATGGTCGAGCACATGCATACGGTGGGCGCCATGAACTCGACGACAACGCCGCGGCTCTTTTCCTCTTCGGCGAGGCGATTGACCAGGTTCAGTTCGGTGCCCACCAGCCAACGCGCATTGTCCGGGCCGGCCTTGATGGTGTTGATGATGTACTCGGTCGAACCCACGTAGTCGGAGGCCTTGCAGACGTCCAGATTGCTCTCCGGATGCGAGATGACCAGACCATCCGGGTGCTGCATGCGCCAGCGGCGGATGTGGCTTTCCTGGAACATCTGGTGCACCGAACAGTGACCTTTCCACAGCAGGACCTTGGCACTCTTGATCTGCTCCGGGGTCAGGCCGCCATACTCCAGATCCGGGTCCCAGACGTGCATGTCTTCAAGCGGAATGCCTTTCTTGAAGCCCGTCCAGCGACCCAGGTGCTGATCGGGGAAAAACAGCACTTTCTCGCGCTGCTTGAACGCCCAGTCGAGAATGGTGGGCGCGTTGGTGGAGGTGCACACGATGCCGCCATGCTCGCCACAGAAGGCCTTCAGGTCGGCCGCCGAGTTGATGTAGGTGACAGGGGTGATCTGCTCGTCCGGTGTGCCCAGCACTTCGGTCAGTTCGCGCCAGCAGCGCTCCACCTTGGCCAGGTTGGCCATGTCGGCCATGGAACAGCCGGCGGCCAGGTCCGGCAGGATGGCGATCTGATTGTCCTTGGAGAGGATGTCAGCCACTTCGGCCATGAAGTGCACGCCACAGAACACGATGTACTCGGCATCGGTCTGGGAGGCGAGCTTGGCCAGCTTGAGCGAGTCACCGGTCAGATCGGCATGCTGATAGACATCGGCACGCTGGTAGTGGTGACACAGCAGCACGGCCCGGTCGCCCAGCTTGGCGCGGGCGGCGCGAATGCGCTCCTGTGCCTGGGCGTCCTGCAGTACGTTGAACTTGTCGAAACTGATGGTGGCCACTTCCATGGGGCGTTCTTCCTCAAACAGGGGCGGTGGTCAGACCGCCGACGGGGCGGCCAGTTCCGGCCCGCCCTCGGGTGTCACAAAATCTGAATCAGCCCTGATGCCAGGGCAGTCCGGCCTTTCGCCAGCCACCGATGCGGTTGCGGTGGCCGTTGGCGTCCTTGTCGCCCTCGAAGCCCTCCAGCACGTTATAGCTCTCGGTGTAGCCGTTTTCGGCAGCGACACGAGCCGCATTGTTGGAGCGGGCGCCGCTGCGGCAGATGAACATCACCAGCGCTTCCGGATCGACCTGATGCTTGAGTTCGGCCAGAAAGCTGGCATTGGGCTGGTTGCCCGGATAGCTCATCCACTCGATTTCCACCGAATCGGGAATGCGGCCGACCCAGTCCCATTCCGCCCGCGTGCGGACGTCCACGAGACGGGCGCCGGGGGCCAGTTGCCACACCTGATGCGCTTCGGCGGGGGTGAGGGCGCCTGCATACGGCAGATTCAGGTCTTCGGCGCGTTTTTTTGCCAAAGACAGAATGTCGGTCAATGTTCCCATGGGGGTGATCCGGCTAGAATGGCGGACTTGGAATTATACCGAATACCCAATCCTTCATGACCGGTGATGCTCAGCCCGTGCAAGCGGAAATCTCGGACGCGGAACGCTCACGTCGCATTCAGCGGGTCACCCTGGTCGCCATGGGCACCAATTTCACGCTCAGTGTGCTGCAGATCATCGTCGGCATCTGGGCGAACGCATTCAGTCTGGTGGTGGATGCCACCCATACGTTCTCCGATCTGCTGACGGACGGGCTTGTCCTGATGGCTTCGCGCAAGGGGGCTGATCCGGCCGATGCGAACCATCCCTACGGACACGAGCGCTACGAAACGGTCGTTTCCCTGTTTCTGGGGCTGGTGCTTGTGGCCGTGGGCTGCGGCTTCCTGTGGTCGGCCGGGGATCGCATTCAGTCGGCCCAGGCGCTGCCGCCTCTGCACGTGGCCGCTCTGTGGATGGCTGGCGGTACGCTGGTGGCCAAAGAGCTGCTCTTCCGTTTCACACTCGCCGCAGGCCGGCGCTTCAAGTCACGCATGCTCGAGGCCAACGCCTGGCATGCGCGGACCGATGCCGCGTCGTCGCTGGTGGTGGCGCTGGGCATTGCCGGCGGGCTCGCGGGGTATCGTTTCGTCGAGCCACTGGCTGCCGCGCTGGTGGGCTTCATGATCATCCGCATGGGGCTGATGCTGGCGTGGCAGGCCATTCGCGAACTGGTGGATACTGCGCCCTCGCGCGAACTGGTCGGCCGTATTCGCGCAACGATCGACGAAACCCCGGGCGTCATCAATGGGCATGAACTGCGTACCCGGCGTATGGCCCATCGCATACTGTGCGACGCGCATATCCAGGTGGATCCGCGCATTACCGTTTCCGAAGGGCATTACCTGTCCGAACGGGTTCGACGCCGGATTCTGGCCAATCATCCTGAAGTGCAGGACGTGCTGGTCCATGTCGACGCCGAGGATGATCTCGATCATCTGGCCTTGCCGATGGCCCGGATGCCCGATCGCGACACGCTGATCAAAACAGCGAGCGACATTCTCTCGAGCGCACTGCCTGCACCGGATCGCGTTCTGGTGCATTATCTCGGCGGTCGGGCCGAGCTCGAGTGTTATTACCCGTTTGAGGTTCTTGCGCAATTGGACGATCATGATCGACTTCGCGCAGGTATCGACGCGGGCATTGCCGCCCGACCCGAGATTCGTGCGATCCGGGTTTACGGTAGAGCTGCCCCATAATGGGGCGCACAATTCTGGGGCGCACAAATTTGGTGCGATTGAAGTGAACGATTTCGCGGTGTCACCGCCTTGAGGGGGCTCCGCACACTGATTTTGGCAGTGGCACGGTCCCTGCTTGGTCAGAACCCGCAAATTGCCGCATGCGGCAAGTTTTTAAACAAAGCTCATCACGAGGAGTGGCCATGAGTGCTAAAGATGTCATGAAGATGATTGAGGAAAATGAAGTTCGCTTCATTGACCTCCGTTTTACCGATACCCGCGGCAAGGAGCAGCACGTCGGTCTGCCCGTGTCCGCCTTTGAAGAAGAGCACTTCGAGCACGGCCACCCGTTCGACGGTTCTTCCATCGCTGGCTGGAAGGGCATTCAGGCTTCCGACATGATCCTGATGCCGGATCCGGATTCTGCGTATCTGGACCCGTTCTTCGACGAATCCACCCTGGTGCTGTCCTGCGACGTGATCGAGCCGTCCGACGGCAAGGGCTACGACCGCGATCCGCGCTCCATCGCCAAGCGCGCCGAAGCCTACCTGAAGAGCACCGGCATTGGTGACACCGCCTTCTTCGGCCCGGAACCCGAATTCTTCATCTTCGACGCGGTCGAGTGGAGCGTCGATATGTCCGGCGTGTACTCCAAGATCATCTCCGAAGAGGCCGCATGGTCGACGGCCGAGAAGTTCGAAGGCGGTAACGTGGGTCACCGTCCGCGTGTCAAGGGCGGCTACTTCCCCGTCCCGCCGGTTGACAGCCTGAACGACATCCGTGCTGCCATGGTGCTGGCACTCGAAGCCTGCGGCGTGCCGTGCGAAGTGCACCACCACGAAGTGGCCACCGCCGGTCAGTGCGAAATCGGTACCAAGTTCAGCACCCTGACCGAGCGTGCCGACTGGACCCAGACCCTGAAGTACATCGTTCAGAACGTGGCTCACCAGTACGGCAAGACCGCCACCTTCATGCCCAAGCCGATCGTGGGCGACAACGGTTCCGGCATGCACGTTCACCAGTCCATCTGGAAAGACGGCCAGAACCTGTTTGCGGGTAACGAGTACGCCGGCCTGTCCGAAATGGCCCTGTACTACATCGGCGGTATCATCAAGCACGCACGTGCCCTGAACGCCATCACCAACCCGGCCACCAACTCCTACAAGCGTCTGGTGCCGCATTACGAAGCCCCGGTCAAGCTGGCTTACTCTGCCCGCAACCGTTCCGCTTCCATCCGCATCCCGTTCACGGCCAACCCGAAGGGCCGCCGTCTGGAAACCCGCTTCCCGGATCCGATGGCCAACCCGTACCTGTGCTTCTCCGCACTGCTGATGGCTGGTCTGGACGGTATCCAGAACAAGATCCACCCGGGCGACGCTGCAGACAAGAACCTCTACGATCTGCCGCCGGAAGAAGATGCAAAGATCCCGACCGTGTGCGAGAGCCTGGAACAGGCCCTGAAGGCACTGGATGAAGATCGCAGCTTCCTGACCCAGGGTGGTGTGTTCTCCAACGACTTCATCGATGCCTACATCGAGCTGAAGATGGAAGAAGTCAATCGCGTGCGCATGACGACGCACCCGGTCGAATTCGACCTGTACTACAGCCTGTAATCCGAATCCCGGGTTCAAGCGTTGAAAAGGACGGGCAATGCCCGTCCTTTTTTCATGTCCGCGCTCAACGGATCGGCGCACAATGTCATCTCGATTGGTAAACTGCGGGCACACTTTTCGGAAATGCCAATGAAATTTCCCATTGCTCTAGCTGTCCTGAGTCTGGCCAGCGGACTCGCTGCCGCCGACGTGTACAAGTGCGTCGAGACGGACCCGAACACGGGCGAGCAAAAGGTGACCTACACCAACGACCGGCGCACGCGCGGGTGCGAACGTCTCAGTACCGACCTGCCGGTCTCGTCCGTGCCGGGGCGCAGTGATGCTCGGGCGACGACGCCCAGCAGTGCGCCCAAGGTCAGCAACGACGTGCAGCAGCAGCGCGACGACACACGACGGCAGATTCTCGAGGCTGAATTGCGCGACGAGGAGGGGGCCCTCGAGGCCGCTCGCAAGGTGCTGGCCGAACAGGAGGCGGTGCGCTACGGCAATGAGCGCAACTACCAGAACAAGCTGGATCGGCTCAAGCCTTTTCAGGACAAGGTCGAGCAGCACGAGCGCAATGTTGAGGCGCTCAAGAAAGAGATGTCCAACCTCTGATTCAGCCGGGCTGGTTGCTGGCTTGTATCTTGCTCAGTCACACTGCCTATGGAATCCAGACACAACACCAAATTCAAACCGGCGCCACGCGTTTCCCGCTTCGCGGGCCTGGAACTGCTATCGACCGCCGTGCTGCTGGTGGACGCCGACCTGGTCATTCGCTACGTCAATGCCGGCGCGGAGAACCTCTTCGGCATCAGCGCGAAGCGCTTCACCAATCGCCCGCTGGTCGAGCTGATCGGTGAGGCCTCACCCCTGCACCCCGCGCTCAACAACGCGCTCGACAACAACTGGAGCTACACCGGCAAGGACCTGCGCATGCAGGTGCCGGGCAAGAAAGAGTTCATCCAGCTCGACTGCACGGTCAGCCCGGTCGAGGCGGAAGGGGTCAATCTGTTGCTCGAGTTTCGTCCCATCGAGGCGCAACTGCGCGTGACTCGCGAGGAGGTACTGTTGCAGCAGCAACAGGCCAATCGCGAACTGATCCGCAACCTGGCTCACGAGATCAAGAACCCGTTGGGGGGCATCCGCGGATCCGCCCAGTTGCTCGAGGGCGAACTCGACGACCCCCAGCTCAAGGAATACACCCAGGTGATCATTGCCGAGGCGGACCGGCTACAGGCGCTGATGAAACGCTTGCTCGGCACCCACGCGGTGATGCACCCGGCGCCGCTCAACATTCACGACGTGCTTGAGCATGTGCGGCGACTGATCCTGGCCGAATTTCCCGGACTCGTCATGTATCGGGACTACGACACCAGCCTGCCGGAAATGACCGGCGACCGGGAGCAGTTGATTCAGGCCGTACTCAACATCACGCGCAATGCGGCCCAGGCCGTGGACGGCGAAGGCACCATCACTTTGCGAACCCGCGCGGCCCGCCAGGTCACCATGGCCAAGCGTCGTCACAAACTGGCACTCGAATTGCAAGTAATCGACAACGGCCCGGGAATTCCCGCAGATATCAAGGACCAGATTTTCTACCCCCTGGTGTCGGGTCGTGACGGAGGAAGCGGTTTGGGCCTGTCACTGGCGCAAGGTTTCGTGGAACAGCACCAGGGAATGATCGAAGTGGACAGCGAACCCGGCCGCACGTGTTTCACACTGCTGCTGCCTGTATCGGAACGGGGGTGACCTCGAACAGGGCGCATGCACCAGAATAGTGCAATGGAAATGGAAACAGTCTGGATTGTCGATGATGACCGCTCGATCCGATGGGTGCTTGAAAAGGCCCTCGCACGGGAGAACATAACCCACCGCAGTTTCGAGTCGGCCGTCGAGGCAGGGGCGGCGCTTGACGAAGTCCAGCGGCCCCCCCAGGTCCTGGTTTCCGACATCCGCATGCCGGGCGAATCGGGGCTCAGCTTGCTGCAACGGGCCAAAGCGCGCTTCCCGTCCATGCCGGTCATCATCATGACCGCGTACTCGGACCTCGACAGCGCTGTCTCCGCCTTCCAGGGAGGGGCTTTCGAGTACCTGCCCAAACCCTTCGATCTCGAACAGGCCATGGGCCTGGTGCGCCGCGCCATCGAGCAGGGCGAAGAGAGCGCCGACGACCCGGACGACAATGTCCTGACGCCCGAGATTCTCGGTCAGGCCCCCTCCATGCAGGAGGTGTTCCGTGCGATTGGTCGCCTGGCCCAGTCTCACGCCACCGTGCTGATCAATGGTGAGTCGGGCACCGGCAAGGAACTCGTAGCCCGCGCCTTGCACCGGCACAGCCCGCGAAAGGATCAACCCTTCATCGCCATCAACACCGCTGCGATCCCGAAGGATCTGCTGGAGTCCGAGCTTTTCGGCCACGAGCGTGGCGCCTTCACCGGCGCAACGGCCCAGCGGCGCGGGCGCTTCGAACAGGCCGAAAACGGCACGCTGTTTCTGGACGAGATCGGCGACATGCCGGCCGAACTTCAGACCCGGCTGTTGCGCGTGCTCTCCGACGGGCACTTCTACCGCGTGGGGGGGCATCAGCCGATCCGCGCCAATGTGCGCGTCATCGCAGCCACCCATCAGGATCTCGACAACCGGGTGCGGGATGGGCTGTTCCGGGAGGATCTCTATCACCGCCTCAACGTGATCCGGCTGCGTCTGCCGCCGTTGCGTGAGCGCCGCGAAGACATTCCGCTGCTCATCCAGCACTTCCTCAAGAAGAGCGCTCGGGAACTCGAGGTCGAAGCCAAGCGGATCTCCACGGCCGCACTCCGGCATCTGCAGGGGCAGTCCTTTCCCGGCAACGTACGCCAGCTGGAAAACCTGTGTCACTGGCTCACCGTCATGGCGCCGGGGCAGGTGGTCGAAGTGGCCGATCTGCCGGTGGAATTCCGTGAAGAACCGGTGGTCGAGACGGCCGCCGGTGGCGACTGGTGCAGCGCCCTCGGCATGGAAGCAGACCGCATGCTCGGCGCGTCACCGGGCGAGGTCTATGAAAAGCTCAATCGCGCGTTCGAGCGCACCTTGATCGAGCGTGCGCTTGAAAACACGGGTGGCCGCCGTATCGAAGCTGCCCAGTTGTTGGGCATCGGACGCAACACCATCACGCGGAAAATCCAGGAATTGGGGCTCGACACCCCGCGCGACGACAAAGACTCCCATCTCGGGGCATGACCGGTGCCCCCATGCGGGGCCAGGGTGAATCCGCCATAATGCCGTTTTGGCCCGGCGGTGCGCTGTTTCGCGCCCTTCACCTGATGATCGACCAAGACAAGTTGCGCCTTGCGCTGGGGGCAGACGCCGCCAGCTTTGCCCTCGACGTGCGCGAAACATGTTCGTCCACCAATGCCGAACTGATGGCAGCGCCGCCGCGTGAGGACGGGCGTGTGCCCGTGCTGGTCTGCCATCATCAGACGGCTGGCCGTGGTCGACGTGCCCGTCAGTGGCTGGCGTGGCCCGGTGCGACACTGACCTTTTCCGCTCGCTGGACCTTTCCGGCTCAGTCCGCGGCCCCGGCCGGGCTGTCGCTTGTGGCTGGGCTGGCCGTGGCCAACGCGCTCGAGAGTTGCGGCGCGCAAGGTGTCGAACTCAAGTGGCCGAATGACCTTCAGATCCACGGGCGCAAGCTCGGCGGCATTCTCGTCGAGTTGAGCCGGCATCGTGGCGGCATGGACGCGGTGGTCGGTATCGGACTCAACCTGTTTTTTCCTGATGGCGCCAGCGTGCCTGACCGGCCTGACGTGGTCGCGCTGGCCGACTCGATGGAGAGCGTGCCTGCGGTCGAGACCCTGCTGGCGAAGATTCTGGTGGCGCAGCGCCACTTGTTTGCCACTTACACGCATGCCGGTTTCGAGGCCTTCTGCGACGCGTGGAACCAGCGCCACGCCTATGCGGACCTGCCCGTGACCATCTCAGGAGAGGGCGAGGCCATCCATGGTGTCTGCCGCGGTGCGGACACGGACGGCGCGCTATGCCTCGAAACCGACGCAGGTACGCGACGTATTCTCGCGGGGGATGTGTCCTTGAGACTTGCCCGATGAAGTTGCTGCTCGATATCGGGAACTCCCGCCTCAAGTGGGGCCTGCTCAGTGCAGGCCGATGGGTTGCGCAAGGGGCGCTCGATCATGACAGGCCCTGGGATTTCGACGCGATCCTGCCGCCGGAAGGGCAACTGGCCTCGGCTGCCGGCGTGAACGTGGCGGGTGACCGAATGGCCGCGCGTGTCGAGCAGGCGCTTGCCCCCTGGCAGGTGGCGATCCAGTGGATCCGCCCTGCGAGCGAATGTGCCGGCGTCCGAAATGCCTATGACCCGACTCAACTGGGTGCCGACCGTTGGGCGGCCGTTCTGGGCGCCTCGCGGCGGCATGACGGTGCCGCGCTCGTGGTGACCGCCGGGACGGCCACGACCATCGATGTGCTGACTGATGCGCACGTCTTTGAAGGCGGGCTCATCATCCCCGGGGTTGAGCTCATGAAGCGTGCTCTGGCAGGCAACACCGCGCAGTTGCCCTTTGCCGATGGCGTGCCCGCCGATGTCCCCACACGAACGGTGGACGCGATACACATGGGCTGTCTGCACGCCCAGGCCGGTGCCATCGAGCGCATGTATCGGCACCTGGCGGGCCAGCGGGCGCCGATGTGTCTCATCAATGGGGGCGCGGGGCCGCTCATTGCGCCATTGCTCGACATGCCGGTGATGCTGGTCGAGAATCTGGTGCTCGATGGCGTCGCGGTTGCCCTGAACGAACCGGGTTTCAGGGGGCGGGGCGCTGACGCGTGACGTGACGGCACCACGTCCGCTGAAATGGCGCGAAGCTGCTCGATATACACATGCCTGTGTCGTGTTGCGGGTCACCCCGTCTATAATCCGGACCCATACCGGCCGCTGCCATGGCTTGTCGGTCGGGTGCCGCCCGGCAACGCGGGCAGCTATGCCGTTCAGGCTGGGATCGGGGCGATCTGACGTGATGGTCGCTTTGCAGTCGAGCTGGAACACAACGAATATCCGTCTGCTGCCTCGCCTGATTGCAAGGCGTGTCCCGGCAGGCGCGATTGAGGACTGTTGAACGTGGCATTCATGCGTTTTCTCATCATCCTGTTGCTGCTGATCAACGTTCTGGTGCTTGCCGCCTGGCAAGGCTGGCTGGGCGAAGGTCAAAGCCCGTCGGAGCCGCAACGACTCACCAATCAATTGCATCCGGAGCGCATTCGCCTGCTCGACGGTACGGAACCGCCACCGGCGCGGGTGCCGGCAGTTGAAGCCGCGCCTGCCGTCGAGCCGAGTGTCGACAACCCGCCTGTGGTGTTGCCTGGTGAGGTCGTGGCGCCCCAGGGGGCCGAACCTGCCGAACCGGCGAACGAGGCACTTGCCGTCGCCGATACCGAAACGGCACCAGCGCAGGAGCCGGCGACCGAGGTGCTGGCTGCGCCGCTGGCCTGTGTTGCCTTCGACGGGGTCGGGGACGAGCAGGCCGCATTGCTGATGGGCGATGCGCTGGCACAGCCCGGGCTTCAGACCAAAGACGAGCCCACCATGGAAGTGACGTCCTGGTGGGTGCATATCCCCTCCCAGGGCAGTCGGGAAGCCGCCGACCGCAAGGTTGCCGAGCTGCGTGGCCAGGGCGTCAAGGACCTGTTCGCCATCGGTGAGCGCGGCGCGCGCCCCTTTACCGTGTCCCTGGGACTGTTCAAATCCGCGGAATCGGCGGCCGAGCAGCGTCGGCGACTGGAAAAGAGAGGGGTGACCGGCATTGCCATCGAGGAACGGGGCAACACGACGCACCGGATTGAAGTACGCGGCCCCGACGAGCGGCTCGCTGGGTGGGCGAGCGACTGGAGTGGCCGGCTCGATGGTGCGACCAAGGCCGAGTGTCTGCCATGACGGGACGCCCGCCCGTTATCGGGCTGACCGGGGGGATCGGCAGCGGCAAGAGCGCCGCAGCCGACCGGTTCGCTGATCGGGGGGCGGCCGTTGTCGATTCCGACCTGATTGCTCACCAGCTCACGGCGGCCGGCGGTGCCGCCATCGAGCCCATTCGACAGGCCTTCGGCAACGAAGTGATCACCGCCGAGGGCGCGCTTGACCGTGGCATCATGCGTGCGCTCGCCTTCGAACAGCCCGAGGCTCGCAAGCGCCTCGAAGCGATCCTTCATCCCATGATTCGTGCCGAGAGCGAGCGGCAGTGCCAGACAGCGAATGCGCCATACGTGATGCTCGTGGTGCCACTGCTCATCGAGTCCGGCGTATTCCGGGAGCGTTGTCAGCGCATTGTCGTGGTTGACTGTCCGGAGTCCGTTCAGGTCGAGCGCGTCAAGGCGCGGTCGGGCCTGAGTGACGCACAGGTGCGCGCGATCATGGATGCGCAGATCAGTCGCCATGATCGGCTTGCCGCGGCCGACGACATCATCGACAACAGTGGTGATCTCGACGCCCTGTTCGTGCAGGTCGATCGTCTCCATGAATGCTATCTGCGGCTCCAGAGTGCTTGAGGCCTCTGTGCTATCATCGCCGAATGACCGAGGAGGCAAGGAACGGGCGCGTCTTGTGATTGAATTCGAGTACCCACTCAACGAGCGCATTCGCACCCTCCTTCGACTCGAAGACCTGTTTGCACGGATTGCTCATTTTCTGCGGAGCGATTCACCCGTCGACCACCATCATGTGCTGATGTCGATCTTCGAGCTGCTCGAAGTGGCCAGTCGTGCCGACCTCAAGGTGGATCTGGTTCAGGAGCTCGAGCGCCAGCGCCAGACGCTGCTCGCCTTTCGAGACAACCCCGATATTTCCGAAGAAGCGCTTGCCGGCGCCCTGTACGAGATCGAGCAGGCCTCGTCAGGCCTGCTATCGGTGTCGGGCAAGATCGGTCACTACCTGCGCGAAAATGACTGGCTCATGAGCATCCGCAGCCGGGCTGCCATTCCGGGCGGTGCCTGCCAGTTCGATCTGCCGTCCTATCATCACTGGCAGTGCCGCGACGCGGACGCCCGCCGAGGTGACCTCAATGGCTGGTTGAGACCGCTGCTGCCGATTCGCGATGGCATCGCCATCGTCTTGCGCCTGCTGCGCGCCAGTGGTCGCCCCGAAATGCAGATCGCCCAGCGCGGCATGTATCAGGTGATGATGGGCGGTCGGCAGATGCAGATGGTGCGTGTGTGCGTGGCCCGGCAGTTCAACGCGGTGCCTGAAATCAGTGCCAACAAATATGTGCTCAACGTCCGTTTCATGACGCCCGAAACCGCGGGGCGGCCCCGGCAAGTGGCCAACGATGTCGAGTTCGAACTGACCGTCTGCAATCTCTGAATTCCCGTGAAAGACAAGCAAGACACGTTTCGCATCGTCAAATGTCCCACCTGCCAGAAAGAGGTGGAGTGGCGGCCCGAGAACCGGTTCCGGCCATTTTGTTCGGAGCGTTGCCGCCAGATCGATCTGGGGGCCTGGGCGTCCGAAAGCTACCGCATTCCGGCCGCAAAGCCGCCAGATACCATGTCGGAAGAGTTCGACGATCCGGAGTGATTCTCTCCGGCAGACTCAGAGCAGACGCGGGCGCCCAGGGCGCCCGCACTTGTTTGTGCACATCCGCTCGCTTAGAGCAGGAACAGCGTCGCCAGACCCAGAAACGAAAAGAATCCCACCACGTCGGTGGCGGCTGTCAGCACCACCCCGCCCGCCAGCGCCGGGTCGATCTTGAGGCGGTCGAGCAGCAAGGGGACGAGGGTGCCGGCGGTCGCACCGGTGAGCAGGTTGAGCATCAGTGCGCAACCGAAGACAACGCCCAGTTGGGTGCTGCCGAACCACAGGGTGGCAATGATGGCCACGATCACCGCCCAGAACGCGCCATTGAGCACGCCGGAGGCAACCTCACGGAAGAGCAGTTGCATCGCGTTGCCGCGGCCGATCTGATCGAGTGCAATGGCCCGGGTGACCAGGGTGAGCGTCTGGTTGCCCGCGACGCCTCCCATGCTGGCGACCACAGGCATGAGCACCGCAAGTGCCACCACCTGGTCAATGGAGGCTTCGAACAGCCCGATCACCCAGGCGGCCACGAAGGCGTTGCAAAGATTCACGCCCAGCCAGACGGCACGCTTGGCGGCATTCGACAGGACCGGAGCGAAAAGGTCGGTATCTTCTTCGAGACCGGCGCGGCGCAGCACCTCGCCTTCGGCCTCGGCTCGCATCACGTCCACCACGTCGTCAATGGTGATACGCCCGAGAAGCCGGCCGTCTTCATCGACCACGGCGGCGGAGATCAGATCATGATCCTCGAACAGTCGGGCAACCCGGGTGTCCTCCGTGTCGACGGTGATGGCCGGCACATCGGTATGCATGACCGCCTTGACCAGGGTGTCCGATTTGAGTGAAACCACATCGGCCAGACTGAGCACGCCCAGGTAGTGGTTCTGGCGGTCGACCACCATTACGCTGTCCAGGTGCTCCGGGAGTTTGCCTTCGCGCTTGCGCATCTGGCGCAAATAGCGCAACACCGCTTTGAGGCTGACATCTTCGCGCACGGCGGCGGCATCTGCGTCCATCAGACCGCCGGCAGAATCGTCCGGGTATTGCTTGACGGCCTCATATCGCTGGCGACGCTGGACGTCCATGGCGCGCACCATGGTGTCGAGCACGGAGACCGGCAGGTCGGCATCCAGATCGGCCAGTTCGTCCATTTCCAGCGTGCCCAGCGCGGCCAGGAGCTCTTCGTGAGCCGCCTCATCGATAAGCTGCTGGCGGACACCGCGCCCCACCTCGATCAGCACCTGCCCGCGGTCGGCCGTGTCCAGCCGCTCCCACAGGTCGTGGCGCATCTCGCGTGGCAGCGCTTCGACGGCATCGGCGATCAGGGCCGGGTGCCAGTCACGTACCAGCGCGTGGATGTTGGCCTGGTCCGGGCGTTCGAGTGCGTCGAGTAACTGTTCGCGCGCCTCGTCGGTGCTGGGCAGCTGTTCGTTATCCATCAGCGCCAGCTGCTCCGGATGGCGGCAATGCCATGCGCGCCTGCTTCACGCGCTTCGCGCATGTGTTCTGTCGACAGCCCGCCGATGGCAAACACCGGCATGGGCAGCAGGCGCGTCAGACCCGTGAAGGCCGACCACCCAAGGGCTGGCTGGTCCGGGTGCGAGGGGGTTGGCAGCACATGGCCGAGCAGGGCGTAATCGAGACCGAGTTCGGCCACCCGCTCAAGGGCGTCGCGCGAATGGCAGGAGGCACCCACCCATGCCATGTCGGGCCGGGCCCCGATGGTCTGCAGGTGTGCCTCGCTCAGGTGAATGCCATGCGCCCCCACCCGCTCGGCCAGCGCCAGATCGTCGTTGATGACGAGCAGCGCGTGGTGTTCGCGGCACCGCGCCAGCAGCGATCGCGCGAGGGTTTCTCGGGCCTCCGGTGCCAGCGTCTTGTCGCGCAGCTGAATCAATCGAACGCCACGCATCAGAGCGCGATCGGCAGCGTCGAGCTGAGCCTCGACGCCAAGGGTCTCGGCGCATGTGACGGCCATCTCCCGTGGCAGGCTCAGCGCCTTGAGAATCGGGCCGTTGGCCGGCAGCATGGGACTGACGCTCAGTGCGTCAGCGTGCTGCCATTGAAGGTCGCTGTGGACGTGGTCCCGGATCTCGCCCGAATAATCGGGCACCTCGAAGAAGTGAAGCCGCACGTTGGCATGTTCGTAGTCGTGTTCGCGCATCAGCCAGGGCCAACAGGCATGAGCCTGAATGCCCAGTTCCTCGTCCAGTTCGCGAATCAGGGCGGCACGGGCGTCTTCGCCCGGCTCGACCTTGCCCCCTGGAAACTCCCAGTAGCCTGGATAGAAGGTGCCGGGCGCACGCTGGCCCAGCAGAAAGCTGCCGTCGGGGCGGGTGATCACCGCCGCCGCCACCTCGACGCGTTTCTTCATCGCTTCGCGCCTCCGCCGTGGCGACCGGCGTAGTCGCGGGCAAACTGCCAGGCAACCCGGCCGCTGCGCGACCCCCGGCCCAGGGCCCACTGCAGCGCTTCGGTGCGCGCCTTTTCGATCTTCGCGTCATTGAGCCCGAATTCGCGCAACCAGTGATGCACGATGTCCAGGTAGGCGTCCTGGCTGAAGGGGTAGAACGACAGCCACAGACCGAAGCGCTCGGAGAGCGAGACCTTCTCTTCGGTGGCTTCGCCCAGGTGGATTTCGCCATCCACGTTCCTGGCCTGAAGATTTTCGGCGTGATACTCCGGCATCAGGTGGCGCCGGTTGGATGTGGCATAAATGATGACGTTGTCGGGCACCGCCGCGAGCGAGCCGTCCAGCACACTCTTGAGGGCCTTGTACGCCGGCTCGGCGTCCTCGAAGGACAGGTCGTCGCAGAACAGGACGAATCGCTCCTTTCGTCCGCGAACGAGTTCGACGATATCGGGCAGATCCATCAGGTCCTGCTTGTCCACTTCGATCAGGCGCAGACCCTTCGCGTGGTAACGATCGAGCATGGCCTTGACGAGAGATGACTTGCCGGTGCCCCGCGCGCCCGTGAGCAGCGCGTTGTTGGCTGGCCGGCCGCGCACGAACTGGCGCGTATTGGCATCCAGGCAGGCGACCTGATCGCTCACGTCCTGTAGATCCTCCACCCGGATCAGGTGCGGGTGGGTGATGGCCTCAAGCCTTGCCTGGGCGCCGCGGCGAAGCCAGCGGAAGGCGATAGCGCTGGACCAGTCCGGCGGCGTGACGGGGGCCGGGAGCCAGGCGTCGAGGCGATCCAGCGTCTGTTCGACGCGCGCCAGAAAGAGGGCCAGGTCAGTCGTCTTGTTTGTCATTTTCCGTGTTCTTCTTGCGGGGCCAGGTGGCCCAGACGATGATCAGGAGCAGCGACAGCGCCACACCGGCTTCGAGCAGGATGACCCACATGGGTGACAATCTCCTTGTTGGGGGAGGGTGCCAGTCGCAGCGCGGCTCGCGCCCCCGCTATACTGGCGAATCTTGCTCGTTCGAGTTTAACTGATCTGCGCCCATGACCCCGCGTCGCCTCCTGCCTGCCCTTGTTCTCGCCGTTTCCGTGTTCTTCAGCGTCAGCTGCGTCACGCCGCCACCGCCTGAGTGCACGCCGTGCCAGAGCGTGCCCCAGGCCCCTGCGCCGGGTACCCCCGCGCCGGAAACCCCGGCCGCGACGCCGGTCGTCCCCGTGCCCGAGACGCGGCCGACGCCACCTAAGGACGTGGTTCAGGCAGCGCGGCTGAAGCCCGCGCGTTTTGCACAGTTGCCGGGCTGGCAAGCCGATCAGATCGAGGCCGCGTGGCCGGCGCTGCTGCGCTCGTGCGACGTGCTGGTCGCTGACCGGCGATGGACCGATGTGTGCACGGTCGCCACGACCCTGGGCGCCCAGCCGGGTCGAGCCGCGGTGCGCCAGTTTTTCGAGACCCGCTTCGCGCCCTGGCAGGTGGTCAATGGCGATGGCTCCACCGATGGCATGGTGACCGGCTACTACGAACCACTCATCCGCGGCAGCCTGAAGCGCAGCGCGCTCAGCGCTTGGCCCATTTACGGTGTCCCTGACGATCTGGTGACGGTCGATCTGAGCGAGATCTACCCCGAATTGAAGAACATGCGTCTGCGCGGCCGTCTCGAGGGGAACAAGCTGGTGCCGTACTGGACGCGGGGCGAGTTGGCCGCGCAAGGGGGTAACGTACGTGCGCCGGTCATCGCGTGGGCGAACGACCCGATCGAGCTGTTCTTTTTGCAGGTTCAGGGCTCGGGGCGTATCGCCTTGAACGATGGCACCTACCTGCGCATCGGTTATGCCGACCACAACGGCCACCCGTACAAGTCGATCGGCCGCTGGCTCATCGACCAGGGGGAGCTCACGCTGTCGCAAGCCTCCATGCAGGGCATCCAGCGCTGGGCGCGCAGCCATCCAAAGCGGCTGCGCGAGCTCCTCGACCAGAATCCGGCCTTCGTTTTCTTCCGCCGCATGCCTTCGGGCAACGACGGGCCGCTGGGGGCGCTGGGCGTTCCGCTGGTGGCCGAGCGCAGTATTGCCGTCGATCGTAGCGCGGTGCCCCTTGGCGCCCCGGTGTTTCTGGCAACCACCGAGCCGAACAGTACCCGGCCGATGCGGCGTCTGGTGATGGCCCAGGATACGGGCGGCGCGATCAAGGGCGGTGTCCGGGCCGACTACTTCTGGGGTTTTGGTGATGAAGCAGGCGCCCTTGCCGGGCGCATGCGCCAAGATGGTGAAATGTGGGTCCTGTTACCGAAAGGGTGGGCACCGAATTAAGGCGCACGCCGAGCGTGTTTGCACAAACATGGGGCGTTGTGCTGAAAACGGCGCACCAAACAAGTGCCTGATGATGCGGCTTTCTGGTGCGTAAATATTCAAGTCACTGTTTTTATGGGTTTAATTTGCTGGCACGGCTCGTGCTAAATGCTCCGCTATTGTGCAAAACGGAGCATTCTCATGGAGCAGTTCAAGACGTCCAGTGACGTACTGTTTGTTCTTCTGGGCGCCATTATGGTGCTTGCCATGCATGCCGGCTTCGCCTTTCTCGAGGTTGGAACGGTCCGCAAGAAGAATCAGGTCAACGCGCTGGTCAAGATTCTGGTCGATTTCTCGGTGTCCACCCTGGCCTATTTCTTCATCGGTTACACCGTGGCCTACGGCATCGACTTCTTTGACAGTGCCGCCGTGCTCAATGAGCGCAGCGGCTACGATCTGGTCAAGTTCTTCTTCCTGCTGACCTTTGCGGCAGCGATTCCCGCCATCATTTCGGGCGGCATCGCCGAGCGTGCGCGCTTCTATCCGCAGTTGGCCGCCACCGCGCTGCTGGTGGGGCTGGTCTACCCCTTCTTCGAAGGCATGATCTGGAACAGCAACTTCGGCTTCCAGGCATGGCTCGAAGCGAGCTTCGGCGCGACCTTCCATGACTTTGCCGGCAGCGTCGTGGTGCACGCCGTGGGCGGCTGGGTTGCCCTGGCGGCCGTGTTGCTGCTTGGCCCCCGGCACGGACGTTATTCCAAGAACGGCGCCATCGCGGCGCATCCGCCCTCCAGTATTCCCTTTCTCGCCCTGGGCGCGTGGATTCTGACCGTGGGCTGGTTTGGCTTCAATGTGATGAGTGCCCAGACCGTCGAGGGCATCAGTGGTCTGGTGGCCGTCAATTCGCTCATGGCCATGGTCGGCGGCACACTGGCCGGCCTCGTCTTCGGCAAGAACGACCCGGGATTCGTGCACAACGGCCCGCTCGCCGGTCTGGTGGCGGTGTGTGCCGGCTCGGATCTGATGCACCCGGGCGGCGCGCTGGTGGTCGGCCTGATTGCCGGTGCCCTGTTCGTCCTGATGTTCACGCTGACCCAGAACCGCTGGAAGATCGACGACGTGCTGGGTGTCTGGCCGCTTCATGGTCTGTGCGGCGCCTGGGGCGGCATTGCCGCCGGCATCTTCGGGTTGGAAGCCTTCGGTGGCATGGGCGGCGTGACGTTCCTGAGTCAGCTGCTCGGCACGCTGGCCGGCGTGGGCGTGGCCTTCGGCGGTGGTTTCCTGGTCTATGGTGTGCTCAAGGCGGCCGTGGGGCTGCGCCTCGATCAGGAGCAGGAGTTCGAGGGCGCCGATCTGACCATCCACAAGATCACCGCGACACCCGAGCGCGAGGCGAGCTGGTAAGCGCTGCAGTGACTCTCTGAAGAAAGTCTCTCGAACTCGAATTGACTGTCCTGAAAGCGTCATGAACCTGCTGTGATGGTTCATGACGCTTTCTGACGTCAGGGACTGTGCGTTCCCGCTGCTTGGGTGGGGCTGCCGCCTCCCAAGCGCCAGTGGGACCTTGATGCTGGAGCTTCCTGCCGTACGGGAAGTTTGATTCGAAAGCCGTTCGCCTGAGCGCTTGCTTGGACATCGCGACCTGTCGGGCCGCAATAGGAAGTTCCGAGCGCGAATTGGTGGTTTTGTTTTCGAGAAGCCAGACACGCCGTAGTTGTTCTGCAACCCGGCTTGGTTCTCGGCGATGGCCGTTGCCGACGCTTCGGGCACAAGCGCCACTTTCGCGGTGAGCTTCGAAAAAGCCGCCGGCGGTAACGCTACGTCCCGCAAGTGCTCGATGTAGCCAGGCGGAAGGCGGACGACGGTAGGCCATTCGCCGTGGCGGACGAAGAAACCTTCGATTGCCGCGAGGACGCGAGCGAGGGATTGGCCGCCAGAGACAGAGCTCATGCGAGACCTCTAACGGTGATCAGTTCCGGCTCAAGGCCGATCCGGTCGAATGATCTTCAAGAACAGGAAATGAATTCTGGCAGGACAACACAGCGTTGATGTGAAGCGGTTTGGACCCGCGTGGGGCGTACCTGATTAACTCCAGGGGTGGCAACACCGAGCCCTGCTAACGAATGAGGCCCCCACGCGCGTCTTTCATCAGGGTCCGGGCCATTAATGCCCAACATGACCGGTTGTAGTACCGCAGTCCTTCAGCTTCTTCGACACGTCGTGTTGCCAGCACCAGGAGAATCAAATGATTTGAATCGATGCTTGCGATTCGGGGGGAAGCCCTTGTAGTTGAGTTAAGGGGCGGCTGCCGGCTTGCCGGCAGGCGTCCCGCTTGAACGCCATGTTATGCCCGCGACCAAGCCAAAGGTCAGCGAAACAAGCAGGCCAAGAACAGCACCAAAAAGCGCTGCATACGTAGAAAACTCTAGAACAGGAGAGGACGTGAGTAGCAGCCCCCAAAAGACACTGAAAATGTAGAAAACCATGGTGCCCATTAGTGTCCCGCCCGCAACAAGAAATTGAAGGTTTAGGCGATTCTTTTTTTTGAGTAGGCGAGTAAGTGGAAGGCCAACTAACAACGTAGCCAAATACGAAACTGGAACAGCAAAGCCCAATATCCAAGGAAGATCGTAATAGAACGGCCAACACGCGCACGAAATAACCGGCACGACAACAAGTGCCACTGGCACCGCCAAAGGCGCAACTAGTGTCGCGAGCACGAGGCGTGGGTTGTTGGGGTCAGGCATAACTTGTTGTAGACCGCAAAATTGCGGGCGTAATCAGGGACCTGCGGTATAACCTGCCGAAGCCCGCATGCTGAATCCCTTGATGGCACTGGGAATTACAATAAAAACTGTATTTATGTGCAGTGATAACCAAGCTAACAAACCCTGCAGTCGTGACAGGAGAATTTCGTGCCCACGAGACACGACGAGCATACGATTGGCATGGCGTCATGTCCATCGCATCGATCCGGGTGCTTTGCGTCAAGGGCCGCTTCAGGTTCTAAGCGGACCGATCGCAGGAGAGCGCAACAGACCGCTCCTGGCCGAGGCTGTGTAAAAACGCCTCTGGACGCGCACCTGGATCGAGAAATTCAGGACGTCCCCGAGTCAATCGATTCCGTCGGCGAGAGGTGAGTTGCGAATTTGCGACCGAACAAAGGCCTGATCAGGCCCGGATCGCTCTTATCAAGGCCTCATTTCCCATCAGATTCATCACCCGTTTCAAGTTGTAGGCCAGAACGTGAAGATTCATCTCGGTCTTCACGCGTTCAAGTCCCTTGGTCAGGAAATGCGTTGCGCCCATCCATGCCTTTAGCGTCCCGAACGGATGCTCCACGGTGCGACGACGGATGCGCATACTCTCAGGCGCTTCGTCGAGCCGCGCCTGCATGACCTCCAGTTCTTCCTCATGGATCCAGCGACTGACGCGTCGATAGTCCCCGGGAGTGCATCGTGATTTGATAGGACAGGTCGGGCATTTCGAACTCCAATAGCGATGCACCCTCAGTCCAGCCTGATCACTGGTGTAGCGCCAGATCAGGCGCTCGCCGGCCGGGCAAACATACTCGCCGTTGTCGCGGTCATACACGAAGTCCGCTCGATCAAACCGGCCGTCTGCCTTAGCGTTGGAAGTCATGCTTTTGGGCACAAGCGGCACGATCCCGGCCTTGTGGCAGGCGAGGATTTCCTGACTCTTGAAATACCCCCGATCCGCAATGGCAGTGAGGTACTCCACCCGCATGACCTTGCGAGCCTGTTTGCCCATTTTGCTCAACTGATCCCGGTCGAGTCCGTCGTTGGTCACTTCGTGCGCCACGATCAGATGGTGCTTCGTCTCGACGGCCGTCTGAACGTTGTAGCCCACGATACCGGTGCCCCGCGTCTTCATGGCGCGGGCGTCGGGGTCGGTGAGGGAGATCTGCTTGTCGGGCGTGTTCTCGAGTTCCGCGCCGATGGCCTCGAGCTCTTTCATTCGCGCCTTCAGCATGTTGATCTTGTCGGTGAGCCGCGCCTTCTTCACCTGAGCCACTTCGGGCTCGCGACGGTCCGCCGTATCCATCTCGGCCAGGTAGCGTTCGATGCTTGCTTCGATTTCGTTCATGCGCCGCTGCAGCTTGGCACTGGTGAAGTTGCGATCTCGGTTGTTGACGGCCTTGAATTTGCTGCCGTCGATGGCGACGACCGACTCAGAGAACAGCTCCAGTTCCCGACACAGCACAACGAACCGACGACATACGCCGCGAATACCCTTCGGATTGTTCTTGCGGAAGTTGGCGATGGTCTTGAAATCAGGCGCCAGACGGCCCACCAGCCACATCAACTCGACGTTCCGTTGCGCCTCGCGCTCCAGGCGCCGACTTGACTGAACCTGGTTCAGATAGCCGTAGATGTAGAGCTTGAGCAGCACCGACGGGTGATACGCCGGCCGACCTGTCTCCGCCGGCTCGACACCAGCAAAACCCAACTGTCGCAGATTGAGTTCATCAACAAAGATATCAATGACGCGAACCGGATTGGTCTCGGACACAAAGTCATCCAGCGTCTCCGGCAGCAAGCTGCCTTGTATGCGGCTTTGCCCTTCAATGAATCGCTTCATGGCATCTGATCATCCTGATGATGCGAACATCATGCCATGAGGGCTGTTTTTACACAGCCTCGGCCAATCAGGGCCATTGACCATATGTAGGAGAACGACCAGTCGGGCGTCGCAGGAAATTCGCCCCCCTCCGGTACTGATACAGAACAATTCCGTCCGGGGGCGAGGCAATGGCCGTTGTGCCGGTACTAACGTACCCGTGCCTTGATCTCCTCACTCGCCTGATGCAATGCAGCGCGTGTGGCCGGCACGGCGGACAAGACGTTGAGCAAGCCGAAGTCGTGGATCATGCCGTTGTAGCGCGTGGCCACGACGGTGACGCCGGCCTCGTCGAGCTTGCGAGCGTACGCTTCGCCTTCATCACGCAAGACGTCTTTCTCGGCGGTGATGATCAGCGCCGGGGGCAGGCCTTCGAGTTGCTCGGGCGAGGCCAGCAGCGGGGCGGCATAGCGTTCCTGTCGCTGCACCGGATCGGTGGTGTAGGCGTCCCAGAACCATTTCATCATGGATCTGGTGAGGAAGTGCCCGCGGGCGAATTCGTCGTAGCTGGCGTTCTCGAAGTTGGCATTGGTCACCGGCCAGAACAGCACCTGCGCGCGCAGTGCCGGTGTGCCCTTGTCCTTGGCCATCTGGGCGACCACGGCTGCCATGTTGCCACCCACGCTGTTGCCGACCACCGCAAGCCGGCTGCCATCGACACTGATCTGGTCACCATGCTCGGCAACCCATCGGGTGGCGGCGTAGGCCTGGTTGATGGCGACCGGGTAGCCTGCTTCGGGTGACGGGGTGTAGTTCACGAAGATGGCTGCGGCGCCGGAGTCAGCCACCAGATCGCGAACGAATCGTTCGTGGGTCTGGAAGTCGCCCAGGATCCAGCCGCCACCGTGGAAGAACATGAAGGCTGGCAGCGTTCCCGTAGCGCCCTTGGGGCGAACGATGGTGAGTTCGAGTGCTTGTCCATCGACGGTGATGGTCTTCTCGCTGACATCCGCGGGCGGCAGCTTTGCGCCTTTCTGGGCACCGATCAGCACGGCGCGGGCATCGGCCGGGCTGAGCGTTTCGATGGGCTGACCACCCCCCTGGGCGAGGGCGTCGAGAAAGGCCTGGGTGGTGTGTTCGACGCCCGGGCTGCCGCTGGCAACGGCGGTGGTGGTGAGCAGGGTGCCGAGGCTGGCGGCAAGGATGGTGTTCTTGATCTTCATGATGGTGACTCCCGTTGGGGTTGGGGCGTGCATGGGTGGGACTCAGACGACGCTCAGGCGCACATCGATGTTGTTGCGGGTGGCGTTGGAGTAGGGGCAGACGATGTGCGCCTTGTCGACCAGCGCGCGCACTTGCGCTGTGGGCAGGCCCGGCACGCTGATGCGCAGGTCCACCTCGATGCCGAAACCGGTGGGGATGGCCCCGATGCCCACCGACGCGCTCACCTGAGCCGTGGCCGGCAGGGCGACCTTTTCCCCGGCGGCGACGAACTTGAGGGCGCCGAGAAAGCACGCTGAGTAGCCGGCGGCGAACAGTTGCTCCGGATTGGTGCCCGGGCCGCCCGCGCCGCCGAGTTCGCGCGGGGTCGACAGTTGAACGTTCAGCACGCCGTCGGCGGTGCTTGCATTGCCTTCCCGGCCGCCGGTGGCGGTCGCTTCAGTGCGATAGAGGACGTTTTCGATACTCATCATTGATTCCTTGTTCAGAGATAGGGGTGCCGTGTGGCAAGGCCTAATTTACGTTTGACCAAGGACTAGAAGATGCATAACGTATCGAAAACTTAACTCAGAGTATTTTTATGGACGCCTGCACGGATCGACTCGAAGCGTTGCTGGCCCGTTTCCCGGTGCGGGCGCAGCTATTTCATTCCGGCGCCCTGTGTGGTGTCACCGATTTCTCGTCTCCCGGTGAGGGGGGGCAGATCCATCTGATCCAGTCCGGCGTGATCGACGTCATCCATGCCCAGCTGCCGCCACTGCACATCGGCGAACCGAGCCTGCTCATGTACCCGACGCCGATGCCCCGGCGCTTCGTGACCGACCCCGATCAGGGCGCGCGGCTGGCCTGTGCCCGGCTGGGGTTCGAGGGGGGCGAGGGCAACCCGCTGGTCAATGCCCTGCCTCGGGTGGTGTGCGTGCCCTTGTCGCAGATCGACGGGGCGGCGCCGGTGCTCTCGCTGCTGTTCGACGAGGCCTTCGGAGACAACTGCGGTCGGCGGGCGCTTGTGGACCGGCTCTTTGAGGCCTTGATGATCCAGCTGTTGCGCCACCTCATGGAGTCGGGTTGCGTGGATGGCGGCATGCTGGCGGGCATGTCGCACCCGAGTCTGCGCCGGGCACTGATCGCCATGCACGAGCAGCCGGCCGAGTCATGGTCGCTCGATGCCCTGGGAGCGGTGGCGGGCATGTCGCGCAGCGCCTTTGCCAATGCCTTTCGCAACACCGTCGGCTGCACGCCCGGCGCGTATCTGCAGGGCTGGCGTGTGCAACTGGCGCAACAGGGGCTGAAGGCGGGGCGCGCACTCAAGTTGATCGCCATCGAGGTCGGATACGGCAGTGAGGCGGCCCTGTCGCGTGTATTCAAGGCGCAATGCGGTGTGTCGCCACGGCAATGGCGGCAGGGCGTGAAGCCTTAGCCGGCCGTGGCAGCAGCGGGGGAGGCGCCTGCGTTGTGCGCGCTCAGGCGGATCGCCGGTGCGCCGGGCGATGCGCTTGGTCGCCCTCGGCCGGTCAGCTCTCCGGCAATTGCACGATCAGGCCATCAAGCATATCGGTGACGGTGATCTGGCAGGTGAGGCGGGAGCGGGACGGATCCGTGTCGACCGCGAATTCGAGCATGTCCTCCTCGACCGGATTGGCCGGTGACAACTTGTCGAACCACTCGTGATGGATATAGGCGTGACAGGTGGCGCAGGCGCAAGCGCCCCCGCATTCGGCGAGGATGCCCGCGATGTTGTGGTCACGGGCGCCTTCCATGACGGTCTTGCCCGTCGCAATGTCGACCACGTGTTCGGTCCCGTCGGCTTCGATGTAGGTGATTTTTGCCATGGTGTTGTCCTTGGGGTTTTCGTTCAGCTCGTACCGAGCGATTTCAGCTCACGGGAAGCATCCGCCACGTGGGCAGGGTTCGGTGACAGACCGGCTTCGAGCCAGCGTTTTCCCAGCATGTAGGCGCGCGGATCGTTGACCGCGTCCACGGCGAGCAGACGCGCTCCGGCGAAGTACCAGAATGATTTGCCCCGGTCTGAATCGCGGCTGACCACGCGGTCATATCCGGTACTGAGCCCGGCAATCTGCAGGCTCATGTCGTATTGATCGGACCAGAACCAGGGGTTTGGCCGGTAGGGGGTGCCATGTCCCAGGATCGCGTCGGCTGCCGCCTCTGCCATGGCGATGGCGTTGGGCACGGATTCCAGGCGCAGGTGCCCGGCGCCATGCGGGAAGGAGGCACAGTCGCCGACGGCGTAGATCGCCGGATCGGACGTGCGGCACAGTGCGTCCACGGTGATGCCGTCCGCCACATCGAGACCGGCGGCCTCCGCCAGTTCGGTGGCCGGTGCCAGACCGATGCCGACAATGGCGAAATCCGCCGGAATCTGGCGGCCGTTGGAGAGCAAGGCGCCATCGACCCGGGAGACGCCGGTCAGGTGATCCAGTGTTTCGCCTTCGATGATCTCGACGCCATGGGCCAGGTGTTGGGCGCGAATGTAGTCTGCCGTCTGTGCACTGGCGACGCGATTGAGGATGCGCGACGACGCATCAAGCACGGTGACCGTCAGCCCGCGCTGGCGGGCGACCGCCGCCGCTTCCAGCCCGATATAGCCGCCGCCCACGATGAAGAGGTGCCGGCCGGCGACGAACTCCGGCGCCATGGCGTCCACGTCCGCCAGGGTGCGCACCGTATAGACACCGTCGAGTCCGCCGCCGAGTGCTTGCGGCAGACGCCGCGCCCGCCCCCCGGTGGCCAGGACCAGTGCGTCGTAGGCCAGGGGGCCACGAGGGGTGATGACCCGACGCGCCGCGCGATCGATGCGCTCGACCCGGCAACCGGTCATGAGCGTGATGTTCTGGTCCGCGTAGAACGACGCCGGTCGCAGGTACAGCCGGTCGATGGGCAGCTCGCCGGTGAGGTATTTCTTTGACAGGGGCGGGCGCTGATAGGGGGCGACGGGTTCTTCGCCGATCAGCGTGATCTGCCCTTCGAAGCCCTGCTGGCGCAGGCGTGCCGACAGTGCGGCACCGGCCTGACCGGCGCCGACAACAATCACATGTGTCATGGCGTGCTCCTGTGGTTTCAGGCCGGATGCAGCGCGATCTGCATCGATTTGACGCCGTTGATGTGGTTGCTCCGCAAGCGGTCCGGCGCTCGGACAAGCTCCACGGACCGCACCCGCTTGGCCAGCTCTTCGAGCATGACGCGGATCTGCAGCTGGGCGACGGCATTGCCCAGGCAGAAGTGAGGCCCGCCCTTGCCGAAGGCCATGTGCGGATTCTTCTCCCGGTCGATGATGAATCGATGCGGATCGTCGAACTGCGTTTCGTCGCGATTGCCCGAGGCGAAGTAGATCGCCACCTTGTCGCCCTGGGCGATCTGGGCGCCATTGAGTTCCGTGTCGCGCGTGGCGATCCGGCGGACGAAGTGCACCGGGCTGGCCCATCGGATGATTTCACTGGCCGCGGTTTTGGCGTCCAGACCGCCGGTGCGGAACCGCGCCCATTCGTCCGGATGATCGGCCAGTGCCTTGAGCCCGTGGGACAGGGTGTGCCGCGTGGTCTCGTTGCCGGCCACCACCAGCATGAGAAAGTAGTTGCAGAATTCGTCGTCAGTCAGCGGGCGGCCGTCCACCGTGCCCTGCACCAGGGCGGTGATCACGTCCTCGCGGGGGTTCTTGCGTCGATCTGCCGCCACTTCGCGCCCGAGTTCGAAGGCGTCGAGCGATGCCGGGTGGCCGAAGGGCAGGAGCCGGCGTTGCGCTTCCGGGTAGTGCGCGAATGAGGGATCGACGAAATCCGGATCGTCCGATCCGATCAGCAGATCGCTCCAGCGGATCATGTCTTCCCGGCGCTCTTCAGGCACGCCCAGCAAGCCGCAGAGCGTGTAGATGGGCAGTTGCTTGGTGAGCTGACTCACCGCCTCGAAGGGGCCGGCGCCCACCACCGCGTCGAGCAGACCGGCCGCGCGGGCGCGCACCGAGGTTTCGAGCTGTGCGATGGCTCGCGGGCTGAACCCCGCCCAGGTGATCGAGCGCATCTTCGTGTGTTGCGGCGGGTCCATTTCCAGCAGGGTGCGCCGGGCGTCGTTTTGTGCATCGTCGAAGTCGTCGAGCGAGATCACACCGTTGCGTGAGGAGAAGGTTTCCGTGTCCCGCGAGACGGTGACGATGTCGTCGTAGCGGGTGACGGCCCAGAAACCCTTGTGCCCATCGTGACGTTCGTTCCACGCCACCGGGGCCTCCTTGCGCAGGCGGGTGAATTCCTCGGCGGGCACCGCCTGGTGCCACAGGCCGGCGTCGGACAGATCCAGTTGCGTCGTCGGGCGTGCTGCGTGCTTAGCCATGGTGTTGTCTCCTGTTCAACCGGCTTTGAAGGAACGCGACCATCCAGCGTGCGGCGAGCGCCACGTTCCGTGGGCCATCGAGCTCGGCGAGGGCGCGATCCGCGTCCGCGTCGCCGATCCGTTGGCGTTCGAATTCATAGACTTCTGCCGCGAAGGCCGGCGCCATCTCCGGGTGCGGCTGGAAGGTGAGGACGTCATCGCCGATGGTGGTGACCGCCGCCGGGCAGAAATCGCTCGCCGCCAGCACGGTGCTCCCCTCGGCCATGGTGGTGACCTGGTCCTGATGCAGCGCGATGAGATGGAAACCGTCCGAGCTTTCCTGCGCCAGCGTGTCGGGCAGCCAGTCGGGCCGCTGCTTGAGTGCGTAGTGATGAATGCCCACACCCCAGTCCGGCACCTTCTCCACGGTGCCTCCGAGCATCTGGTGCAGATGCTGGTGCCCGTAGCAGATGCCGATCACGGGTTGCCGACCGATGACCTGGTCGAGAAAAGCGCTGAGCCTGCGTTGCCACGGGGCGTCGTCATAGGTGCTGGCCGGGCTGCCGGTGAGCAGCCAGGCATCGCAGACCGACGGGTCGTCGGGCAGCTTGCCGTCAGGCGCGTGGAAGAACGCGTAGTCCAGCGGGACGCCGGCCTGCGCCAGCAGTGGGGGGAACCAGCTCCCGAAGGAGCCGTAGGCCGCCCATTCGGGACGGTTCGTTCCGCATTCGATGATGCCGATCTTCATGACTTACCCCAGCTCGAAGAAGCGTCTGCGTTCGGCGATGAGATCCTTGCCCTCGAACTGCGCACGCTGGGCGCGCCGTGTGGACGTGAAGGTCTCGACGAAACGCGGGCCGAACCACGCCCTGGCAAAGTCGGAGGCGCTGAAGGCTTCGATTGCCTCATGCATGTTGCGCAACAGCGGGGCCCCCTTGCTGTGTCCGGGCACGTAGCCATTGCCGACGGTGGCCTCACCCGGTTCGATCTTGTCGGCAATGCCTGCCAGGCCGGCGGCGATGGTGGCGGCGGCGGCGAGATACGGGTTGCTGTCCGAGCACGGCAGGCGGTTTTCCACTCGCAGGGATCTGGCGCTGCCGCCGACCACCCGCAGGCAGGTGGTCCGGTTTTCGATGCCCCAGGTGTAGGCCGGCGGGGCGAAGGTGCCTTCGGCAAAGCGGCGCCAGCTGTTGACGGTGGGCGCGAACAACAGGGTGATGTCCGGCAGGTAGCGCTGCAGCCCGCCAATGAAATGGCGGAAGGTCTCCGACATGTGGTGCGGCTGGTCCGCATCCCAGAAACAGGGGCTGCCGTCGGTGCCGAGCAGCGACACATGCAGATGGGTGGACTGACTATCCGCCTGTTCCGACCAGCGCGGCATGAAGCACACCGTCCGGCCCTGTTTCATCGCCAGCACACGCAGGAAGTTCTTCAGCAGCACGGCCTGGTCCGCCGCCGGCAATGCCCCATTGGCGTTGATGCACGCTTCCATGAAGCCGCCGCCGATTTCCTCGTGCATCTTGCCCAGACGGATGCCCAGCGGGCCACACATGTCGGCCACCGCCGTGTAGAAGTCCGACTGGGCAACCTGATAGATGATCAGGTCGTGGCTGGGCAGCGCGGTGGCCGTCGTCAGACCGTCAAAACCCTTGGTGCGCAGGCTTTCGGCGCTTTCGTCGAAGAGGGTGAATTCGAGCTCGAAACCCAGCTTGGGCGCAAAGCCCATCTCGGTGGCGCGCGCCAGTACGCGCCGGAGCACGGTGCGCGGACAGAACTCGGCCGCGTCACCGGTGAACTGGGCCAGATACAGTACGCTGTCGCTGTCCACTTCGAAGGGAATGTGGCGCAGACTGTCCGGATCGACCCTGAGCTGACTGTCGTGGAAGTCGCCCTCGTCGTCGGTGACGCCCGGCATGTGCATGATTTCGTCGGTCGGGTCGAGTGCGAGCTGCACCGGCGACATGCCCATGCCGTGCTCCAGAATGCCCGCAAGGTCCTCGCCGGCCACCTTCTGGCCGCGCAACAGGCCATTGGTATCAACAATTGCAACGGTCGCGAAACGCGCCTCTCTCTGTGTGGTCATGGTCTCTTTCCTGTCGAGGTCAATGGCCTGTTTCCGGCCGGACGGCGCCCGGCGTGCTCGAACAGGCTCATGTGTTTTTTTTAGAATGAGACCAATTTCGCGGGATATTCTTGATCTTTTGCGCCTAATATTTGATATTTCCGGGCATCCTCTCCAACGGTAAGGGTGTGCCCTCATGGCCGAGACAGTGCCCCATCGCCCCGAAATGCAGGCCAAGATCCTGCGCAGCATTTTCAATGCCGTGGGGCTGGGCATCGATGATCAGGCGGCCTTGCTGGCCGGGGAGGGCTTGAGCATCGGAGAGATTCAGGACGTCTCGGCGCACATCCCGATGGTGGCCTACATGCGGATCTTCGAGCGGCTCGCGCAGCAGCGGAACGATCCGACCCTGGGGCTCACGCTCTCGAGCCGGATGGGCCCGGAGCTGATCGGGGCGACCGGGTACATCTTCATGCATTCGCCCGACCTCGAAGCCGCCATTCGCGCCTACTCGGAGACGGTGTTCGACATCCAGGAGGCGACCAGCCTGCGCTTTCAGCCGGGCCCATCGGCCCTGGTGATCTACACCATCACCGACGACGACATCCGCCCGCGCCGTCAGGACGTGGAGTTCTCGCTCGGGTATCTGCACACGCTGATCAAGGCCTACCTGGGCGGGCGGTATGCACCCAAGGCGGTGTACTTCGATCATTCGCACGCGCCCGGCCGCAACAACCATGACGCGTTCTTCGGCTGCCCGGTGTTCTTCGGCCAGGACATGAATGCGCTGGTGCTGCACGGTGCCGACCTGCGACGCGGGGCCGAGAATTTCGATCCGAACCTCATCGCCCTGTTGCAGCACTACATCCAGCTGGTGGGCGAGCGCAGCTATCCGGTCAGTACCCTGTCGGAGAGCATCAACCAGATGCTCAGCGGCATGATCGAGCGCCAGTCGGTGGACATCGCCCTGGTGGCCACTCGCCTGGGGCTGAGCGAAACGACCCTGCGCCGGCGCCTGAAACAGGAAGGCACCACCTTTCGCGACCTGTTGCGGCAGAAACGGATCGCCACGGCGCGACGCCTGCTGTTCGAAACCGACATGAGCATGCTGCAGGTGGCAGACAAGATCGGCTATGCCGAGACTGCCAGCTTCACCCGCGCCTTCATCACCGAGTGTGGCCTGACGCCCAGCCAGTACCGCCGCGAAGCACGCAGCGTGTGAGCGTCGCGCCGGCGCCACGCGTCGCCGAGCGCGAATGTGATCGGGCGGGGCCTGAATGGGGCATACGGACGCCCCTCACGAGCGCCCTCAGAGGGGGTTGGCGCCACCCGCCCCGACCTTGCCAGTTTTGGCTAATGGGGCCGCACAAAGCCTGAATACACTCAGTGCCGATCCGGCATTCAAGCCGGGGCAAGACGCATGCGACGCAATGCCTTGCGACGCATCTGAACTGGGTGGGTGATATGAAATCTCGAAGCATCCGCGGACGCGTGACCCGGATGACCGTCCTCGTGGTGCTGGTTGTCCTGTTCCTGCTCGGATGGCTTGTCGGGCAGCAGATGCGCCAGGCCTTTCACGAGGATGCCTTCGACCTGGCGCGCCAGACGGCGGTCGCCGAGGGTCGCAAGATCGAACAACGCTTCGGTGAACTGTTTGCCCTGGTCAATGCCCAGGCGCGTTACGTGGAAGCGGCGCGGGCCACCGGAAAACAGAGCCGCGAGCTGACCAACGAGATGCTGCGGGCCACCCTGGCGGCGGATGAGCGCCTGTTCTCCGATTACGTCGGCTTCGATCCTGATGCTTTCGATGGTCAGGACGCACTGTGGGCCGGCCGGCCCGGCCAGGACGAGAGCGGCCGCTACATTCCGTACTTCAGCCGTCCTGACGGCACGGTCAGTCTGTCCGAGCTTGGGCCGCCCACTGGCGCGGCCTGGTACGAGGCGCCGAAGCGCAGCGGGGGCGATGTGGTCATCGAACCCTACGAAATCGAGCTGCTTGGCAAGAAGACGGCCATGATCACGGTGACGACGCCGATCATGTCGAGCGACAAGGCCATCGGCGTCGTCGGTGTCGATCTCACGCTGTCGGCGCTCAACCGCGATCTGTCGGCCGTCAAGCCTTTCGGCGGCACGGTGGCCCTGATCTCGGCCAACGGGGTGTATGCCGCCCATCCATCGGCCGAACGCGTCGGGACCGCCGTGCAGGATCTGCCTGCCGGGGCAATGCAGGACATCCACGCAGGCAAGGCCTACGCCCGGGTCGATGATCAGGGCGTCGCGCAGTTCCTTCAGCCCCTGGCGCTGGGGGGCAGCCCCGATCGATGGGCGCTGATGGTGAGCTTTCCCATGGCCGTGCCCCTGGCCCGCGCTGACGAAACCCTGGCCTGGTTCGTGGCCGCGTCGGTGTGCGCGGTGTTGATTGTGTCCTTGCTGGTTGCGGGGGCTCTGAAGCGGCATCTGGGGCCGCTTGCCGGGCTGGAGGCCTCCATGCATGCGCTGTCTTCCGGTGCCGGCGACCTGACGGCAACGCTGCCAGTGCGCACCGACGACGAAATCGGGCGCATCGGGGCCGCCTTCAACCGGCTCATCCAGCGTCTGAAAGACCTGGTGGCCGGCGTGAAACAGGATTGCCGCGAGGTGGCCGAGTCCGCCGGGGGGTTGGCCGAGCGTGCCAGCCGGATGGCCGAGCAGGCGAGGGTGCAGACCGATTCGGCCAGCGCCGTGGTGGCTGCCATGGATGAGGTGACGGTTGCGATTCACGCCATCGCGCGTACCACACGCGAGACCGAGCACGCCGGCCGCAACATGGCGGCCGAGGCCGACGGGCTGTCCGGCAACATGCAGGCCACCGCCGTGCGGGTGCAGTCCGGGCGTGGCACGGCCGAACAGCTGGCCACGGCGCTCGACGCCCTGGGGCGCCGCTCCAATGACATCACCGGCATTCTCGTCGTGATCACCGACATCGCCGGACAAACCAATCTGCTGGCGCTCAATGCCGCCATCGAGGCCGCGCGGGCCGGCGAGTTCGGGCGAGGCTTTGCCGTGGTGGCCGACGAAGTGCGCGCGCTGGCGGAGCGCACCGAAGTGGCGACACAGGACATTGCCCGGCTGGTGGACGCCATCAAGGACGAAATCGGCACCGCCGTCGCTCAGGTCGGGACATTGGTGGACGAGATCGCCAACGGGGCCGAAATGATGGGCGTCTCCGCGCAGGACGCCACGGACATCTCGGCCGGCCTGCGGACGCTGCTGACCCACATTAGCGATATCGCCGCGGCCACGGCCGAGCAGTCGGCGTCCGCCGACGATGTGGCGCGTCATGTCGAGCGCATCAGCCACGCCTCCGACGAAATCACCAGCGACATCGAGCGCAATCTGGAGGAGGCCGTCGGCATGCGTGACAAGGCATCACGCCTGCAGTCGGCGGTGGCGCAGTTCCGCACCGAGTAGCGTCGCCGCACGGCCGGCGCGCTTCGACATTCACTACTCACTTGGGAGGACGGACATGGACAGGCATGAGCACATCGCCGTGATCGGTGCGTGGCGCCGGCGGATGCGGGGGCATGGCATGTCACTGCTCGCGCTCCTCGCCTTGTTTGTGGCTCACCCCGTTCGCGCTGAAGCGGACCCGGTGGTGATCGGCGCCAGTCTGCCCCTGTCCGGGGCCGGGGTGATCGTCAATGGCGCCGCGCTGCGCGACGGACTGGAGGCCGCGGCGAAACAGATCAACGCCCGCGGCGGTGTGGGGGGGCGGATGTTGCAGGTCCGGGTGCTGGACGATGGTGGTGATCCGGAACTGGCCGCGCAGAACACCCGCACCCTGGTGGCGGACCCCGAGATGGTGGCCATGGCCGGCTGTCTGGGCGAAGCCGCCTGCCTCGCCATTGCGAAAGCCGCCGCCAAGGCAGGGGTGGTGTTCGTGGGGCCCGGCTCGGGCAATCCGGTGCTGTGCGGCCAGAATGGCCTGGCCTACTGCCTGAGGCAGGACTATGTGGCCGAAGCCGCCCGTATCTGCCGGGAGTTGCACACGATCGGCGTCAATCGCGCCGTGGTGCTCGTTGGCGATGCGTTTATCGCGTCGAAGGAACGTGTCATCGAGGCGCTGGGTGCCTGCGGGATTCGCATCGACGAACTCCCGCCGTCCGCGCTCGGCGCGAAGGATCCGGACCTGTCGGCCTACCCCGAGGGGAGCGGATTCGCGGTCTTCGGTGATACCGCGGACGCGCTGGCGTTCGTGAGCGCGGTGCGGCAGGCACGGCCCGTCGCGCCGGTGGCGGTGATGTCGTCTGTCCACCTGTTCGAGTGGCTGCAGCAGATTCGGGGGGCGCGTGGCGTGCTGGTGACCCACGGCGTGCCTGACCCGGACCTGCCGACGCTGGCGATCGTGCGTGACTATCAGACCGCCATGGAAACCTTCGTCACCGCCTACAGCCACGAGCAGTTCGAGGCTTTCGAAGCCGTCCAGGTGATTGCCCGCTTGCTGCGCCAGACCCAACCGATCGGGCGCACGACGCTTCGTACTGCGCTGGCGCGCACGGATGAACTCGACCTTGGGGGGCACGTGGTCTCGCTGACCTCGTCGGGCGAGGCGAGGGCATCGCGCGTTTTCGTGTCCCTCGTCAGCCCGACCGGACGTTTCATGCAGTAAGCCAGGTGCAAAGACGTTTTCTAAGGCGCGTTGCCCGGCAGGCGGACAACGCGGGAATCATGAATGGAGACCGCAGCAAAATGCATGTCCTGATACTTGGCAGTGGCGTAATCGGCGTCACGATGGCGTATTACATGGCTCGCGACGGCCATCAGGTGACGGTGGTCGACCGGCGGGAAGGGCCGGCTCTGGAAACGAGTTTCGCCAATGCGGGCGAGATTTCGCCGGGCTATTCAGCCCCCTGGGCGGCGCCGGGCATTCCGCTCAAGGCCATCAAGTGGATGCTGATGCATCACAGTCCGCTGGTCATCAAACCCGCCTTGGACCCCGCCATGTGGCGCTGGGCCCTGATGATGCTGCGCAACTGCACGAGCGCACGCTACCGGGTGAACAAGAGCCGCATGGTGCGGCTGGCGGAATACAGCCGCGACTGCCTGCAGACATTGCGCCGCGACACGGGAATTGAATACGACGAGCGCAGCCAGGGCACCCTGCAGTTGTTCAGGACCCAGAAACAGCTGGACGGGGTGGGCGCCGATGCGGAGGTCCTCAAGGAATTCGGCGTGGCCTTCCAGGTGCTTGATCGAGAGGGATATGTCCAGTACGAACCCGCGCTGGCAGCGGTCCGCGAGAAGTTTGTCGGGGCATTGCGCTTGCCCGGTGACGAAACCGGGGACTGCTTCAAATTCACCCAGGCGCTGGCGGCGATGGCTGAAGGTCTGGGGGTGGAATTCCGGTTCGGCGTCAGCGTTGACGGGATCGACGTTGCCGGCGAACGCGTTGTCGGGGTGCGCACCAGCGCTGGCGTGCTGCGCGCCGACCGGTACGTGGTGGCCCTGGGCAGCCATTCGCCGCAACTGCTCCGGCCGCTGGGGATCGATCTGCCGGTCTATCCGGTCAAGGGGTACTCGATCACGGTCCCGATTGCCGATCCGGCCATGTCGCCCGAATCGACCATCATGGACGAAACACACAAGGTGGCCGTGACGCGTCTGGGGGACCGGATTCGTGTGGGCGGCACGGCCCAGCTCTCCGGTTTCGATCTGACGCTCGATCCGGCGCGCCGCCGGACGCTGGAGTTCGTCCTCGGCGACCTGTTTCCCCACGGGGGCGATGTCGCCCGCAGCGAATTCTGGACCGGCTTGCGCCCCATGACCCCCGATGGCACACCCATCATCGGGCAGAGCGCCATCCCCAATCTGTTGCTGTCGACGGGCCACGGCACGCTCGGCTGGACGATGGCGGCCGGCACCGGCCGTGTGATGGCGGATCTGGTCAGCGGTCGCACGCCCGAGATCAGCATGGAAGGCCTGGGGCTCGAGCGATACCGGTGAGTGGCAGCAATTTCCTTTCAACCCATGGAGAACACGCAGATGAAATTGATTTCGACCGACAAGGCGCCGAAGGCGATCGGGCCGTACAGCCAGGGCACGGTGATGGATGGGTGGATCTTCACCTCCGGCCAGATTCCCCTGACCGCCGCCGGGGACAAGCGCGAGGGTGACATTGCCACCCAGACCGGGCAGGTGTTCGACAACCTCGAAGCCGTGCTGGCCGATCAGGGCGTGTCGCTGGCGCAGGTGGTGAAGGTCACCGTGTTCATGACCGACCTGGGCGAATTCGCCGCGATGAACGAGGTGTTTGCCCGTCGCTTCGGTGAGCACCGTCCAGCCCGTTCCACGGTGCAGGTGGTGGCCCTCCCGACCGGCGCGCGGGTCGAGATCGAGGCCGTCGCGCGCGCATGAGGTGCGCCGGACTCAAAGCCCGCGCCGCCATCCCCATGTGGCGTGCCCGGCGGTAAACACCACTTCGGTTTCCTGACGGCGGGGTGACCGGGGAGGTGGCGATGGCCAAGCGGGCGATCGTCACACGGACACCCCGCCCTTTTTTTTCCGCCGGTGCCCATGCGCCCGTGCCGTAAGTGTCTGCCGGGCCTCGGGGTTTCTGCCCGCTGTCATCGTTGGCCGACCGTGCCGATTTTGGCTAACAAAAGGGGCTTGCTGGGTATAGCTTTAGATAAAAGACAAACCCGTTCTCTGCCGACGCGGGATCCACCCGATTCCTTCGCCGGCACAAAAATGGAAACACCCCGCATGGAGATCACCGACAAGCTGGCTATACCGAAGGCGCCCGACAGTGCCGGGCCTTCGACCGAGTTGCGTCACGGCGCACTCGGGATCATGTTCATCGTGTTTTTCGTTGTATCTGCAGCCAGCCCGCTGAGCGTCGTTGCGGGCGGCTTTCCGCTCGGGATCATGCTCGGGAATGGCCCCGGGACGCCGGCGCTTGTCGTTGCCGCGCTTGTCCTGCTGCTGTGTTTCGCCGCTGGTTATACCGCCATGGCGACCAAGATCACCAATGCCGGTGGCTTCTATGCCCTGATTGCGCGGGGGCTGGGCGTGCAGGCCGGGGGGGCGGCGGCCATGATCGCGGTTCTGGGCTACAACACCCTGCAGTTTGCCCTCTACGGCATGTTCGGTGCGGTGGCCTCCGAGGCGGTCATGGCTCAGTTCGGCGTCGCGGTGCCCTGGTGGCAGTGCTCGCTGGTGGCGATGGCATCGATCGCCGTGTTCGGCTACCGGCAGATCGATTTCTCCGCCAAGGTGCTCGCCGGGTTCGTCATTGCCGAGTATGCGGCCATGCTGCTGCTGGATTTTTCCATTCTTCGCGTCGGGGGCGATGGTGGGGTGAATGCCCACTCGTTCGTGCCCAACAACGTGCTCAGCGGCAATCCGTCCATCGGGTTGCTGTTCTGTTTTGCGGCGTTCATCGGTTTCGAAGCCACGGCCATCTATGGCGAAGAGGCCAAAGACCCCCATCGCAGCATTCCCATCGCCACCTACGCCGCGCTGCTCATCATCGGCGGGTTCTACGCCTTTTCCGTCTGGTGTTTGCTCATCGGCGCCGGCCCCTACAAGGCGGCCGGCATGATCCTGGCGCTGGATGAACCCACCAAGTTTGTCTACATGCTCTCCGATCGCTATGTCGGCCCGACGCTGACAACCGTGCTGCGCGGCATGTTCATGATCAGTGTCTATGCTGGCCTGATCGCCTTTCACAATTCCATTGCACGCTATCTGTATGCGTTGGGCCGGTCGCGGGTCTTGCCCGGCATCCTGGGGCAGACGCATCCGCAGCACCGCAGCCCCCATTACGCCTCGATCGTCCAGTCCGTGCTGAGCTTGATCGTCGTCGGGTTTTTCGCGGCCATCGGTGCGGACCCGGTGCGGACCCTGTTTGCCTGGCTGAGCAATCTGGCCACGCTCAGTGTCCTGGTCCTCATGGTCATGACCTCGGCCGCCGTGTTCGTTTTCTTTCGACGGACCGAAGGTGGCCCCGGAATCGTCCGGGTGCGGATCATGCCGGTGCTCTCGGCCATCGGTCTGACGGCGGTGCTGGTGCTGGCGATCTTCCACTTCAACGCCCTGACCGGCGCGAGCAATCTGGTGGCGGCGGCCTTGATCGGCTTGCTTCCGCTGGCGGCCTGGCTCGGGGTCGTGCTGGTCAGACGCCTCAAGCGCAAGGACCCGGCGCGATATGCGCGGATCGGCGCGGACCACAGTTGAACGACTCTCACCCTGTTGCTGGTATCCAGATGAAATAGCCTCCGACGGCGCCGCTGCTTTTTGCTTCGAATCACCCTTGTGTCATGAGGGCGTGTGGGTGCTTTTCGGCACCCCCGACCTCGCCGTATTCCTCTTCCCTCCGCGCACTGCCTCTTCGGTGCGTCGCTCCGACGTGCGTCTCTGACGCACGTCTTTTTTTATTCCGATGGGGTGTTGTCGAGGTGCCAATTTCGGCTAACGATGCCTGCGCTCCGTGTCCGATGCTGGTACCGCAACGTGAACCTGCCCCGAGCCTTCGGTAAGGCGGGCGGTTCCTCAACGCTGAACCACGGAGATTGCAATGAGCTACAGCGAATCACGTTTCTGGCATCCGATGATGCACCCTGCCGCGATGAAGGGGCGCTCTCCGCTGCGGATCGTGCGCGGTCGGGGCTGTCGCGTGTTCGATGCCGATGGCAACGAGTTCGTCGATGGTGTCGCCGGCCTCTGGAACGTCAACGCCGGGCACGACCGGCCGGAAATCAAGACAGCCATCGTCGAGCAGATGAACACGCTCGAGTATTACCAGACCTTCGATGGTGTCTCGAATCCGCGGGCCGAAGAGCTGTCTGCACGCATGATCGGCTTGCTCGACACCGAAGACATGGCGCGGGTATTGTTCAGCTCGGGCGGGTCGGATGCCACGGAAACCGCCCTCAAGATGGCGCGTCAGTACTGGAAAGCCTGCGGGCAACCGGAGCGCACGAAGTTCATCTCGCTGAAGGAGGCCTACCACGGCAGTCACTTCCTGAGCGCCTCGGTCAACGGAGCGGCGGTCTTCCGCCGCAACTACGAACCCCTGATCAGCGGCTGCTTCCAGGTGCAGAACCCGTGGGTCTATCGCAATCCCTTCACCCACGATCCGGAGGAACTGGCGCAGTTGTGCGCCATGCTGCTGGAGCGGGAAATCGAATACCAGGGGCCCGATACCGTGGCGGCGTTCATCGCCGAGCCGGTGCAGGGTGCGGGCGGTGTGATCGTACCGCCAGCCAGCTACTGGCCACGCGTGCGCGAAATCTGCGATCGCCATGGCGTCTTGCTCATTGCCGACGAGGTGGTGACCGGCTTCGGGCGCACCGGCAGCCTGTTCGGTGCCCGTGGCTGGGGCGTCAAACCCGACATCATGTGTTTCGCCAAGGGCCTGTCGTCCGGTTACGTGCCGCTGGGCGCCACCACCTTCAACCGCCGGGTGGCAGACGCGCTTGAAGGCAGCCCCGATTTTTCGGGCGCCATCATGCACGGCTACACCTATTCCGGGCACCCGGTGGGCTGCGCGGCCGCGCTGGCTGCCATCGACATCGTGGTGGATGAAGACCTGCCGGGCAATGCGGCGCGTCAGGGCGACTACCTCATGGAATCGCTCCAGCCCTTCGTCAAACGCTTCGAGACGATTGGCGAGGTGCGTGGCAAGGGCCTCATGATGGCCATCGACCTGGTACGCGACAAGACCACCCGCGAGCCGATCGATCCGATGTCGGGCTACGCCTATGCCGTGGCCGAAGTGGCGCGCAAGCATGGCGCGATTGTTCGCCCGGTCGGGACCAAGATCATCCTGTCGCCGCCGCTGGTGATTCAGCGCGAAGACATCGACCGCATCGTCCAGGCCCTCGACGCCGGCTTTACCCAGACCCCGTTCACGGCATGAGGCCCGTGCGCCCGGCCGCACTGGCCGTCGGGCGCCATCGCGCCTCGGCCGATACGGGCCGACGCGCCCCCAAGTAGGAGAGATCAACATGTCACATCAAGAAGTGCCCAACGCACTGCGCACCCTGAATCTGATCGACGGTCAGTGGCGTGAAGCGTCCGGCGGCGCCTGGTTCGACAAGTACGAACCCGCCAATGGCCGGGTCATGGCACACATTGCAGCCGGCACGGCGGCCGATGTGGATGCCGCGGTTGCCGCAGCACGGCGTCAGTTCGATGGCGGTGAATGGTCGACCATGCCCGGTGCCGAACGTGGTCGTCTGATGCACCGGCTGGCGGATCTGCTCGAAGCGAATGCCGACGAGTTCGTCACGCTGCTGGCGCGCGAAGGCGGCCGCGTGGTCATGGAGCCGCGCATGATGGACATCCCCATGGCCATCGATACCCTGCGCTATTTCGCCGGCTGGGCCGACAAACTCGAAGGCCGCCAGATTCCGACGGCGGGCTTCATGGGGCAACCGACATTCAACTACACCGTGCGCGAGGCCATTGGCGTGGCCGCGCTGATCGTGCCCTGGAACAATCCGATGCTGATCGGCGTCTGGAAGCTGGCCCCCGCACTGGCGGCCGGTTGTACCGTGGTCATCAAGCCCTCGGAAGATGCCCCCATCGGGCTCACACGGCTCGCCGGTCTGGCCACTGAAGCCGGATTTCCGGCGGGTGTCATCAATGTGGTCAACGGTCAGGCCGAGGTGGGGCAGGCCCTGGTCAGTCACCCGGGCGTCAACAAGATCAGCTTTACCGGCAGTACACCGGTGGGGCGTGCCATCGCCGCGGTGGCCGGCCCGCAGTTCAAGCACCTGACGCTCGAGCTCGGTGGCAAGGCACCCCAGATCATCTTCGAGGATGCCTTGCTTGAGCGGGCGATTGGCGGAGTCGCCATGGGGCTGTTCGCCAACCAGGGGCAAACCTGCGCCGCGGGCACGCGCGTCCTCGTGCACCGCTCGCGCTATGAAGAGGTGCTGCACGCGCTGGCCGGCGCCGCGCGTTCATTGAACGTGGGCGATCCACTCGATGGGCACACGCAGATGGGTGCGTTGATCAACGCGCGTCACGCCGATCGCGTCAAGGGGATGATCCACGCCGCACGGGAAGCGGGCGCACGGATGTTCGCCGGTGACGAAGCGGTGCCGGCAGAAGGCTACTTCGTCCGGCCAACCGTGTTCGGACATGTGTCCCCCGACGCCGTGATCGCGCGAGAGGAAATCTTCGGCCCGGTCGGTGTGGTCATGCCCTTCGATACCGTCGATGAAGCGGTGGCCCTGGCCAACGATACCCAGTACGGCCTGTCGGCCACGCTGTGGACCAATTCCGTCGGCCAGGCACACAGCGTGGCCGCGCGCCTGCGCGTCGGTGCCGTGGCCATCAACGGGTGGAGTCCGCTGGACGCGCGCTTGCCGTGGGGCGGCGGCAAGGACAGCGGCATGGGCCGCGATCTGTCCCGCGTGGCCCTGGATGCCTACCTGGAAGAGAAGGTGGTCTCCCTCGTCATGTAGTCCCCCAACGGGACACCGTCAGACAGACCGTCACAACAGCGACAGGTGAGGCCACCCTGTCGCTGTTGGCCGCCAAACATTCCCCCGGTTCGCCCCTCGACCCATCACCCCTGAACAGGACGCCGGTCGAAAACATCGCCATCGGCCACGCGGGCGACCACCCGCAACCGCTGAAAGACCCCTTCTATTCGCGACAGACGCCAAAGCATGCGTGCCATCCCACCCGGCGTGACTTGCATCGGGCGACCGTATCCACCAGTTACCGAACGCCACGAATGGATTTCATGTCCAGCGGCACACCCCCCAGCGATGACGTACTTGTCGTGACGAAACCCCTGTACGTTCCGTCGGCTGCATCCGGTTGGGACACCGCAAGGCTCCCTGACTCGGCTGTGAACTGTTTGATGACCTAAGCTCCCCTGCGCCTCAGCCGCAACCTTCGGTCGGAATAGGGCATTCGAATGCAAGGCGAAATAGCCAGATAGCATTGCGCCGCAGGTTGCGCCGAGGCACTATGGACATCGTTCGAGACAAGGCCCTTCCGTGACGTTTTGGGATCGTGCCCAACGCGCACCTGAGCCCCTTTGCTCCGACGGGATAGCCTTCACGATTTAGGAGGCACTAAATGGAACGAGTTCGTTGAAAGAGAAAGGTTTTTCGCCTAACTGTGAACATGCCCTAAGATTAACGACGGGGCGTTTTCCGTCGTTTAGGATGTCTATTTATAGTTGGGCGTAAATGTATGAAGGTCTCGGTGCAGAACGGATCTAGACACGGCCTTAGCCGTACGGATGCAGAGACGATAGTTCGACTCTTGCCGCCATCGCTCCGTAATGCAGCCAAGTCACTCGTGCTCTACGCAACCACAGAGCCCTCTGTCAGAGTTACCTATCACCCGAAGGAGCAACTTATCGGGCTCCACTGGCCTTTGGCAGGCGACTCCTCCGTTACGAAATCAGAAGCCATAGATGTGCTCTTGGTTTCGCTATCTATCATCGTCGAACGTGGTGATCTGCCAGAGCGGGTCAGCCATTCACTGCGGTCGCGGCATCTTGAATATATTGCCGCGCTACATAAGGAATGTGAGTACGCATTGTGCCTTGCGTAACGCGCAACAATACGTTCGTGTGGGACCGTCCAAAATGCTGCGCATTTTCGCCGGTCCCACAACTCCACCGTTAGACCTTGAACTTATACACAGGACACCTGAAATGAACGTCGTCCGGACACTTGTGGTGGCACTTGCTCTGCTAGTCGCGTTTCCCGCCATTTCGGAGGTTGGAGAAACAGACGTTATTGATGCAATTGCGACAAAACCCGGCAACCATCGGGCCTTGCTTTTATTGCATCAACAACGCCCATGGAGCACGACTTCCGTTGAATTATTACGAAAAAAACTAGCGTTCTACTCAGCGGCCATCAGCACAAAAAGCCTCGTGAAACAGCACTCTCAGCTAAATGAAAAAGAGTTGCGTGTTGTCGTTCTTTATTCAGAGTCGCCAACACCAGATGCGGTTAAACTATTACAAACAGCTAAGACAGAGTTTCAGTCTTTTGGTGCCTCCTTGGTGTGGGGCACACGACAACAGCTAGGTGAGCTAGCTGAAAAACCATGATTCAATTCCACTGCCATCACATCAATAGGTCTAACGATCGCTTCGAGAGGGACGCAAAAACAGTTGGCTTTGCCGCCTGTCTCCGTGTCCCTCAAGCTGAACGTTGGGCGTAATTCGATGGTTCGCGTCCGGATCGACCTCCCGATTTTTTCGTCTCCCACTATTCCGTTGGGCTATGCCGACGGCGAACTGGATGTCTTGGAGCTCCCGAGAGAGGGTGAGGTGTTCCCCTGGCCAGTGGGGGTGCGTTCGGAAAAACCAGAGTACTTTTCGGACCTCCAGAGTACGGTCTGGAGTGTTTCCGCACCTGGGGCTGCGGGTCCGCTTGCGCTCGTAACGCTGTATGGCATCGTAATGCCGTCAAGGAACGAGGCGCTTGAGTGTTCTCGGTATCTGGAACAAACGCTGGGGCTGGTTTTCAATGAGCACTGAATTTGCGCCTTCGCCCAACAATACGTTCGTGTGGGACCGTCAAAAAAGCTGCGCATTTTTTCCTGCCCCACAACTTCAACGTTATACGTATGAAAACGTCATCGGAAAAAACTAGGTCTGAAGTGCGCCGGCGGAATTTAGCCAGCCACATGAATCAGACCAAATGGTCCGAGGTCTTGCCTCAGCTGAAGCCCCTGTCGGTTCAAGTACGGTTGAAGTGGTTCTTCGACTCATCTCCTGGAAGCTGGAGCGGTAGTTATCTGCTACCCGTGGATGGATATTTCGAAGAGACTAGTTTTGGCCCTATCCCATTTAGAGAAATCGAATGGTTGGAGTTACGAACAAATAATTTGGAGGCTCTGGAAGGAACTCTAATCAGCCTGAATATCCCCTTTTCGAGAGAAGGTAACCACTTAAAAATATGGGGTTATTCGTCTTTCGGAGTAGACTTCGTATAACCCGTGCATCAAATTCGTTCCGGCCCGCTGGGCCTCCACCGGACGCCCTGGCCGGGCGCCGTTTTATGCAAGCGTTAGCCAGTATGCCTAGTACCGATTCAACCGTTGAAACCTATCTCTTCAGGGCGCCCACTCCGGAAGAGGTGGATGCGCTCGCTACCATCAGCGCAATTAGTTTTGGTCTCGCGCGAGTTGCTTTTTTTTGCGTGGTTGTTTCTGCGTCAATGGTCGCCGTGAAAACCAAGTTACCCGGTAGTTACTGCGTGCTCCTTGGTGTTCTCCTCCTTCCAGGGTGGTGGGGGCTTGAGCGGTATTATGGCGGCAGTTTCGAAATGACATTCGGGCCAGCGGCATTGTTGGTGTCTGCTGTTGTTTACTCGGCGTTCGCGGTGCTATTTTCGATTGGCTTTGTACGCATGAGCTTTTGTTTTGTCCGGCGGCCGCCTTCGAGAGAATCGAATGGCTAACAATTACGTCAAGCCGCCCTTCGGGCCGGGACGCGCCGCGCCCCTTATGGTTGTCGTTATGCCTCAGGAATGACCCGTGGCGCGGACCGATAAACTCACCAAGTTGGTTGCCGTGTTCGACCAGTTTCACGACGCAATCGCTCGACTAGACGATCCGAAAGCACAGCGCCTTGTTGAGAACTGGGCAGGGATCCGGCATCAGTACGTAGCGCCCACAAGCGCACCTCGCTCCGCATTCGCTGCCGGCATGGAGCAAGGCCTTCGTGAGACGCCGATGCTGTTGCAGTCAATGCCTCCCGAGGCGCGAAAGATTGCTTTTCAGGCACTAGCCTCGGCAACTTCAACTCACTTCCCGGATTTCCTGGCCAAAGACAACAAGCGGCTTGCCAAGATAAAGGAGCGTGGTTCTATCCGCGGTGAAAGAGAGTTCCATCTGGTTCGTCATCACATTGATCTGTTGGAAGGTGAGCCAAGTCATGCCGAAGAGTTGAAGGCTCTGTATGCGCTGGCCTACAATTTTGAGAGTCTAGGCGCGTGAGGCAAAACCCGTCACTCCACCAGACCGCCTTCGGCGGCCGGTGAATTCCAACGTTAGTGCGCAAATGCATATGGGTCTTCGCCTCCTAGCTCTTGCGGTCGTTGCAGTCTTGGCCTTCATCGCCAATGCATACGCTCAGGATATTTGGTCTGCCTTACTCTTCCCGCTCGTCGTTCCTCGCCCGTACAGCGAGATGGTGAGCGCTGCAATCGTCGGTGCGCTTGCAGCCGCCGCTGTTTCAGCTTTCCCGCTGGCCAGGATTTTAGGCTCAAAGGCCTGGATTGGCGGGCTCATTGTTGCCCTCCCAGTCATTCTTCTCAGGGCGCCCGAAATTGGCGCCCACGATAGTAGTTATGGGCCACCAATCTCCAACATGGCTTGGATTGAAATCCTGTCGTATTCAATTGCTGTTGTTTGCAGTGCGTGGTTGCTGTCGCGTCACTCAATAGGGAGGGAAGATGCGCGCTAACAAATCATTCGAGCGGACCGCCTTCGGCCTCTGCTCACTTTCACGTTGGGCGTCTTCATGCTGAGCTTCGAGTTCGAGCCACCAACTGAATCTACCTGCACATGCTGTGGTGGTCACAGCACAGCACTTACTCGATTCGTTTATCGCGACGGCGATGCGTACGCTATCTACTACGCACGGTTCTCCGCTAACCACCCCGAACACACCGTGATTGCAACTGTCAGCGTTGGCGACTGGGGAGAGGGAGCTACACCCGGGAACAGAGTTGCTTTCGCCTTCGAAATTCGCTCCACGGAAAGCGAATACCAAGTCAGTCTAATTGATGCAGAGTTCTCACCGTGGCGCGACGCTAAAGTCATTGGCCGCACTCTCGACAGAAGCGAGGCGCTCGTACATCCAATGGTGAAAGAGGTGTTCCATATCGCAGACCATATGGTCACCGACGACCCAGTTATTCAGGGCTATCTCAATGGAACGTAATGCAACGCCCTACCAATCATTCCACCGGACCTGGTGCGGCAAGCCGCACCAGGTCCGGTGAATTCAAACGTTGGGCGTCGTGTCCAGCCGATTCCTTTCTGCCGGTTAGTTGAAATATTTCTTGGAACTCGTGATGCTCGCCTCAATCAAGGTCTTGGATGTTGTAAAAACGGTGTGTCTGTTTGCCATCCTGGCCAACGTAGAGATTTACGCAACTGCTGCCACGGTAAAAATTGTTGCAGAAAGTCCAGTCTTGGCCAACGCGAAGATGACAGAAATCGAGCGCAAGGGCTCAATCTACTTGGGCCAACATGTCATTGGTTTTGTAGGGGACTCGGTCGAACTCGACAACGGGGTTCACTACATTTCGCTTGATGCTCCCAATGACTACATCTTCGACTTTTCCATTTCAATTAGTGATAATAACGTCACCGTGGACGGAGTAAGAATCCACCAGAAGAATTGCAAACCTGAATTAAAAGCTGTTTGGGCCGGCCCGACGGTAACGTCAAATAAGGATGGGGCTGTCACGCTTGTCTTGGCAACGCCGCAATTCGGTGCGCCTACCGGAAATGATTGGTGCACAGGTCCTGTTGTCGTGCCTTGCGAACGGCGAAGAGTTACACTTGACCTCCAAACATCGCCACCCGGTGCAGAAATCTGGATCGATGGTAACAAGCAGTCAATGCGAACAAACACGCTCGTCGAAACAGAATTGGAAGTCTGCGACAACATGGTTGATGTTCTGCTTCGCCTTCCCGGCAAGACAAATTGCAACAGGAAAGTGCCCCTTCTTGGAACTTCGTCTATAAGAATCAATTGTGTCTTTGTTGGGGTTGCTGCTCAGTGATTTATATTTTCTACTTCTCCGTTGCAATTGTGGTTAGCCATTAGGAGAAATAATATTCCGCGGTAAGTCGAAAGATGCCAGCACCAAACCCCAAGAGCCAACTGGCACTCCTGCTATTTTTTGGGGAGCGAGTGATCGAATGATCTGCTGCAAGGGTATCACTGGCGAAGGCGATGAGTTCAACATTACGAGCCATCCAAAACTTCAAGATAGCGGTTACGTCGCAATGCTTGAAATTTCCTCACCCGATGAAGAGCAAGGAGTTTTTATTCACGCCTTTTACAGCGGACATTAGTCATTTGCAGTAAGTCCATCAAGTGAAGAATCAGATAACATCCCAGCGTGGGGCGTCGTGCGTGAGTGGGGAACGGTGAATTCTCACTCTGAAACGCTGAAAATTTATTGCCCAAATAGCTCTAGCGTTAAGGTCATTGATCGCATTGAAGTAAATGGCTAACAATTCCCTTCACTCCAGCCGATCGTCAATAGCTGGTTGATTTGAAAGCAGCTGATATAAATCCTTGGGCGTACTAAATGATCCCTACACGAGCTTCCCTTCCCGACGATGCCGCGGAATGGGGGCAGACAAACGTATCGCTGCCTCGGTTGAAAAATGATTCACCTTCATCGTGTCCAGAAACCATTGACGAGATCATGGCTTATATTCGTCTCGAGTCGAGTGACGTCGACGATGCAAAGGGTGAGCGCTTGTCCTTTCTGCGAACAGCTCTGGTGGAGAAGGACCAGTACTGGCTTTGGCGATATATGGAATCAAACGACTCTGAATGCTACGTCGTGTTCCGCATCAAGGCCGACGGCTCGTCAGATCTGGGACTCTCCGAAACAAATGGTCTCGCACCAGAGCACTATCTACTCGCTGACTACTACAATGAAATCTATTGGCCGTAGGCCCAACAACAAGTTCTAGCCTATGACAATCAGCCTTCGAACTCCTCATATTCCAGTCGGTATAGCGCTTGACGAGGCCTTAGCCATCTTGCAGCAATTCGGTCGCCCCGCTCGTGAAGATGCCGAACACGAGTATTGCTATCGCGTTGAAGCGCCACTGTTTGAGCTAGCTATGTATCGGGACGGGGAAAACGTCCGGTCGGTGTGGTACGACGACTTTACCCAAAGAGAAACCGACGAATGTCGAACTAAAAAGTGCGCGCATACCTCGCACGCTACGGCCCGCTTAGCGACTGGGAGCTTCGTCTACACAATGGGTGGATGCATTACTGGTTCAATCCCACAGCGCAGGCACAGATGATTTATGGACTGCACAAAGATGTCATTCGATTTAATCAGTATGACCAAAACCGCGTCTAAGATGCGCTTTGCAAGGGGGTAGCCAAAAAGGGTGACGCTTTCGCGTTGTGCCGCGGTATTGCTAAGGCTGAAGTTATCTGGAGCAGTAGGAATAGAGCTGGTTTCCCTGCATCCATGGGTTCCAATGGAGCTAGACTAGTACTATTTTGGTCGTCCGAGGCGCGCTCTTAAAATTATTTAAAATGTACCTACTTATATTGGCTTTACTCCACTTGCTATTGAATGGTCAATATTTTGTGGCGCTGGCTTCCCGGACTAACTAAAGATGAGTTGCTGATCAGTGTTAGCTGGTCGGCAGGAACTGCTGGGGCTATGAAATTCCACCGCTTAACGTGCAGCGCGGCATTGAGACCTTGCGTAGACGCACCTAGAAATATAGTCGGTTCCAGCTGCGGCTTCTCCGGTTTGGCGGCTCCTTCGGTACGACCCTGCCAGCCTCCATGGGGTGCCCAAAGCTGCGCTTTTTACCCCACCCCTGAATTTAACCTTTATGTGTAAGAAGACAGCATGGGCATTGATGAATTCTGGAAGTTGATTGGCGACGCTCACCAAAGGTCACAAGGCGATATGGATCGCAAATGCGAGCTTGTTCAGAAGGCCGTCGAGTCAATGTCACCAGGAACAGCGGCAGCGTTCTCAACGCATTTCGACGAATCGATGAATCGCGCATACACGTGGGGCTTATGGGGTGCCGCATATGTCATAAGGGGGGGCTGCGGCGATGATACGTTTTCTGATTTCCGAGCCTCCCTGGTCTCGCGAGGGCAAACCGCCTTTGAAAAGGCCGTAGCAGATCCCGATTCACTGGCATCTGAAACATACGACGAAGATGCTTGGTTCTATGAAGGGTTTGAGTATGCTGTTCGCGAGGGCGTGGTAGTTGCCATTTCACCTCACGAATCGACCGGTGTCCCGGTGCCCGACGAGCCAATAGGCGAGCCGTGGGAGGAGAGTGTTGAGGTGTTAAAGGAGCGTTATCCGCTGCTTTGGGCGAAGTACGAGAAAATGTGGGCAGCGCAAAGCGGCGCGCATATTGAAAAGCCGAAGCCTTGGTGGAAGTTTTGGTGATGGTGATGCTCCATCACATGGTGTTCAAGTCGTTCGCGATGCTCCGTGGAACGACCAGCAGTCCGCAGCTTATTGGGTGTGGCTTCCTACCCCCAACAGCGCTGCGTGCTGGCCGCCCCCTGACACGGCGTTGGGCGTCGTAGAGGAGCTGCACTTTGCTGGGCCTTGAAGATACTCGTTGGTCGGAATTGCAACACGCTTATGGCGCGGCTTCGGATATCCCCGCGTTGTTGAGACAACTCTCCGATTTACCTTCCTCCGAGAACGACAATGAGCCTTGGTTTTCCCTCTGGAGCGCCTTGGCGCATCAAGGCGATGTCTACTCGGCTTCTTTCGCAGCAGTGCCACACGTGATCGAGGCGCTCGCCTCTTCCCCATTGAAAGCCGATTGCTCCTATTTTCAATTTCCGGCCTGGGTTGAAGTGTGCCGTGCCAAGAAGGGTGTTTCGGTTCCTGACGACATTGCTCCTGCCTACTTTGAGTCTTTGTCTCGTCTGCCTGCGCTCGTGGGTTCGGCTGCCGCGCGCCAGTGGGATGAAGGGGTTCTACGTTGCGCGCTGTCAGCGGTTGCCGCGGCGAAGGGACAACCCGCAGTTGCCGAAGCAGTGCTGGAGCTGTCACCCGAGGTGGCGAGCGCATTCATGGAGTGGTTCCATGAGCGCTGAAACGCCCAAACCGGTCGTCGATTGGGTCTGCGCGAACAGCTGCGCAGGCGGCTCTTTTCTAACCTGCTATTCAGGCAGTGACGTCTGACAACTCATTTCAAGCGGCCATGGGTCTCTTCATTAACTGGACCTGATCAATGGGCGCGAAGACCTGGATGCTCGTACTTGCGGACTCGAATCCACGCGAGGCGCTTGCCGCAAAGCCTCAGCTGGATCGCGAGAGACCTCGACGCTGGCGGCCGCGCTGTTTCCCGGCGAGAAGCTCGAACCGCTGGGGGAGGGCGATCTTTCCTTCACCTGCCCGCCCGATGGAGAACTCCATATTGGCTGTTTTCCCGGTGTTTCCGTCGTTGCGGCGAAGGAGTTCGGTATCGACTATCCGTCCAGGCTCCCGGCGCACTTCATCGCGGCTGGCGGCCATGGTGTTGTGACGCTTCACGCCATGCACAGCGTTGTTGATTGGTTTGCGTATGCCGTGTGGGCGGACGGGAAACTGGTGCGTTCCCTGAGCCTGTCTCCGGACAGCGGCGTCATGGAAGACATCGGGCCGCGTTTGCCTTTCGAAGAGCCGTACTGGTTCGGGGCGTACCCGGCCGTTGATGACGACGAAGCCCCAGAGGCTTACCCGCTTCCGTTTCACCCGCTCGACCTGGGCGAGGCCGCGCTGAAAGACCGTTTTGGCTACCAGCTTGAGGGATTCGTCGATCCTTCCCTGCTAGCGCCCGAGTCGATTCCGCTGGTGCGCTACAAGCGCTCCCGGTCACCGTGGTGGAAGCTCTGGTGACGATGCCGGGAGAACGGCCGCGATTACTGGACGCTCCGGGCCGGCTTGCGGCCGTGGAGTGTCTCTGAGGGTAGTTCCTGGAACATCTGCTTGTATTCGGCGCTGAAGCGGCTGAAGTGCCAGAAGCCCCAGCGGGCGATGACGTCCTGCACCTGGGTGGAGTCGGTGCCGGCGGCTGCCAGCAGGTCGCGTCGCGCACCATTGAGACGCAGCAGCTTGAGGTAGGCGACCGGGTTCATCTGCAGCGTGTCCTGGAAGGCGTATTGCAGGGCGCGTCGTGACACTCTCAGCGCACGGCACACGTCCATGATCTGCAGCGGCTCGTCCACATGTTCGAGCACGAATTCGCGGGCCCGGCGCATGAGTTGTATCCGGCTCTGCTCCGCAAAGGACGGCGGCGGTGGATCGATGTGTTCGAGTACGACCGGGGTGACGGCTTCGAGCGCGGCCTGTTCGATGGCAGCCCGGCTCTGGGCGAATCCGAGCACGGTGGGGTTGTTCGAGCACGCCTCGAAGAGGGTGCGGACCTTCTGCGCCGCGCGGGCGGAGAGGTCGAGGTTTTCGACCAGCAGCCAGTTCTTGCGCAACCAGTCGCTCGATTCGATGCCTTCGGCTTCCCACAGATACTGGTTCAGCTTGTCCCGGTCGATGGCCATGACCAGCAGGGTCATCGGCGGGGTGACTGCGTCGAGGCTGCTCTCGCCACGGAACACGGTGATGTTGCCGCGGTACTTGCGCCCGTTGAAGATGCCCTCGTCACGCATGGACTGCCCCATACCGAAGACATAGGAATTGGGCCAGCTGGTCCCGCACTGGTGCGTTGTCGCATTGCCGCATTCCGAGAAAATCTGAAGGCCCGACAAGCGGACCTCACGAGATGCGCAGCGATATTGACCCGGCGATAACTGGGTGTAATCCATGTGCCAGCCATCGAATGCCTGGGCATTCGTGTCGGTGGCGAAGTGTTCCTGAATCTGGATGGCGGGGGGGATGGGCGCGACGCCGTGACCCGCCACGGCAAGGTGCTGGTGGTGCATCTCTCTGTCTCCTGCTTCGGTCCGTGGCCCGCAAACAGAGGCCATGGCTGTCTCGCTTAAGCGAGATTCGTTCCATGTACTTTGAGCGCCCTTCGCATTGAATAGCAAGGACTTTTTTTGATGCGGCGCACACTGGCGGTGCATCTCGGGTGCCTTGCGCTACATGGTGGTGCAGGCGTTCAGCGCCTCGCGGAGAGCTCGCTTCATGCGGTCCGTTTGGCGTGCCAAATTCGGATAACGCGCCCCGATCCGCTTCCCTAAAGTCGTAGCCGTACTAGAGCTTGCCGGTCTTGCCGTCACCGACGGTCAGGCACGGACCAGAAGAGTCCGGGTTTGCGCAAGTCCGACACTGAGACGAACCCAAGCAACTGGAGAGGCTGTAATGAAGAGAAACGAAATGAGATCGCTCATGGTGCTGGCAGCGGTGGCGATGACGGGCAACCTTCATGCCGCTGAGGCGAGCCTTCTGGGCCCGGGGCTGACGCCGCTCGGTGGCGAGGCCGCTGCAAACAAGGATGGTTCGATCCCAGCGTGGGCGAGCGAGCAGGTGCTGGCCGATGGCTGGAGCTACGGCAAGCCGCGCGGGGACTTCTTCAAGTTCAAGGACGAGAAGCCGAAATTCACGATCGACGCGTCGAACGCCGATACCTATGCAGACCGCCTGACCCCCGGGCAGCGGGCCCTGTTCAAGCAGAAGCCGGACTACAAGATGGAGGTCTATCCGACCCACCGCTACTGTTCCGCGCCGGACTTCGTGCTGGAGAACACCAAGCAGAACGTGACCGAGGGCAAGATCGCGGCCGACGGCTGGAGCCTGGGTGATGCCATCGTGCCGGGCATTCCGTTCCCGCAACCCAAGTCCGGTCTTGAAGTCCTGTGGAACTCCAAGATGCGTTATCTCGGGGTTGGCATCGTCTTCCCCAGTCTGTGGACCATGCTCAGCCCGCGCAAGGGGGCTGACGACTGGATCGAGGCCGAATCGACCCAGACGATCTACTACCCCTCGGGCGAGAAGGGCTCGCGCCGGTTCTCCGAGCTTCAGCCGATCGAGTTCTATACCTACTTTGCCTACCTGTCGCCGACCGCTCTGGCCGGCCAGGCGCTGTCGATCATCACGTACAGCAACAAGGGCAATGACACCTTCTATTACTTCCCGGGGCAGCGTCGTGTCCGCCGCATGCCCAGCTACGCCTACGATGCGCCGCAGATCGGTTTCGAGAACCAGTACACGCTGGACGAGCCGCGCATGTTCAACGGCACTCCGGACCGCTTCGACTGGACGCTCAAGGGCAAGAAGGAAATCTACGTCCCGTACAGCTCTTTCGGAATGTATGACTCAAGCGTGGAACGCCACCAGGTGATGACCCCGAACGGGCCGGTCAGCGCGGCGCGCCGCTACGAGCTGCATCGCGTCTGGGAGGTGGAAGCCACCGTCAAGCCGGGTGTTCGCCATGTGGCACCCAAGCGCACGTACTACTTCGATGAAGACTCCTGGGTCATCGTCGCGGCGGAGGACTACGACGCCCAGGGCAATCTGTGGAAGGTGCGCGAGAGCTACACGATTCCGGTGGCTGAAACCGGTTCCTGCGATGGATCGGCCTTCGTGCAGTACGACCTGGCCTCCGGCCGCGTGGTCTATGACCAGGGCTCGCTCGGCGCCAAGCCAATGAAATGGGCCGTCGAGTCGGGCGACAACCCGAAACTCTCGGCCGACTTCTACACCCCGGACAACCTGCGGGCCGTCAGCGCGCGCTGAGGCTGGTTTTCGACCACGTCATCCGATGGTGCCGTCTGCCCGGCAGCGCAGCGGCACGAATCCTACAGGGAGAAGAACATGATGCACCCGAAAATGTCCCGCATGGCTCTGGCGCTTTCGCTGGCCATTGCGGTCCCCGGCCTGGCTCACGCTTTCAATTTCGACATGGGCGAGGTGACCGGCTCGCTCGATTCCACGGTCACCCTCGGTTTTGGTATCCGGACGGAAGATCCAAGCTGCAGGCTCACCGGCGACACCTCTAGCTCCTGTGGTGCCAGTGCCAACACCGCCGTGTGGTCGAATGCCGACGACGGCAACCTGAACTACGACAAGGGCGATTTCTTTACCTTGAACCTCAAGGGTTCCCACGAGCTGTTGCTCAACCTGCCCAACGACTGGCGCTTTCTCGGTCGTATCGGCTGGCTGCACGATTTTGCCGCCGACGAGACGGCCCGCACCGATCTGGACAGCGAAGCCAAGCGCTATGTGGGTGACTATGTCCGCCTCTACGATCTGTGGGTGAGCAAGCAGTTCAGCCTGGGGGGGCAGCGTGCCCGCGTCAGGGTCGGTAATCAGGTGGTGAGCTGGGGCGAGAGCCTGTTCATGTTTGGCGGCATCAACTCCAACGTGGCCATGGATCTGCAGCGCCTCTCGTCGCCCGGCGTGCAACTGAAGGAGGCCTTTCTGCCCTCACCGATGGTCAGTTTCGCCACCGGCCTGGGCAACGGCATGAACCTGGAAGCCTATTACCAGTTCAAGTGGCGCCGGTATGAGTATCCGCCGGCGGGCACGTATTTTTCCCAGGGCGATACCTTCGATCGCGGTCGCGACAAGCTGCTCTGCATCGGCACCGACGCGGCCAACATCTCACGCCTGAGCGGCACGCCGCTCGATCAGGTGAAAGCCAATCTCAGAAACGGCGGAAGCTACCCGGCCTATGGCAACTTCGGCGCACAACGCGTCCTGAAGGACGATACGCCGAAGGATTCCGGGCAGTTCGGGGTGTCGCTCAAGTTCCGCCCGGAAGGTTGGGATACCGACTTCGGCATCTACTACCAGCGCTATCACGACAAGACGCCGAACGTGCAGTACTGGAACCCGGGGGCCACGACCACCCGCATGACCTTCTCGGAAGATCGCGAGCTTTACGGCTTGAGCGCCAATACCACCCTGGGGAACTGGGCGGTCGGTACCGAGCTGTCCTATCGGCCGAAGGATGCGGTGTCGGGCAGTATCTGTCTGGACGCCAATGGCGCGCCGGAATTCGGCGTCGAGTGCAACAGCGCCATCGACAACGAGCGCTACCAGTGGCACCTGACCGGTATCCTCAGCCTGACGCCGGGCGACCATGGCTGGTTTCTCGACGCGGTCGGTGCGCAGACCGGGACCTTCCTGGGTGAAGCGGTGGCCATCAACTATCCGGGCGTCAATTCCGGCAAGGCCTTCAACCGCACTTCCAATGGCGTGAGCTATCGGCAGCTGCCGGCAGCCGGGGCATGGACCTACAGTGATGCCTCGGGCAACGTGAAGGGCGTGGGCGATGCCTTCTCCTGGGGCTACATGTTCGACTTCAGCCTGACCTACGACAGCACGGTCATCCCCGGCTGGCAGGTCATCCCGGGCGTGTTCTTCTCGCACGGGGTCAAGGGCAACACGCCTAACTTCGTGGCCAACTGGATGGAAGGCGCCAAGTCCGCGAGCTTCTATGTCCTGTTCAACCGCAACCCGATGACCTGGCAGGCGGGTATCAACTACGCCAAGTTCTGGGGCGGCGATTACTCGGTGAGTGCGCCGTTCCGTGACCGCGACTTCATCGGCGGCTTCATCTCCCGCAACTTCTGACCGGTGGATCGGCGCCGGGTCCGCAGGGGTCCGGTGCCGGCCAGTACCGAGAGACAAAGGGCATCATGTTCAATCCATTTAGCGTGGCCGATGTCGACCAGTGGTTGACGCGTTTCCTGCTGGGGCTGGAGCGCATCCTGTTCCGCTGGCGCTGGACGATTCTCGGCCTGCTGGTCGTGTTTACCGCCGTCATGGGATGGTATGCACTGCAGCTGCGCATGGAAGCCGGTTTCGAAAAGCAGATGCCGGTGGGCCACGAATACATCCAGACCTTCAACGACTACCGCAGCGACCTGCTCGGCGCCAACCGCCTGACCTTCGTGGTCAAGGCCCGCAACGGCACGATCTGGAATGCCGAAGGGCTGACCCGGCTCTACGAGGTGACCAAGGCGGTCACCTTCCTGCCGAACGTGGATCGGCTGGGGGTGCAGTCATTGTGGACACCGAACACCTTCGTGAACGAAATCACCGAAGAGGGCTTCCGCGCCGATCCGCTCATTCCGGGCACAGTGACACCGCAGGATCTCTCGCCCGATGTGATTGCCGGTATCCGGCAGGCGACCGGGCAGGGCGGTTTCGTCGGCACCCTGGTCTCGCGCGACCAGACGAGTGCGATGATCACGGCCGAACTGCTCGAACGCGATGCCTCGGGCAACAAGATCGATTACGTCGCCTACAACAGCGAGCTGGAAGCCCTGCGGGCCAGGTTCGAGGACGACGACTTCCAGATCCAGATCATCGGCTTCGCCAAACAGGTGGGCGACATTGCCGACGGGGCCTCGGCGGTGCTCGAGTTCTGTGCCATCGCCCTAGTGCTCACCGCGCTGGCGGTGTACTGGTACTGCCACTCGGTGCGCTTCACCATCTTGCCGATCGTATGCTCCTTCACCTCGCTGGTGTGGCAGTTCGGCACGCTCAAGCTGCTCGGCTACGGGCTCGACCCGCTGGCCGTGCTGGTGCCGTTTCTGGTGTTCGCCATCGGGGTCTCCCACGGCGTGCAGCAGATCAACTTCATCGTGCGCGAGCTGTCCCACGGCAAGACGACCGAGGAGGCGGCACGGGCGAGTTTCACCGGGCTGCTCATTCCCGGCACGCTGGCGCTGGTGACCGCCTTCGTCTCCTTCATCACGCTGGTGATGATTCCGATCCCGATGGTGCGCGAACTGGCGATCACCGCCTCGCTCGGCGTGGGCTACAAGATCGTCACCAACCTCGTGATGCTGCCGCTGGCCGCCTCGCTGTTCCACTTCACCAAGGAATACGCCGACAAGGCCATGCTCAAGCGCGAGCGTCGTGCCCGCTGGCTGCGCACGCTCGCCCGCGTGGCCGAGCCGCGCAACGCCGCGGTGGCCATCGCGGTGACCCTGGTGGTGTTCGGGCTGGCCGTATGGCAAAGCCGCGACCGTGTGGTGGGCACGCTGCAACCCGGTGCGCCGGAGCTGCGCGCGGAAGCCCGCTTCAACCAGGATGCGGTGTCCATCGCCGGGGGGTACGACACCGGGCTGGACTGGCTGAGCGTGGCCTTTGCCACCGCGCCGGGCGCCTGTGAGAACGTGGCCATCGGCATGTACCAGGATCGGTTCGTGGCTCACATGCGTCATGTGCCGGGCGTGCTATCGGTGCAGTCGTATGCCGACCAGCTGCGCCTGTACAACGAGGGCTACAACGAAGGCAATCCCAAGATGGCGGTCATCCCGATCGATTCGGCCAACTACGCGGCGTTGTCGGCGGAGATCGGCCGCCTGCGCGGCTACATGACCAAGGACTGCTCCATGACCGCGGTCCATCTGTTCCTGACCGACCACAAGGCGAGCACCATCAACTCGGTCATCGCGCGTATCAAGCAGTTCCGGGTGGATAACCCGCTGCCCGGCGTGACCATCCGGCTGGCGGCGGGCAACGCGGGCGTGCTGGCGGCGATCAACGAGGAGGTCGAGCATTCCGAACTGCCCATGATGCTCAACGTCTATGCCGCCATCGTCCTGCTGGTGGCCCTGGTGTACCGCGACTTCCGGGCGGTGATCGCCTGCTGCCTGCCGCTGACGGTGGGCACCTTCATCGGCTACTGGTTCATGAAGGAGCTGCAGATCGGCCTGACCGTCGCCACCTTGCCGGTGATGGTGCTGGCGGTGGGCATCGGCGTCGATTACGCCTTCTATATCTATAACCGCCTGCAACTGCACCTGGCCGGCGGCGAACCCATCGTCAAGGCGCTCGAACACTCCATTCTGGAGGTCGGTACGGCCACCATCTTCACGGCGCTCACGCTGGCCGTCGGCGTGGCGACCTGGATGTTCTCCGCGCTCAAGTTCCAGGCCGACATGGGCAAGCTGCTGGCCTTCATGTTCATGGTCAACATGGTGATGGCCATGACGGCGCTCCCGGCGCTGGCTGTGTGGCTTGAAAAACTCTTCCCGCGCAAGGGCCCGGTCAAGGCGCCGGGCATCCTGGCCCATTGAATGGAGGGCGCATCATGCGATTGATTCATATAAGAGGGCTGGCCGCCGTCGCTGCCGTGCTGGTCAGCGGCCTGAGCTGGGGCGCGACCGAGCCGCCGCTCGTGGCCGAGTTCAGACCCGACCCGGCCGAGCGGGCGGCGTTTCCCACCCAGACCATGATGCTCGACGCCGCTCGTGCCGGCGCGCGTATCGTCGCGGTGGGCGACCGGGGCGTGATCCTGCTCTCTGACGATGATGGCAAGCGCTATCGCCAGGCCCGGTCCGTGCCTGTGGGGGCGACGCTCACCTCGGTGAGTTTCATCGACGAGAAGAACGGCTGGGCCGTGGGCCACTGGGGGGCCATCCTGCGGACCACCGATGGCGGCGAGAGCTGGACACAGCAGCGTCTGGATGTCGCCGAGGATCGCCCCCTGTTTGCGGTCCACTTCACGGATGCACAGCACGGTGTGGCCGTCGGATTGTGGTCCCTGGTGTTGCGCACCGACGATGGCGGTGCGCACTGGTTGCCGGTGGAGCTGCCGGCCCCGCCGGGCGAGCGTTTTGCCGACCGCAACCTGTTCGCTGCATTCGGCAGTGGACGCATCTTCTACGTGGCCGGAGAGCGCGGGACGGTGCTCAGCTCCCACGATGGCGGGCAGACCTGGACCTACCACATGACCGGCTATCGCGGTTCGTTCTGGACCGGGACCGCCTTTGATGATGGCACGGTGCTTGTCGCCGGCATGCGCGGCAACGTGTATCGCAGCAGCGACGGCGGCATGCAATGGACCGAGATCGACAGCGGTGTGCGCACCTCGCTCACGTCGATACAGCACTTGAACGGCGAAACGCTGGCGGTCGGGCTCGACGGGGTGATCCTCTCGAGCCGGGATGAAGGCCGCACGTTCAAGGTCACCCAGCAGGCAGACCGTCAGGCACTGACCGCAGTGGTGCCGCTCCGGGACGGCGCCGCCGCCCTGTTCGCACGCGGGGGCGTCGTGCCAGCGCAGCCTTGAAGCAAACCGTGGGCGAGTACGCCCGAGGGCAGGGCGCATGAACGCCGGCATGCCGGTGGCTGGCCGGCGTGAGGGCTCGTCGGCCCCGCTGATCGCCATCGGCGCGGTCACCAGCGTGGAGTTCGTCGAGACCGGCATGGTGATGTTCTCGGCGGACAGCATCGCGGCCGGTGCCGCGGTCGATGAACAGGCGCTGGCGTTTTCGTTCACTCTGTACGGGGTGGCGGCCATCTTCATGCTGTTCCAGCACCAGTGGGTGGTCGAACGGCTGGGGTATCGGCGCTTCGTGCTGCTGTCGCTTGGCGTATTTGCGCTGGGCGGCCTGCTGTGTGCCGTTGCCGACGGCGTCGTCGCGTTTTCCGTCGGGCGGCTGTTGCAGGGGCTGGCCGGGGCCACCTTCTTCACGGCCGGGCGCATGATGATCAACGATCTGCCCCCGGGGCGGCGCACGGCCGGCCTGCTGGTCTTCGTCGGCAGCCTGCTGGCCGGATCTGCCGCCGCGCCCTTGCTGGCGGCCGGCCTGCTTGCCGCCGGCGGGTGGCGCGCCCTGTTCTGCTTTCCGGTTCTTCAAGCGCTGTGCGTGGCCTGGGTCGCTGCCGGGCACCTGTCGCATCGAGTCGCCCCGCCGGAATCCCGAAGTACGGAACACTGGGGCTGGCTGACCTGGCTGGCACTGGGAGTTTTCGGGCTGCAGCTGGTGATCCACGACATTCCCCATGCCGGATCGGACGTGCCCGCCCGCGCACTGTGGATCGGGCTGGGCTCGGTCGCCATTCTTGCGCTGTTCACCTGGCGCCAATGGCAGCTTGAGCAGCCGTTGATCAACACGCGGGCCCTGTGGCAGGCCCGCTATCTGATGGGCATTGCGCTGTACTTCACCGGCTACGGCATGATCGGTGCCATCGGTTACCTGTTGCCCATGTACCTTCATCGCGGGCTCGGATTCGCCTTGTTCGACACCGCGATCCTGGTGAGCGTCAGCCTCGGCGCGAGTGTGCTCACCGCGCTCGTCCATATCTGCGTTGCCCATCGCTGGCCCTGGCATCGTGTCTACATGGTGGCGGGGCTTGCGCTCTATGCCCTCGGCACCCTCGCGCTGGTGCGCCCGGAGGCGCATCCGACGGGGTGGGATCTGCTGCCGGGCGTGCTCGCCACTGGCGTGGCGATTCCGCTGTTCATCGGGCCGGTCGCGTTCGGGACGTTTTCGGAACTGCATGCGTCCGTCTTTTCGCATGCGTATCAGATCAAGAACGTGGTTCGTCAGTTCGGGCTGTCGAGCAGCGTCGCCATGGCGAGCCTTTTTCTCCAGGTGCTGGCGATCGAGCCGTCACAGCGTCCGGCATGGGCATGGGTGTTGAGCCGGGCGAGCGAGAGTCTGGGGCCCGATCCGGGGGGTGACCCGCTGCGCGCGGGTGTCAGTGCCCTGTTCGTCATGCTTGCCGTAGCGACCGTGCCGGCCGGCATCGTGGTGATCGTGCAGCGGCCGCTGCGCTGAACGGCGGGCTACTGCGGCTGCGAGATGCGCTCGGTGATCTCGGCCGCTGCGCGGGTCACCAGACCGATCAGGTAGTCCCGATTGAACGCGTCGAAGCGCTCCGTCCCACCCACCAGGGTGATGCTGCCCAGCACGCGTTTCTTCTCGTCGAAGATCGGGGCCGCGAGACCGCTCTTGTCGGCATCGAGTTCGCCGCGACTGATGCAGTAGCCCTGTTTGCGGATCTGCAGCATGGCCTTGGAGAACGCCTTCCACGTCGGGCCGATGTGCTCCAGATCGGCATCTTCGGCATGGGTCTCGTACATCCGCTTGAGCTGGCGCGGCAGCAGGTAGGCCAGGATGACCCGTGCCGTGGCGCTGTGGAACAGATCCATGGGGTCGCCACGCCCGAAGTTCAGCTGTGAGGGCTCGCGGCCCGGGGTCTGGTGCACGTTGATCACCGTCGAGCCATACAGCTCGCTGAGCAGCACATGCAGGCCGGTCTCGCTCGCCAGGTGAGCAATCCATTCGCGACTCTCGACCAGGATCGGGTTGTGCTCGGTCATAAAACGGTCGAGTTCGATGATTCGCGGCCCCAGCGTGTAACCGCGCGGAATGCGCACGAGCAGCCCGACGCCGCTCAGTTCGCGGACATACCGGTAGGCGCTGGCTGGTGCATAGCCGAGCGTCTCGCAGACGAAATCCACATCGATCACAGGGTGTTGAGGAGTGAAGAGCTCGAGGATGTCGAGCATGCGCCGGAGGCTGTTCATCGTGTTGTGTTCAAAGGTTGGCGGTCATTCAAGAGGGCGGCCAGGTGCGGATGCAGGGCGTTGCGCCACCGGTCGCGGCGCGACACCCGCGACGAGCCCGCCGCCGTTTGCCCCGCATTCTGGCCCATTTTCCATCGACTGGGGGCATCGGGGCTGTCCGGGTGCATGCGCTGCACAGGCCTGATGGCAACAGATTTGAAGAATTCCGATTATCCACAATCACGAGAAATAAGAAAATTTAATTGATCCTTATCAATCTTTCGTTTGCATTTCTCTCGCTATTTGATAATCTCGCAAAAAACTTAACAGAGAGATCATCATGACGGGCGCAGAAATCTTGCTTGCGAATTTGCAGGCCAACGGGGTCTCGGTTTGCTTTGCCAATCCGGGCACCACCGAGCTGGATGTGGTGCGGGCCTTCGAGAGCCAGGGTGAAATGCGATGCGTGGTCGGGCTGCAGGAAAACGTCTGCACCGGCGCCGCCGATGGCTACGGGCGCATGACCGGCCACGCTGCCGCGACCCTGCTGCACCTCGGCCCCGGCTTCGCCAACGGGATTGCCAACCTTCACAACGCGCGCCGGGCACGCACCCCCATCGTCAATGTGATCGGTGATCACACGAGTTGGCATCTGCCTTACGACGCGCCGCTGACCTCCGACATCGAGTCGCTGGCCAAGCCGGTGTCCGGCTGGGTGCATCGCATCGGCAGTGTCGAGGCGGTCGCCGATGATGCGGCTGAGGCCGTTGCACAGACCCGGCAGAACGGCGGCCAGGGCGCCACCCTGATCTTCCCGGCCGACTTCCAGTCGGCGCCGAGTGACGCGGTGGTCAAAGCGCTCGACGAAGTGGGGGTGCGCGTGAAGGCATCCGGTTTCGACGCCGACACGGTGCTCACCCGACTCAAGGCCAGCCGCCGTATCGTGTTTCTGCTCGGCGGTGGCGGTACCCAGAGCGGCTTGAGCGCGCGCGGACAGATCGCGGTGGCGCGCCTGTGCGCGGCGCTGGATGCAACGGCGTTTGCCGAGACCTTCCCGGCGCGTGCCGAGCGCGGCGCGGGCCTGCCGGCCTTCGACCGTCTGCCGTATTTCCCCGAGCCGGCGCGTGAAGTGCTGGACCCGGCCGATCTGGTGGTGCTGGTCGGGGCGCTGCCGCCGGTGACCTACTTCGGCTACGAGGGCCACCCCAGCCGGATGGTCGAAGACGAACGCCTGCTCACCCTGAGCCTGCCGGGCGAGGCCGCGGTCGAGCGTCTCGAAGCCCTGGTGACCGCGCTGGACGCGCCTGCCTATGTCGTCCCTGCGGCGCATCTGCCCGCGCCGGCCACAGGCGCACTGACACCGGCGGCCATCGGTCAGACGCTGGCGGCCACGCTGCCCGAGAACGCCATCGTGTCGGTCGAGGGGGGCACCTGCGGATACCCGTTCTATGCCGTGTCCGCTGCCGCCCGGCGGCACACCGCGCTCACCAACACCGGTGGGGCAATCGGGCAGGGGCTGCCCGTGGCGATGGGGGCGGCCATTGCCTGTCCGGATCGCCAGGTGGTCGGGCTGCTCTCGGACGGCAGCACGCAATACACCATCCAGACCCTGTGGTCGCTGGCCCACGAGAACCTGAACGTCGTGGTGCTGATCGCCGCCAACCACCAGTACGCCATCTTGCGCAACGAGCTGCGCCGTGGCGAGGCGCCGCTGGGCGAACGCGCCGAGGCCATGACGAGCCTGGCAGGCCCCCGGATCGACTGGGTCCGACTGGCCGAATCCTATGGCGTACGCGGCTCGCGCGCCGAAACCGCCGAAGCCCTCGCCGAGCAGCTCGAAGCCGCCTTTGCCCACAAAGGGCCGGCACTGATCGAAATGGCGCTGTAAGCGCCGGACTCTTCCAAAAAAACCTGTGTGGCAACCGTGACAACGCGGTTGGCCACGTTCCCCTGCAAGGAGCAATCGTGGATCTGAATCTGAAAGGCAAAGTGGCTGTCGTGACTGGCGGCAGTCTGGGTATCGGGCGCGCCGTCACCGAGGCGCTGGCCGCCGAGGGCGTGCGCGTGGCCATCGTGGCCCGCAGCCAGGGGCCGCTCGAAGCGGCGGCACGCGAGATCGAGGCGCAGACCGGCGTTGAGATTCTCGCCGTCCCGGCCGACGTGAGCAGCACCGAACAGGTCGAGTCGATGATGGCTCGGGTGGCCGAGCACTTCGGGCGCATCGACATTCTGGTCAACGGTGCGGCGCATCCGGGCGGCCTGGTGCGCACCGAAATCGAGCACGCCAATCCCGAGGGGCTGCTCGAGGACATCAACATCAAGGTGGTCGGCTACATGCGCTGCGCCAAGTTCGCCTCGGCCTACATGAAGAACAACGGTTTTGGCCGGATCATCAACATCGGCGGCCTGACCGGGCGCGGCAGCAAGCAGCTCTCGGGCATGCGCAACGTGGCGATCTGTCACCTGACCAAGACCCTCTCGGATCAGCTCGGACCCCACGGCATCACCGTGAACGTGATTCATCCGGGTGTGGTCGAGACGCCGCACATCCACGAGTTGTACGCCAAGGAAGCCAAGATCCAGGGCCTCACACCCGGTGAGGTGGAGGCCAACTACGCCAAGGTGACGCCCATCCGGCGCGTGCTGCAGCCCAACGAAATCGCCGACACCGTGGTGTTCCTTGCGTCCGAACGGGCCGGGGCCATCACCGGCGAGTCGATTGCCATCGACGGCGGCATTACCCGCGGCGTCTTCCTCTGAAACCAGCCCATTTCCGGAGTCAATCATGAAAGGAACCATCCTGGTCGCCACTGCCGGCCAAGGCATTGTGCGCAGCGTCGATGACGGCGCCACATGGCATCGCCTCGGACTCAAGGAAGCCATCGAATTCGATGGTGTCGTCCGTGCGCTGGCCGTCGATCCGTCCGACCCCAAGCGTGTCCTCGCCGGTGCCGATGTCGGCATGTGTCTGAGTACCGACGGTGGCGCCCACTTCTCGCGCGTCGACTCGCCGATGAACGGGCAGACCGTGTGGGCCATCGCCTTCGATCCGGGCAATCCGAAGAACGTCTTTGCCGGCACCGGCGCGCCATCGCGTGCGCGCATGTACCGCTCGCGTGACGGCGGTGAGAGCTGGACGGATCTGGGCGTCGAGCTGCCCGAATTCTGCAAGGGCGTGAATCGCCCGCGGATCCTGAGCATCTGTGTCAGTCCCGTCGATGGCGACGAGGTCTGGTTCGGTGTCGAGGAGGGCGGTGCATGGCGCAGCAACGACGGCGGCGACCACTGGACGCGCGTCGACTCGCCCGAGTGTGCCATCTCCAACTCCGATATCCACGCGGTTGCCGTGCTGCCGCCGCATGACAGGCACCCGATCAAGCGGGTCGTGCTGACGGTCAATTCGGTGTTCGAAAGCACCGACAACGGCGACACCTGGAGCGGCAAGGCCTCCAAGGAGCGCTTCGACGGCATGTACTACACCCGCACGGTCCAGGTGGTCGATGCGGCCGGCGATGAACTGCTGCTGGCCATCGGTGACGGCACGCCGGGCACGCGCACGGCCATCTACCGCTCGGACGATCGCGGCGCGAGCTGGACTCGGGCCGTGCTCCATACGGCACCCAATTCGACCGTCTGGGCATTCGGCGCCCATGCGTCCGACCGCTCGCTGCTGTTCGCGGGCACCAAGTACGGACACCTGCTGCGCTCGACCGACGGCGGCCGCTCGTGGTTCAAGGACTGGCGTGACTTCAGTGAAATCACGGCCGTGACCTGGACGCCCTTCGAGGCGCCGGTCAGAGCCCATCCCCAATCGATCGATTAAGGAGGCTGCGACCGTGAGCACCCCAACGGAAGACGTCAAACCCCGCATTCGCAGAACCCATATTGCGTTGTATGTGAAGAACCCGTTCGAGGCGGTCGGCTGGTACAAGGACGTGCTCGGCATGATCGAGACTGCCCGCGGCGAACGCTGGGTGTTTCTCTCCTTCGGCACCAAGCATCACGACATCGCCCTGATTCAGGCCGATCCCACGATGGAAGGCGCTCAGGCCCGCGGCGAGATCAATCTGCAGCACTACGGGCTCGAGATCGACGGGACGATGGACGATCTGCGCCGGCTGTACGGGATGCTGCTGCGCAAGAACGTGCCGATCGTGAAGATCACCGACCACAAGGTCGGCTACGGCCTGTACTTCACCGACCCCGATGGCCACCGGTTCGAGTTCTTTCTCGAGACCATCCATGACGACGAAGAAGGACGGCGGGTGCTGGGCGAACACAACGCCCCCAGCGATCCGTTCGACCTCCAGCCGCTTTGAACATCCCACAGGAGTGACCCCCAGCATGAACGTCAAAGAACACAATTTCGGCGCCTTCCACGTGCGCAAGTGGTTCCTGCAGATCGAGGACACCAATGCCACCGAAAGCGGTGCACCCGCCGACGGCGAACCGGTGCGCAAGATCGTCCTGGCTGCCTGCGTGCACAACCCCTACGCCGGCCGTTTCGTGGAGGACCTGAGCGCCTGGATCGAGGCCTCTCCGGTGCTCGGGCGCGAGTTCGGCCGACGCATCCAGGCGGCTGCGGCCGGTCAGGCCATCGAAAGCTACGGCAAGGCGATCCTGGTCGGTATCGACGGCGACTACGAGCACGGCAATGCACTGCTCACCAACCCGGCGGCCAACCCGATTCGCGATGCGGTCGGTGGTGGCAAGTCGTGGGTGCCCTCGACCGGCAAGCGCGGCGGCCCCGGCACCATCCTCGATATTCCGCTGGCTCACAAGGACGCCCTGTATGTGCGCTCCCACTACGACACGGTCAGCGTGTGCTTCAACGATGCGCCCAATCGCGACGAAGTGCTGGTGTGCTGGGCGTTTGCCACGCGCGGGCGCCTGCATGCCCGACTCGGTGGCCTGAAGGCCTCCGACATCAAGGGTCAGGACGGGCTGAACTGATCATGGAGCGCCGCGATTTCACAGTGACGGTGGCGGGCCTTGGTTTGCACGTCACCGAATGGGGGGCGCGTGAGGCCCGCCCGGTGGTCATGTTGCATGGCATCCGGGGCTTTGCGGAAACCTTCGTCGGTGTGGCCGAGGCGCTGCAGCCCGAGTTCCGGGTGATTGCCTTCGATCAGCGTGGACGCGGCGATTCCGATTGGGACCCCGAACGGAACTACTACACCGACACCTATGTGAACGATGTACTGGCGGTCGTCGATACCCTCGGCATCGATCGATTCGATCTGCTCGGGCACTCGATGGGCGGTATCAATGCCATCGTGTTTGCGTCGCTCCATCCGGACCGGGTCGAACGCCTGATCATCGAGGACGCCGGCCCGGGGGCATTCGAGCACAGCCCCGGCGTGGCCCGCATCCGGCGCGAGATGGTCGAAACGCCGGTGCGCTTCGACGATTGGTCGGCCGCCAGCGAATTCATGCGTGGGCTGCGCCCCAGCGTGACCGAAGAGGCGCGGCAGCAACGGCTCAGAAGCATGCTCAAGGCCCTGCCGGACGGCGGGTACACCTGGCGCTACGACCATGCCGGCATTGCTGCCATCCGCCTTGAGCCGGATGGGGCACGGGTGCCCGATCTGCGCCCGCATGTGGCGGCACTCCGGTGCGACACCCTGGTGCTGAGGGGCGCACAGACCGACTACCTGCAGGCGGAGATGGCCCAGGACATGTGCCGGCTCAACCCGAAGGTCGTCACCACCGACATTGCCGGTGCCGGGCACTACGTGCATGACGACCAGCCGGTTCTCTTCAACCAGGCGGTGCGCGATTTTCTGCTGAGCGGTGCCGCGAAAACAGACACGAAGGTCACGACATCATGATCTGCGAGCAAAGAACCTACTCCCTGGTGCCCGGTGGCGTCAGGGAATACCTGCGGCTTTACAACGAGATGGCGCGCGAGGTGCAAGTGAGCATCCTCGGCGACCTGGTGGCGTTGCTGCAACCGGAGGGGGGCGACCTGAACCAGCTGGTCTTCCTGTGGCGATTCGACAGTTTCGACGCCCGCCGCGAGCGCCGCGAGCGCCTGCTGGCCGACCCGCGCTTTACGGAATTCCGCAAGGCCAGCCGCCATTTGCTGGTTCGCCAGGAGAGCCGGCTGCTCAGTCCCGTTTGAGCCCGCAGACAGAAGAGGTATGCGCATGAATCCACAGACTGCCGTTCCCGTATTGATTGTCGGCGCGGGCCCGGTTGGCGTCTCGATTGCCAACCTGCTCGGCTCCTACGGGGTGGAAACACTCCTGGTGGACCGGAGCCCGGCGATTCTCAACTACCCGCGCGCCGTCGGGCTGGACGACGAAGCCCTGCGGACGTTTCAGGCCTTCGGCATGGCAGAGCCCATGCTGCGAAACATGATCCAGAACGTGCCGATGCGCATGTACACCGCACGCAAGAAGTGCTTCGCGGAAATTCTCCCCAGTACCCGGGAGTTCGGCTGGTTTCGCCGCAATCTGTTCTCGCAGCCGCTGGGCGAGGGTACCTTGCGCGAGGGGCTCGCACGCTATCCGAACGTCACCATGGCGCTGGGCATGGAGCTGAAGTCGCTGCAGCAGGACGCCGATGGCGTCGAGGCTGTGCTGCAGGACGAAGCCGGCCAGACCCGGAGCGTGCGTGCCCGGTATGTGGTCGGTTCGGATGGCGCACGCAGCACGGTGCGCGAACTGCTGAAGGTGCCGTACGAGGGACAGACCCATGCGCACAAGTGGGCGGTCATCGAGTGTGACGGCGATCCGCTGGACGCCCCATACACCGCGTTGCATTGCGAGCCGCAGCGACCGTACGTCTGCCTGCGTCTGCCCTACGGGCTGCGTCGCTGGGAGTTCATGATGTTCGCCGGCGAGGACGAAGAGCAGATTCTCAAGCCGGAAAAGGTGCTCGACCTGCTGCGTAACCATGTGGCGAATCCGGAGACCCTCAACGTGATCCGGGCACGGGTCTACACGCACAACTCTCGCGTGGCGAAGTCCTTTGTCGTCGGGCGCGTGTGCCTGGCGGGCGATACCGCCCACATCACGCCGCCGTGGATCGGTCAGGGGCTCAACGCCGGTCTGCGCGATGCCTTCAATCTGGCCTGGAAGCTGGCCTGGATCATCCAGGGGCGGCTCAAGCCCGAGCTGCTGCAGAGCTACCACGACGAGCGTCACGCCCACGCCAAGGCCATGATCGATCTGGCCGACCTGTTCGGCTCGGCCTTGTCGGTGCGCAATCGCTTCGTGGCCTGGTTGCGCGACCGCTTCTTCCTGTCGATCCGCAATCTGCCCGGTATCCGCGACTACATCCTGCAGATGCGCTTCAAGCCCATGCCCCGTTTTTCGACCGGGGTGGTGCTCAACTCCGGCAAGCGCGCGCAGGACGACTCGGTCGGGCGCATGTTCATCCAGCCGAATGTGGAGGCGGCGCCCGGACATTCGCAGCGTCTCGATGATGTGATCGGCGGACGCTTCGCCCTGATCGGATGGCGCTGCGACCCGCTGGCCCATGCGCCGGCCGGGCTGCTCGACGCGCTGGAGCGCCTGGGATGCGATCGCTACGTCGGCGTGCGGGCCTGCAGCGGGAATCATGAAATCCCTTCGCGAACCGGGGCCGGCGAGGGCGCCAAGGTGATCAACGATGTCGAGAACACGCTGCACTTCTGGTTCCATTCGCGATCGGTCGACTGGGTCCTGATTCGTCCGGATCGCTTTGTGGCGGCGGTGGGTTCGGCCGACGACGCCATCGGCCAGCTGACCCGCTTCTGCGCGCAGACACTCCCGGAGGGGGGCGCCGCGACGCAGGCCCGGGGCAACCCGCACGCCGAGGAAGCGGCGGCCTGACGGCACCGCCTGCGCCCACCCACCATCCACCAGAGAAGACTCATGTATCCCGAACTTTTCAATTACATCGACGGGCAGTTCGTCGGCGGTCGTGACCGCGACGGGCAAGCCGTTTTCGACCCTGCGACCGGCGAGTCCATTGGTCATCTGCCATGGGCGAGCCGTGATGAGCTGGATCACGCACTCGATGCCGCCGGGCGCGCGTTCGAGCACTGGCGAAGCAGTTCGCCCATGGTGCGGGCCGAGGTGTTGCGCAAGGTGGCCGCGCTGACCCGGCAACGGGCCGACGACATCGGACGGAACATCACCCTGGACAACGGCAAGCCGGTGGCCGAAGCCGTGGCCGAGGTGATGAACAGCGCCGAGCATATCGAGTGGAGCGCGGAAGAGTGCCGGCGCATCTACGGGCGGGTTGTCCCGTCGCGTGATCCGCAGGTTCGCCAGCTCGTGGTGCGCGAGCCGGTCGGGGTGTGTGCGGCGTTCAGCCCGTGGAATTTCCCCTTCAGTCAGGCCGTCAAGAAAGTGGCGGCCGCGATCGGCGCCGGTTGCACGGTCATCCTCAAGGGGCCGGAAGAGTCGCCCAGCGCCATCGTCGCGCTGGCGCGGCTGTTCCACGATGCCGGACTGCCGGCCGGCGTGTTCAACATCGTGTGGGGCCGACCGGCGGACGTTTCGCGGCATCTGATCGAGTCGCCCATCGTGCGCAAGGTGTCGTTCACCGGCTCGGTGCCGGTGGGCAAGCAACTGGCCGCAATGGCCGGCGCCCACATGAAACGGGTGAGCATGGAGCTGGGCGGGCATTCGCCGGTCATCGTCTGCGACGACGCTGACGTCGATCAGGCAGCGATCCTGCTGTCGCGCTACAAGGTGCGCAATGCCGGTCAGGTGTGTGTGTCGCCCTCGCGTTTCTATGTCCAGTCCGGCGTGTACGAGCAGTTCGTGGCCCGCTTCAAGGCGGCCATCGACGGGGTCAAGGTCGGGCACGGGCTCGACGAAGGCACGCAGATGGGCCCGCTTGTTCACGAGCGGCGCCGGGCAGCGGTGACGGAACTGGTGGACGATGCGGTCAGCCACGGTGGCGAAGTGCTCAGTGGCGGCGCCAGCATCGGAGAGAAGGGCTTCTTCTATGCGCCAACGATCATCGCCGGCGTGCCCGACCAGGCGCGCATCATGAACGAGGAGCCTTTCGGGCCGGTGGCACCGCTGACCCGTTTCGACGATCTCGACGAAGTCCTGCGACGCGCCAACAGTGTGCCGTACGGGTTGGCCTCTTATGTCTTCACCACTTCGATCAAGAATGCGACGCATCTGTCCAACGGGCTGGAGGTCGGCATGGTGAACATCAATCATTCAGGCATGGCGCACCCGGAACTGCCGTTCGGCGGGGTGAAGGACAGCGGCGTGGGCAGCGAAGGCGGGACCGAGACCTTTGACAGCTACCTTGTGACCAAGATGATCAGCCAGATCTGATCGGCGCCCGACTCTCCTGACCTGCACTGACCCAAGGATGCCTTCCCCATGCTAGCGCTTCACGACTCCAGCCTGCTGCGACAACAATGCCTGATCGGCGGGCAATGGATGTCCGCCCCCGAACAGATTGACGTCATCAATCCCGCCACCGGTGAGCGCATCGCCTCGGTGCCCCGGCTGGGGCCTGAAGCCGCCTCGGCCGCGGTCGCCGCCGCCAGTGAGGCCTGGCCCGCATGGCGCGCCGAAACCGCCAAGGCACGTGCCGCCGTTCTGCGGCAGTGGTTCGAACTGATCATGGCGAATCAGGACGACCTGGCCCGCATCATGACGGCGGAGCAGGGCAAGCCACTGGCCGAGGCCCGGGGTGAAATTGCCTATGCCGCCTCTTTCATCGAATGGTTTGCCGAAGAGGCGAAACGTACCTATGGAGACGTTGTGCCGTCGCCGGTGAGCAGTCAGCGCATCGTGGTCACGAAAGAGCCGATCGGGGTGTGCGCGGCCATTACGCCGTGGAACTTCCCGGCCGCCATGATCACCCGCAAGGCCGGGCCCGCGCTGGCCGCTGGCTGCACCATGGTGGTCAAGCCGGCCTCGCAGACGCCGCTGACTGCGCTCGCCCTGGCCGCGTTGGCAGAGCGCGCTGGCGTACCGCCCGGGGTGCTCTCGGTGGTCACCGGCTCAGCCGGCGAGATCGGAAGCATCCTTGCCACCGATCCGCGGGTGCGAAAACTGAGCTTTACCGGGTCCACCGAGGTCGGCCGGGTGCTCATGGCCCAGAGCGCATCGACCGTCAAGAAAGTGTCGATGGAGCTGGGGGGCAATGCGCCGTTCATCGTCTTCGAAGACGCCGACCTGGATGCCGCGGTCGCCGGCGCCATGCTGTCGAAGTACCGCAATGCCGGCCAGACCTGCGTCTGCGCCAACCGGCTGTATGTGCATGACAAGGTCTATGATGCCTTCGCCGAAAAACTGGTGCGGGCGGTCAATGCCCTCAAGATCGGCAACGGTGTGGAGGCCGGAGTCTCCATCGGCCCGCTGATCGATGCCAGAGCGGTCGCCAAGGTTCAGGAGCACATCGCTGATGCCACCGCCAAGGGCGCGCGCGTCCTGACAGGCGGCAAGACTCACACCCTCGGGCACTCGTTCTTCGAGCCCACCGTGCTGGCCGACGTGACGCCGACCATGGCCGTGGCCCGGGAAGAAACCTTCGGCCCCCTGGCGCCGCTGTTCCGTTTCTCGACCGAGGACGAAGTGGTGGCCATGGCCAATGACACCGAATTCGGGCTCGCAAGCTACTTCTACGCGCGTGACCTGGGGCGCGTCTGGCGGGTTGCCGAGCGTCTGGAATACGGCATGGTGGGAGTCAACACCGGATTGATCTCGAACGAGGTGGCCCCCTTCGGGGGCGTCAAGCAGTCCGGCATCGGGCGCGAGGGCTCACGCTACGGAATCGAGGATTATCTGGTGGTGAAGTACATCAATATGGGCGGGCTGGATGCCTGATGCCGCGAGGTCGATGTTCAAGCGGTCGGCACGGTGGGCTGACTGATTGAAGTATCCGGAAGCAATCTGGCTGAGGATCGCCACGACGCAATCAGGCCCGGCATCGCCGGGCCTTTTTGTTGCCGATCACGCTATGCTTGGCCGAACGACACCTGATCTGATCCGGAAGCATCTCATGAGCCAAGAACTGTTGCCCTGCGTTGAAATCGAAACCCGCCCGAATCCAACCCATGCGGTCATCTGGATGCATGGTCTGGGCGCGGACGGGCATGACTTCGAACCGATTGTGGACGAATTCGACACCGAGGCCTTGCCGCCCACACGTTTCGTTTTCCCGCATGCGCCTGCGCGCCCGGTGACGATCAACGGGGGGTATGTCATGCGCGCCTGGTACGACATCCTGAGCCAGGACTTTGCCCAGCGGCGGGAAGATCCGGCGGGCGTGATCGAATCGGCGGCCCGGATCGAAGCACTCATTGCGCGCGAGAACGAGCGCGGTGTGCCCGATGGCAATATCGTGCTGGCCGGGTTTTCGCAGGGCGGTGCGATTGCCTTGCACACCGCGCTGAGACACGGCAAGACGCTGGCCGGGGTGTTGGCCCTGTCGACGTATCTGCCCCTTGCCGACACGCTTGCGGCCGAGGCCAGCGACGCCAACGCCGCGACGCCGATCTTCATGGCCCATGGCCGGGACGACGCCGTGATTCCTCACGCTTTTGCCCAGAAATCGTACGAGCAGCTCAAATCGGCGGGCTACCCGATCGAGTGGCAGACCTATTTTGTCGAACACGGCATCGTGCTCGAAGAGGTGCGTGACATCGAGCGCTGGCTGGTGCGGGTGCTCAAGGCCTGAAACAGAACAGCCCCTCGAGAGGGGCTGTTTTCCTTGGGCGTGCCCAGGCTTACTTCTTGTTGGCTTCGGCCTTGGCGATGGCCTCTTCGAGCTTGTCAGCCGATACATAGCCGCCGATGCGTGAGCCGTCGGACAGGAAGATGGTCGGGGTACCGCCCACGCGCAGTTGCTGACCCAGTTCGATGTTGGCGTCGATGGCCTTGGTGTCGCAGTCCGTCGGGCCGGTGGGTTTGATGCCGTCGGCAATCCAGTCCATCCACGCCTGCCCCGGTTTCTTGCTGCACCAGATCTGCTTGGACTTGGTGGTCGAATCCGCACTGAGGATGGGGTACAGGAAGGTGTAGACCGTCACGTTGTCCATGTTCTGGATTTCCTGCGCCAGGCGCTTGCAGAAACCGCAGTTGGGGTCCTCGAAGGTGGCGATCACGCGCTCACCCTTGCCCTGGACATGCTTGACGGCATGTTCGAGGGGCAGGGTGGCGAAATCGATGGCGTTGAGTTCGTTCTTGCGCGCCTGGGTGAGGTTCTCGCGGCTGCCCGCTTCGATGATGCTGCCGGTGAAGATGTACTTCACCTCTTCATCGACATACACGAGCTCGCCCGACTGCAGGACGACTTCGTACAGGCCGGCGTAGGGGGTGGCACTGACCGAGCTGACGACCGGCGCGCCGATGAATTTTTCCATCCTGGCCTTGACCTCGGCGTCACCCGCGTGGGCAAGGGTGGCGGCAAGGCCGAGCGCCAGGATGCCAGCGCGCAGGGAAAACGTTTTCATTGAGTCTCTCTCCAGATTCTTCAGAAATGACCACTGACGGCATAACGCACCAGTGAGTTGCGTATGACCGGCAGGCGGTTGGTGAGGTTCAGCCCGAGATTGCGAATGCCTGACAGCAGGCTGTTATCCGGCTTGAACAGGCGATTGAGGGCATGGGTGGTGGATTGCAGCAATGTGGTCTCTTCGGCGCGGGCACGGGCGTACGCGCCGAGAATGGCGGCTTCGCCCGGATCTCGCCAGGCCGGCAGGTCGGCCAGCAGCCCGGCGAGCACCTTGGCGTCCTGGTAGCCGAGGTTGATGCCATGGCCCGAGAGCGGGTGGATGGCATGCGCAGCATCGCCGATCAGCGCGATGCGAGGCGCAGTGGGGTTGCTCACGCGCATCAGCCGCAAAGGAAAGGCGGCGGCTTCGGTCACCAGTTCGAGCGCGCCCAGCTGATGGCCGGCGGCCTCGGCGACGCGATCGCACAGGGCGCTGGCGTCGAGCGACACCAGTTCGTCGGCGTGCGCATCGGGCGTGGACCAGACTATGGAAATCATCTGGTCCGGCAAGGGCAGGTAGGCGAGGATGCCGTCCGGCCGGAACCACTGGTAGGCAGTGTTACGGTGCGGTTTCTCGCAACGGAAGTTGGCGACCACGCCTTTTTCTTGGTAGGGGGTTGTCTTCGCTTCGATACCCGCCTGTTCGCGGACCCAGCTGCGGGCGCCATCGGCGGCGACCACGAGTCTGGCGGTCAGGGTGCGGCCATCGTCGAGCGTGAGGGTGGCGGCATCGTCAGTCACGTCGATGGCTGACGGGCTGGCCGGGCAGATCAGGGTGAGGTTGTGCTGGCGCTTGATGGTTTCCCACAGCTCTCGCTGCATGAGACCGGATTCGACGATCCAGGCCAGCTCGCGCAAGCCGCAGTCATAGGCCGAGAAGGACAGCTCGCCGCCGGCGTCGCCCCTGATCTGCATATCGTAGACCGGTGTGAGGCGATGGGTGTCGAGATGTTGCCAGGCGCCGATCTCGCTCAGAAAGTCTGCGTTGGTGGGGCTGATGGCGTAGATGCGCGAATCCCAGCCAGGGCTCTGAGCCGGCGGGCGTGACTCGATCACGGCAATCTTGAGGCGGCTGCTGCGCAAGGCCGCAGCGAGGCTGGCGCCTGCCAGGCCGGCGCCAACGATGATCAGGTCAAAATCCATGGAATGGGCCTACAATCAAACAGCATCATATGAATGCAACGGATTCGGGGCAATGATGTCACAAAGACCCGAACGACGGCCGAAAGCTGACATCGGTTCGTTATAGGCACTGCCTATTACAAAAATTTGTACGTTCAATTGGATTGATTTGATCGCGTGCCCTAGCATGCAATCACTCACTCGATTTCATCGACACCAGCAACCAGACAAAGGAGTCATTCATGTCGACACTGATCAACACCAAGATCAAACCGTTCAAGTCCCAAGCGTACGTTAACGGCGAATTCAAGGAAGTGACCGATCAGGACCTGATGGGCAAGTGGTCCGTGGTGTTCTTCTACCCGGCTGACTTCACCTTCGTGTGCCCGACCGAACTGGGCGACCTGGCTGACAGCTACGCCAAGCTGCAGGAAATGGGCGTTGAAGTGTACTCCGTGTCCACCGACACCCACTTCACCCACAAGGCCTGGCACGACGCCTCCGAAACCATCAAGAAGATCAAGTACCCGATGCTGGGTGACCCGACCGGCACGATCTCCCGCAACTTCGAAGTCATGATCGAAGAAGAAGGCCTGGCCCTGCGCGGCACCTTCGTGATCAACCCGGAAGGCGAGATCAAGGTTGCCGAGATTCACGATCTGGGTATCGGCCGTGACGCCAAGGAACTGGTCCGCAAGGTCCAGGCGGCTCAGTACGTGGCCTCCCACCCGGGCGAAGTCTGCCCGGCCAAGTGGACCCCGGGTGAAGCCACCCTGGCCCCGTCGCTGGACCTGGTCGGCAAAATCTGATTTTGCTGCCAAGGCTGCCGCAGCGCGGCGGCCTCTCCCCTCGGGGCGGCGAGAAAGACCGGGACGACCCGGTGCTTTCTCCGCCGCTTCCGATGGGGGACGCTCCATGAGGGGGTGTCGGCAAGAGGCCTGAGACGACTTTTTGCCAACACCGCTTCACCCTGTGCCCGGGTGACCGGGATTTTTTACGCCTGAATTTCCTTGAAAAGGGAGGCCACCGATGCTTGATGCCAACCTCAAACAACAACTGACCGCTTACCTCCAGCACGTGACCCAGCCGATCGAGCTGACCGCCAGTTTCGACGACCGGCCTGCGTCTGCCGAACTGCGCGAGTTGCTGAGCGAGATCGTGGAACTGTCCGACAAGATCACCCTGATCGAGTCTGAAGACGACACCGAACGCAAGCCGTCCTTCCGCGTCAATCGCAAGGGCGCCGATATGGGTATCCGCTTTGCGGGCATCCCCATGGGCCACGAGTTCACGTCTCTCGTGCTGGCACTGCTGCAGGCGGGCGGCCATCCGTCCAAGACCGACGCCGAGACCATCGAGCAGATCAAGGGGCTTCAGGGCAGCTTCGAGTTCATCACGTACATCTCCCTGTCGTGCCAGAACTGCCCGGACGTGGTGCAGGCGCTCAACCTGATGGCGGTGCTCAATCCGAACGTGCGTCACACCATGGTCGACGGTGCGCTCTTCCAGGAAGAAGTGGAAGCGCAAAAGATCATGGCCGTGCCGACCGTGTATCTGAACGGTCAGGAATTCGGTCAGGGGCGCATGACGCTCAAGGAAATCCTCAACAAGGTGGATTCCGGCGCCCAGGCCAAGGCCGCCGCCAGGCTCGCCGACAAGGACCCGTACGACGTGCTCATCGTGGGGGGCGGCCCGGCCGGCGCAGCCGCGGCGATCTACGCCGCACGCAAGGGTGTGCGCACCGGTGTGCTGTCCGAGCGTTTCGGTGGTCAGGTGATGGACACCATGGCCATCGAAAACTTCATCTCCGTGAAGGAGACCGAAGGGCTGAAGCTGGCGGCGGCGCTCGAAGAACACGTCAAGCAATACGATGTGGACATCATGGACGGCTTCCGCGCCGAGGCCCTGGTGCCGGGCGACATGGCCGAAATCAAGGTGGCCGGCGGTGGTTCGCTCAAGGCAAAGTCAGTGATCATCGCCACTGGCGCACGCTGGCGCGAGATGAATGTGCCGGGTGAGCGTGAATACCGGGGCAAGGGCGTGGCCTACTGCCCACACTGCGATGGCCCCTTGTTCAAGGGCAAGCGCGTGGCGGTGATCGGCGGGGGTAACTCCGGCGTCGAGGCTGCGATTGACCTGGCCGGTATCGTCGGCCATGTCACACTGCTCGAGTTTGCCGATGCCCTGCGTGCCGACGCGGTGCTGCAGGCCAAGCTCAAGAGTCTGCCGAACGTGACCATCCACACCATGGCGCAATCGACGGAAGTGACCGGTGCCGATGGCAAGGTCAACGGCCTGACCTACACCGACCGCACCACGGGCCAGTCCCACCATGTGGAGCTCGAAGGCATCTTCGTGCAGATCGGCCTGCTGCCGAATACCGACTGGCTCAAGGGTACGGTCGATCTGTCGAAGTTTGGCGAGATCGAGATCAATCCGCGCTGCGAAACGAACGTGCCGGGTGTGTTTGCGGCCGGCGATGCGACCACGGTGCCCTACAAGCAGATCGTCATCGCCATGGGCGAGGGCTCCAAGGCGGCACTGACGGCCTTTGATCACCTCATTCGCTCGTCGGCACCGGCCGAGGCCGCGACGGCCTGACCGGACTGGCACCACAAAGCAAACGGGCGCCTTATGGCGCCCGTTTTTCGTTCTGAGCAAAACGCTATTCGATCCCGTCGGAGAACACCGGTTGATGCCAGAACGTGCCATACGCTGCTTCTGACGCGGTATCGGTGCGCCAGTGACCATCGCGCATGGCTTCGACCATGCGACGCATGCGCTCGGCGTCTTCGACCGTGAATCCGCGCTTGAAGTCGGTCAGCAGCAGGCGGGATCGACTGGGCCAGTTGCCCGGGGCGTCGTCGATGGCGAGCCATTGCATGTCGTTGGCGGCGTTCTGTGTCATCCACTGGCGTGCTTCGCGCTCACGCAGTCCGTACATGTTGCCCCCGGACTTGGGCAGGATCAGCGGCGTGGTGCCGACGATGCGATGCTGGATATCGTCCGAGAACCGCCGCCTGAGCTTGGGCAGGGAGTAGAGGGTTCGCCAGTCGGAAGTGATGACCACGCGCAACTGGTCGAACTCACGCACCACGTCTTCGAAGAGCGGCAGACAGCGGAAGTCTTCCACTTCACGCCAGGGGTGGGTCACGCCATCGAAATCGAGAAAAGCGATGATGCTTTCGGGCGGCATTTCAAGCTCCTGCCTGCGGTTGCGCGGAAATGTTGCGCTGCGTCAACAAAGTGCCATGGCTGCATGGATTTGTCACGGTAAACGTCGTAGATTGGAACTCCTTTAAGAATATTTGATGCTGTTGCATTGCAGTAATGTTGCAGTCAAGGAGTGGATTGATGGAACCCATCGTCGATTTGAGCGGCAAAGTCGGCCTGATTACCGGTATTGCCAATGAGAAGTCCATTTCCACCGGGGTCGCCGAGTCCTGCGTGGACGCCGGTGCGAAGGTGGTGATCACCTACCAGAACGAGAAGACGCTGGCATTCATCGAACCCATCGTGCACCGACTGGGCCTGGAGCACGTCTGCCTGATGGATGTCACCAAGCCCGAAACGGTGGCCGAGACCATGAGTCACATCGAAAGCGCGTTCGGCAAGCTCGACTTCGCGATCCACAGCATGGCCTTTGCCAAGCGCGACGATCTCCACGGCCGGGTGGTCGATACGTCGGCCGACGGTTTTGCCCTCGCCATGGACGTCTCCACGCATTCCTTCGTGCGTCTGGCCAAGGCCGTCGAGCCCTTGATGGAGAAGGCGGGGGGTGGTTCCTTGATCACCATGACCTACCTGGGCTCCGAGAAGGTCATCCCCAACTACGGCGTGATGGGCCTGTGCAAGGCGGCGCTCGAAGCGGCCACCCGCTACATGGCGTGCGAGCTGGGGCAGAAGGGGATTCGCGTGAATGCGGTCTCGCCGGGTCCGCTCATGACCCGCGCCGCGTCCGGTATTGCCCGATTCGACGATCTCATGGCCTCTGCCGTCGAGCGCTCGCCCATGCACGCTTTGGTGACGCCTGAGGACATCGGCGCGCTGACGGCCTTTCTGGTCTCCGATGCCGGTCGTCTGATCACGGGAGGTGTCCATTTCGTCGACGCCGGCTACAACATCATCGGCTAAGCTGTCTGCCATGGAGACCATGGCGTATTCCCGGGAGCGATTCGGCCGCAGTGAGCTGGTCTTTCCGGATCCGGTGCCCGACCATCCCTTATTGGTCGGGCGGCCGGAAATCGCACGTGGGGAGTACAGCATCGTCCTGCACGGGCCTGTGCCCGAACGCGTGTTCAAGGTGGTAAGTTCGCCGGCCGACCATTTCTTCCTCACGGCCGACGACCGCCCCGATGGCCCCCACTTTCCGCGTGTGTACGCGGATCATGGCGTGCTCGGTCGCGCTTCGACCGGCTATGTCATGCATCTGGTGGAACTGGAGCGGCTGGAGCCGCTGGCCCCCGGGAGTGCGGCTGCCCGTGACGCCGAGTGCATGATGTCCGCCTACTGGTCGGGCTGCCAGCAGTTTGCCCGTCTGGGGGATGAGATGGGACGCATGGCGCTGTATCACCTCATCGACAATCCGCCGCCGGCCCTGCCGCCCTCGGTGATCAGTGCGCTGGTGGCCTTGTCGAACTTCATCGAGAACTATCAAGTACGACCCGACATTCTGAGTGCGGGCAATCTGATGGCGCGTGGGGATGGCACATTGGTGTTTTCCGATCCGGTCTTCCTCGGATAGACACCGTCCGTCGGATGGCGTCGTTGCGCGCGTCACGGTCGTTACCTGAGTCTCGGGCGGCTGCGACGCCTTCTCCCTAAACTCCCGTTTCAGTTTTTGTCCGAACGCCAGAGCCATGTCTGCCGCCACGCTCGATCTCCCTCATGCCGGATTCCGCAAGGAACTCGATCAGGTGCGAACCCGCAGCCTGGCGGCACTGTGCGTGCTGCTGATCATCCTGGCGCTAATGCTGTTCACCGAACACCGGCAGGCGGCGGCCGGGGTGTTGCCGGCCGGTGCGTTTCTCGCGTTCAGTGCGCTGTGGTGGCTGTTCGTGACCGCCCGACCCGGCTGGTTGTCGGCCGATGGCCGCCGCCATCTGGCCCTGTTCGCAGATCACGGGTTCAACGCGTGGATGTGCTACGCCGTGGGCGAGCTCTATGGCCTGTTCTTCTGGGGCCCGGTCTTTGCCACGCTCGGGTACGGGCTGCGCTTCGGCAACCGCTATGCGCTGCGCTCGATCTCGGCTGCCGTGCTGTTCCAGTCCATGGCAATGATCGCCAGCGCCTACTGGTCGAAGCACCCCTACATGGCGATTGGCGTGCTTGCCTGTAATTCGATCCTGCCGGCATACGCCCTCAAACTGGCCTCCGCCATGCGCGCACGCGAGCGCGCGGCCGAGTTGCGCGCCCATCAGTTCGAGCTGTTCTCCCGCGTCGACCATCTGACCGGTGTGCTCAACCGCCACGGCTTTCTGCTGACCCTCGATGCGGTGCTGGCCAGTGGCTCCAGTGGCTGTCTCATGTTCATCGATCTGGACGACTTCAAGACCGTAAACGACCAGCGCGGTCATGATGCCGGCGACCGACTGCTGGTGGAGGTGGCCGAGGCCTTGCAGGCCGCGGTGCGTTCCACCGACGTGGTGGGGCGGCTCGGTGGTGACGAATTTGCCGTGCTCGTCGAGGGTGAGGACTCGGCGCACAGCGAAACCGTGGCTCGGCACATCATCGAGCGGGTCGGGCTGATTCAGCTGGGCCCTTCGGATCCGGCCGGCATTGGCGCCAGCGTGGGCGTCGTGACATGGAGTGGCGATCACCCGGTCGATGGCGAGCGCCTGCTCAAGTCGTCCGATCGCGCCATGTACGAGGCCAAGCGCCGGGGCAAGAACCGGGTGTGCTTCGCCTGAGCGATGCCGGTCTCAGGCGGGCAGACTGGCGCGCAGCCGGTGCATCTGCTCGTCGATCTCCGGGGTGCTGCCCTCGGCCTTCAAACCGGTGTCGATATGCGTTCGGGCGGGGGCGAAATCATCCTGGGCGAGGGCATCGAAGGCTCGTTTGTACTGCTTGAGTGCGCTCGTGTCCGGCAGTGTCTCCAGCGCCATCCAGGTATGCATGGCCTCTTCGAAGCGGCTGCGCGTGATCATCAGCAAGCCCAGGTGAAAGCGCGCGGCGTGCAGCTGGCCGTCAAGCGCCAGTGCGCGCTGCATTTGCGTCTCTGCCGCGTCGAACAGTTCCACATAGCCAAATTCGGCGCCCAGGGCGTAAGCCACTTCGGCGTCATCCGGAAAGGTTTCCGCCGCTGCCTTCAGCTGCTGCATGGACGTGGTGTGATCGTCGGCCGAGGCAGCAGCGCGTGCTGCGTCGAGCAAGTGGTGCGCGCTCTTTTCAGGCATGCAGGGGTTCCTCGTGGCATCGATACGGTCCATTGTGCCGCAAAGGCTGTGGGGCGCAAACCGCTGCGGGTGAGTCCCGATTGCATTTGGGCGAACGTCCTCATAGATTGATCACATTTGCCATGGATCGACGGAGAGACCGGGTGCACGCACTGCTCGAAGAACTCAAGGCCCTGCTGGGCGACGGAGGCGTGATCGAAGGCGCTGAGGTGGCGCAGCGGGCGACCAGTTTCTGGGACGCCCGGCCGCACCAGGCGCGCGCCATCGTGCGCCCACGCACGACCGGGGAGGTCTCCCGGGTGCTGGCGGCATGTCATGCGGCGGGCCACCCGGTGGTGACGCAGGGCGGGGTGACCGGTTGCTCCATGGGCGCGGATGCCCAGACCGGCGAGATTGCCCTGTCCACCGAGCGCATGCGCGCGATCGAGGCCATCGACCCGATCGGCGCGACGGCTACCGTGCAGGCCGGGGTCACCATGCAGAGCCTCCAGGAAGCGGCCCGCGAGCATGGGCTGCTGTATGCCGTCGATCTGGGCGCCCGGGGCAGTTGCACCATTGGCGGTAATGTGGCGACCAACGCCGGAGGCATCAATGTGCTGCGCTACGGCATGATGCGCGCCCAGGTGCTGGGGCTCGAAGCAGTGCTGGCCGATGGCACCGTGGTCTCGAGCATGAATCACATGCTCAAGAACAACGCGGGATTCGACATCAAGCAGCTGATGATCGGGACCGAGGGTGCGCTGGGCGTGGTTACCCGGGTGGTGGTGCGACTGCACCCGCTGCCCTCCAGTCGCAACACGGCCATGGTGGCGCTTCAGACCTTCGAGGAAGTCACAACCTTGCTCGGGCGCATGCAGCGCGAGATGGCCGGTACGCTCAGTGCCTTCGAAGTGATGTGGGACAACTACTATCTGGCCGCCACCGAGCCGGGCGGGCATCGCCCGCCGCTGGCGCGCGATTACCCGTTCTATGTGTTGATGGAAGCCGAAGGCGCCGACCCGGCGGCCGATGCGGTGCGCTTCGAGCAGGTGCTTGAGGCGGCCATGGAGCAGGGGCTCATCCTTGATGCCGTGATTCCGCAATCAGAGAGCGAGCGCCGCGCGCTGTGGGATATCCGCGAGAACTTCGAGTTCATGATGGCCAATCGCACCACCTATCTGTACGACGTGAGCCTGCCCATCCGCGAGATGGCGGGCTATGCGGCCGAGGTGCAGGCCTCGACCGCCGGCACGTGGCCGGATGGGCGCACCATCATCTTCGGCCATCTGGCCGATGGCAACCTGCACCTGTTCATCCAGCCGCAGGACGACAACGCCACCCATGCCGCATCGGATGCGCTGGTCTATGCACCCCTGACCACGCGCCATGGCTCGGTGTCCGCCGAGCATGGGATCGGACTGGAAAAGCAGGGCTGGCTGAACCGCTGCCGCACGGCCGCCGAGCTGGACCTGATGCGCACGCTCAAGCAGGCGCTCGATCCGAAAGGCATTCTCAACCCGGGCCGGGTCATTCCCCCGCCGTGAGGCGGGCGTGGGCGTCTTCGCGCCAGAAGGCCAGCGCGGTGAAATAGCCCTCCCACACGCAGCCGTTGCAGCCGCGGCCGCAACAGGTGGTGGGCGCCGGGGGCGGCGGGCGAAAGCCCTCGGCACGGGGACCGAGGGCCTGGAGGATTTCTTCGATCGCCGCTTCGGCCTCGGGGTGCGAGGCGAGGCGGCGGGTGAAGGCGTCGGCCATCAGTGCTTGGTGAGTTTGTCGAGGAGGCCCATGGCGAAGGCTGAGGCCACGAAAGTCATGTGAATGATGACGTACCATTTCAAGTGAACATAATCGATGTTCTGCGCGTTCATGAAAATCTTGAGCAGATGAATCGACGAGATTGCCACAATGGATGCCGCGACCTTGTTCTTGAGGCTGGACGAATCCATTTTCCCGAGCCAGCTGAGCTTTTCGCTACCTTCATCAATATCCAGCTGGGAGACGAAGTTCTCGTAGCTGGAGAGCATCACCATCACCAGCAGACCACCGACCAGTGCCATGTCGATCAGCGACAGGATGGTCAGGATCAAATCCGTCTCGGCAATTTCGAACACGTGGGGCAGGATGTGGGCCAGCTCCTGGAAGAATTTGAGCACCAGCGCGAGCACGGTGAGGCTCAGGCCGAAATAGAGCGGCGCGAGTAGCCATCGGGAGGCATACATGGCGCGCTCAAGCAGTTTTTCAATCATGGAACACCTGAATCCGGATTTTTGAGTGGCCCGATTTTAGGGCTTTTCGGTTTCGCTTGCGCTGTCTTATTGGCGGTTCTGCTGCAGGCGATCGAACTGGGCGACGGCGGCCGTGCGGGTCTCGACCCCGAGCTTGGCGTAGATGTGTTCCAGGTGTTTGTTGACCGTTCGCGGGCTCATACCGAGGATGTCGCCGATGTCGCGATTGGTCTTGCCCTTGGCCACCCATTCGAGCACATCGGTCTCGCGCGGGGTGAGTTCCGCCGCCCGCGGGCGGGACTCATCCGCCATCGGGTCGAGCTGGGTCAGGGTCAGGCCGCGGCTGCTGCGACCAAGGCTTCGGCAGGCCAGGCGACCGCAGCCCACCTGGACTTCGAGGGGATGATGGCTGGGTCCGGCGAGCCATTGACGCACCGCCTCGGTGATATCGACCGAGGGCTGGTCCAGCAAGGCCCGCGCGCTGGGCGTGGCCCATTCGAGCCGGCCGTTCTGGTCGAAGCTGGCCAGCGCCATGCCGGTGGCGTCCAGTGCCGCGAAGGCGGACGTGGTCTTGCGCGCCACGCGCAGATGGGCGCGAATCCGGGCCGACAGTTCGGCCGGCAGCACGGGTTTGACCAGATAATCGTTGCCACCCGCATCCAGGCCCTCGACCACACTGTCGGTGTCCCCCATACCGGTCATGAACAGGATGGGCACCGCTGCCATGTCGGGGTGCTCGCGCAGGCGCCGGCAGGTTTCGAATCCGTCCATGCCGGGCATGCGGGCGTCGAGCAGGACGACGTTGGGAATCACGTGGTCCAGACGCTCGAGCGCGCGCTGGCCGTCGGTGGCCACTAGCACGGTGAAGCCTTCATCTTCGAGCGCGGCGGCCAGCATGCGCAGGCTGTCCGGCGCATCGTCAACAAGCAGGACCACATCGCGGCGCTCAGTGTCGGTGGGCATGTCAGCGAGCGGCCTCGAGCCGGTCGATGAGGTCGTCGAAACGGAATGCATGAATCAAGGGCCTCAGGTTATCAATGAAATCCTTCAGTTCCGGACGCGATGCGCCCAGGCGGTCGAAATGATCTTCGATGCCTTTGAGGTGCCCGATCCGCGCCAGCTGTTGCAGTTGGTCGATGTGCTCCGCGCCAATGGGCGGGTCGGCGGCGCGAACGGGCTCGGGGGCCGGCGCCTCGACTGCGGGCGTGGGTGCCGGGGGCGCGGCCGGGGTGAAGGTCCAGCTGAGTTGGAGGTGTTTTTGCAGGGCCGCGCACAGGCTGCTCTCGAGCACGGGTTTGACCACGAAGTCGTTGCAGCCGGCCGCCTTGCGGTGCTGGGGGGTGTTCTCGTGGGCTTCTGCCGAGACCATGATGATGCCCTGGCCAAAGCCCTGCTCGCGCAGCCGGCGACTGACCGACCAGCCGTCCAGATCGGGCATGTTCACGTCGAGCAGGACGGCGTCGTAGCGGACGATCGAGGTCATCTGCAATGCCTGCTCGCCGCCGTTCGCTTCATCGATCAGAAAGCCCTTCGGCTCGAGCAGATCCACCAGGAGTTGACGCTGGTCGGGCTGGTCGTCGACGACCAGCAGATGGCGTCTCGGGCCTTCATAGCCGTCGATCTCACGCTCTGGCCGGCGGGCGATGGTGGGCGCCACGACGCGGGGCAGGTAGAGCTTGACGGTGAACACGCTGCCCTGCCCGGGCGTGCTGTCCACCGATATCTGGCCGCCCATGAGTTCGACGAGCAACTGGGTGATGGGCAGGCCGAGGCCGGTGCCCGGGGTGTCCGCAGTCTGCGCGCCGCGCTCGAAGGGCAGGAAGATGGTCGACAGGGCATCGGCCGGAATGCCGCAGCCGGTATCGGCAATCTCGAAGCGCGCCATCTCGGCGTGATAGCTCACGGACAGGCGGACTTCACCCTCGCGGGTGTAGCGCACGGCGTTCGACAGCAGGTTGATCAGGATCTGGCGCAGGCGGCTTTCGTCAGCGAGCACCACCTCGGGCAGATGGGGGCTGAGCGTCAGGCTGAAGCCGAGATTCTTGCGCCCCGCCTCGAGCCGGAACATGTTGTCCACATGCGCGAGGAACTCCGAGAAACGCAGCTCGCGGCGCTCGATGGTGAGTCGCCCTGCTTCGATGCGCGCGATGTCCACCAGGCCATCGATCAGGGCCATGAGGTGTTCGCCGCTGCGCTGGATGGTGCCCAGGGCGTCGCGTCGCGGGCGGGCATCGGGCGGCGCATTGAGCAGGATCTGGGCGTAACCGAGAATGGTGTTGAGCGGCGTGCGCAGCTCATGACTGATGCCGCGCACATAGCGGCTTTTGGCCGCATTGGCCCGCTCGGCCACGTCCTTGGCCCGCTGCAGCTCGGCGTCGGTGCGCTCGTGGGCGCTGATCTCCTGCAGCAGCAGATGGGTCTGGCGTTCGCTTTCGAGCTGCGCCACCTTGCGGCTCTCCTGGGTGAGCACCATCCACCAGGCGGTGACGGCGAGGATCAGCAGCAGGATCCAGTAGATCCGTGAAAAAGCCGTGGCGATGTCGGTGTCGCCATTGCGGGCGGCCAGCAGCTCCTGCTGATACACCAGACCGACCAGCGCGGAGATGATCAGCGTGCCGACGGTGAACACCATGGCGAACATCCCCAGCCGTCGCACGTAGCTGCCCGGGACAGCCTCCGGGAGGATGTTCTCCAGGCGCTGGCGCAGACGGTCGAGCAGCGGCGGGGTGGGTTTGCAGCGATCCGCGCAGCGCGCTTCGAGCGTGCAGCACAGGGAGCAGATCGGCCCGCCGTAGGCGGGGCAGCCGGCCATGTCTTCCGACTCGAAGGTGTTGCTGCATACCACGCAGGTGACCGACTCGCCCGGGCGCCAGTGGGTCGTGACCGGGCGGGCGATGTAGTAGCGGCCGCGGGTGGCCCAGGCGATGAGCGGGGCCAGGCAGAAGGCGGTGGTCAGCGCGATCAGCGGGGCGAAGGCCTGGGGCAGGGGGCCAAACTGCCCGCCGTAGGCCACCATGGCGAGAATCGAGCCGGCCAGCATGGCCACCACGCCCACCGGATTGACGTTGTACAGATACGCCCGGCGGAACTCAATGCCCTTGGGCGAGAGCCCGAGGGGTTTGTTGACCACCAGATCGGCCACCACCGCGCCAATCCACGCAACCGCCACGTTCGAGTAGATGCCGAGCACGTGTTCGAGCGCTTCGAACACGCCGAGCACCATGAGCGCGAAGGCAATGGCCACGTTGAACACCAGCCAAACCACGCGCCCGGGGTGGCTGTGGGTGAGCCGCGAGAAGAAGTTCGACCAGGCCAGCGAACCGGCATAGGCATTGGTGACGTTGATCTTCACCTGGCAGATGATGACGAAGATGGCGGCCACCACCAGCGCCGTGCCCGGATCGCCGAGCATTTGCTGGAAGGCCACCAGATACATCTGGGTGGGCTCGACCGCGCGCTCCGGCGGAATCATCTGCTGAAGCGCCAGAAAGGCGAGCAGGCCGCCACCGAACATCTTGGCCACGCCGGGCAGGATCCAGCCCGGTCCCGCGGCCAGCACGGCGGCCCACCAGGCGCGGTCATTGGCGGGCGTCTTGGGCGGCAGGAAGCGCAGGAAGTCCACCTGCTCGCCGATCTGGGCGATCAGCGAGAAGGCCACGGTCATGCCCGCGCCGATGGCCAGCAGATTGACCGAGTCCCCGTGGTAGCCGCGAAAGCTGGTGAACTGTTCGGTCACGTCCGGCATCAGCAGCAACACCGCCAGGAAGGGGGTGATCTGCAGGATCAGCCAGAACGGTTGGGTCCACGCCTGCAGCCGGCTGATCCAGGTGATGCCGTGGGAGACGATTGGAACGATCACGATGGCGCTGATCAGATAGCCCCAGAAGAGCGAGACATCGAACAGCAGCTGGATGGCCAGCGCCATGATGGCCGCTTCGATGGCAAAGAAGATGAAGGTGAAGCTGGCGTAGATCAGCGAGGTGATCGTCGAGCCGATGTAGCCGAAACCGGCGCCACGGGTGAGCAGGTCCATGTCGATGCCGTGGCGCGCGGCGTAGTAGCTGATGGGCAGGCCGGTGAGCAGGATGACCAGGGCCACGATCGCCAGCGCCCAGGCGGCATTGGCGAACCCCCAGTTCATCATCAACGCGGCGCCGATGGCGTCGAGGGCCAGAAAGGAGACGGCCCCCAGCGCGGTATTGGCGATGCGGAAAAAGGACCACTTGCGGAAGCTGCGGGGGGCGAACCGGAGGGCGTAGTCTTCAAGGGTTTCGTTGGCGACCCAGGCGTTGTAGTCGCGTCGGATCTTGATGATGCGCTGGGTGGCGGTGGTGTTCACGGACGCCCTTGCTCCGGCCATGGATTCATCGTGGATCTTGCAAAAACCATTCCCAAAGGCGCGTTCCGCGTGCGAGCGAACCATGATCCCTCTCGTATCCCCGTCCCCGGTGCGAATGGCGCCGCCTGTCCGGAAGGGGGCGGCGCGGTCTCCGCGCTCGCGCGCGCGAGCGCGGCGCCGCGAGCGACCTGTCATGCACCCGTTTGGTGCGCGGCAATGCCCTGATGCACTGCCGCACGCTGGACGATCAGTCTCCCCGACCTGCGTACGTATCTGAATACGTTATTTGACGTATTCGGTTTTCCCGTCTCGATCAATAGATTGTGCACCGCAACGACGGCAAACGTTTCGGCCGGTATCCGACTGAAACGGCGCCCGGAAAAAGACTTTCCCATGCTTCGCCCATTTGACGCAGGAGATCGAGATGTCCGACAAGAATCGCCCCTTCAATCCCACCCGCCGGAAGTTGATGTTCGGGGCCGCAGCCTTGCCGCTGCTGAGCCTGCCCGTGTCCCGCTACGCTTTTGGCGCCGGCCCGGCTACCTCGGCTGTCAATACCACCGGCCTGGCCGTCACCGATACCGAGGTGACGGTGGGGCAACTGCACTCGGCCACCGGCACCATGGCCATCTCCGAGACCGGCTCGATCCAGGCCGAGCAACTGGCCATCGACCAGATCAACGCCATGGGCGGTGTGCTGGGCCGGACCATCAAGGTCATCAAGGAAGACGGCGCCTCCGACTGGCCGACCTTCGCCGAGAAGTCCAAGAAGCTGCTGGTCAATGACAAGGTCGCCACCGTGTTCGGTTGCTGGACCTCCGCCTCCCGCAAGGCCGTGCTGCCGATCTTCGAAAAAGAGAACGGCCTGCTGTACTACCCGACCTTCTACGAGGGCCTGGAGCAGTCCAAGAACGTGATCTACACCGGCCAGGAAGCCACCCAGCAGATCCTCGCCGGCCTCGACTGGGCCCACAAGACCCTCGGCGCCAAGACCTTCTACCTGGTCGGTTCCGACTACATCTGGCCGCGCACCTCCATGAAGATCGCCCGCAAGCACATCGAGAACGTGCTCAAGGGCAAGGTGGTGGGCGAGGAGTACTACCCGCTCGGTTCCACTCAGTTCGGTTCGCTGATCAACAAGATCAAGCTCAAGAAGCCGGATCTGGTCTTCGGTGCCGTGGTCGGTGGCTCCAACGTGGCCTGGTTCAAGCAGCTCAACGCCGCGGGTCTGACCTTCAAGAAGCAGCCGATGCTCACCATCTCGGTGACCGAGGACGAAGTGCTCGGGATCGGTGGCGAGAACGTCGAGGGTCTGTACTCCTCCATGAAGTACTTCCAGAGCCTCGATCTGCCGGGCAACAAGAAGTTCGTCGATGCCTTCAAGAAGGCCTACGGCCCGAAGGCGGTGATCGGCGACGTGACCGAATCCGGCTACCTGGGTCCGTGGCTGTGGAAGATGGCCGTCGAGAAGGCCGGCAGCTTCGATGTGGACAAGGTCGTGGCCGCCTCGCCGGGCCTGGAGTGGAACGAATCCCCCCATGGCGAGCTGAAGCTCGACCCCAACCATCACCTGTGGATGCGCACCCGCATCGGCGAATGGCAGAAGGATGGCCAGGCCAAGATCGTGTTCGAGTCCGACGTGATCAAGCCGGACCCGTTCCCGGAAGGCTACCAGTAAGTCCCCAACGGTGAGTCGCCCCCCGGTTGCCGTGCCGCGCATGACGCGGTGGCCGGGTTCTTCCCCTGCATCACGACCCCGGGAGTGTTCCCATGGAATATTCACTTTCCGACATGTACAACATCGCCCTCATGCAGGGCTTCGCTGGCCTCAGCCTGTTTGCAGTGCTGCTGCTGATGGGGCTCGGCCTGGCGATCATCTTCGGGCAGATGGGGGTCATCAACATGGCCCATGGCGAGTTCATGACCATCGGCGCCTACACCATCTACCTGTTCTCCACGCTGACCGAATCCTTCGCCCCGGGGCTCATGAACGCCTACTTCCCGGTGGCCATCGTCTTCGCCTTCTTTATCGCCTTTGCGGTGGGGTGGCTGGTCGAGTGGGGCCTGATACGGCACTTGTATGCCCGGCCGCTCGACACCTTGCTGGCCACCTGGGGCCTGTCCCTGGGCATGCAGCAGATCTTCCGCTCCACCTTCGGTCCGAAGGAAGTGAGCCCGACCCTGCCGGACTGGCTGATGGGTTCGTGGATGCCCACCGAGGGTGTCGACATCCCCATCAACGGCATGTTCGTGCTGGCGCTGACCATCCTGGTCACCGGCGGTGTGCTGCTGGCGCTGTACAAGTCCCGCTGGGGGCTGCGGGTGCGCGCCACGGTGTCCAACCGCACCATGGCCAACGCCACCGGCATCAACACAAAGAAGACCGATCGGGTCACCTTCGCCATCGGCTGTGGCATTGCGGGTGTGGCCGGTGCCGCCTTCACCACCATCGGCTCGACCGGGCCCACCTCGGGCTCGCTCTACATCGTCGATGCCTTCCTGGTGGTCACCTTCGGCGGCGCGGCCAGCCTGTGGGGCACGGTGGTCTCGGCCTTCGGCATCGCGCAGACCCAGTCGATCACCGAGTTCTTCCTGAGCGGGTCCATGGCCAAGGTGCTCACCCTGCTGACCATCGTCACCATCCTGATGCTGCGTCCGCAAGGCCTGTTCGCCGCCAAGGTCCGTCGCTGATTTCCCGATCCATCGGAGCAAGATGATGAAAAAACTCTCGAACTGGTTCTCCGGCGGCGGCTACAGCTTCGTGGTCCTCGCGGCCGTGATCCTGGTGGTCTTCCCGCTGGCCCTCGACGCCTTCCGCCTCAATCTGGTGGGCAAGTACCTCACCTACGGTTTCGTGGCCGTCGGCCTGGTGATGCTGTGGGGCTGGGGCGGTGTGCTCAGCCTGGGGCAGGGCGTGTTCTTCGGTCTGGGCGGCTACGCCATGGCCATGTTCCTCAAGCTCGAGGCGTCCTCCCCGGAGAACACCGCCATCCAGTCCACCCCGGGCATCCCGGACTTCATGGACTGGAACCAGCTCACCGAGTTGCCCTTCTGGTGGGAGCCGTTCAATCACTTGCCCTTCGCGCTGATCGCGGTGGTGGCGGTGCCCATGCTGCTGGCCTTCATCATCGGCTTCGCCATGTTCAAGCGCCGGGTGGGCGGGGTGTATTTCGCCATCATCACCCAGGCCGTGGCGCTGATCCTGACCGTGCTCATCATCGGCCAGCAGGGCTACACCGGCGGGGTCAACGGCATTACCGACCTGCGCACCATGCTCGGCTGGGACATCCGTGAAGACGGCGCCAAGCTGGTGCTGTACTTCGTCAATGCCGTGCTGCTGCTCGGGGTGATCGCCCTGTGTCGCTGGGTGCAGGTCTCCAAACTGGGCACCTTGCTGCTGGCCATGCGCGACAAGGAAGACCGGGTGCGCTTCTCCGGCTACGACGTCTCCATGTTCAAGGTCTTCGTGTTCTGCCTGGCGGCCGGCATCTCGGCCATCGGTGGAGCGATGTTCACCCTCCAGGTGGGCTTCATGAGCCCGTCTTTCGTCGGCATCGTGCCGTCGATCGAGATGGTCATCTTCGCCGCCGTGGGTGGGCGGATGAGTCTGGTCGGCGCGGTGTATGGCGCCTTGCTGGTCAATTTCGGCAAGACCTACTTCTCGGAGAGCTTCCCCGACCTGTGGCTGTTCCTCATGGCGGCGCTGTTCATCGGCGTGACCATGGCCTTCCCCAACGGGCTGGCCGGCGTCTGGGAGAAATACGTGGTGCCGCGCCTGCGCGGCAAGGCCAGGGAACGCCAGCCCGACACGCCGCCGTCACCGCCGAGCACCGCGCTGCCCACCAAACCGGCCCCAAGCGGCGACCTGCCCAAGGGCATCAGCAGTCAGTCCGCCTGATCCAGCGAAGGAGCCACAACCATGAGCAATACCGATTTCGTGCTGGCCGTGGAAGACCTGACGGTCTCATTCGATGGCTTCAAGGCCATCGACAGCCTCAACCTCTATGTGGACAAGGGGGAGCTGCGGGTGGTGATCGGCCCCAACGGTGCCGGCAAGACCACGCTGCTCGACCTCATTTGCGGCAAGACGCGTGCTTCGGCCGGCAGCATCAAGTTCAAAAACCAGGAAATGACCCGGCTTTCCGAGCACATGATCGTGCGCTCGGGCATCGGCCGCAAATTCCAGACCCCGTCCATCTACGAAAACCTCTCGGTGTTCAAGAACCTGGAGGTGTCCTTCCCGCGCGGTCGGGGCGTGTTCGGCGCGCTGGCCTTCAAGTGCGACGACACGGTCAAGGCCAAGGTGCACGAGATCGCCGGCGAGATCGGCCTGACCGAGATGCTGCATACCGAGGCGGCGCTGCTCTCCCACGGGCAGAAGCAGTGGCTGGAGATCGGCATGTTGCTCATGCAGGACCCGGAGCTGCTCATGCTCGACGAGCCCATCGCCGGCATGAGCGTGCGCGAGCGCGAACTGACCGCCGAACTGCTCGAGCGCATCTGCCAGAACCGCTCGGTGATCGTGATCGAGCACGACATGGATTTCGTTGCCCGCATCGCCCACAAGGTCACCGTCATGCACCAGGGCAAGATCCTCGCCGAGGGCGCCATGGACAAGGTGAAGAACGATCCGCGCGTCATCGACGTGTATCTGGGTCACTGACAGGAGAACACGCAATGCTGAATGTGACCGATCTGCATGTGAGTTACGGCCAGAGCGAAGCCCTGCACGGCATCAGCTTCGCCGCCGGGAAGAACGAGGCGGTGGCCATCATGGGCCGCAACGGCATGGGCAAGACCACGCTGTTCAAGTCGCTCATGGGCATCCTGCCGAGCAAGGCCGGCAAGATCGTGGTGGGCGAGAACGATGTGACCGGCGACGAGAGCTTCAAGCGCGTCGCCAAGGGCATCGCCTATGTGCCCCAGGGCCGCATGATCTTCCCGACGCTCACCGTGGAAGAGAACATTAAGACCGGGCTCGAGAATGCCAAGGTCAAGACCGTGCCCGAGGACATCTACGCCCTGTTTCCGGTGCTGTGGGAGATGCGTGGCCGCAAGGGCGGCAACCTCTCCGGCGGTCAGCAGCAACAGCTGGCCATCGCCCGCGCACTGGTCACCAACCCCAAGGTGCTCCTGCTCGACGAGCCGACCGAAGGCATCCAGCCCTCGATCATCAAGGACATCGCCAAAGCCCTGAACGAGATTCGCAAGCTGCGCGAGATCACCGTGGTGGTCTCCGAGCAGGTGCTCTCGTTCGCCATGGATGTGGCCGACCGGCTGTTCGTCATCGAAGGCGGCCGGTTGGTGCACGAAAGCGCCCGCGCCCAGACCGACGAGGCGCACATCAAGCAGTTCCTTTCTGTCTGATTCCGAATCCATCGAGGAGATCTGTCATGCCTGAAACACTGATCAAGGTTGATCTGCAGCAATCGCCGTACGACAACGAACTCATCCACAACCGCTGGCATCCGGACATTCCGATGGCCTGCTGGGTCAATCCGGGGGACGACTTCATCCTCGAGACCTACGACTGGACCGGCGGCTACATCAAGAACAACGACTCGGCCGATGACGTGCGCGATGTGGATCTGTCCACGGTGCACTTCCTGTCCGGGCCGGTGGGCGTCAAGGGCGCCGAGCCGGGCGACCTGCTGGTGGTCGATCTGCTCGACATCGGCGCCAAGGACGACAGCCTGTGGGGCTTCAACGGCTTCTTCTCCAAGAAGAACGGCGGCGGCTTCCTGACCGAGCATTTCCCTGAGGCACAGAAGTCCATCTGGGACTTCGAGGGCATGTTCACCAAGTCCCGCCATGTGCCGGGCGTGCGCTTTGCCGGCCTGATCCACCCGGGGCTGATCGGCTGCCTGCCCGACCAGAAGATGCTCGACATGTGGAACGAGCGCGAGGTGGACTTCATCGCCACCGAGCCCGACCGCGTGCCGCCGCTGGCCAACCCGCCCTTCGCCAAGACTGCCCACTGCGGCAAGGCCGCCGGCGACGTGAAGGAGAAGATCGCGGCCGAGGGCGCCCGCACCGTGCCGCCGCGCGAGCACGGCGGCAACTGTGACATCAAGGATCTGTCGCGCGGCTCCAAGGTCTTCTTCCCGGTCTATGTGGATGGCGCCGGCCTGTCGGTGGGGGACCTGCACTTCTCCCAGGGCGATGGCGAGATCACCTTCTGCGGGGCCATCGAGATGGCCGGCTGGGTGCACATGCGCGTCAGCCTCATCAAGGGCGGCATGGCCAAGTACGGCGTCAAGAACCCGATCTTCCAGCCCAGCACGATCACCCCGAACTACAACGACTACCTGATCTTTGAAGGCATCTCGGTGGACGAGTACGGCAAGCAGCACTACCTGGACGTGCACGTGGCCTATCGGCAGGCGTGTCTGAACGCCATCGAATACCTGAAGAAGTTCGGCTACTCGGGCGCACAGGCCTACGCCATCCTGGGCACGGCGCCGGTCCAGGGGCATATCAGTGGCGTCGTCGATATCCCCAACGCCTGCGCCACCCTGTGGCTGCCGACCGAGATCTTCGAGTTCGACATCAAGCCGAACGTGGACGGGCCGGTGGTCCAGGAATTCGGCGGCATCGACATTCCGCTCTCGCCCGATCTCTGAGCATTGACCTCGGGGCGCCGCCGGGCGCCCCGACCCGAGAGGACACGACCATGCCCACCTATGAATTCGGCTGCACCCACTGCGGTGACGACTTCGTCGCCATGCGCCGCATCGCCGAGCGCAACGACCCGATGGCCTGCCCCAGCTGCGGCGGTGAAGCCGTGCGCGTGGTGCTCACCGCCCCGACCATGTGGTCCATGTCGGCGAGCGACCGCAAGGCGCACGCCACCAACGAGAAGGCACGCCACCTGCCCAAGACCAGCGAGGAGTACAAGGCCACCCACAAGCACGGCCCGGGTTGCGGCTGCTGCGGGGGCGGTATCTCGAAAGCCACCGTCACCGCACCCAACGGCGCCAAGGCCTTCCCGACCAAGCGCCCGTGGATGATCAGCCACTGAGGCCACCGACTGTTTAGCCTGGACGCGGTGACCCCGCGACCTTGGGTTCGCCTCGGCGGGCCCTCTTTTTTTGGCGCGATCCCACTGCGCAGGCGTTCGGGTGGCTATCATGCGCGTCCTGCCTCAAGGTTCTGCCCATGATCACGCTCAAGAACGTCACCCTGCGCCGCGGCTCGAAAGTGCTGCTCGACAAGGCCTCCGCCACCATCAATCCGGGCGAGAAGGTCGGTCTGGTCGGGCGCAACGGGGCCGGCAAGTCCACCCTGTTCGCGCTGCTCAACGGCACCCTGCATGAAGACAGCGGGGACTATTCGATCCCCAAGCAGTGGCGCATGGGGCAGGTGGCGCAGGAGATGCCCGAGACCGACCAGAGCGCCACCGACTTCGTCATCGACGGCGACATTCCGCTGCTGGCCGCACGCAAGGAAGTGGCCGAGGCCGAAGCCAGCGACGACGGCATGCGCATGGCCGAGGCCTACATGGCGCTCAACGACGCCGGTGAGCATGATGCGGTGTCGCGCGCCCAGTCGCTCATCCTCGGCCTGGGCTTCAAGGTGTCGGAGCTGAACAACCCGGTGGACAGCTTCTCCGGCGGCTGGCGCATGCGTCTGCAACTGGCCCGCGCGCTCATGTGCCCGTCGGACATCCTGCTGCTGGATGAGCCCACCAACCACCTGGATCTGGATGCACTGGTGTGGCTCGAGGCCTGGCTCAAACGCTACCCGGGCACGCTGATCATGATCAGCCACGACCGGGAGTTTCTGGACGCCATCACCGGCGTCACCCTGCATATTGATAACGCCCGGCTGGTGCGCTACGGCGGCAACTACAGCAAGTTCGAGGATATGCGCGCCGAGCAGATGCTGCTGCAGCAGGCCACCGTGGCCAAGCAGGCGGAAAAGATCGCCCACCTCCAGTCCTTCATCAACCGTTTCAAGGCCAAGGCCAGCAAGGCCAAGCAGGCGCAGAGCCGGGTCAAGGCCCTCGAACGCATGGAGAAGATCGCCCCGGTGCTGGCCGACGCCGAATTCAGCTTCGAATTCCAGCCGCCGCAGAACCTGCCCGACCCGATGCTCTCCATGGTGGGCGTCGAGATTGGATATCCGCCGCCGCCCGAGGCCCCGGCCGGCACGCCGCCGACCACCATTGTGCGCGGCATCACCCGATCGGTGATGGCGGGCCAGCGCATCGGCATCCTGGGGGCGAACGGGCAGGGCAAGTCCACGCTGGTCAAGACCATTGCCCGCGATCTGGACGTGCTGGCGGGCGAGGTCACCGAGGGGAAGGGGCTGAACATCGGCTACTTTGCCCAGCAGGAACTGGACGTGCTGCGACCGGCTGACAATCCGCTCGAACACATGGTGCGCCTCGCCAAGGAGGCCATCGCCGCCGGGCGCAGCAATGTGCCGGGGCGCGAGCAGGAGTTGCGCAACTTCCTCGGGACCTTCAATTTCAGCGGCGAGATGGTCAAGCAGCCGGTGGGCACCATGAGCGGTGGCGAGAAGGCGCGGCTGGTGCTGTGCATGATCGTCTGGCAGCGGCCCAATCTGCTCTTGCTCGACGAGCCGACCAACCACCTCGACCTCAACACCCGCGAGGCGCTGGCGGTGGCACTCAACGAGTTCGAAGGCACGGTGATGCTGGTGAGCCACGACCGGGCGCTGCTGCGTTCGGTATGTGACGAGTTCTGGCTGGTGTCCAAGGGCGGCATTGCGCCCTACGGCGGCGACCTGGACGACTACCAGCGCTATTTGCTCGACGAAGCGAAGAAAGCGCGTATGGCGGCTTGAGCCGGAGCCCGCGCCAGGGTCTGTCCTGTGCCCGCCTTGAGTCGAGCGTGTGGAACTCATTCGCCGCCCGATTGCCACAGGCACATGCGTGCGCGAACTATCATTCTTGTTCTGATCGCCTCGATCTGCAGCCTGGCAGCCTGCAGCAAGATTTCGCTTGGCTATCGCAACGCACCGCTGCTGGCGACGCTGTGGGTGGATGACGTCTTCGATCTGCCGGGCGCGCAGTCGGACGCGGTGCGCGCCGCGCTCGACGAGACCTGGAACTGGCATGTCGGTGCCCCTCGACTCGAACTGATTGCGCTCATGCGCGAGACCGCCGACCGCCTTGACCGGCCGGTCCGCGAGGCCGACGTGGCATGGGCCTTTGAGGCCTTTGACCGTCACTCCGACGCACTCGGTCGCGTCTTTGCCACCCAACTGGCCCGGCGCTGGCCGGCGATGACCCTCGACGAGGCGACTGACGTCGAGCAGCATCTGGCCGCGCGCCGCGCCGAACTGGCCGAGGAACTGGCTGACAACACACTTGAGCAGCAGGCACTCCAGCGGACAGAGAAGCTGGTGGACGATCTGGAAGACTGGTTTGGCGAGGTGACCGATGCCCAGCAGGTGTTCATCGTGCGCAATGAAGCCATGCGACTGGATCGCCACATCTGGCTGCGCGAGCGTGAACGGCGCCACGGTGAGCTTATCGACATCATCAAGCGCAACGATGTGGCCGCGCTGGAGGACTGGGTGGCCAACTGGCGCGAGCGCCGCCCGGCGGCGGTGGTGGCCGAGACGCAGCGGCGCGAAGTCATTTATCGGCGCTTCTGGACGGATTTTCTCAATCGCGCCACGCCCGCGCAGATCGCCCACGTCCAGCGTCGGCTGCGTGAATGGGCCACTGAACTGGCCAGCGTGGAAGTGCCGGAGAAACTGGCGCAAGGGCAGGACGCGCTGTGCACGACGTGTTAGGGTGAGGGGCTACCTCCACCGACCGGAATCACAATGAAACTGCATATCGACCTGATCGCCGACTTCGTCTGCCCCTGGTGCCACGTCGGCGAAGCACGCCTGCGCTCGGCGCTCGCGCTGCTGGCCGAAAAACGGCCGGAAGTTCAGGTCGAAATCCAGCGACTGCCTTTCTTCCTCGATGAAACGACGCCGCCCGAGGGCTACGAGTACCAGTCCTATCTCGAGCGCAAGTTCGGCAGCGCCGAAAAGGTCAGGGAAGTGCAACAACAGGTCATCGAGGCGGGCGAGCCCGATGGCGCGCGCTTCGACTTCGACAAGGTCGAACTGCGCCCGACCACCTTGCCGGCCCATCGCCTCATCCTGCAACTACAGGCGGTGGGTGCCGACCCGGTGCTGGTCGCCAAGCTGGCGCACGGCATCTTCTCGGCTTACTTCGAGGGCGGGCGCAACATCGGTGACCCGAAGGTGCTCGCCATGATTGCGCAACTGGCGGGTGTGCAGGACAAGGAACTGGCCGAGTGGCTCGAAGGCGATGACGCCGAAGACGAGGTCATGGAGGTCTACAAACAGGTGAAGTCGCTGGGCATCCAGGGCGTCCCGTTTTTCGTCTTCAATCAGCAGTTCGCTGTCTCGGGCGCCCAGTCGGCCGGGAACCTGCTCACCGCCATGGAACAGGCGCTCGACGCGGCTTGAACCTGAATAAAGTGGCAGCAGTGAGCCGGGCTTCGCCCGGCTTTTCTTTTTATCGCCGGAGCGAATGAGGGTTGGGTTGGTGATGTCATTTGATCAGCATGAGCACTCGTCCTGTCGTACCTGCTGAAACGAGGGCAATGTAGTCTGCAACCGCGCCCAAAGACTTTCGTCGTCGAATGCGCGCCCATGCCTTTGATTTCGCGCGCAGACGACAACAATGAAGTAGATGCAGATTGAATAATTTGTGGCTGCGCGGATATACTTCAACGTCATTGCTGCCGGGTTGCGTTCATGTCCTCCCTCCGAGCCCTCTTCACCGCGCACCTCTCCCAGCACGCCCGTCTCATCAACATCGAGACCCCCCTGCCCGAAGCCGCCCTGGTCGTCGAGCGTTTCACCGGTCGCGAAGCTGTCAGCGAACTGTTCCGCTTCGAAGTGGACTGCCTGTCGGGCAATGCCCATTTCGAACTGAAGCAACTGCTCGGCGAAGAGGTCACCCTGCGCCTGCTTCAGGCGGACGGATCGCTGCGAAACTGGCACGGCTATGTGACCGAAGCCATGAGCCTGGGCGCCGATGGTGGCTTGGCACGCTATCGTCTTGTTGTCGAACCCTGGCTGGCCTTCTGCGCCCAGCGCCGTGACTGCTTCCAGTTTCAGGACAAGGACGTGCTGAGCATCGCCGAATCCGTCTTCGGCGACTACCGCGAAGCGAACTGGCGCGCAGAAGTGACCCAACCCCTGCGCAATTACAGCCGGAAAACCCAATACCGCGAATCCGATTTCGACTTCCTGCGCCAGTTGCTCTCGGAAGAAGGCCTGTCCTTCCGCTTCGAGCATGACCAGAGCGCAGTCGCGGGCGACGAGGCGACGCAAACGAGCACCCACGCCCGCCACACCCTGGTGATCTTCGACCGCAACGCCGAGGCACCCGAGAGTCGCCAGCCCGCCATGCGCTTTCACCGCGCCGACGCCCCCGAACTTGAAGACAGCATCCAGGTCCTGCACGACATCACCCAGGTGGTGCCCAACGCCGTCACCCGCAGCAGCCGGGACTACAAGAAACTCACCGCCACCGCTGCCCAGGCGACCAGCCAGATCGACATGGGCGATGTCCCCGTGATGGAGATCTATGACGGCGCCTCGGCCTACCGCTTCGAAGACACCGCCGCGGCACAACTGCGCACCGACCTCATGCTCAGCGCCTTCGAATCGGCGCATAGGCGCCTGACGGGCGAAGGGGCCGTGCGCCAGATGGCCGAGGGCACGCTCTTCACGCTGACCCAGCACGAGCAGTACCAGGGCGATGATGCGCGGCTACGCATCCTGAACGTGGAACACCACGCCACCAACAACCTGGGCGCCGAAGCGGCCGAGCTGCTGAAAAGCACTGCACTGGAACAAGGCACCTACCGCAACCGCTTCGTGCTGCAAGCAGCCGCTGCCCCGGTGGTGCCGCACCCGATCCCGCACCCTCAGGTGAGTCAGCAGATCGCCCTGGTGGTCGGCCACCCCGACGCGGCAATCACCACGGATCGGGACCATCGGGTGCTCATACAGTACCCCTGGCAGCGGGGCGAGGCGCCCAACGCGGGCGGCCTCAACGACACCGGGCCGGCCGCCACCGAGGGCAACGCCCCGGGTGACGCCACCTCAGGCACCTGGGTGCGGGTGGCCGAATGGCTGGCCGGCCCCAACTGGGGCAGCCACTTCCTGCCGCGCATCGGCACCGAAGTGCTGGTGGACTTCGTCGATGGCGATATCGACCGGCCCATCGTGGTCGGTCAGTGCTACAACGGCGCCGACCTGCCCCCGTTCTCGGCCGGCGTCGATTCAGGCGCCAACCACCCCGGCACCGTCTCGGGCTGGCACAGCCACAACCACGAAGGCAAGGGCGCCGGCACCAATCAGTGGCTCACCGACGACGCCCCGGGCCAGTTGCGCACCCGTCTGGCCACCAGCGAAACCGACGCCCAGCTGGGCCTGGGCCACCTGGTGGATCAGCGCCTGGACAGCGCCCATCGCGGGCCCTGGCGCGGCACCGGCTTTGAGCTACGCACCGACGGCTGGCTGGCCGTGCGTGCCGGCGAAGGCATGCTCATCAGCACCACCGCCCGCCAGAACGCCACCAGCACCCAGATGGATGTGGCCGAAGCTGTCGGCCAACTGCGCGCGGCCGAGCAGAGCGCCCAATCGCTCAATGACGCGGCCAGCGCATCCGGTGCCCTCGGCCTCAAGGCCAACAAGCAACAAACGGCATTCATCGACGGGCTCGATCCACAGAAAGAGGGCAAATTCGAGGGCAGCATCGGCGGGCAGGAAGCAAAGAAAGCCCAACCCGGCAGCCGCAGCCTGGGCGAGCCCACCGAGCGCTTCGCCAAGCCCTATATCGTCACCGAAGGGCCGGACGACATCGGCCTCTCAACCCCCGCCAGCAGCATTCTCTTCGCCAGCCAGAACCTGCACGCCACCGCGCAGGAAGACCTGCACATCGCCAGCGCCAAGACCTTCTCCGCCACCGCCGGCGAAGCGGCCAGCCTCTACACCCACGCGGGCGGCATCAAATCCATCGCCGCCGCCGGCACCCACACCATCCAGGCCCACACCGACGAGATGGAAATCCTCGCCGACGACTCGGTGACCATCACCAGCTCGAACGACGAGATCCACATCCAGGCCAAGGACAGCATCGTGCTCAAGGCCGGGCAGAGTTCCGTCACCCTCAAGGGCGGGGACATCACCTTCGCGTGTCCGGGGACGTTCTCGGTCAAGGGCAGTGGGAATGCGTTTGTGGGGCCGGGGAGCGGCAGCGCTTCGCCGGAGGCACTACCCACCGGTCTTGCCGCCGAGGCGCCCAACTTCATTGAACTGAATCTGCACGATGACTGGTTACAGCCGGTCTCGAATGCGCCCTACCGCCTGGTGTTCGACGATGGAACCATCATGGAGGGCCGCCTGGATGCCAATGGTTTTGCGCGCATCGAAGGCGTGCCTAATCAATCGGCGCGCGTCTATTACGGCGAGAACCCGGCGGCACCCGAGGCGCGGGTCGAGTTGGCTGCGAACACCTTCGCAGCCAACAGCGAAAGCAACGAAGAAGCCATCGCACGTATCCAGCAGTACGTCAGCGATTCGGACGACTACTGGGCTAACGAGGCTACCAGCGAGCAACGTGATGTCTTTGCCGAATTCAATACCGATGTTGACGAGCCTGACGGTGAAAACGCCTGGCACTACCTGGACGCCGCCCAACAGAAAGCCATGGAAGAGAAATTGAGGGAGGACGCCTGATGGCCAACGTCAATCCTCGCACCCGATACCGTTCGAAACCAAGCGCAGCCAACGACGATCGTGGCGGCTGGTTCGATTCGCTCAAGAGCGAAGCGCTCAGTTTCTTCAAGGGCGACAACAATGCGCCGTGGGCCATCCTCGCCGAGACGGTGATTGGCTGTATTCCGGTCGTCGGACAACTGGTCGATGCCCGTGACATCATCAAGGGATTGGTGGAAGTTTCCGGGGCACCCGCCAGCCCATTGGGTTGGTTCAACCTCATCACGGCCACCATCGGCCTCATCCCCGGAGGAGGCGATGCTGCCAAGCGCAGCTTGCGCGCCGTCAAAGCAGGCACGGCGAACATTGATGATCTGCTCGCCATGATTCGTCGCTTCTACAAGGGCGATCCGGAAAAACTGCTGCGCGAGGTGCTGGACCTGTCGAAGGTACGCAAACAGCTCGACGACATCCTCGCCAATCCGAATCTGACTCGGCATCTGGACAAGAATCTCAGAAAGCAGGTCGACGATATTCGCGCTGGTCTTGGCAAGCAGTTCGATGCCTTCAAGAAGGAGGTGGACGATTGGCTCACCAAGGGGCGCAAGACCAGTGCAGATGCGCCCACGGCCAAACGTGCTCCCGGCTCGCCCGAGGCAAAGCCGGGCACTCAGGCCAAAGAGGGCAAGGGTGCCAAAGGGGACCACGCCGACGACGCACAGCCCAATACACCGACTCGTTCGTCTCAACGAGCTGAGCGATTCAAGAAGATTTCGCTAAAAGCGCTCGGTGTGCTGGGCGAACACATGGCCGACTATCACTGTCAGGACGCCAAGGGTTGGGGAGCGCCAGCTCTCCATGACACAGGGGCTCTGAACGAAGCGAAGTTAAACGATGCGCATCGAATGGTTCAGCTGTGGCCCACCATCGTTCGCGGCCGAGGAATCGACGCGGTATGGAAAAGCAATGGCTTGAAGCCGTACGCCGTCGTCGAAGCCAAGGCAAGTTATGATCCGACGAAATCGCTCAAGACCTTGCTTGGCGAAGCTTGGGACAAGACAGGGAAGGATGGGGTGCAGTCGGGGACGACCAAGAAAAAGGGTCGTAGCTCGAAGAGTTCAGCCTCCACTGGAAACCAGCAGCCGGCAACCCGCCAGGCCAATGGCAAGGTCACTCAGATGGGGCACGATTGGATTCAAGGGAAACGGTTAGCCAAAGCCGTTGACAACATATCGCTCGCGAAGGCCATTGAACGCGATGGGTATACTCGACACGTCTTATTTTTCTCTATTCCTCAAGCGGTGGCTCACGCCGAAGCGTTGATTCTGCTTCTCGCTCAACAATCGGTCGACGACGGAATGCATTCAGCTCATGAGGCGACGCGAGAATGGGGAGATCGAGATATAGACAAGGTGGTTGACAATCGGGCTGGCTTTATTGGCTCAGGTCGTGACAAGCGCGTGCGATGACAGGAACCCCGAAGATGCAATTCCACAAACAACGACGCCAGCAATTCTTAGGTGAAACCTACTACCGGAGCACTATCCCCGTCGTAGAAGAGTCGGTCGAATATTTTGCCTCGAACCCTTACGGCAGCGGGTCCAGCGAGCTACAAAGAGAAATGCTCGCGCGTCGATCCAGCGCAGAAGGCAAGTTTGACCTATTGGCACTCCGCTACACTGCTGGCGAACCGATCGCGTTGTTGCGGAGCGAACTTGAAGCGGTTATTTCCGCCTACGAACGCTACGGCGAACAACTGTGGAAGTACGCCAGTGACCGCAACGACGTAGTCTTCAAGTATTACAGCCTTGATGATTACTGCCTGCTGATGCAACTCATCGGTCTGTGCTTCCTGCTACATCGTCGCGATTTACTGCCGCGTTTGGCCGCGCTGCAGGATGGGGACAATGGCGCCAATGTTGGATATGACTGGCTCGTCGAAGAATTTCTGAGTTACGCCCCGTTGGACCGTATGGAAACTGAGCACGTGTGTGCGACCAGACCATACGAGCCACTCATCGACGCCATGAGCAGCGAAACCAACGAAGAAGCTATCAAGGATTTGGACCGCTACCTCAAGCATTGGTACAAGGACCTATCGGGCACCGGCTGGCACGACAGTCATAAAGCAGGCGCTGGCTACTACGGCTACTGGAGCTTCGAAGCCGGCGCCGCGGTCATTCTGCTGGGCATCGAAGACGATTCGAGCCTGCACAAGTATCTCTACTACCCCAAGGATCTGGTCGCCTGGTCGCGCGAAAACGCGGTGCGCTTTTCCGATGGCGGCACAGGTGGCGGCGCATCCCGGTCTCGCCCCAATGTTCCCGCCGGCCAACCGTGCCCCGAAACCGGCTGGTGGTTCACTCCGGCCAAGCAGGGCAGCCGTCGCTACTTCAAACAAGGCGAAACCATGCCTGATGTCGGCGGCGACTATGGCGCCGTTTTCTGGCAGTGGTCGCCAGACCAATCGGCGCCGAGTCTGTAGCTTCCATGCGGTCGCGGTAATGTCGGACGATTCTAAAGCACAACCGTCGCCAAAGCCACAGGAGGTTGCAAGCGTCAATGCCATGTATTGCATTACGTACCAAGCGACACCTGGCAAAGAGGGATACGAGGCACGCCTCAGACGACGCGGCAAGACCCACAAGCGATGGTTTGGCAAGCGCGGTTACGGCAGCATTGAGGACGCCCTACGCGCGGCACAGCAATGGCGCGACGAGATGATCACCAGTCTGGCCATGTTGCCGAAACGCGAATACGTCTCGAAGCTGCGCAAGAACAACACCACCGGCAAGGCCGGAATTCGCCGACACAAGCGCATCTATACCAACAAATCGGGCCAGCAGCGCTGCTACATCTCTTGGGTCGCCGACCCGCCCTGGGGTATCAAGGCGGGCTCACGCTCGTTCGCAGTTTCGAAGTACGGCGAGAAAGGTGCACTCGAGCGTGCTATCGAGGCGCGTCTTGAGCTGGAGGCGCTGTGCCACGGTGTACATGCGCCAAACGTTCCAAAAACAATCGTAGATACGATTCCCCAATGAGCCCCGGTCATGCCCAGCCATATGGGTGAAGGGCTCATTGATTAGGAACGGTCGAAGGATTGCGCGAAGCCAGCGAGTCCTGCGTACGCGCCACTGACCGAGGTGCCTTCAAAGGGACGTTTTCGAATCTCCGGTTTTCGGCCGTAGCTGCCAGTCTTAGCGACATCTCGGAACGGCAGAATCGAGTGCGAAGCTGCCGAACTCCCAGTTACCAATTGTGAAGCGAGCCTCACTTTAGAAAGCTGCTATCGTCGATCAGTTACTCACTATGGGTTGCCGACTGGTTCCGGGAGCCAACGCGACGCATGTTCCTTAGGCCACTCAAGAGACTCATCGGAACACATCTGAATCAATTCAGGACGGGCCGGAGAAGTGTCCTCTCTGTCCGCCACTCCTCGTAGCATTCAATTTGGACTCGGCTGCGAGGCGGGGCCTCAGATCAAGCACTTTTATCGCAATCCGCAAGGCGCCTCCTAAGGAGTCGACGATCCTAGCCGCCTCAACATCGAGCATGGTCCGCAGTCCGTCGATATCTAAAATTTCGTTTATTTCGTTTGTATCCGGGTGCTGCCAACTTCGGTTGATGTCGGCAACGGTCACCAGAAGACAGCCGGAGCGACTGGTTTCTGCAGCCATGTATTTGGTGACGAGTTGATCATTGATCGTGTCACGTAGCTGGCGGCCTGACCAGTTTTCGCCGATTTTGAGTTCGATAGTGGCTTGCTGGCCTGACGATGCCACTCGCAGTCGAATATCCGTCTCCTTCTCGTCGGCAGTAACTGCCTCCTGGTCGACCGTGTAGGCGTGGTTGGCGGCGCTCTGGAGTTGCAGCGCGATTTGCTGGCGCATCACCTTCTCGTCCCTAATCCCAGCCCAGGCGGCGCGTGGCGACACATCTTGGAGAAGCAAGTCATCAAGGTCGTCAAGCCGATCGACGAGCATCGCAAACATGTCATCACGGGTTGTCGGCGGCGCTTCACCATAGCGGTTGAATGTGGCCACTTCGGACTCGGAGAAGATGGCTCCGTCGGCCTCTTCGGCCGCCTTTTCCCGGGCAAGCAGAGCAAGCCTATCGCGGAAATGGGCGAATAGCGGGTCATTGCGCATCTCGAGCTTGACCTCCCAAGCTTCCGCGCCCTTGGCGTCGATAATCGCTCGGAGCAAGGCGTTCCGACCGTCCTGCGCCCAATCGCGGGATCCAGGCGAATAGGTACCCTCGCGTGTAATGTCGTCGCAGGGGCGCACATGCTGATATGCGATCCGGGTTAGACGTAGGAGAAGCTTTGGGGTGAAGCTCGGATCTCCGAGGTTAACTAGCAGATTTCCGTAGCGCTCGCCGAATGTGGCCCCGAAGACATTTATAGCGGTAGCTGTCACCGAGGCATCCACTGGCGCCAAAACGCGTTCGACGGCGGCTGTTCCTGCAGCCGGATCGAGGCGTAGCAGTGTTGTCAGCCAAATTTGTTTGAATGGTCCATACCCGGTGACCTTTAGATGATCCTCAGCCAAGTCGCGGATATGGGCTCTTGTTTCATCGCCGCCATGGTCAAGAAGAATTTCGAGTACGCGCTCGAGTCCCCCGGGCGCGGGTGCCTCGACCTCGCCGTCGCGCAGATTGTCGTGATGAGCATCGAGCCAAGCGCGCAGGCGTGGTAGGAACAGCTTGATGACCGCAGTCGGCGCATGGCTCACATCCTGAAGCAGAATTGAGGATGAACCCCGCGCTGCGTAATCTTCGAGTTCGGCGCTAATATCTGGGCCAAGGGTGCGCTCGACCGCATCCGGATGCGCGCGGGCGAGTGCTTCGAACCATGCCGGGAAGCCGTTCAATTCGATCGGCGCGTAGCGAGCTGCGAGTTCAGCCTCCTCGACCGAAAGCTTAATTGCCCAGTCAGTATCCTCGGCCTCGGCAGCAATTGCGGCCAGCCCAAGCTGCCAACGTATGAGGATGGTCCCCCGCTTGTCCTCGGGTCTCTCGCTCGGAAGGGTTGGTCGATCGTTGCGCCAGATCGGCCGCATGCTGGCGCGTAGCCGGTCGGCTACTTCCTTGTCGAAATACTGTTCTATGAAACGGCGATTCCAGCCCGATGCGCGGCTTTCCTTACCAGACTGCCGCATCGCCTGCCAGAGGTTCCAGGCGGTGTTGCCCTCGTGATCGGCACTGAAGGCGGTCTCGGGATGTTCGGCAACCTCACGCCAGAATGCGACCCAATCCGCGTGGTTTTTCGCGTCACGCTGCGCGGCGGAAACTCTTTGCCGTTCGATGTTCGCCTGTAACTCAGCCTCTTCCGGGTCGATCTCTCGGGGCGAGAGATGGCGGTCGATCAACGTGGTCAGCTCTGGTTCACCGGAAACGTACTGCCGCAGGCCTTCAATATGATCGTGTGGATCGCCCGCGCCATCCCATATGACGCGACTCAAGGCCTCAAGCATCATTGTTCGCACTGGTAGTGAGCGGTCGGGGTCGGCAAGGATGCGCCGTACCCAACAGCCATCTTGCGCGTCATTTAGAACGAGCGGGCCGCGGTAGGATGCGCGGAAAAGACGCCGCCACGGATCGACCTCGGGATGCACGCTCTCACTGAATGCATCGTCGGCCAAGAAGATCGCTTCGCGGAGTGGCGACGCCTGCTCGGCGAGCATCGCACGAAGGTTCTGCGCAGCTTCGCAATGGGGGGCGTCCTCGTCTTGAAGGCGCAGCGCGATCACCGAAGAATGTAGGACCGAGGCGTCCGTCTCACCCTCCCGAAGTAGCCTTAGGCAAACAGCAGCAAGTGCTGGGAGTAGGTGTGAGCGCTTGCTGACAAGCCTGGCGCGATGTTTCTCCCAAGCGAGCCCCTCGGTGACCAGATCGGTCATGCCCGCGCGGATCTGAGCCAGATATTTCGGAGGGAACACAAGTTCGGCAATTTTTCGAGGCAATACCCACTCAAGCGAGTCGACGGAGCTTTTCGACGCCCGGACGCGCTTCAAGATCTCGCAAACCCCGTCAGGCGCGATATACCTCGGGATCAGCTGCACGATCGCGCCTCTTGCAATGGCATCGGGCCAGAGTGCCGGCTCCTCCACTATTGATTGAGCGAGCGACTTGACCCGCGGGTCGTCTAAGCGGACCAGAGCGTCGATCGCGTCGTGACGCTCACCTTGAGTGGCCGATCCATCAATTGCGACACCATGAACCAGATTCGCGCAGCCGGGCATTGGTCCGGCACCGATCAACTCGATCAAGAGCTCGCGGCTTTCTATGTTTTCGACTCCTGCGCGCCACAGCTCCGACACGTGCGCATCCAAGTCTGGTGAGGCGAAACGATGAACCTGTACCTGAGGAACGTGGAGGCCGCGCCACCCTCCCTTACCGTAATGATGCATATAAGACTGTAGTGCAGCGACGCGTTGTTGGAGCGGAAGTGATTCCGGGTCAGCTAAATCTAACAGTGCCTCTGGCTCGCGATCTTGAACCTCAGAAAACACGCTGGAATGCGATGCTGCCAGCCATGCCGCGACCGGACGCATTGTCGGTCGGACGACTTTGATTTTTTGCGGCGTTTCGGTAAATAGCAGACGCTTAACCGCCTTGAGCGGCATGCCGTGGCACAAGCGATCGTGAAGATGATGAGCTGCGAGGAACTCGACCACCGAGCGGTGATGGAACCTCACGCGGCCGTAGCTCGCGAACCCGAAGAGCGCGCGCTCAAGCAATGTCCCACGCTCCTCGGAAGTCCAATCATGCAAAACTGCCTCGGGATCAAGCGCCGTTCCTGGCTCACCGCCCCGGTCAGCCTCCACGCTGAGCCGGATTGTCAGCTTGCGGGTAAGCATTGCAGCGAGCGCAAGGCGGCTTGCTCCTTCGAGTGCTTTGTCTGGTGATAGCTCCGCCGGCTCTCGCCGGTCGGTTCGCGGCTTAAGCTTGACGCGGATGTTCTGCTCTACCTGCTCACGGTGAGTGCGGATGCGGTGGTGCTCGTGCCAGTCTGAACAAAGCTCAACGAGATCCTGAGGGCGTCGTGCGAAATCCTCAGCGTTGCGCTTGAGGATATCTGCGAGCAAAGCATCAGCATCGTTTACACCCTCGACTGCCGCCAACACCCGGATCTGATCGTCCGATAAGGGCATCAGCGCGACATTGCGCCAGATTGGCGCCGCCGTCTCTTGCCGGTTCGAACCCTGTCGCCGGCGCCCCATCGCAACGTCGGCAAAGGCATGGCCGCCCTCGATACGCTCCCACGAATCGGGCACTGGGAAATATTTCCGGAACAGCTGCTGATCGACCGCTATCGGGCGCGTCGTAATTATGATCCGGACTCTCCCTAGCTGCCCGACAACGGCCTTGCTTAGCCGATTAAGTGCAGTTTCGAACGAGCCGAGGGTAAGGTTTAGCTCGTCAATCGAGTCGAGAAAGAAGGTGGCAACATCGGATTGCGCCGCCAGCCATGCATCCAGTCTTGCCTCCTCGTCTGCTGACAGAAGATCCCGCACATTGTTGGTCGCGAGCTGTGCCAGATCGAGATAGAAGGCTGGCTCGCCTTGCTCCCACAACTCCCGCTGCTGGGCACGACACTCGTAGGTCTTTCCAGCTCCCGCCTCGGAGATCATCAGGATACGCTTCGATTCAAGCAGGCTGTCCCAGCCAAAGGCATCCGACCAGCCCATCCGGGCCAGAATTGAGGCGCGCTCGATGTCGGCTACTTTCTCTTTGGACAGATCACGGAAGGTGCGTTGAACGTTGGGTTTGGACTCGATTCGTGATTCGGCTGGCGACATGGAAGGAAGATCTGCGCGAATTGAAATTATCAGGATGATATAAGCTTATGGGTTATTCGACTTGCATTAAATAGAAGCTCCCCACTACAACATCATGGGCGGTCGAGTTGTCTTCGACTGAAACTCAACGCGCCGTCCGACCAAATCGGTTAGGTCGAAACATGGAGCCACATAGTTAGTTTTTGGGCGGTGGTACGACATTATCCGTGTCAAGCCAATATCGTCGTGATCGGGGGCGTCTAGGGAAAGGTGTATGAAACGTCTAGAGACATACCTATCGATTTTTGCAGTAATCATTTCGCTAGTCGCCGTCGGGCTCTCCTGGTGGCAGCTTGAAGTCGGTAGGCGCCACAATCAACTTAGTGTAAGGCCGCTACTACTCCTCACTCCGCATTTGGAGGGGCCTGGAGGAAAGAATGGGCTATACATAACGAATAACGGCCTTGGCCCGGCAGTTTTGCGAGGCATGAGTGTCACCATTGGTACAAAGCGCTTCGAGGGCCTCGGAAAGAGCAGGTGGCAAGAAGTTCTTGATGAACTCGGCCTTGAAGCGGAGTGCTTTGCCCACGCGTGGCCTCTAGAAGAAAGCGCTATCAGCGTTGGAGAGGATGTACCGCTACTTACACCCACTAAAGCCGATAAGAGTGCATGCCACTTGGCAGTGGCTACCCTGTTGACTACGCGCCAGTTCGACTTACGTATTCGCTATGAGTCCTTGTACGCCGAGCAATATGAACTTTCGGACTCAGTTCACGCAAACGCCTCTCTTATCCATTAGCCCAAAGCTTTGCTTTTCAGACTAGCCGCACGCTCGCTGGGCCACAATTGGTCTTCCCTATTGCGTGGTCGTCGCCCTGTGCCGAACATTGCTGTGTCAGATAGTCTGCACATTGCGGCCAGTGGTAGTCGCATCGATCAATGGCTGTTCAGGCCGATTTTCAGCCCAAAAAAATCGGCCCGGGCTCGAAACGGCGCGAGGCCGACGTCGCGTTTTCTCATCCACACCCGACGGAACCAGTCTATTTGTTTGCGAACCCGTCTGTTCATTGCAGGCATCGCAAGGGTACTGCTGGGCGATTAAATGGCGCGTGTCCGAGGGCTGCGGAACGCGGGCTTGCAATGCTTTGCTAGCTGGTTGGACGCCGCCGAGCCGCGAGGGGGTGATCAAAAAAGTGCGGAGAGGCTTGAGTAACGGCCGGGAATGAGATAGATTCGCATTCGCAATAAAGAAGCGTGCGCTTCCTGGTCGATCTGATCGACCGGTATCCGGTAGCCAGCCAGACGCCAGCCAACCGTTCTGTTTCCCCAACCGTTGGCTGGGCGGGTCGCCATGACAGGGCGCTGCGACACTGAAAATGGTGTCGCGGGCGACTGCGTCGATGACTGTGTCTTTGCCTCGGTGCGTTTGAAAGCTCAGAGAGATGACACAGCAAAAATCCGCAATTTCCCTGCCGGCCAGTTTCCGCGTGGCAGCCAAGCCGGTGCCCGGCACCATGACGCGCACAGCCCTGGCCCTTGGGGTGACCACGACCATGTTCACCCCGCTGGCCGTGGCCCAGTCGACGGAAAGCACGACCACCCTGGCGCCGGTGGAAGTGGTCAGTGAAGCGATCGACCCGAACCCCAATGCCGAGCCCGGTGCGCCGTACAAGGCCCGCACCTCGGGCGACGAGCGCCACACCCGGCCCCTTGCCGAGACGCCCCAGACCATCACCGTGCTGACCAGACAGCAGATGCTCGACACCGGCCGTACCGACCTGCGCGACATCCTGCGTGCCCAGCCGGGTATCACGCTGGGCACGGGCGAGAACGGCAATGCCTTTGGCGACCGTTACATCATCCGTGGCCAGGAAGCCCGTTCCGATGTGTTCGTCGATGGCCTGCGCGATCCGGGCATGACGGTGCGCGAAAGCTTTGCTGTCGAGCAGCTCGAGATCACCAAGGGCCCGAGCTCGACCTTTGCCGGGCGCGGGGCCACGGGCGGGGCGATCAACTCGATCACCAAGCAGGCCACGACCGATGTGGACTTCACCAAGCTGTCGGTCGGTTTCGGCACCGACAGCTACGTGCGCATGACGGCGGACAGCAACTTCGTCATCAATGAAGACAACGCCTTGCGGATCAACCTGCTGCATCACCGCCAGGACGTGCCCGACCGCTCGCCGGCCAATCGTGGCCGCGATGGCGTGGCCCTGTCATGGAACCTGCAGGCCACCGACAAACTGGACCTGACCGCCGACTACTACCACCTCAAGACCGACGAGCAGCAGGATCTGGGGACCTGGACGCTGGATTCGGGCAAGCCGGCAACGAACATTCCTGTGTACGTGCAGGACGAGGATTTCCTCAAGTCGGAGATCGACACCTTCACCTTGCGTGCGCGCTACTACCTTGATGACAAGACCCGCATCACCAACCTCACGCGCTACGGCACCACCGACAACGGCTACGTGATCACCGGCGCCAACGACCGTGCCACCCACGCCACCAACCCAGGCGGTGTCTATAACACCGTCTCGCTCAGTACCCATCAGGGCTGGCAGGAGGTGGAATACTTCGCCAACCAGACCAACCTGTATGCGGAGCGCAATCTCTGGGGTATGGACCATGAGTTCATCTTCAGCCTGGAGTATTCCGATCACAGCGTCCTGAACGGTCAGTACGACTATTCGGCCAACAGCAACTGCGTGGTCAGCGGCCGCGGCGGAAGCCCCCGCGATGCGGTGTGTATCGTCGACCCCAGTGGCAACTATGTGAACAACATCGGTTCGCTGCTGGATCGCAGCATCAGTAAAGGCGATGCCGACATCGACTGGAACGCGAAGACCATCTCGCTCTCGGCGATGGATACCATCGATCTGACCGAGGAGTGGACCCTGTTCGGCGGTCTGCGCTACGACCATGTGGATCTGCGCACCGTCACCGGCACTACCACCAAGACCAAGTGGGAACTGGATGACGGCCTGTGGAATGGTCACCTGGGCCTGACCTGGCAGTTCAAGCCGGACGCCAATGTGTATGTCACCTACAGCACGGCCAGCGACATCAATGGTGGCGAGTCGGATGTGTCCTCGTGCGATTACGGCGGCATCTGCGTGCCGAGCACCGGCGCCGGTGGCGTGGCGCTGACCACGGCGCAGCGCCAGGCACTGTTCGCCCAGAGCGAGCCGGAGAAATCCGAGAACATCGAAGTGGGGACCAAGTGGAACGTGAACCGCGGCAAGCTGCTGCTGACCGCGGCCTGGTTCCAGGTCACCAAGAGCGACGTGATGGAAATCATCGGCGGTCAGAGCTACACCGACATCGGCGCCATCAACACCGGCAAGTACCGCGTGCAGGGTGTGGAACTGGGCATGGCCGGTAACCTGACCCAAAAGCTCAGCGCGCAGGCCGGCATGGCCGTGATGAACGCCAAGTGGCTCAAGTCGCAGGACCAGAGCCGTGTCGATGCGGGCCTCTCCAACTTCCCCGAGACGACTGCCTCGGTGTTGCTCAGCTACGCGGCGACCCCGAAATTCACCTTCGGCGGCAACGTGACCTACCAGGGCAGGAAGTATTCCGGCACGCCCGAGTCGCCCGAGCAGCTGACCGTCAAGGTGCCCGATTACACCGTGCTCGACCTGTTCGCCAGCTACCGGTTCAACCGCAATCTCTCCGCGCGGCTGAATGTGGGCAACGTGACCGACGAGACCTACTACCTGTCGGCCTATCGCTCCGGCGCTTTCATGTACCTGGGTGATGCCCGCAACGCCCAGCTGACCTTCAACTACGACTTTTAAGCCAGGCGGGCCCCGTCGCGCGCGGCGGGGCTGCCGAGCCAGATCCATGAATGCACTGACGACACCACCCGAGCGGGCCATGCGCCTGCCGCCGGACATCCATGGGGCGTCCGACTACGAGCGCCTTGCCCCGGACCATCTCCCGGACGACTGCTTCCAGTACCTGGCCGGCGGCAGCGGGGAAGAGACAAGCCTGTCGGCCAACCGGCAGGCCTTTTCGCGTTGGGGCATTCTCCCCAGATTGTTGAAGGATGTGCGCGGCGGCCATACGCGCACCACGCTGCTGGGGCACCCACGGGAGCATCCCCTCATGCTGGCGCCGGTGGCCTTTCAGACCCTGGCCCATCCCCACGGGGAGACCGAAACCGCGCGGGGGGCGGAAGCCACCGATACGCTCATGACGGTATCGACCCTGTCGGCGTTTTCGCTCGAAACCGTCAGTGCCGCGTCGAGCGGTGCCAAATGGTTTCAGCTCTATTTCCAGCCCTCGCGCGAGGTCACGGCCGATCTCGTGCGGCGTGCCGCGCGCGCCGGCTATGAGGCGTTGGTGGTGACGCTCGATGCGCCCATCCAGCAGCCGGGGCGGCGCGCGCTGCGGGCCGGCTTCGTTCGCCCCGCGTCGGTTCAGGCCGCCAGTCTGGCCAACTATGCCGCGCCGGCGCAGATGAGCCTGAGCCCGTCGCAGAGCGTGATCCTCGACGGCATGATGCGTGACGCCCCGACCATGGACGATCTCATGTGGCTGCTCAAGATGTCGTCGCTGCCCGTGATCGTCAAGGGCGTGCTGCGCGCGGACGACGCCCTCGGCCTGCGCATGTCGGGGGTCGATGGCGTGATCGTCTCGAATCACGGCGGTCGGGGGCTGGATGGGGTGCCGGCCGCGCTGGACTGCCTGCCCGGCATCCGCAAGGCCGTGGGGCCGGACTACCCGGTGCTGTTCGACAGCGGGGTGCGTTCGGGCGCCGATGCCTTCAAGGCCATCGCCCTGGGGGCGAATGCCGTGATGATCGGCCGGCTGCAGATCTACGCCCTGGCCGTCGGTGGCGCACTCGGTGTCGCCCACATGCTCAAGCTGATGCGCGAAGAACTCGAGATGTGCATGGCGCTGGCGGGGTGCCGCACCCTGGGTGACATCACCGCCGATCTGCTCACGGAGGTGCCCCGATGCTGATCCCGATTCACGGCGTACTCTCGGCGGACGAGGTGCAGCTGTTGCGCGAACGGCTCGATTCGGCAGCCTGGCAGGATGGCACCGCCACCGCCGGGACGGTCGCCCGCCACGTGAAGTGCAACGAACAGCTCGACGACGCCGATCCGGTGGCCGTCGAACTGGGCAATGCCATCGTGCGACGCCTGGGCGAGCATCCGTTGTTCATCTCGGCGGCACTGCCGGGGAAAATCTACCCGCCCAAGTTCAACCGCTATGCCGACGGCGGCACCTATGGCGCGCATGTGGACAGCGCCATCATGCAGGTACCCGGGACCCAGGTTTCGGTGCGCACCGACCTGTCGGCCACGCTGTTCCTGGCCGACCCGGAGGCCTACGACGGTGGCGCACTGGAAATCGAAGGGCCCTTCGGCATCCAGCCGGTCAAGCTCGCCGCGGGCGATATGGTGCTGTATCCGTCGAGCAGCCTGCACCGGGTCACGCCGGTGACCCGCGGCGCGCGGGTGGCCGCCTTTTTCTGGATCGAGAGCATGGTGCGCGATGAAGGCGAGCGCAGCCTGCTGTTCGACCTGGACCAGTCCATCCAGGCGCTGCAGCACACGCTGCCGCCGGACGACCCGCAGATCCTCAAGCTGACGGGCGTGTATCACAACCTGTTGCGGCGCTGGGCCACGCCCTGAGGCGCCCGCATGCGTCACGCACATCCACGGAGTTCTTTGATGAAACACATGCTGCTTGGCCTGTTCGCGGCCATGGCGATGAGTGCCTCAGCGCACGCCGAAGAAGAGCAGGTGCTCAACCTGTATTCAGCGCGTCACTACCAGGTGGACGAAGCGCTCTACGACGATTTCGAAGCCACAACCGGCATTCGTATCAACCGGGTCGAGGGCAACGAGCAGGAGTTGCTCGAACGCATTCTGCGCGAGGGCGAACACAGCCCGGCCGACGTGTTCATCACCGTCGATGTGGCGCGTCTTGCCCAGGCCGAAGCCAACAACGTGTTTGCCGAGACCGGTTCGGCCTATCTGGACGAGCGCATCCCGGCGCACCTGCGGGCGAAGACCTGGTATGCCTTTTCCCAGCGGGCGCGGCTGATCATCTACAACAAGCGCAAGCTCCAGGCCGAAGACGTCCCCACCTACGAATCGCTGGCCGACCCGAAGCTCAAGGGGCTGGTGTGCAGCCGCTCCGGCGGGGATACCTACAACCTCACGTTGGTCGCTTCCCTGGTCGAGGCCTTGGGTGTCGAGGCAACCGAGCAATGGGCGCGCGGCGTGGTGGCCAACTTTGCCCGCAGTCCCAAGGGCGGTGATCTGGACCAGATCAAGGAGGTGGCCACCGGGCGTTGCGGCGTGGCGGTCTCCAACTCCTATTACGTGGCGCGCATGCTCAATTCGGACAGGGTCGAGGAGCGCAATCTGGTCGAGCAACGGGTGGGCATCGTGTGGCCGAACCAGGCCGACCGCGGCACCCATGTCAACATCTCCGGCGGCGGCCTGGTCAAGACCGCGCCCCACCCGAAAAACGCCGTGAAGTTTCTCGAATACCTCGCCAGCGACAGCGCTCAGCGGCACTTTGCCAATGGCAACAATGAATGGCCGGCGGTCCCTTCGGTCGCGGTCGACAACCCGGCCCTCGACGAGATGGGCGCCTTCAAGGCCGATACACGTTCCCTGTGGGACATCGCCCTGCATCTGGTCGACGCGCAGAAGCTGCTGGATCGGGCCGGTTACCGCTAGGGCCGGGCGGTCTGCGCCGCACCGACAGCCCGGCCCATGCCGAAATATCGTTGAGTTAAGCGAATCCAGGCTTCATGGATGGGGTGCCCCCTCCCCTTCAAGGGGAGGGTTGGGGTGGGGATGGGGTGAAATCGGGCAGTTCAAACCCCATCCCCCACCTGACCTCCCCCTTGAAGGGGGAGAAACCATCCCTGAACTGAACGGCATTACGGCGCAGGCCGGGTTTTTTTGCCCTTGCTCGGCATCCGGTGCGTCAGCAAGGGCGCGGCGAAGTACGATGCGTCATTGCCTGTCGGATGCCCAAAAACGAATGTCCCCCATCCTCTCGACCATCGGCCTGCTGACGCTCAGTAACGTGTTCATGACCTTCGCGTGGTATGCCCACCTCAAGGAAATGAGCGCCAAACCCTGGTTCGTGGCTGCACTGGTGAGCTGGGGCATTGCCCTGTTCGAATATCTGCTGCAGGTGCCGGCCAATCGCATCGGCTACTCGGTGCTGAGTGTTGGGCAGCTCAAGATCGTGCAGGAGGTGATCACCCTGAGCGTGTTCGTGCCGTTCTCACTCTTTTATCTCAAAGAGCCCCTGAAACTGGATTACCTCTGGGCAGGGCTGTGCCTGCTCGGGGCGGTGTACTTCATGTTCAGGAGCAAGCTCGGATGAGCGACGCCGACACCGGTCGGGCCGGGTTCGAGCAACACGGCTGTCTGTGGTTCAGGCGGGCCATCGACACGCCAGAGATCGAACACCTCAAACAATGCATTGAGCCGGGTACGCATCCGGGGCATCGTGTAGATCGTGAGCATCCGCTTTTCCGCGCGGTGGCGGGCGGCCGCGTGACCGAGACGGTGCGCTCGGTCTGGCCAGCAGCGAGGCCGGTGCGCGTGCTGGCCTTCAACAAGACCGACGCGTCGAACTGGCAGCTGGGGTGGCATCAGGATCGCGTCATTGCCGTGGATCGGCGTGTCGACCTGCCGGGCTTTGGCGCCTGGTCGCTCAAGTCGGGCATCTGGCACTGCGAGCCGCCCGAATCCGTGCTGTCCAACATGCTCTTCGTGCGGGTGCATCTGGACGAGCACACCCGCGCCAACGGCGGCATGGAGATTGCCGTGGGCTCGCATCGGGAGGGCCGCATCCTGGCGGCGGAGGCGTCACGGATCGCCGGACGATACCCCGTCGAAACCACCGTCGCCGAGGCCGGCGACGCGCTGGTGCTGGCCATGCACACGCTTCATCGATCGCCCGCCGCGCAGGACGCCGACGCCCGCGCGACCCTGAGAGTCGACTTCGCGCTGGCCCCCTTGCCGGCGCCGCTGCAGTGGGCATGAGCGCTTGCGCCTCATGACGGTGGCGGTATGCTTGGCGTCAGCTGGCGCCATTTTCCCCTGTGCTGAACGGAGGCCTTCTCACTCATGGTCGCTCCTGACCCGATCGCGCTTGATCTGAAGGCCTTGCAGTCGGCACGCGCGCGCATCGGTACGGCCGTCTTGCATACCGCGCAATGGACCAATGACCCGCTGTCGCAGGATCTGGGCTTTGCCCTGCAGTTCAAGCTCGAAAACCTGCAGCGGACGGGCTCTTTCAAGATTCGCGGGGCCACACACAAACTCGCTCGCCTGCTCGAATCGGATCGTCCGCAAGGCGTCATCGCCGCCTCGGCCGGCAATCATGCCCAGGGCGTGGCGCGGGCAGCGGCGCTGGCGGGTGTCCCGGCGACAGTGGTGATGCCAACCAGCGCGCCGCTGACCAAGATCGAAGCCTGTCGCCGGCTGGGCGCGACCATTGAGCTGGAAGGCGACACGCTGGAGGTGGCAGCCCGCCGGGCGCGCGAGCTGGCGGCCGCCCATGACTGGGTCTTTCTGCATCCCTACGACGATTGGGATGTGATCGCCGGGCAGGGCAGTTGCGGGCTGGAAATGCTCGAGGATGCGCCCGACATGACGGTGGCGGTCGTGCCACTCGGTGGTGGTGGGTTGATCTCGGGCATTGCGCTGGCGCTCAAGCTGCAGCGACCCGATATCCGCATCATCGGCGTGCAGACCGAGGCGGTGGCGCCGTATCGGCGTTACCTCACCGACGGTGTGCTGGAACCGGTCCCGGCGGGCGCCTTCACCATTGCCGACGGCATCAAGGTGAAACAGCCGGGCGCGCTCACCCGGCAGGTCATCGCCCGATATGTGGACGAGATCGTGACCGTGGACGACAACGCCATTGCCGAGGCCGTTGTCACCTTGCTCGAACGCACCCGGACCATCGGTGAAGGCGCCGGCGTGGTGGGGCTGGCCGCGCTCATGCAGGGCAAGATCGCCATTCGCCCGGATGACACCGTGGTCTGCGTGATTTCAGGCGGCAACATCGACATGAGCCTGGTGGGGCGTTCCATCGACTACGGCCTGGCCTCGTCGGGCCGGCTCATGAGCGTGGCGGTGACCGTGTCGGACACCCCGGGTCACCTGATGCGCGTGATCCGCGAAGTGGCGGCGCTGGGCATGAACATCCGCCACGTGGAGCATCGCCGCGGCGAACTGCACGTGGCGGTCGGCATGACCGAAGTCATTCTGGAAATCGAGACCCGCGATGCCGTGCATCAGCAGGAACTGCTGCAGCACTTCGCCGCCCAGGGGCTGGCGGCCCGCAACATGTTGCGCTGATCCGCCCGACCATACATCGTTGAATGATGGGTGAGGGGTGCATCGCCCGGCTCACTCGCGCTGCATGGATCGATCGTCAGATGGCAGCGATCCCGGCGGAAATATCCGGTTCATACGGCAAGTCGTTGTGTCATGAATGTCAGTGCCCCAACGACTTGGCGCTACGCACAAATCAAACGCGAGGTTGCCTGCGAATTTCGATTCCGGTGTCGATGAATGCCGTCTGCCTATGATGAAAGCGTACCGGCTGCATCCGGACGGTTTCCCCGCATGTCGCCACCTGTCACTTCGCGCGGAGGGGGTATGTCAAAAACGCTTGTGTGACGCAAAGGGCTTACCTAAACTGCGCTGGTTCTGGGTCTTTAAATCCCGCTCTGGCGGGCATCTACACGCATGAGCCTGTCGGAAAACCTCTGCTCCGTGTCGCATCGAAGTGCTCGCACTTGTCTTCGCGAAGCCACGATGCCGTGGCATGCTCGGCTCGAGCAGACCGCCTTTGCTCAGGTTCCGCTGTCGGCCGATGTGTCGACGCGTGACTATGCCGGACATCTGGCAACATGGTTTGCCGTGATTGCCCCGCTGGAGGAGCGTATCGTGAGATGCCTGAGCGCGGCGGAAGCGCGAGCGCTGGCAGGCTGCGCGTGGCGGTATGCGCCCCGGCAAGCGGACCTGGCCCGGGACCTGGCTGCATTGGGCGAGCCGGTGACGATGCCCGCGCCCGCCGTGTGGCCGTCTCATCTTTTGCCGACATCCACCTGGACTGCCATCGGAGCGGCTTACGTGCTTGAGGGCTCTCGTCTGGGGGGGCAACTGATCGCACGGCACCTGCGAGCGAGCCTCGGAGAGGCGGTGCCGTTGGCGTATTACGGCGGAGGTCTGGCCCAATGGCACGCCTTTCTCTCCGTGCTCGAACTTGAAGATGCGATGCACAATCTCGAACACATGGTGAGCGGCGCGGTCGAAGCATTTTGCGGTATCCACGAATGCGTCACTGGTGTATCGACTCCCCGTGCCGCGTGAGGAATTTGATTCCATGAATGTTTTCATTGTTGAAGACAACCCGCTCAATGCCGAGCTGGCGGTCAAGCTGCTTGAGGACGAGGGCGCCCGTGTGCGTCAGTTCTCGATGGCGGAGGATGCTCTCGAGGCCCTGCGCGAAGAGGTGCCGGATATCGTTCTGCTCGACATGAACCTGCCCGGCATGAACGGGTACGAGGCCGCTCGCCAGATCGGCCGGGACGCCAGGACGCATCATGTGCCGGTGGTGGCCTTCACCGCGATGGCGCTCAGTGGCGAAGCCGACCGGGCGATTCAATGCGGTTGTTGCGGCGTGATCTACAAACCGATTGACGTGTTGAGTTTCACCAGCACGGTGCGCGGTTTCATTCTGCCCGGCGGCCAACAGGAGCCGATGGCGCCGGCGTCCGGTGCTCAACAGGCCAGCACCGACAATTCGCGTGCACTGGCGTTCCATGCCGAGCATTCCATTTCGGCGGACCAGCGTGTTGAACAGCTGGCTCATACCACGATGAACCAGATCTCGATTCTCAAGAGCGGCATTTACTACTTGCTGCACAGCAAGAGCTCAAGCGAGCAGCTGACCGAGAAGCAGCGCCGTACCTTGCTGGAGATGGAGAAGGCGATGGACGTGCTGCGTGACAAGAACCGGTTCATGATCGACATCGTGGCCAAGCGCGTCGAATGACCGAAAATGCGTGGGGGTGCCCTGCGTCATTGCAACAGGATAAGAAACGACGGTCCTCACCATGATCTATTCCCCCGCCCATGCGCCCAGCTTCGATCTGGGGCGATGTGAGGCTGAGCCGATCCATTTGCTCGGTCAGGTGCAGTCCCACGGCTTTGTGCTGGTGCTCGACGAAAACGAAACCGTTGTCGCCATCAGTGGCAACCTTGAGGCACTCGTGGGCCGGATTGCGCAACAGGCGCAGCGTCCGCTCCAGCTCGATGACCTGCCCGAGCACATGGCCGAACTGATTCGCGACCATCGCGCCGATGTGGCCGAGCAGGACGATTCTCCCGGCGTGTACTGCGGTTTCTGCGATTGCGGGCCCGACGGGCAAGGTCGCGCATCGCGCTATGAGCTGGTGTTGCGCAAGAATGCGCAGGGCTTGTTGCTTGTGGATTTCCTGCCCTGGGTCGAGAGCGGGGCCCGGCGCAATGAGGCGGTGTGGCTCCAGCATGAAATCCATCGCATGCTCAATACACTCAGCAGGCTCGATTCGATCGAGCGGTTCGCCGACACGCTGGCCACCGAGTTCAAGCGCTTTTCTGGCTACGACCGGGTGATGATCTATCGCTTCGATGAGGATCACAACGGGGAAGTGATCGCCGAGGCGCTGGAGGACGGCCTGGAGCCATACAAGGGCTTGCACTACCCCGCGTCGGATATCCCGGCCCAGGCGCGAGCCTTGTATGTGTCGAACCGCGTGCGCCATGTGTTCGACGTGGAGGACGTGGGCGAAGCGCTGTGGGTCAATGCCGACCAGCCCGGGCCTGTCGATCTCTCACACAGCTTCTTGCGCAGTGTGTCGCCCATCCACATCCAGTACCTCAAGAACATGGGGGTGCGGGCGACCCTGACCGTATCCTTGATTGTCGACGGCGCGCTTTGGGGCCTGATTGCCTGCCACCACAACTCGGCCAAGGCCGCGCCGTATGCGTTTCTGAACAGCACCAAGTTCCTCAGCCGCATCGTTTCCAGCGAACTGGTCCGCGTGATCCAGCATGAGTCCGAGCGCCAGTTCGATCTGCTTGCCGAAATCCAGACCCAGCTGATCGGCAAGATGAATCGCACCGATCGATTCATGGAGGCACTGGTGGGGCCGCAACCGAACATCACCCAGTTGCTCAATGCCGACAGCGCCATGGTGTTCTTCTCGTCGGATGTTTTCACCATCGGGGATGCTCCGACCAAGGAAGAGGCCAGCCGACTGCTGGCGTGGGTGAAGGCGCAGGTCAAGCCGTCGGACATGATTTACACCTCGACCCGCCTGCCTCACGAGTACCCGGCGGCGGAAGGCTTCAAGCATGTGGCCAGTGGCGTGATCGTGCTGTTTCTGTCCTTTGACCGCAACGATGCGGTCATGTGGTTCCGCAAGGGCGTCGTCGAGACCGTATCGTGGGCGGGTGATCCGCGTAAAGCGGTGGTTGCGGACCCGGCCGGTCAGATGAGCCGGCTGCAGCCGCGGGCGTCGTTCGATGAATGGAAAGAGGTGCGCTCGGGCATCTCCCGGCCGTGGACCGCAGCTGAACTGCACACGGCCAAGAGCCTGCGCAATCCCATCGTGGAAATGACGCTCAAGCAGGGCGTCCTGCTCGAAAAGCTCAATCAGGAGCTGGTCCAGGCGCGCAACGATGCGGTGCTGGCCAACCAGCGCAAGACCGACGCCATCTCGAACATGTCGCACGAGGTGCGCACGCCGCTCAATTCGATCATTGGCTACACCGAGCTGCTCAAGTACGGCAAGGCCGGCGCGCTCACCGAAGATCAGCAGCGCTACATCAACTATGCGGCGGACAATGCCCGCCACCTGCTTTCGATCATCAACGACATTCTCGACATCGCCAAGATCGAGGCCGGCAGCCTGGCCCTGCATCGCGAGCCCACCAATGTGGTGGCTGTGATGGATGAGTCACTCATGCTCGTTCAGCCGCTGTTCAACGAAAAGCAGGTGACGCTGGGCAAGACCTACCGCGATGAAACCGGGTTGGTGGTGCACGGCGATCGCAAGCGGCTCAAGCAGGTGTTCGTGAATCTGCTCTCCAATGCGGCCAAGTACAACAAGCCGCAGGGCGGGGTCGAGGTGAAGCTGTATCTGGAAACCGTCGATGGCCGGCGCTACGCGGTCATCGACGTGCACGACTCGGGCATCGGTATGAGTGATGACCAGCTCGAAAAGCTGTTCAGCCGTTTCTACCGGGTGGAGAGTGGCGAGCACCGCAAGGTGGACGGGACCGGACTCGGTTTATCGATTACCAAGCAACTGGTCGAGCTGCATCAGGGTTACATCCAGGTGAGCAGCAAACTGGGTATCGGCAGTCAGTTCAAGGTCTATCTGCCGGTGTCGATCTGAGCGCTCAATCAAACGGAAACGGCTCGCCCCGTTGCCCGGTGGCGAGCCGTTTCCTTTCAGCCAGACGGATTCAACGGGCTGTGTCGGTCATTTCCTTGAGTGGCTGCCAGCCACCGCCCATCACCTTGTAGAGCGTCACCTTGTTGCTTGCCTCCACCAGGCGTACGGCGATCAGTTCCTGCTCGGCCGAATACAGCGTGCGCTGGGCGTCGAGCTGGGTGAGGAAGCTGTCGATGCCATTCTTGTAGCGGGCATCGCTGAGGGTGAAGGTCTTGCGTGACGCGTCGACCAGTTCGGACACAGCGGCCACACGCTCATTGATGGTGGCGCGATCGGCCAACGCATCGGCCACTTCCGAGAAGGCGGTCTGGATGGTCCGCTCGTAGGTGGCGATGTTGATGTCCTTCTTGATCTCGGCCACATCCAGGCTGGCGCGCAGGGCACCAGCGTTGAAAATCGGCAGGCGGATGCTCGGGACGAAGCTCCACGCACGGCTGCCCGACTCGAACAGGCCATCTAGGCTGGCACTGGCCGTGCCGTAGTTGCCGGTCAGGCTGATGGTCGGGAAGAATGCGGCACGGGCAGCGCCGATGCTGGCGTTGGCGGCGCGCAGCTGACGCTCGGCCTGGAGCACGTCCGGGCGGCGTACCAGCACTTCGGAGGGCACGCCGGCGGGAAGCTCGGCCACCGGCAGACTGACGTCCGCGAGTGAAGCGGGCAGCAGCATGGCATCCACCGGGTTGCCCACCAGCAGGTTGAGCGCGTTGCGATCCTTGATGACCTGCGCCTGTTGTGCGGCCAGATCGGCGCGCGCGCGGGCGGTCGTGGTCTTGAGCTGACTCAGGTCCAGGCCGGAGGCGGCGCCCAGATCGAAGCTCTTCTGGGTCAGTTCCAGCGATTTGGTCTGTGCATCGAAGGTGCGTTGTGCCAGGTCGAGCAGTGCCCGGTCGGCCGCCAGCGTCAGCCAGGCGTTGGCCACCTCGGCCACCAGGCTCACCTGCGTGGCCCGTCGGGCCTCTTCCGTGGCCAGATAGTTCTCGAGCGCCTGGTCTTGCAGGCTCTTGATGCGTCCGAAGAAATCGACCTCCCACGCAGCGCCCAGTCCGACTTCGTAGCGACGGCTGATGACGGGCTCGCCCGAACTGCTCAGGTCGCCGGGTGTGCGCGCCACGGTCTGGGACGCGTTGCCGGTGATCTCGGGGAAGCGGTCGGCACGCTGAATCCGGTATTGAGCACGGGCCGCTTCAATGTTCAGCGCTGCGATGCGCAGGTCGCGGTTGTTGGCCAGGGCTTGGGCGATCACCGACTGCAGGCGCGCGTCGGGAAAATACCCGCGCCAGTCCATCTGGTAGGCCGGTGTGACTTCAGTGCTCGCCTGGTCGGCGGTGCCCGCGGGCCACTGGTTGAGGACCGGCGCCTGCGGGCGCTCGTAGTCCGGTGCCATCGAGGCGCAGGCGGTGAGGCCGAGCGTTGCGATGGACAGGGTCAGGATGCGAAGAGACGTCATGGGGTGTGTCATGTCAGTGGGCCTCCTGCGTGGTGCTTGCGGCAGGGGGTGTGGTGTCGTCCGTCGGCTTCTTGCGCGAGAAGATGCGGTTGATCACCACGAAGAACAGCGGCACGAAGAAGATGCCCAGCGCGGTGGCGAAGATCACGCCGCCGAGCACGCCGGTGCCGATGGCGTTCTGGCTGCCGGCACCGGCGCCACTGGCCAGGGCGAGCGGCAGCACGCCGAAGCCGAAGGCCAGCGAGGTCATCAGGATCGGGCGCAAGCGCATGCGCACCGCTTCGAGGGTGGCGTCCAGGAGCGACTTGCCTTCCTCCTCGATCTGGGCCTTGGCGAATTCCACGATCAGGATGGCGTTCTTGGCCGACAGGCCGATGGTCGCCAGCAGACCCACCTGAAAGTAGATGTCGTTGGACAGGCCGCGGGTGGACGCCGCGACCACGGCGCCGAGCACCCCCAGCGGCACGACCAGCATGACCGCAAACGGAATCGACCAGCTCTCGTAGAGGGCCGCCAGACACAGGAACACGATCAGCAAGGACAGCGCCAGCAGCGCCGGGGCCTGATCGCCCGATTGCTGCTCCTGATAGGACGTGCCGGACCAGGCATAGCCGATGCCGGTGGGCAGCTTGCCCACCAGTTCGGCCATGGCGTCCATCGCCTCGCCGGAGGAGTAGCCGGGGGCTGCCGAGCCCTGGATCTGCATGGACGGCTGCCCGTTGAAGCGCTCCAGACGCTGCGGGCCATAGACCCAGTGCGTGCTCGTGAAGGCCGAGAAGGGGACCATCTCGCCATCGCTGTTGCGCACGTACCACTTGTTCACGTCGTCCGGCGTCATGCGCGAGGGCGCGTCGCCCTGCACGTAGACCCGCTTGATGCGGCCGCGATCGACAAAGTCGTTCACATAGGTGCCGCCCCAGGCGGTGGCCAGGGTGCTGTTGATGTCGCTGGCCGCCACGCCAAGGGCGCCGGCCTTCTGCAGGTCGATATCGAGCTTGAACTGAGGCGTGTCTTCCTGGCCGTTCGGGCGTACGCCCATCAGGCGCTGATCCTGCCCGGCCATGCCGAGCAACTGGTTACGAGCATTGAGCAAGGCGTCGTGACCAAGACCGGAGAGGTCCTGCAACTCCATGGTGAAACCACCGGAGGTGCCCAGTTCGAGCACCGCTGGGGGCACGAAGGCAAAGACCATGGCTTCGCGGATCTGCGAGAAGGCGCCCATGGCGCGGGCCTGCAGGGACTTCACGTCCTGGCCCGGCGCGGTGCGCTCGTCCCAGGGCTTGAGGTTCACAAAGCCGATACCCATGTTCTGACCGCGACCGGAGAAACTGAAGCCGGCGACGGTGAACAGGGCCCGAACGGTGTCCTTCTCGTCCTCCAGGAAGTGCTTCTCCACCTTGCGCAGCACTTCGAGCGTGCGCTCCTGGGTGGCGCCGGCGGGCAGCACCACCTGGTTGAACATCACGCCCTGATCCTCTTCCGGCAGGAAGGAGGAGGGCAGGCGCACGAACAGGAAGGCGAGCAGGGCGACAATGGCGCCGAACACGATCATGAAGCGGATGGTGCGTTTGATCATGCCGCCGACCATGCCCTCGTAACCTCGGGTGGCACGGTCGAAATTGCGGTTGAACCAGCCGAAGAAGCCCTTGCGCGCCATGCTGTGGCCCTTTTCGACCGGTTTGAGCATGGTGGCGCACAGTGCGGGGGTGAACACGATGGCGACCAGCACCGACAGGCCCATGGCGGCCACGATGGTGATGGAGAACTGGCGATAGATCACGCCGGTCGAGCCGCCGAAGAAGGCCATGGGCACGAACACGGCGGAGAGCACCAGACCGATACCGACCAGGGCGCCGGTGATCTGACCCATGGAGCGCTTGGTGGCCTCCTTGGGCGACAGCCCCTCTTCACTCATCACCCGTTCGACGTTTTCGACCACCACGATGGCGTCATCCACCAGCAGGCCGATGGCCAGCACCATGCCGAACATGGTGAGCGTGTTGATCGAGAAGCCGGCCGCTTCCATGATCGCGAAGGTGCCCAGCAAGACCACCGGGACCGCGATGGTGGGGATCAGCGTGGCGCGGAAGTTCTGCAGGAACAGGTACATCACCAGGAACACCAGGATCACCGCTTCGACCAGCGTCTTGACCACCTCTTCGATGGAGATGCGCACGAACGGGGTGGTGTCGTAGGGGATCACGTACTTCACCCCGGCAGGGAAGTAGGGCTGCATCTCGTCGAGCTTGGCGCGAATGTTGTCTGCGGTCTCAAGCGCGTTCGCACCCGAGGCCAGGCGAACACCCATGCCGGCGGCCGGCTGCCCGTTGAACCGGGCCACCGTCTCGTAGCTCTGGGCGCCGATCTCGATGCGGGCCACGTCCTTGAGGCGAACCTCGCCGCCATCCTCCGCACTGCGCAGCAGGATCTGTTCGAACTGCTCCACGGTTTGCAGGCGGCTCTGGGCGGTCACGGTGGCGCTGAAACCCTGACCCGGCACGGCGGGCGCACCGCCGAGCTGGCCGGCCGAGATCTGCGTGTTCTGCGCAGAGACCGCCGCAGTGACGTCCGAGGTGGTGAGCCTGAAGTTGTTCAGCTTGTCCGGATCGACCCAGATACGCATGGCGTACTGGGAGCCGAACACCGTGACTTCACCGACGCCATCGACGCGCGAGATGGCGTCCTGCACGCTGGAGACCAGAAAATCGGACAGGTCGACCGCGTCGAGGCTGCCGTCTTCCGACACAAAGCCGGCCACCATCAGGAAGTTGCGCGCCGACTTGGCCACCGTCACCCCCTGGTTCTGCACGGACTGGGGCAGCAGGGACAGGGCTTGCTGCACCTTGTTCTGAGTCTGCACCTGGGCAATGTCGGGGTCGGTGTCCGCGTCAAAGGTGAGCGTGATCTCCACGTTACCGAACGAGTCGGTGTTGGAGCTGATGTAGGTGAGTCCGTCGATGCCCGTGAGCCGTTGCTCGATGACCTGGGTCACCGAGTCTTCGGCGGTCTTGGCCGAGGCGCCCGGGTAAGAGGCACTGATCCGGATGGCCGGCGGGGCAATGGACGGGTACTGGGAAATCGGCAGGTTCTCGATGGCCAGTACGCCGGCCAGCATGATCACGATGGCGATCACCCACGCGAAAATGGGGCGGTCAATGAAGAAGCGAGCCATGGTCAGTGCCTCACTTGGCCGCAGCAGCGTTGTTCTGACCCGCCGCTGGCGCTGCGCCGTCGGCCGATGGCGGCACGGCTGTCACGTCGGCACCGGCGCGCACCTTCTGCAAGCCTTCGGTGATGAGTTTTTCGCCACCGCTCAGGCCGTTGGTCACGACCCACTGGTCACCACGGCTCTGGTCTGCGGTCACGGTTCGCGCCTCGACCTTGCCTTCGCCAGTGACAATCAGTACTTGCGCTTCGCCGCGTGCATTACGGGTCAGCGCCTTGTGAGGCACGAGCACGGCATTGGTGGTCTCGCCCTGTTCGATGCGGGCGCGCACGTACATGCCCGGCAGCAGCATGCCTTCAGGGTTCGGGAACTGGGCACGCAAGGTTACGCTGCCGGTGGTTTCGTCCACGGTGACTTCCGAAAAGGCGAGGGTGCCGGTCTGTCCATACTGGCTGCCGTTCTCGAACAGCAGGGTGACGGGCACCTGGCCGTCCTTGGCCTTCACCTTGCCCTTGGCCATCTGTTCGCGCAGGTTGAGCAGTTCAACGGTCGATTGGGTCAGATCCACATAGATCGGATCGAGCTGCTGCACCGTGGCCAGCGCCGCACTCTGGTTGGCGGTGACGAGGGCGCCACGCGTGACCGATGAGCGGCCGATGCGTCCGGCAATGGGGCTGGTGATGCGGGTGTAGTCGAGATTGACCTTGGCGGTCGTCACCGCGGCGCGGGCAGAAGCCACATCGGCTTCCGCCTGGGCAAGGGCGGCCTGGGCGTCATCGTTGGCCTGGGTGCTGACCGCTTCGATCTTCACCAGCTCCGCATAGCGCTTGGCGGTCAGGCGGGCGCTCTTGAGCGTGGCCTGTGCGCGGGCCAGTGCGGCACGGGCGCTGTCATAGCTGGCCTTATAAGTGGCCGGGTCGATCTGGTAGAGCGGCTGGCCGGCTTCGACTTCGCCGCCTTCCTTGAACAGACGTTTCTGAACGATGCCCCCGACCTGGGGGCGGATCTCGGCGACCAGGTACGGGGTTGTGCGGCCAGGTAGCTCGGAAATCAGGGGGACCGAAGTCGAGACCGTGTCGATCACGGTCACCACGGGCTTCTGGGCCCCGCCGCCCTGGGCGTTGGCCTTTCCGCCGTTGTCGCTGCAAGCGGCCAGGGTGAGGGCGCTGGCGATGGTCAGCGTGAGGGCGATCGGGCGGGCAATCATCGTTGTCTTCTTCTCGGCAATGTAAGGGGCCATGGCAGTATTCTTTTTAGAGCGATCGTTCTAGTTCGAACGCTCATTCTATGTTAGGGTGTGTTTCAGATCAACTCCTGGACACGACTCGGTGGCCCGGCTTTACCCAACTTTTCACAAACAGACATGAGCACTGAGCCTTCCGTTCCCTGCGCATCGACAAAAGCCGATGTCCGCCGGGCCCAGATTCTGGAAGCGGCGGAAGCCTGCTTTCGTGAATTCGGATTTCACAACGCCAGCATTTCAAAAATATGCAAGCGCGCTGGCATGAGTCCGGGACATGTCTATCATTACTTCGAAAACAAGGAAGCCATCATCGAAGGCATCGTGCGTGCCAAGGCCGATACCATTCTCGAGCGGGTCGAAGCGCTGCGCACCGCCCCGGATGTGCTGGATGCAACCATCGACAAGGCGGGCGAGGGCATTGCAGACAAGCTCGATCCGGACTTTGCTGCCATTGATCTGGAAATCGTGGCCGAGGCATGTCGCAACCCCAGCGTTGCGATGATCGTGCAGCAGGCGGATCGCGAGGTGCTGAACAACTTCAAGGAAGTGGTTCGCGCACTGCGAAGAGACCTCGGCCACAATGACAGCGACGAGACGATCGATGCGCTCGGCGATATGATTGCAACGCTGTTTGACGGCATCACGGTGCGCGGAATCAAGCACCCGGACATGCATCGTGATGAGTTGGTGTCCCTGTTCGAGAAGGTGTTGCGTTTTTTGATTGTGGACTGGCGCTGACTTGAGCCGTCGCGTTCAGTCCGTTAGCGGCTCGGTTGGCACCCCGTCGGGCGCGATACCGGCCAAATGGCTCGTTCCGGAGTCTGTTCATGAGCACGACGCCTGCCCCATCCTGCCCTTTTTGTGCCATCCCTGAATCGGCCTGGCTCGGCCAGAACGAACTCGCTTTCTGGGTGCACGACATCGCGCCCAGTGCGCCCGGTCATGCGCTGGTCATTCCTCGCCGCCATGTGGCTTCATTCTTCGAGCTGGTGCCGGAGGAGCGTTCCGGCATGCTGGCGCTGCTCAATGAAGCAAAGATCGTTGCCGATGAGCGTTACCGCCCGGACGGCTACAACATCGGCCTGAATGACGGCGAAGTGGCGGGCCAGACAGTGCCGCACGTGCATCTGCACCTCATCCCGAGACGTGCCGGCGATGTGCCCGACCCCAGAGGCGGCGTCCGCTGGGTGCTGCCGGAAACGGCGCCCTACTGGAACAGATGATCACTCCGAAACGGAAAAGGGCCCGTCAAGCGACGGGCCCTTTTGTGTTCTGGTGGTGATGGGCGGAATCGAACCGCCGACCTATGGGTTATGAATCCATCGCTCTAACCGTCTGAGCTACATCACCACGAAGCCCGGCATGATAAGAAGGTTTATGGCGTTGCGTCAATACCCTCCTGCGCCTCGGGTTGTTTTTCGCGCCAGTCTGAATGGGTTCGATGCGGGGGGTAATGGCCCTATTGCATTGACTTTTCAGGGGGTTTGGGCGAATATCTGCGCCTCTCAACCAATGGTTTCGCATCGCGCGAAACAGTCCAGGGCTCGAGTTGATTCGTCGAATACTCACGCTCGTCAGCACCGTGCTGGCGCTGTTGCTGTCTTCCCTCGCCGTGGCGCAAGTGGTGCGACCCTTGCCCGCTGATCTGGTGGTGACCACAATGACCGCCAATGGCAGCGCCGTGGTTGTGCTGGGTGAAAGACAGGTCCAGTTGTCGCCGGCGGCTCAGGTGCGCGGCCAGGACAACCTGATCATCCAGCCCGCGTCGCTCTACGGCAAGCATCGCGTCGGGTTCAAGCAGGATCTCCAGGGCATGGTCCACCGCATCTGGCTCCTCACCGACGACGAATATACGGCCCTGACTTCCAAGTAATGAGTTCATGAGCAACAAGAAGGTTTTCATCCGCACTTTCGGGTGCCAGATGAACGAGTACGATTCCGACAAGATGGTGGATGTGCTCGGGGCGCAGGAAGGTCTGGTGAAGACCGACAACCCCGAAGAGGCCGACGTCATCCTGTTCAACACCTGTTCCGTGCGCGAGAAGGCGCAGGAGAAGGTGTTTCACGACCTCGGGCGCGTCAAGCACCTGAAACAGACCAATCCGGACCTGATCATCGGCGTCGGCGGTTGCGTGGCCAGCCAGGAAGGCGATGCCATCGTGCAGCGTGCGCCGTATGTCGATCTCGTGTTCGGGCCGCAGACGCTGCATCGGCTGCCCCAGCTGATTGCCGAGCGTCGCGCGTCTGGCCGTTCGCAGGTGGATATTTCTTTCCCCGAGATCGAAAAATTCGACGCCATGCCGCCGGCACGTGTCGAAGGTGCCAGCGCCTTCGTGTCGATCATGGAAGGCTGTTCGAAGTACTGCACGTTCTGTGTCGTGCCCTACACTCGTGGTGAAGAGGTGTCTCGTCCGCTCGACGATATCCTCACCGAGGTGGCGACGCTCGCCGACCAGGGCGTGAAGGAGGTGACCGTACTGGGGCAGAACGTGAATGCCTGGCGCGGCGCCATCACCAAGGGCGGCGAGGAGACGGGCGACTTTGCCTTTCTGCTCGAGTGCGTGGCCGAGATTCCGGGGATCGAGCGCCTGCGCTATACCACCTCGCATCCGCGCGAGATGACGCAGCGCATTGTCGATGCGTATGCAAAGATCCCGAAGCTCGTCTCCCACTTGCACCTGCCGGTACAGTCCGGCTCCGACCGGGTGCTGGCAGCCATGAAGCGCGGTTACACGGCACTTGAATACAAATCCCTGGTGCGCAAGCTGCGCGCCGTGCGGCCGGATCTGTCCCTGTCGAGTGACTTCATTGTCGGTTTCCCCGGCGAGACGGAAGCGGATTTCGATAAAACCATGAAGCTGATTGACGAGGTGGGTTTCGACGCCTCTTTCAGTTTCGTCTACAGCGCCCGACCGGGAACGCCAGCGGCGGATCTCGAAGACGATGTGCCGCAGACGGACAAGCTCAAGTGGTTGTCGCGCCTGCAAAAGCGCATTGAAGCGCAGGTGGCCGTCATCAGTGAGTCGATGGTCGGTTCCACCCAGCGCATTCTGGTCGAAGGACCGTCCAAGAAGAACGCCGAAGAGCTGGCGGGGCGCACCGAGAACAATCGCGTGGTGAATTTCGCCGGCAATCCGCGGCTGATCGGTCAGTTCGTGGACGTGGTGATCACCTCGGCTCTGCCGCACAGCCTGCGCGGCGAGATCCAGACGCGGGAAATCTGAGTTGCCTAAAACCCTGGACGTCGTCCTCGATCCGGCCGACAACGAACGTCTGGCCAACCTGTGTGGTGCGCTGGACGAGAATCTGCGCCAGATCGAAACGGCCTACGATATCTCGATCTCGCGCCGTGGCGAGCACTTCGCCCTGCGTGGGCATCCGGCTCAGGCGGTATTGGCTCACAAGGCCTTGCGCCATTTCTACGACCAGGCCGACGATCATCTGACCGTCGATGACATCCAGCTCGGGCTGGTTGAACTGGCCAATCTGAATCAGGCCAATGCGAGCGCGCCGGCGCTGCTCACGCGCAAGAGCGACCTGCATGGGCGCACGCCGCGGCAGGTGCAGTATCTGCGACAGATTCAGGAGCACGACATCACCTTCGGCGTCGGACCGGCGGGCACGGGCAAGACCTTTCTTGCGGTGGCCAGTGCGGTCGATGCGCTGGAGCGTGAGTACGTCGAGCGCATCATACTGACCCGACCGGCCGTCGAGGCCGGGGAGCGCCTGGGCTTTCTCCCCGGCGACTTGAACCAGAAGGTGGACCCCTACCTGCGGCCGCTTTACGACGCGCTGTACGAGCTGCTCGGCTTTGATCGCGTCGGCAAACTCTTCGAGCGTGGCACCATCGAGATTGCGCCGCTGGCCTTCATGCGCGGGCGCACGCTGAATCATTCATTTATCATTCTGGACGAAGCGCAGAACACCACGCCCGAGCAGATGAAGATGTTCCTGACCCGCATCGGCATCGGGGCCAAGGCGGTGGTGACCGGCGATCTGACCCAGGTGGATCTGCCCCGGGGCAATCGCAGCGGCCTGCGCGAAGCGGTCGACATCCTGTCCAATGTGCGCGGTATCGCCTTCACGAAATTCCTGCGCGAGGACGTGGTGCGCCATCCCTTGGTGGCGCGCATTGTCGACGCCTATGAGCAAAGCGCCAAGCGGCGCGAAGAGGCGCAAAAGCGCGAGGACAAGCACAACCATGGCTCAAACTGAGTCTCCCGTTTTTTTTGCCATCGATGCCAGCGGCCGCCGTCGCGAACTGAAGGCAGAGGCGATTGAAGTGCAGTGGCCCGATGGCCGGGTGCTGTCCCTGAACCTGTTGTTGCGGGCCTGGGGCGACGTGGAATTGATGGCTGAAGCGCCCGACGGGACGCCTGTCATCCAGATGCAATCGGCGTCGTGCAATCTGCTCAACCTGCGTCTTGCGACCATTCACGATACGGTTGAAGACGAGGCGGATGAAGCGCCCCCGGCGCCGGCCACGCTCGACATGCCCATCGAGAACTGCGTCCCGAAGGACGAAGACGACAAGACGGCACGGCCGAAGAAGAGCCAGATCCGAACCTGGGCGCGCTCCGCGCTCGGTCAGGACGCGGTGGTGGGTGTGCGCCTGGTGGGCGAGGAAGAGGGACGGACCCTCAACCGCGAATATCGCGACAAGGATTACGCTACCAATGTGCTGACCTTCGTCTACGATGAGACGGATGGCGTGCTCAATGGTGATCTGGTCATCTGCCTGCCGGTGGTGATGCAGGAAGCGAAGGATCAGGGCAAGCCGGTGGCTGACCACTTTGCCCATCTCGTGGTGCATGGCATGTTGCATCTGCAAGGGCTTGACCACGAGGACGATGAAGAAGCAGCGCTGATGGAAGCGCTGGAAGTGGATATCCTGGCACGGCTGGGCATCCCCAACCCTTACGAGGACAATTGATTCGCGCGAGTGGGTTTTTGCCCCCGGACGCCTGACCCTGAATGGATAGTTCCCCTAGTCGACCTAGTTTGCTTGACCGGCTCTCCGCCCTGCTTTCACCCGAGCCGGAAGACCGTGAAGACCTCATCGAGTTGTTGCACTCGGCCTTTGAACGCAATTTGCTCGATTCCGACGCCTTGTCGATCATCGAAGGTGCGCTCCAGGTATCCGAGATGCAGGTGCGCGATGTCATGGTGCCCCGCGCCCAGATGGACGTCATCCATGTAGACGACGCCATGGAAGAGATTGCCGCTGCGGTGATCGATGCCGCCCACTCCCGCTTCCCCGCCGTTGGCGAGAACCGCGACGATGTGCTTGGCATCTTCATGGCGAAGGATTTGCTGCGCTACTTTGCCGGGCGTGAATTCGACCTGCGCGACATGCTGCGACCGGCCGTATTCGTGCCTGAGTCCAAGCGCCTCAACGTGTTGCTGCGAGAATTCCGGGTCAGTCGCAATCACATGGCCATCGTGGTGGACGAGTACGGCGGCGTGGCCGGTCTGGTCACCATCGAGGACGTGCTCGAACAGATTGTCGGTGACATCGAAGACGAATTCGACTTCGATGAGGTGGAAGACAATATCCGCCTCGACCATGCCGGTCGCTATCGGGTGAAGGCCACCACCGAAATCGAGGACTTCAACGCTGCCTTCGAGAAGCAGTTCGATGACGAAGAGTACGACACCGTCGGTGGCCTGGTCATACGCCAGCTCGGGCGCCTGCCCAAGCGAGGCGAGGTTGTGCTGATCGACGGGCTGCGCTTCCAGGTGTTGCGTGCCGACAGCCGCAGGGTGCATACCCTGCTGGTGGACAAGGCGCCGGCGCCCGAGCCCGAACCCGAACAAGCCGCCTGACCTCCGTGCGACTGCGTCACCCCACACTGGCCTTGCTGGCCGGGGCTGCGACAGTGCTCGGGTTTGCGCCGTTTCAGCTCTTCCCCCTGCCGCTGGCGTCGCTGGCGCTGCTCTTCGGCTTGCTTGCAGGACGTCGTCACGCGGGCGAGGGCTTTGCGATTGGTCTGGCCTGGGGCTTGGGCTTTTTCGTGGCGGGGGTGTCCTGGCTGTACGTGGCGCTCAACCGCTTCGGCGGCATGCCGGGCCCGATCGCGGCGGCGGCCATCTTCCTGTTCGCCCTGTATCTCGCGCTCTGGCCGGCGATGGCGGGCGCAGCATTCGTGAAATTGCGCAGTGGTCGCGCGTGGCGCGATGCGCTCATGGCTGGCGGGGTCTGGGCGATCTTCGAGTGGTTGCGCGGGTGGGTGTTCACCGGCTTTCCCTGGCTGTCCATCGCGTATTCGCAAACCCCACCCAGCCCCATGGCAGGCTATTTCCCGTACCTGGGCGTTTATGGCACCGGGGCGCTCCTTGTCGCGCTGGCCGCCGGGCTCGGCATCATGATGCGCAAAGGGGCGGTGCGGCTCGGGCCATGGAGCTTTGCCGCGCTCGTCCTGTTGGCGTCCGGCGCGATGCTGCGTGGCCAGAGTTTCACGACGCCGGCGGGTGATCCGCTGCAAGTGGCTTTGGTGCAGACCAATATCCAGCAGGACCTCAAATGGCAGCCACAGCGCCTGCGCGACTGGCTGGATCTGAATCTGCAGTTGGTCCGCACCCATCCGTCCTCACTGGTGGTGCTGCCCGAATCCACCCTGCCCATGCTCGCCGAACGTTTGCCCGAGAACTATCTCGATCGCCTGAGCGCGGCGGCCGGCCCCGGCGCGACCGTGATTGCCGGCGTGTTCACCCGGGACGGTGACCACATCTACAACACGGCCCTCGGGCTGGGCGGCGATCAAGTGCAAGCGTATGCGAAGCACCATCTGGTGCCTTTCGGTGAATATTCACCGCCGGCCTTCGGCTGGTTCTATCAGCTGGCCAATATTCCCCTGTCCGACCAGACGCCCGGGGCGCCGGATCAACCCATGATGAAGGTGGGTGACCAGCGCCTGGCCTTGAACATCTGCTATGAAGATGTGTTCGGTGAGGAGATTCGTCGCCGTGCCAGCGAGGCGACGATCATGGTCAATCTGTCGAATCTGGCCTGGTATGGGGACTCCTTTGCTCAGCCCCAGCACTTGCAAATGGCCCGGGTGCGCGCCATCGAGACCGGCCGCCCCATGCTGCGGGCGACCAATACCGGCATGACGGCGGCCATTGCGCCCGATGGCCGGGTGACGGATGTACTGCCGGCGTTCACGCGTGGCGTGCTTGAAGTGTCCGTCCAGGGCATGCAGGGCGAGACACCCTACATGCGTTGGGGCGATCGCGCGGCGCTGTTGCTGGCAGGGCTGATGGTGTTCCCCGTCCTGCTCCGTCGTCGGCGGCGTTAAATCCGGGCGCTTTTCGTCTTAAGTCAAATCGGGTGTCACGTGGGCGCAGTACGATAAGTGCATGTCTGAAACGCCCAAACCCCCCTACGATCCCCGTCACCCTTGGCACGCCCATGAGGTGGCCGCGGTCACCGATCATCTCGAGGTCGATCCCGAACTCGGATTGAGTCATGAAGAGGCCGGACGGCGCCTCGATACACATGGCCACAACCGACTTACACAGCAGGCCGGGCGAAGCCCGATCAAGCGACTGCTGCTTCAGTTTCATCAGCCCCTGATCTACATCCTGATGGCTTCCGGGCTTGCGGCCGCGGCACTGGGGGAATGGGTCGATGCCTCCGTGATCTTCGGGGTCGTGCTGCTGAACGCCGCCGTGGGCTTCATCCAGGAGGGGCGGGCCGAGCAGGCCCTGGCCGCCTTGGCGCGCACCGTGGCGTCCGAAGTGAGCGTGCAGCGTGGGGGCGGGCGTCACCGGCTCAACGCCGAGCACCTTGTTCCGGGGGACGTGGTTCATTTGAGCGCTGGGGATCGCGTCCCGGCCGATGTGCGCGTGATGCATGCCGTCGGGCTGCAGGCTACGGAGGCCTCGCTGACCGGCGAATCGGCGGCCGTTGCCAAACACAATACTGCGTTGCCGGAGGAAACCCGTGTGGCCGAGCGCGCCAACATGGCGTTTGCCGGCACGCTGGTGGTGGCCGGGCAAGGCAAGGGGCTCGTGGTCGCTACCGGCGACCACACGGAAACAGGGCGCATTGCCCGCCTGTTGTCGGCGACGCAGTCACTGGAAACGCCCCTGACGCGCGCGATGGGCAAGTTCTCGAACCTGCTGCTGGTGGTCATCCTGTCACTGGCGCTGCTCACTTTCGTGATCGGACTGGCGCGTGGCGAAACGCCCGTCGACATGCTGATGGCGGCGGTGGCGCTGGCGGTGGGCGCGATCCCCGAAGGTCTTCCCGCTGCCCTGACGGTGACGCTGGCCATCGGTGTGGCTCGAATGGCGAAGCGGCGCGCCATCATCCGGCGCCTCCCGGCGGTTGAAACGCTGGGGAGCACAACGGTGATCTGTTCCGACAAGACCGGCACGCTGACCGAGAACCAGATGACGGTTGAAGTGATCTACGCCGGGGGCGGCGTGATTGAGGTCAGCGGTCGTGGCTATGCACCCAACGGGCAGCTGACGGTGGACGGACAGCCGGCGGCGCTCGGTGGCGCATTGCGCGAATGCCTGGTGGCCGGGCTGCTCTGCAACGATTCGGCGCTTATCAAACGCGAGGGCGAGTGGGATGTGGATGGCGATCCGACCGAAGTGGCGCTCATCGTCGTGGCCCGTAAGGCCGGTCTGGACGAAGGCAGTGTGCAGGCCCTGTGCCCGCGCGAGGCCGAACTGCCGTTCGACGCTGGGCGTCAGACCATGGCGACCTTGCACCGGATCGAGGGGCAGGGCGTTGTGTTCGTCAAGGGGGCGCTTGAACGCATCATCCCGCGCTGTGCACGCATGCTCGACGCCGACGGGCAGGTGGCGCCGCTCGATGCCGCAGCCATTGACGCCGCAGCGCACGCGATGGCCGGGCGGGGCCTGCGAGTACTTGCCTTTGCCCGCATGGCGCCAGCGCACCAGCTCGATGGTGATGATGATGTCGCTGGCGACCTGACGTTTCTGGGGCTGCAGGGCATGATCGACCCGCCCCGGGGGCGTGCCACGGCGGCGGTCAAGGCGTGTCACCGTGCGGGCATCGAGGTCAAGATGATCACCGGCGATCACGCGGCAACGGCACTGGCCATTGCGCGCCAGATGGGGATCGCCGATGAAAGTGACGTGGCGCTGACTGGGCGCGAGCTGGCCCGGCAGAGCGACGAGCAGTTGGCCGCGACGGTGCGTCAGGTTCGCGTCTTTGCGCGGGTGGAGCCGGCGGAAAAGCTGAGGCTTGTGAAAGCGATTCAGGCGCATGGCGACGTGGTGGCCATGACCGGTGACGGCGTCAATGATGCGCCGGCGCTCAAGGCCGCCGACATCGGCGTGGCCATGGGGGGCGTCGGCACCGATGTGGCCAAGGAGGCGGCCGACATGGTGCTGACCGATGACAACTTCGCGACCATTGAAGCGGCGGTCGAGGCAGGGCGGGGCGTCTACGACAATCTGGTCAAATTCATCACGTGGACACTGCCCACCAACTTCGGCGAAGGGCTGGTGATTCTGGCGGCGATCTTCGCCGGGGCGACCCTGCCGATCACGCCGCTGCAGATCCTGTGGATCAACATGACCACAGCGGTATTGCTGGGCATGAGTCTGGCGTTCGAGCCCATCGAGTCCGATGTCATGCATCGGCCGCCGCGTCCGCCCGGTCGTCCGATCCTTGATCGTGTGCTGATGGGGCGCATTGTTCTGGTGGGTATCATCATGCTCGCCGGGGCGTTCGGCCTGTTCGTCCGCTGGTTCGACCTTACGGGCGATGTGGCGCTCGCCCGGAGCGTGTCGGTCAACGTGTTCGTCGCGGTCGAGATCGTCTTCCTGTTCGCCTGCCGCAGTCAGCGGCGCCCGCTCTGGCGTCTCGCGCCCTTCAGCAATCCATGGGTCTGGGGCGGTGTGGCGCTGCAGGTGCTGCTTCAGGCGGCATTCACCTATTGGCCCCCCATGCAGTCGGTGTTCGGGACGGCGGCGGTGCCCTTGGGCGCGTGGCGCGAAATTGCCGTCGTTGCACTGATTGCGCTGATTCTGGTGGAAGCAGAAAAGGTGATCCGGCGCCCGCATGACAGTGTCAGTCTGGCCCGCGTGGCGGAAAAGTGAAATTCGCAGGGGCGCGGGCTTCGTTCAAAGGCAATTAGCCAGTAAAATCGACCTTTTGCCTTTGTCGCGACCGAATCGAGGGTCGCCACGCTCATGACCGATAACAAGCCGACGTTTCAAGAAGTCATTCTCCGCCTGCAGAAGTTCTGGGGCGAGCATGGCTGCGTGCTGCTTCAGCCCTACGACCTCGAGGTCGGGGCTGGCACCTCGCATACCGCCACCTTCCTGCGCGCCATAGGCCCCGAGCCGTGGAACGCGGCCTATGTGCAGCCCTCGCGCCGCCCGAAAGATGGTCGTTACGGCGAGAACCCCAACCGGTTGCAGCACTACTACCAGTACCAGGTGGTGCTCAAGCCCTCGCCGCTCAATTTCCAGGAGCTGTATCTGGATTCCCTGCGCGCGCTCGGGATCGATCCGATGGTGCACGACATCCGATTCGTGGAAGACGATTGGGAAAACCCGACCCTGGGCGCCTGGGGTCTGGGCTGGGAGATCTGGCTCGACGGCATGGAGGTGACCCAGTTCACCTACTTCCAGCAGGTCGGTGGCATCGATTGCAAGCCGGTGCTCGGTGAGATCACGTATGGCCTTGAGCGTTTGGCCATGTATCTGCAGGGGGTTGAAAACGTCTACGACCTGATCTGGTCGGTCGGCCCCGACGGCCGCGAGGTGACTTACGGCGACGTGTTCCACCAGAACGAGGTTGAGCAATCCACCTTCAACTTCGAGTATGCCAACGTCGACTTCCTGTTCTCGTTGTTCAGCAACTACGAGGCAGAAGCCAAGCGGCTGATCGAGTTGAACCTGGCGCTGCCCGCCTACGAGATGGTGCTCAAGGCGGGTCATTCCTTCAACATGCTCGATGCGCGCGGCGCCATTTCGGTGACCGAGCGTGCCGCCTACATCGGCCGTATCCGCAATCTGTCGCGCAGCGTCGCGGCCGCTTACTACGCCTCTCGCGAAGCCCTGGGCTTTCCCATGTGCGGCGATCAGGCTGACAAACCCGATAACAAGGAGGCCGCGTGATGTCCGACGCGACCCTGCTGGTCGAACTGCTGACCGAAGAACTGCCCCCCAAGGCGCTGCCGCGCCTGGGTGAGACTTTCGCCAATACAATCCACAATGAGTTGGTCGCACGCGGCTTGGCGGACCAGGGGGCCAAGGTGCGCGCTTTCGCGTCGCCGCGTCGCCTTGCCGTCACCATCGGCAAGGTGTTGGCCGAAGGGGCGGGCAAGGAAGTAACCGAGAAGATCATGCCGGTGGCGGTGGCGCTTGAAGAGGATGGTACGCCCAAGGCGCCTCTGCTCAAGAAACTCGCCGCCAAAGGCATTCCGGAATCCGAAATCGCCCGGTTCGAACGCCGTATGGACGGTAAGGCCGAAGCCTTGTTCTATACGAGCAATGTGCCCGGTGCGAAGCTTGAGGAAGTCGTTTCCGAGGTGATCAACGCCGCCATCAAGGCGCTGCCGATTCCCAAGGTGATGCGCTGGGGGGCCGGCGAGGCCCTGTTCGTGCGCCCTGTGCACAAGCTGGTGATTCTTCATGGTGATCGTGTGGTTCCGGGCTCGGTGCTCGACCTGGTGTCCGGAAAGGTCACCCGCGGTCACCGTTTCATGAGCCGCGGCGAGATTGAACTGGCCAACGCCGATGCCTATGAAGCCACGCTGCTGGCCGAAGGCAAGGTTGTGCCCTGCTTCAACGAGCGCCGCGCGCAGATCGACAAGCAGCTGACCGAAGAGGCGGCTCGACAGCAGGCCCGGCTCGGCGACTACGCCGACCTGCTCGACGAAGTGAGTGCGCTGGTCGAACACCCCACAGTCTATGTGGGCGAGTTCGAGGCGGAGTTTCTCGCAGTGCCGCAGGAGTGTCTGATCCTCACCATGCGGGCGAACCAGAAATATTTCCCGCTGTTCGATTCATCGGGCAAGCTGCTCAACCGTTTCCTGATCGTGTCGAACATGGATGTGCAGGACCCGGGCAACATCGTTCAAGGGAACCAGCGGGTGGTCCGCCCGCGCCTGGCGGATGCGCGCTTCTTCTTCGATACGGATCGCAAGCAGCCCCTGGCCAGCCGCGTCGAGCGACTGGGCAATGTCGTGTATCACAATAAGCTCGGCTCCTTGCTTGATCGCGTCGAGCGCCTCGAACAGCTCGCCGGCGCGATTGCCCACCGACTCGGCGCCGATCAGGCGGCGGCAAAGCGTGCTGCACGTCTGGCCAAGGCGGATCTCGTGACCGAGATGGTTGGTGAGTTCCCCGAACTGCAAGGCACCATGGGCCGCTACTACGCGCTGCACGATGGGGAGGGCGAGGTGGTGGCCAACGCCGTCGAGGCGCATTACCTGCCGCGCTTCGCTGGCGACAAGCTGCCCGAAGGCAACGTAGCTGCCGCCGTGGCGCTGGCAGAGAAGCTCGATGCACTGGTCGGCTTCTTCGGCATTGGTCAGCTCCCCACGGGTGACAAGGATCCGTTCGGCCTGCGCCGTGCTGCACTTGGTGTGCTGCGTATCCTGATGGAAACGCCGTTGCCGCTGGACCTGGCTGCCCTGATCGATGATGCCGCCACCGGGTTTGGCGGCGGATTGCTGACGGAAGACTTCAAGCAACCTTTGCTGGGCTTCTTCCAGGAACGGTTGCGCAACCTGTTGCGCGATGCCGGACATTCCGTGGAAAGCGTGGATGCCGTGCTGGCGCTTGACCCGACCCGGATGGATCTGGTGCCGGCCAAGCTCGCCGCTGTCCAGGCCTTCCAGGCCTTGCCGGAGGCGGCGGCGCTGGCTGCGGCCAACAAACGCATCACCAACATTCTCAAGAAAGCGGAAACCGCGCCCGGCGAGCCGGATGTTGCACTGCTGGAAGAAGACGCCGAAAAGGCCTTGTTCGATCAGCTCAATGCCGTCGCGCCTCAGGTGCGTTCCCATTTCGACAATGGCGACTACACCGAGTCCTTGCGGGTGCTTGCCGGTTTGCGCACTTCGGTCGACCGCTTCTTTGACGAAGTCATGGTCATGGCCGAAGAGCCCCTGGTGCGTGCCAACCGGCTCGCCTTGCTTGGCGCGTTGGCCACGCAGATGAACCGGGTGGCGGATCTGTCACGCCTGTCCGTCTGAACGCGACACGGGAATTGCCATGAAATTAATCGTGCTTGATCGCGACGGGGTCATCAACAAGGACTCCGATCAATTCATCAAGTCGCCTGACGAATGGGAGGCAATTCCCGGATCGCTTGAGGCCATCGCCAAACTCAATCAGGCAGGTTGGCGCGTCGTCGTGGCTTCCAACCAGTCGGGTGTCGGTCGTGGGCTGTTCGGCATGGACATGCTCAATGCCATCAATGGCCGCATGAATGAAGCGCTCGCCCAGGTGGGCGGACGCATCGATGCGATCTTCTTTTGCCCCCATGCGGCCGACTCGACCTGTGAGTGCCGCAAACCCAAGCCCGGCCTGCTCGAACAGATTCAGGAACGCTTCAACGTAGACCTGACCGGCGCCCCGATGGTGGGCGACAGTCTGCGCGACCTGCAGGCCGGCATGGCCGTGGGATGTCAGCCGTATCTTGTCCTGACCGGCAAAGGGCACAAGACGCAGGATGACCCTGATCTGCCCGCCGATACCCGAATCTTTCCCGACCTCGCCGCCGTGGTCGACGCCCTCCTGGACTGAACCCAGATGCACTTCATCCGATCCGCGCTGTTCGCGCTTGTTCTCATTGTGATCACCCCGGTGTTTGCGCTGGTCGCGCTGCTGGTGACGCCGTTCTCTCCGCATCGGCGATATCGTCTCATCGGTGGCTGGACGACCATTGCCATGTGGTTCATCCGGCACTTGCTTGGCATTCGCCACAAGGTCATCGGACAGGAGAATCTGCCGCAGCGTTCGGCGGTTGCCTTGTGCAAGCATCAGTCAGCCTGGGAGACGATTGCGCTGCAGCGTATCCTGCCGCCCATCGCCTTTGTGCTCAAGCGCGAGTTGCTTCGCTTGCCGTTCTTCGGCTGGGGGCTGGCGCGCATGCCGGTGATCGCGATTGATCGTGCGGCGGGCAAGGACGCCTTGAGCCAGGTCGTCGAGCAGGGGTCGAAACTTCTGGATCAGGGCTTCTGGATCGTGGTGTTTCCGGAAGGGACGCGCGTGGCACCCGGGACGACAAGACGATACAAACCGGGCGGCGCCTGGCTGGCATCGCACACCGGCGCGCCGACGGTTCCGATCGCCCACAACGCGGGGGAGTTCTGGCGCAAGAACGCCTTCGTCAAACAGCCAGGTGAAATCATCGTTTCGATTGGCCCGGCGATCGACAGCGAAGGACTCAGTACCGAGGAGATCAACAAGCGCGCCGAAGCCTGGATTGAGGCTGAGATGCGCCGCCTGTTTCCGCACCATTACCCGGAGTCGGCTGCCGAAGGCTGAAACGCTTGCCGAAGGGACGGACTCAAGCCGTGGAGGGGCGGTTCATCCTTGAACTGCCCTTTGTCTATCGACTGATGGCTTGGGCCCGGGCTCGCGTTACGTGATCTGGCAGCAGCAGGCAGTGATGGCACGCCAGCGGCCAGGGGCGCCACGCGGTACCGCCGATCCCGACGAAGCACTTCTTCGTCTGTCGAGTAGACAAAAAAAGCCCCGCCGAAGCGGGGCTTTTTCACGACCGGAAAACTGATCAGGCAGCTTTCTTGGCCGGTGCTTTCGGGGCAGCTTTCTGAGCGGTACCGACAGCTTTCACAGTAGCGCTGGTCGCGGCAGCCACGTTGGCTTCAGCGATCTCGGCAACCTGCTTGGCAGCCTTGCTCATGCTGTCGTAAGCGGAGTTGGCAGCAGCGATGGCAGACTTGACAGCGGCAACAGCCACGTCAGAACCGGCCGGAGCAGACTTGGCAGCCTTGTCCAGAGCAGCGGCGACACCCTTGTTGACTTCAGCCATCTGGCCTTCCATCAGCTTGGACACTTCGTCCTGATTCTGGGTGGCGATTTCATAAACGCTGCGAGCGTAGGCAACCATCTTCTCGACAGTCGGCTGGGCCATAGCGGTCTGCAGGCTCACGAATTCCTGAACGTCCTTGGCACCCATCAGGGCCTTGGTGTTGCTCACGCCGTCTTCCATGAAGGAACGGGCGGTGTTCAGGTTCAGGGCAGCAAGACGCTCGGCACTGGCGAAAGCGGCATTTGCCATCGTCAGCATGGTTTCGATGTTGGCCTTGTTGGTAGCTGCGAACTGCTCGGGGGTAGCGAACATTTAGGAATCTCCTATCAGTTTGGTGTGTTGCGATAAATGAATATTGCGTTGCAACATGACCCTCATTATAGGGGCTCGATTCCCGAAGTCAACTTTTTTGTGCGCTGCACAATAAACGACCGTTTGAGTTTAGTTGTTAAAAAGCAAAGACTTAAATCGATGGGGTTTCGCGGAAATGTCACGTATGTGCAAAGGCACAACGGGCTAAGCCGAGGGGCGTCTGCTAAGTGTTTGCTCTTGCAGCATAATTTGCCCGGAGCGAGCGGGTATTTCACGCAGGGAGAGGGTCTTTCCGGGTGTGTTTTCCCGAGGCAATTTCGCGCGCCGAAGGAATCACTGAGGACAATGCTGATCGAGAGGGAATTCGCCTCAAGGACGGGTCGGCAAGTTCGCGAGTAGAACTTGCCGACGAACGGCGGGCGTTTAGCGGTGCTTGAAGTCCGCCTTACGCTTCTCCACGAAGGCGGCCATGCCTTCTTTCTGGTCTTCCAGCGCAAAGGCGGAGTGAAAGAGGCGTCGTTCGAAGAGAAGCCCTTCCGAAAGGCCGGATTCGAAGGCCCGGTTGACCGATTCCTTGATCATCATGACAACAGGCAGCGAGTAACCGGCAATGCTGCCAGCTGCCTTGAGGGCTTCGTCGAGCAGGGTGTCGGCGGGAACGATCCGGGAGACCAGGCCCGCGCGCTCTGCCTCTTCAGCGTTCATCATGCGACCGGTCAGGCACATGTCCATGGCCTTGGCCTTGCCAACGGCGCGGGGCAGGCGCTGCGTGCCCCCGGCGCCCGGGAGAATGCCAAGCTTGACCTCCGGCTGCCCGAACATGGCCGTGTCGGCTGCGATGATGATGTCGCAGGCCATGGCCATCTCGCACCCGCCGCCGAGGGCGAAGCCGGCCACCGCGGCGATGACCGGTTTGCGGCAGGTCTTGATGCGCTCCCAGTTGCGGGTGATGTAATCGCCCAGATAGGCGTCCATATAGGAAAAGTTGGCCATGGCGCCAATATCGGCACCTGCCGCGAATGCCTTGTCAGAACCGGTGATGACGATGGCGCCAATGTTCTCGTCCGCCTCGAACTGATCGAGTGCGATACCCATTTCGTCCACCAGCGCGTCGTTGAGCGCGTTGAGTGCCTTGGGGCGATTGAGTGTGATCAGGCCGACCCGGTCGCGGGTTTCGACGAGGATGTTTTCAAAACTCATGGGGAGCATTCCCTCCGGATTTACTGCGTTGCTGCGCCCTCATCCGCAGGTGCTTCGCTGGCCGGCGCTGCCGGGGTGGAAGTCGTATCCGTTCCTGAGGTCTTGGGCTGGATGACGGCCCGAACGCGCCCACCCCCGCTTGATGCACGTGTCGAACCACTGTTGGTGACGATGTACTGGCCGGTGTAACCGTCGTACTCGATGTACTGGCCGCGCACTTCGTCCTTGCCACTGATCACATAGGCATTGGTGTACAGGAAGGTCTTCTGGGTGCGGCCATCGTATTCGATGCGCTTGGCCTCTCCGGTGACGATTTCACCGCTGCCGTCGCGTTTTTGCCGGAAGGAGGCCAGCCCCTGGTCGCTTGTGGCCACGCCTTTCTGGAAGCCTTCCCCGTCCTGGGTCACGGTCAGTTGATCGCCGCGTATCTGGAGCGTGCCTTGGGTGAGCACTACCCGGCCTTCGAAAACATGTTTCTTCTGCTGCTCGTTCACGGTGACCTTGTCGGCCTCGATATTGACCGGCTTGCCCCGATCCGCGCGCTCGGCATGAGCGACCGGGGTGAGCATCACGAAGAACAGGCCCAATGTTGCCAGGGAGGGGATGTTTGCTTTCATTGTTATTTCCGCGTGTTAGGCATGTGTACTTTCACCCGGCCGGTGAGGGTGACGACCCCGAAGATGTTGTCCGCGTCCATGCGGTCCCCCGTGGCAACAGAGCCGTTTTGCGTCAGCGTGACCGGGGTCGTGCTCTTGGCCGACTCCACCTCGGGCCAGACCGTCAGTGTGGCTGAACTGAAATGGGCGGGCGCTTCACCGGGGATGGTTCGTTCGCCTTCCACGTTGCCCGCCATGTCGACACGTTGGCTATCATCACGCACTTCAGCTGTGTCCGACGACCAGCGCATGTCGAGCGCATCGCGAACGAGGTGAACAACCGGCCCATCAAGGCGGGCGTGTTGTTCGCCGGGCAGATGCTTCATTTCGCGTGCATCGAGATAGTAGTGCGGGTTGCCATTGATGTCGAAACGGGTGATCGACATCTGTTCGACGATGACATCTGGTCCTTCGAGGACATCGGGGCTGTTGGCGACGTCAGCCACCCGGGTGGCGCGCTCGAGCCAGAAGCTGCCACCCGCCAGGAGGGTGAGCACGATGATGGGGAAGACGTGATGAAAGCGCACCTGCATTCAGATCACCTTCGCCTGCATCAGGTCGTGCATGTTGAGGGCGCCTGCCAGGGTGCCATCGCGAGTGGTCACGAGCAGCTGGTTGATGCGGTGCGTCTCCATCAGCTGGGCTGCCTCGGCAGCCAGTGCGTCAGGGTCGATCTGGCGCGGGTCACGGGTCATGAGTTCCGCAAGGCAACTCTTCCGGATGTCGCCTTCGCGCGAGAGGGCACGGCGCAGGTCGCCGTCCGTGAAGATCCCCAGGGGGCGACCGGCCTCATCAACGATGATGACCATGCCCATGCCGCCCTGCGACATTCTGACGAGCGCGTCGGCAAAACTTGTATCTGCTGACACCGTGGGCAATGCCTCACCGGTCCGCATGACGTCGCGGACATGCGTGAGCAGCCGTCGCCCCAATGCGCCCCCCGGATGGCTGCGGGCGAAGTCGTCTTCGCCGAATCCGCGCGCCTCGAGCAGGGCCACGGCCAGCGCATCGCCCAGCGCAAGTGCGGCGGTGGTACTGGCCGTTGGTGCCAGATTGAGCGGGCAGGCTTCTTCGCTGACGCCGGCGTCCAGGTGCACGTCGGCGTCACGTGCCAGTGGAGAGTCCGGGTTGCCTGTCATGGAAATGAGCCGCGCGCCCTGACGTTTGACCAAGGGGACGATCGTGAGCAACTCTTCGCTCTTGCCTGAATTGGATACTGCGATCACGACGTCTGCCGGTGTGATCATGCCAAGGTCGCCGTGCGCCGCCTCGGCGGCGTGGACGAAATAGGCCGGGGTGCCGGTGCTGGCCAGCGTGGCCGCGAGTTTGCGACCGATATGACCGGTTTTACCAATGCCGGTGACGATGACGCGTCCGCTGGCGCCGAGGATGAGCTCGACAGCGCTGACGAACTGTCCGTCGAGCCGGTCCGCGAGTGCGGAGACTGCCGCAGCTTCGATGCTCAGGACCCGACGGGCCTGCGCAAGGCATTCGCTCGGCAAAAGGGCGTCATTTCGGGGCATTGACTCGGAAAGCAATCGGTTAAACTGGACGCAAAAGTATATCAGAAGGGCCTTTCGGCCCCGCCCGAAGACGGGGCGTCACCTCGGGGAAATGAGCGCAGCCGTATGGTCAATACGCTGGAACTTGTGCTGTTGTTGCTGGCCGCCTCTGTTTGTGTGGTCGCGGTGTTTCGCAGTGTCAATCTGCCGCCGGTGCTGGGCTACCTGCTGGTCGGTGCAGTCATCGGGCCGCATGCGCTCGATCTGATGAAGGACGAGTCGAGCGCGCGCCATCTGGCCGAGTTCGGTGTCGTTTTCCTGATGTTCTCGATCGGACTCGAGTTTTCCCTGCCACGTCTTTACGCGATGAAGCGCATCGTGTTCGGCCTTGGCAGTGTTCAGGTCGTCGGCACCATCATATTGGCGACAGTCATCGGGCTTGCGCTGGGTTGGGGGACGGTCGAGAGCTTCACGCTGGGCGCGATCGTGGCCACGTCTTCCACGGCCATTCTTTCCAAGCTGCTGGCAGACCGACTCGAACTGGAGTCAAAGCACGGGCAAGAGACCATCGGCGTCCTGTTGTTCCAGGACATTGCGGTGGTGCCGCTGCTGATTCTGCTGCCGGCCCTCTCGGAACCGGCCGAGGCGCTGATGACCACATTGAGCATCGCGGCACTCAAGGCGGCGGTCATGCTGGCCCTGGTGTTGTTCTTCGGTCAGCGCCTGATGCGCGCCTGGTTCACCCTGGTGGCCAAGCGCCGCTCCGGCGAGCTGTTCATGCTCAACGTGCTCCTCATCACCCTTGGGTTGGCGTGGTTGAGCGAGCTGGCTGGGCTGTCGCTTGCACTGGGCGCCTTTCTCGCCGGCATGCTGATCTCCGAGACCGAGTACCGCTATCAGGTGGAGGAGGACATCAAGCCGTTCCGCGACGTGCTGCTCGGTTTGTTCTTCGTGACCGTGGGCATGTTCCTTGATGTGGGTGAGATTGCGGGGAACCTGCCGGCCGTGATCGGCATGGTGCTGGTGTTGCTGGTGTTGAAGTTTGCCGTGGCCGCGGGCGCTTCACGCCTGTTCGGTTCGACACCGGGCACCGCCATGCGCACCGGCTTGTGGCTGTGTGCCGGCGGCGAGTTCGGTTTCGTGCTCATCTCGCAGATTGCGGATCGGAGCATGCTCTCACCGGTGCTGATGCAGGTGACGGTGGCCGCGCTGGTGCTCTCGATGCTGCTGGCGCCTCTGATCGTTCAGGTGTCGGACAAGCTGGTGATGCGCTTTGTCGCGTCGGAGTGGTTGTTGCGCTCGATGGAGCTGACCCGCGTGGCAGCGCAGTCGATGAACACCCAGGGCCATATCGTGATCTGCGGCTATGGTCGCAGTGGCCAGCATCTGGCGCGCTTTCTCGAGCAGGAAGAGGTGGGCTATGTGGCGCTGGATCTCGATCCCGAGCGTGTCCGCGAGGCGGCAGCTGCGGGCGATACGGTGGTCTATGGTGATGCCGCCCGCAAGGAGACGCTGCAAGCGGCGGGGGTGTCTCGCGCGAGTGCGCTGGTGATCTCGTTTTCAGGCGTGGATGCCGCCTTGCGCGTCATCCACCACGTGCATGCGATCCGGCCTGACCTTCCGGTGATTGCGCGTGCCACGGATGAAGCCGAGATGGCCAAGCTGTCGGAGGCCGGGGCGGCTGAAGTGGTGACCGAGGCCTTCGAGGGGAGCATCATGCTCGCCTCCCATGCGCTCGCGCTCATCGGTGTGCCCATCAATCGTGTGGTGCGCCGCATCCGCAGCATCCGAAGCGAGCGCTATGCGCTCATGCGCGGTGTCTTTCACGGTGCCAGCGATGCGCCGGAGGATTTCGACAATACGCAACTGCGCTTGCACTCGGTGACCGTGCCCAATGGTGCACGTGCCGTGGGTCAGACCATCGGGGAGATGGACTTTCCGTTACTCAACGTGAGTGTGTCCGCGGTGCGTCGGAGGAACATCCGGGGCCTCAGCCCCGGACCGGAGACTCAGATTCTTGCCGGTGACGTGATCGTTCTGCTGGGAGAGCCCGCGAGTCTGCAGCTGGCCGAGAAGCGCTTGCTACAGGGGGGATGATCAGTTGGCGACGCAGACCACGAAGTTGGCGGTGTCGTCGTCGGCGGCGGTGAGATTGCGCGAAGCCTGTGTCGTGTCGCCGTTCGGATAGATCCGGGTGGAACCGGTCGAACCATCGCCGTTGTCCAGCGTGGCTTCGATCTGGCGGGCAAACCGTCCAGACATTCCGCCCGAGCACACAAAGAACGCGCCGGCCATGCCATTGGGTGAGTTGCTGGTGACACCGAGGATGCCGCCCAGCGCATTGGCGGGAAGAAAATCACCTGCGTTCGGATCGGTCGTGCCGTTGGCCAGGTTGGCCATGCGCACGTGCTGCCAGAACAGCACCGATTCGTCCGTGGGCTCGCGTGAGTCCCAGCTCCCTTCGATACGGCCGTTGCCTTGCACAGCGTCCGCCGGCGTGGTCGCATTCGCGCCGCCCACGTGGTCGTCTGCTGCCGGGTCGTCTCCCGGAAGACGCTGAAAGCGGTCCTGGTAGCTATATACCATCGTGGCCACGCCCTTGATCTCCTGCACGAGATTCTTGGCCCGCGCGCTGTTGATCAGTTCCTGTCCACGCAGCACGCCGCCCAGCAGCAAGCCGATGATGACAAGAACAACCGCGATTTCGATCAGGGTGAAGCCGCGTTGTGTTTTTCTTTTTGACAGGGACATCAATCTCTCCACATTTTTCATGCTATGCCGAGCAATTCCCGTGCCCGGGCGCCTTTGCCGGATTTCGTGATATGCGTCACGAAAAAGCGACACAGATGTTCATGCGCTGACACTGTGTGTCGAATATTCGACATGCTGCCCGATTTTTGACACCTCGCTGATGCGAACGCCGTGTTTGGCTCCGGGCTCAGTCGCTACAATGTCGGCATGTCGCTCATTCAACGTTCATTTGCAGATCGGGTAGGCCAGCTGCTTGGCAGGCCCGCTGCCGAGTTCCGAGTCCTCGCGCTTTGCCTGGTGGCTTTGCACGTGGTGATGGTGCAGGGGCCGGAGGATGTGGTCGGGCGCTTGCTGATGCTGGTGCACCTCGGGTTTTTCCTGCTCTGGCAGCCGGTCGTGCGCGGTGCGTATCGTTTGGGCTGGGTCAATTCCCTGGCCATGATTGGCGGCATTGCCGCCATGTTCCTGTCCTTGTCCTGGGGGCTGCTGGCGGTATGGCTGATCACGCTCGCCAGCGCCGTGAGCGGTGCGGCTTTCGTGTCGGAGCCCGGACGCCCGCGCTTGCCATACCGGTTTGCACTCGCCTACCTCGTCGCGAGCCTGTTGATTGTCGTGGTGCCGCATCTCGTGCCTGTGGCGAGAGACGTGTCCGCGCTGTTCGACTGGTTGTCTCTCTTGCTGTTGCCTGCCTTGCTCGCCGGCGTGGCGCTCGGGCGTCCGGGCAGTTCTCACGCGCGGACCCGGGGGATCGATTTTGTCTCGGCCGCCTTGTTGTTTCTGGTGTTGACGGTCATGGTGCTGGGCGCGCTGGTCGCCATGTGGTTGATGGCCTTGCCCTACCTGGTGGCGATCGTGTTCGCCCTGTTTGCCACGGCCGGTTCGCTGGTGGTCATGGCGTGGGCGTGGGATCCTCATCTGGGGGGACCGCAGCTCGGTGCACAGTTCGCGCGACGTTTATTGTCGGCGGGGATGTCGTTTGAAGAGTGGCTGCACGAAGTGGCCTCGTTGGCGGTGGCGAATGATGACCCCGAAGCGTTTCTTGAGGCGGCCTGTCGTCAGATGCTGCAGCTGCCGGGTGTCCGTGGCGGGCGCTGGCAGGTGCCTGAAGGCGAGGGCAGCTTCGGTCGCCTGGAGGGGGTGGAGCGCATCAAGCGATCGGCGCCGCTTCAGTTGAATCTCTTTCTGGCGCGCGCCCCGAGTGCGGCGATGGATTGGCATCTAGACCTGACCGTACGGCTTCTGGGGCAGTTCTATCTGGAGAAACGTCACGCACGCGAGCTGGAGTCCCTGTCCTACGTGCGCGCTGTCCACGAGACGGGCGCGCGCCTGACGCATGACGTGAAGAATCTCCTCCAGTCGCTCAATACCCTGTGTTTCACCGCGACGCAACCACAGACCGACGCCACAACACTCAAGGCGCTGGTGGGGCGGCAACTTCCGGTGATCACCAGTCGCCTGGCCGCGACCATGGAGAAGCTGCGTGTTCCCTCGCAGGTGGAGTCGCCGTTCGTCCCGGTGGAAACGTGGTGGCGGCAGGCCAAGGAGCGTCATGCGGGATCGCCCGTGCGATTCGAGGGTGATCCTGCCGGCGTCGAGGTCCCGACGACCCTGTTCGATACCGCGCTAGATAATCTCGTGCAAAACGCGCTCGACAAGCGGGCGCACAATCCCGAGGTTGTCATACAGGTGGTATCGGGGCTGACGGACGGGCGCCCCTGGCTTGAAGTCACGGACAGCGGACATGCGCTCGATCCGCGTTTGCGAAGCCGGCTGTTCTTGCAACGCGTGCCCTCTGACAACGGGCTTGGCATGGGCTTGTATCAGCTGGCACGCCAGGCCGAGGCGCTGGGTTACCGGGTCGAGCTGGTCAATGCCGAGGCCGGCTCAGTGTGCTTCAGGCTTGCCTCAGGCTGACTCGGCGGAGTCCCTTTTCCGTTTGGCCAGCTTCGCTTCGAGCTGATACACGATCATGTCGCCCTTGCCCTTGAGGCGGACGCTGGCGCGTTCGCCAAAGCGGTAGCGTGACTCCAGGTGCATGTGGGTGCGCCGGTCGCATTGAATGACACCCTGGCAGCCCTCACTCGACAGACGGCTCGCCATATTGACGGTGTCGCCCCACAGGTCGTAAATGAACTTGTGCTTGCCGACGACGCCTGCGACCACCGGGCCGGTACTGATGCCGATACGCAGCGCAAGGGGAATGTTCACTTCGTCACTCAGGCGGGGGAGTGCGGCCTGCATATCGAGCGCTAGGTCTGCCATGGCCGAACACGGGTCTTTGCACCGGTTGTCCAGTCCGCCCGCCACCATGTATGCGTCGCCGATCGTCTTGATCTTCTCCAGCCCGTGTTTCTCGACCAGATCGTCGAAGTGACTGAAGACGGTGTTGAGCATGTTGAAGACGTCCTGGGCGCTCAATCCGCCGGCAATCTTGGTAAAGCCGACGATGTCCGCAAACATCACCGTTGCGCTGTAGAAATCGTCGGCCACGCGCTGGCCTTCGATCTTAAGCCGTGCCGCCACCGAGTCAGGCAGTACGTTCAACAGCAGGCTTTCGGAGCGAATCTGCTCCTGCGTGAGCATGTCCATGGTTTCGCCCAGCTGGTCACGCACGCGCTGTTTCTGCTCGAAGGCAAAGCGGAGCAGGGCGTATACCAGCCCGGAGATGGCGATGAAGTTGAGGGCAAAGAAGATGACGGAGGTCCGCAGGGACACATCGGCCGTGGTGTCCAGGGTGGGGGCGACGTCGACCAGCAGAAAGTCGAAGACGCCCGTCAGTGCGGTAAAGAAAATGTAGGCAAAGAACCAGGGCAGGGACTCGCGCAAGCCAAGCACGAAGACGGCGCCGATGGGGGCCATGAGCGCCCACAGAATCACGCCCGAACCGGATATGAAGTTCCCCATGCTCCATTGGGCGACGAAGGGAAAGAACAGGATCAGGCCGAGCTGGCTGAAGCGGAACCACTGAAAGTTGCCGCTGTGAATGTAGTAGGCGAGGTTGGCCGCCAGCAGCACCTGAAAGAGAAAGGGCAGCGTGGACGACAGCTTGGGGCCGGTCAGCCAGTACAGCAGCAGCCACAGGCCCGTGGCGATGCTCATCAGGCCGGTGGCGAACACCAGCAGCGACTTGGCCTGACGCGTTTCCTCGTCATCGCTTGGCAACGCGCCGGCCTGACGCAAACGCGTCATGAAGGGCTGTGCGTAGTAACTCAGCTCGTGGTCGAAGTCGCGCTCTGGCTGCATGGTCCTCTGGGGCGCTCTCAGAAGGTGCCCGCTTCGGCAAGGCGGGCGATCAGCATGGGGCGGCCCATCCAGATCAACATGTCATCGAAGCTCGTGGTCGGCTCGCCCGCTTCGTAATCCGGGTTGCCGCCCGATTCGAAGGCCGCATTCAATCCGTCCGCCGTCTGATTCGAGGCGACACTGTACACAATAAACACGGCCGTGTTGTCAGAGGTGAGCGTCACATCGGCACCATCGTGGTCGCGGACAACGATGTTCTGTCCATTGGACGTGGTGCTGCTGATCGCCTCGGCGAAATTGCCGTCGACGCGATACCGCCATACGTTGCCCCAGGGGTCACGGGCCGAAACGCCCAGTTGCCGCCAGGGCAGGAATCCATCGCTCGTTCCCATGGTGCATGGGGGACTGGCACTTGGCTCAAGGCCATGCATGGGGTCGGTCAGGTCGACGGTCAGTGTTGGGCAGGGGAGCCGTCCATGGATGATGGCGTAGCCCACCAGCGCGGTTTCGATGTTGCTGAGCGCATCGCGTGCTTCGGCCCGCTGGCGTGCTTCGATCTGTCCGCCCAGCGGCAGCAAGAACATGCTGGCGAGAATGGTGATGATGAGCAGCACGATCGCGATCTCGGCGAGGGTAAAGCCTCGCTGCGGTGAACGCATGGCATTCCTCAGAGACATATCGCAAGATCCTCGTACGGACGCGCGGGGTCGAAGGCCGCATTGCCGGCAAACATCTGATCTTCCGGATCGGTCAGGGCCTGGGTGTTCGACTCGAAGAACTCGCCGGCCAGCCCGCTGGTCCGGTCTTGCGCTGTGGATGCCTGACCTGAGAACAGGAGCATGCCTCGGCAGACGTCGCCACGCACCGTTCTGAGGCAGGTGGATGAGGCGCTTTCGATGCAGCGCAGATACACGAACTGGCTGTGCCAGTGCTTCAGCAACTTCGCCTCGCGGCTGGCGGGATTGGGCACGAGTGTCAGCGGGATGGCGCCGATTTCCACATTGCCGATCTGAACGGGATCATCGGGCGGCGGCAGCATGGTGGTGGGTGGGGCCGACAGGTTGAGGACGCTGACGTTGAGGACGGTGCCAATCACGCCGGTGGCGAAATCGCTGCGCCGCAAGAAGGCACCATCGAAAATCTCGGCGGGTGTCAGCCAGGCGGTCTGATCGTTGAAGGAAGTGTCGCTCGCTCGTGCGTCCAGGACCGTCACCTGTACTGAATTCGGCGTTGAAAAGTCCGACTCGAGGTAAGCGGCCACAACGCTGCTGCTGGCGCCGGGGCCGATGCAGGGCGCGCCGTTTCGAGCCGGCCGCGTCTGACCCGGGAGCGCAGGGCCGGCGGCAATGACCACCGCCACGGCACGGTCAAGGGGGCGGTTGATGGGGAACGTCAAACGCCCGTCCGGCGTCTGCACGGAGAACTGCCCGAGGGCATCCCAGTTCATGCGGCCGCCTGTCGGGGTCGGGCTGTTCTTGTATGCGCCCGACACGGCGTACCACAAACACTCTCCGCTGCCATCCCGGAGCGGTGGCGTGCCCATGGTCCGGTAGGGAAACAGCCCGACGGACAGCCCCCCGGCACCATCGCAACTCAGTTCGGCTGAACCGTCACCGTCCTGGTCGGGACACAGCATATAGCCGGGGATCGGATTATCCGTGTGTGTGTATTGGTAGCTCTGGGCGTATTTGCGCAGGAGTGCTTTGGCTTTTGCCAGGCTCTGGGCAGTTTCGGCCCGTGTCTGGATTTGAGTGCTGGACGCGCGGTGGTAAAGACTGACCCCCAAACCGATGGCGCCGAGCATCAGCAACAGGGCAAAGGCCGGCAGGAGAAGGCCGCGCTGGCGTCTCGCTCTCATCGTCGGTGAATGCGGATCTCGATGCGCGGTTCCTGCTCGCCGGCCGGTGCCGCCACCCGGGGTGCGATGCCCTCGAGTTGCTGTGCCGATTCCTGCCGGGCTTTTCCGTCGATCCAGACGGTGGCCGTGCCGTTGCCACGTCGGACGAAACCATTGATCGTGGGCTCGGTGGTGGCCTTGGCAGCCGGCGCAGCGCTGCCTTGTCCGAGGTCGATGCGTGCGCGTTCTTCAGGGGTGAAGAACAACCGGCCCATCGGCGCTGCGACGCTGGAGCCGACCAACAGCACAGACAGCGAGAAGACCAACCGTTTCACGATGCGGGCTCCAGCCGTTGCAGGGTGAGCCATCGTAACTCACAGGTGGCGCGCAGTCGGTCAGTCGTGCGGGCCTGGCGTTCAAGTTCGCACTGACGGGGTTGAACGACCGCCGTCGGGGTGGCCATGAGCGCTGCCATCAGATCGAGCAGGGCCTGTCCATGGGGAAGCTCCATACTGATGCGCATTCGGGATTCCATCCAGCTGAGCTGCCGGGCCTGTTCCGTGGTCAGTGGGCGCTGAGGCAGGATTTCGTAGCGGATATTCTCGATGCCGAGGCGCTTGCGGGTCATGTCGAGGGTTTCGACCCAAAGCAGCCGTTGCTCAGGGCCCACAAGGCCGGCTTCGTTGAGGCGGCCATAAACGTCGATGGCCTCGCGGACCTCGGTCTCCTGGGTCTGCGCGGTTAGCAGTCGTGCCGATGCACTGCGCTGGATGCGTTCCGCATCGGCGAGCCGGGCTTCGGCATCGGCGCATGCCTTGTCGGCGGCGTAGAGGGCGGCGGCACCCAGTGCGACCAGTACGACCGCAAACGCGATCTGCCAGCGAAGTACGCGCAGCACCTGATTGAGCGTCATGGGCGCCCCCCCACCGAAAATTCAACCTCGAACTCGGGGCGCTTCAGCGTTGCGGGCGCATCACTGCTGGCCGAAAAAGTCTGGCTCGATGCCAGATTGACGGGCGAGCGCAGCAGTTTGGCGCCGTTGGACGTGCCGGCGCCAAGATCGTCCAGAAAGCGGCCGACCTCATCGAGCATGCCACGACGGTCATTGGCCGAGGATTCGGGGAGAGACAGGGCGGCGACGCCGGCGCTGAGGCCTGTGGAGGCATCCGTGCGGATTTGCCAGTCGATGCGCTCAAGTTGTACGTCCGGATGTTGGTCAAGGGCGCGCGACAGATGAAGAAACCAGGATTCCGGTGCTATCTGGGCCTGCTCGAGTTCGTGCAGTGTCTTGATGGCGTCACGCAATTCGGTTGCTGGAATGTCGAGTTGAGGACGCTCGGTCTCGAGTCGCTGCAGTTGAGCTTCCTTGATCTGCGCCGACTGACGCACGGCCACGGCTGCTTCGAGCATCTGCTGGCCATCGAACCAGACTTTCCCCGCATAGAGCATGGCCGCGAAGAAGATGGCCACCGCCGCTCCGACGAGCCCCTGGCGCATTCGCCAGATGCCGAAAAATCGGGTGTCCGTGGGCGTTGCCAGTTGAGCAATGCCGGTTTCCCGGGCCAGACACTGCAGTAGCACGGGCAGGGCGCTGGAACCGCGCGGTTCCTGTGCAAGCCCGAGCTTCGAGGCAACCAGATTGACCGGCAGGTGCTCGAAGTGGAGCTCGGCACTTTCGCGAAGCGCCGGGCGCAGGCGCTTGTAGTCGGCATCGTCCACCATGAGCTGGACGGTCAGCGGAACGTTGCGCGGGATGAGGCGCTGGCCGGCCAGGTAGGAATGGGTTTTGAGGATCTCTGCGGCGCACTGGTCTTCCAGCCCGATCGGAATGTCGTCGAGACTTTGCGCAAGGCGGCTGAAGCGCACACGGCCGTGCTCGAAAAAGGTCTGGCGCATGCCGCCCGGCGTGAAATTGACCAGCAGGCGATTGTCCGAGACCCCTCGCAGGCGCTTGAAGATGGTGTCGAGCACCAGCGGTGGCGTGTGGATACCGCTCAGTGCCACCTCGTTGGCACGCAGCACATCCAGCCACGGATCGATGGCCGCCTGGCGTGTCAGCGCGACAAACAGGAAGCGCTCGTCACGCCGGCCTGTGCGCTCCCGGCCGAGCGAAATCGCGGCGCTCAGAGGCGATCCGAAAAAGGCCTGATCGGTCTTGCGCTTGAGCATCGCCGTGCGATCTTGCCCCGAAACGTGTGGAAGCACTTCGAACTGGAAGCCCTCTTCCATGACGTCGACAAGCAGCGAAAAAATGGCCTTTCGGTAGGTCTGCACATGGCGGACGAAACCGTCGATACCGGGTTCGGTCACCGGGAAGCGCTCGATCAGGCGCAGGTGTCCCTGCTTCCAGTAGAAGCAGTGCATGGCACTGGCGTCGAGATAGAGCAGGTGACGTTGCGGCATCAGGTGGGCAGCTGGGTGATGATGTCGTAGATGGGACCGAGTACGGCGAGGATGATCCCGAGCAGCAGGGCGCCGATCAGCAAGGTGAGCAGGGGTTCGGTCACTGCCTGCAGGCGCTCGACCGATTCGCGCACGTCCCGATCATAGAAGTAGGCGACATTGCCAAGCGCCTCGTCGAGTGCGCCGGTGTTCTCGCCCACCCGCAGCATGCGCACGACCAGGGGCGGAAAGAGGGGGACGGAGGCGAAGGCGCCTGACACGTTTCGCCCTTCGCCGATGCGCTCGCCAACCTCGCGCAGGCCTTCGGCGATGACGCTGTTCCCGGCCGCGGCCTCGGCGCTCTTGAGCGCGTCCACGATGGGGATGCCGGCGCCGTACATCATGGAGAACAGACCTGAGAAACGCGCCAGCATGATCTTGCGACGTATTTCGCCCAGCAGGGGCAGGCGCAGCAACATGCCGTCCCACAGGTGACGGGCGCGCAGGGACGTATTGAGCGCCAGTTTGATCGACAGCCCTGTGATGATGACCAGGCCCAACAGCAGCCACCAATAGCCGACCAGTAGATCCGACGCGCCGATCAGCACGCGGGTCGAGAGCGGTAGCTCGTTGCCGGTCATCCTGAACAGGGTGCTCAGTTGTGGCACCAGCACCAGCAGGGCGACGGACGTGGCGGCAGCGACACAGGCGAGCACGATGATCGGGTAGAGGATGACCTTGCGGCCGAAGGAGGCGAGTTCGTCATCGCGTTTCAGGTTTTCGCTGATGTCGCGAAGCACGTGGGGCAGGTTGCCCGAGGTCTCACCGGCCCTGAGCAGTGCGCAGAAGACGTTGTTGAACACGGCCGGATACTCCGCAACCGCCTCGGAGAGGTTTCGGCCGCCTTCGATGCTCTCGACCAGCCCCGCGACCACCTCCCGGAAACGCGCATGCTCCGTCGAATCCCGAAGGTCCGTGAGACCCGACAGTATCGGTACGCCCGCGCGGGTGAGTTGTTCCAGATGAAAGCAGAAGTTGATCAGCTCCCGGCGCGGGATGGCGTGCTGACCGAGGTGGCCCCGACCCTTGACCGGGTAGCCGTTGACGAAATCCATCTCCATGCGCTTGAGGCGCATTTCCAGATCGACCATGTTGACGGCGTCCATCTCTCCACGCACATGCCGGCCATCGGTGGTGACTGCCTTGTACGCGAACATGACCATGTCACGCCATCCGGTCGGTGAGGTCCACCACGCGGGTCAGTTCGTCCAGCGACGTGGTGCCATCGAGCACGCGTCGCACGCCGTCCTCGGCGAGCGAGCGGTATCCCTTGGCGCGGGCAGCATTGCGCACGTCTCGCTGGCTGGCCCGGCGGGCGATCAGCTCGTCCATGTCGGCGTCCATGCGCACCAGTTCCATGATGGCGGTGCGCCCGCGATAGCCCTGGAAGTCGCAGTGCTTGCAGCCGACCGCGCGATGCAGCGATTCGGGGCCGCGCTCGGTCGATTGGCCCAGCAGCTTGAGCTCCCACGGTTCGGGAACATAGCTTTCCCGGCAATGAGGGCACAGCTTGCGGATCAGTCGCTGGGCGACGATGCCGATCAGGTTGCCGGTCATGACCTCCGGGGTGATGCCCAGGTCGAGCAGGCGGGGAATCGCGCCGATGGCGGTGTTGGTGTGCAGGGTCGAATACACCTGGTGGCCGGTCATGGCCGCGCGGAAGGCCATGTTCGCGGTGTCCGGATCGCGGACTTCACCTACCAGGATGATGTCCGGATCCTGGCGCAGCATGGCGCGCACGCCATTGGCGAAATCGAGCTTGGCGGTGTCGGAAACGGCCGTCTGACGGATCATGGTCATGGGGTACTCGACCGGATCCTCCAGCGTCATGATGTTCAGCCCCTCATCGTTGATGTGATTGAGGATGGAATACAGCGTGGTGGTCTTGCCGCTGCCGGTCGGGCCGGTCACAAGGATGAGGCCTTCCGGCCTGGCGATCATGAGCTTGAGCAGATCGAGCTGCGCTTCGCCGAGCCCGAGCTGGTCGAGTTCGACAATGCCCTTCTGGCGGTCCAGCACACGCAGGACGATGTTTTCGCCATGGATTGTCGGCTGCGAAGAGACGCGAAAATCCACCTGCCGGCCGCTGATGTTGAGCGTGATGCGGCCATCCTGCGGCGCGCGCGTCTCGGCGATGTTCAGGCCGGCCATGACCTTGATGCGCACCGCCATGGCGGGCCAGTAACTCTTGTGCAGTGCGCGCACCTGGCGAAGCATGCCATCGATGCGATAGCGGATGCGAAGGAAGGCGGCCTCGGGCTCGAAGTGGACGTCTGATGCGTCGCGTTTCACCGCGTTGGAGAGCAGGGCATCGATCAGCCGGACGACCGGCTGGCTGTACTCGTCGGTGGTACTCGCCAGCGAGCGGAAGTCGATCTCGCCGGTTTCGATCTCGTGCAGGATGCCGTCGATCGACAGCTTGTAGCCGTAATACTGGTCGATGGCCCGCGCGATTTCAGAGTCGCCCGCCAGCAGCGTTTCGATGGCGATGTCTTCGGCGACCAGCCCTCGCAGTTTGTCGAGTGCCACCACGTCGTTGATGTCGGCAATGGCAATGGTCAGCCGGTTGCGCTCCGCGTCGAAGCTCAGGGGCAGCAAGCGGTGGCGTTTCGCCACTTCCTGCGGGACCAGACTCAAGGCCTCGGGGTCGGCGATGGTGTTCGCCAGGTCGACGCTCTGCTTGCCCAGGCTGGCCGAGAGCGCGTCGCGCAGCGCGGCTTCAGTGACGAAGCCCAGGTCGATCAGCAGCCGGCCAATGGGGCGGTCAACGCGCGTTTGCTCGAGCAGGGCGATGCGGAGCTGATCTTCGGTGATGACGCCCGTGGCAATGAGCGTCTGGCCCAGCGGGGCACGGCCCTGCGACGGCGCATTCACCGCGTGCCTCCGTCCAGTTCTGCGAGTCGTGTCTGGGCGCTGATCGAATCGAATGCAGCCGGGCGTGACCGAGCCGCGTCGAGTGCGCGTCGATAGTAGGTCTGCGCCAGTGCCGGCTGGCCGAGCTGGTCGAGGCTGACCGCCAGGTTGAAGAGGTAGTCCGGATTGCCCGGATCGGCCGTGTGGGCGTCGAAGTACGCCGATTGAGCTTCGCTCCATCGACCCTGACGCGCCAGGGCGTTGCCGAGCGCGAACGGGGTGGTGCCATCGTCGGGCGAGCTTTCGAATTGCGAGCGCAGCCGGCTTTCCTGCGCCACGATGTCGTCCGTTGGCAGCAGGCTGGCCAGGCCGACGGTGGCGACGGAGTCGCCGGGCACAGCCTCAAGCGATCGCCGGAACCAGCGGATGGCGTCTTCCGGTCGCCCGTCGCGCATGGCGATGGCGCCCATGCCGTTGAGCGCGTCCACGTTGTTCGGGTCGCGTCGCAGGTGCATGGCGTAATGGCGCTGTGCGGTGGCCAGATCGCCGGCCTGATAGGCCGCGTATCCCGCCGCCAGCTGCGGCGGTACTGCGCTGGGTGCGCTCTGCGTGCGGGCCAGGCGCACTGGCGCCTCAGCAGGCGGCGCGGCAGGTGTCGGGGGTTCGGCGTCGCCGAGGTTGCCGATATCGGGCGGAGGCAGCGCCGAACTGGCAGGCCGGGTCGGCGCGGCAGGGGCGATACGCTGGATGGCGCTGGCGGCCGTGGGTGCCGTCTCGGTTGAGGCGGGCGGTGGCGTGACGTCCACCCTGGGCGAGGGCGTCGGGGCCACTTGAACCTCGATCGGTGCCGGTTCGCCGCGGGTGATCAACAAGGTGTTGGCAGGTTGCATCTGCCACCAGACGTAAGCACCAATGGCGAGGCCGCCGACGACGCCCGCAATGGCAAACCAGACCAGAGGGCTGGGTGGCGAACTCTGCCGATTGACGTCGAACAGGTTGGCCGCGGCACGCTGGTCGCTGGTCAACTCCGGCGGCAGGGTCATTGGCGCATCGCTTGCCGGCGAGATGGGTTCGAGGGTGAGCCCCTCGAGATCATCTCGTGCGGGCGAGGACTGTTCCCGATCCTTTTCCGCTTTTCGAAGCGCGTCGATCAGCAGGCTCATGGCGCAGGCGTGCCGAGCGCAGGATACTCGGCATCAAAATTCCGACGGCCCGGTACGGGCTGGGAGAAGAAGTTATCGTCCGGCAGGCGCCGGGCCATGTCCGCGCTCATGTAACCGTCGTCGGAGACCACCGGCCGCAGGAAGATGACCAGCTCCGTCTTCTCGACGGCGTTGTCGCGCTTGGTGAACAACTCCCCGAACAGGGGCACGGCACCGACGGCGGGGATGCGCCCGGTCTTGTAGTCGATCTTGTCTTCCATAAGCCCCCCGAGCACGGCAATCTGCCCGCTGCGCAGGCGCAACATGGATTCGATTTCGCGCGTGCGGATCTGCGGGACAAGATTGCGGATGTTGGCCGCCGCGAGGTTCGGGTTGGGGTCTTCCTTGAGGTCGGAAATGCTCGAGATGGTGGGCCGGACGTTGAGTGTGACTTCGCCTGATTCGGCAATCTGCGGCGTGATCGACATGACCATGCCGACCGACACGGAGCGTGGCGTGGTGGTGAAGGTGGTGCGGCTGTCTACGTTGGCGGTGGATACCGTCTCGGCCTTGACTTCGAAATAGACGAACTCGTCCACGACCTTGAGCATGGCGGTCTGGTTGTTCAGCACGGCAAGGCGAGGACTCGAGAGCACCTTGACCGTGCCGAAAGCTTCAAGCAGTTCGATATCGATGGCCAGGTTGGCTGATTCGTAGGTGACGGCAAAGGGAATGCGCGAGCTGCCGACGTTGGCGCCGAGCTGCGGGCTGGCGATGCCGAAGGTGGTGCCGCCGAGGTGCGACCAGTCGATACCTTGCTGGTAGTTGTCGCTGAGCGATACTTCGACGATGGTCGCTTCGATCATCACCTGTCGGCGCGCGGCGGCCGAGACGCGGTCGATGAACTCGCGCACCTTGGTGTGCTGCCTGGCGGTCGCCCGTACATTCACGATGCCGGTTTCGCGGTTGACGATCACCGAGGCCGCTTCGCGGAAGCGGGGCGTTTCCCCTTCGGCGACGTCGGTGCCTGCCGGAATGATCTTGTCGGTTTCCTTGAGCAGATCCTTGATGTTGGTTTCGATCGATGCCCAGAACGCGTTCGTCGACGCGTTTTCAATGCGGGTGCTCGAGACGTTGCCTCCCGAGCCCGAGTTGCTGCCGGCGGCACCGCCGTTGGTGGCAATCTGTGTATTGGTCGACACCGTGCCAGAGGCGGTCCGGCTGACATTCACGTAGTTGATGCGATAGGTGTGCAGATACGGGGTGTCGGGCTTGACCACCAGATTGGGGCCGCTCTGCTCGTAGCGCATGTCGACCTGTTCGCCGATGCGGTCAAGCAGCTGGGGCAGTGTCTGGTTGATGGCGTTGAGGGTGACGCGGCCGCTCAGGCCCGGATGGACATCCACGTTGATGCGCGCGTCGCGGGCGAGGGCGAACAGCAGCTCGCGCACATCGACATCGTTGACCACCACGGAATAGGTCTCGGCTTTCGGGACGGCCTTGGGGGGCGGCAACGCAAAGGTCCGGGTCACCGGGGGCGGAATGTTGGCGGCGCGCATGCCCGCAGCCTTGGCCACATCGGCAGATTTGAGATGACCATCCGGCGCGACGGCTGTTGGCACGGTTGAGCAGGCTGTCAGCGCGATACAGGTGGCCATGAGCGGCGCGAGGCGAGGGTTCATGCGTTCAACGGTTGAATCGATGGGTCAATGTTAAACGTTTATTCATGAACATCAATATTTTCATGAGGATGCGGGCAATAGTGCACGTGGAGTCGATGCTTTGGGCATCGGTGTGCTACTTGAGATGCTCCGCTCGCCGGACGTAGGCCCCCGCGGCGCGGTAGGCAGGGGGCAGGCCGTCGAGGGCGCGCATCGCGTCACGCTCGTTCTGGAAGCTGCCGGTGATGACGCCGGTGCGCTCGCTGTTACCAAGCGAAGCGCGATAGACCCGGATGTCCTGCTCGGGCATGAGGCTGCGCGCCCGAGCCACTTGAGCTGCCAACTGGGCGTCCGGGATGTCGGTGTTGGTGTGCAGCTGAATGAACCAGGTGCGCTCATCGGTCGTGGGTAGCCAGTCGGCCAGCGCGGCCTCGGCGTGCGCGAGAATGTCATCGGACGCGCCCTCGTTGTCGACGCGTTGAGCTGTGGCGGTGTCGGCATCCTGCTGGCGAGGGCTCGCGCTCCCGGTCGTCGGGGCGGCGGCTGCAGGGGCGGCTGCTTCGCCCGGCGGCAAGCCGTCATGAGGTGTTTCTTCGCGACGTTTTGTGGTGGCGGCCTGCGCGGCCGTCGGTGTCGAGCCGTCATGCACCCTGGATTCGGGGGGCTGCGATGTTGCTGGTGGTGCCACCGGGTCGCCCGTGTGGGTCGCGGATCGCGCCACGACGTCGTCAGCTGCCAGACGGGCGTATGCTTGCCAGGCAAGCACGACACTCACGGCCAGAATCACGGGGATGGTCAGCCAGCCCGGCCGGCGCATGCCTTGCGGCAGGTATTGTGCGTCGCGGGCGGCCGTTTTGACGTGGACCGGATTGACCGCAAACAGGTTCTGGGCGTAGGCCGCAAGTAGCGATTTGTCGGCCAGGACGTTCACGCGTCGCGACAGGCCACAGGCGTAGTGGGCAATCTTGCGAGTCGATGCCGGGCTGAAGACGCTCGGGCCGCGGTAGCCTGCGGCGCGCATGCGGAATTCGAGGTAATCCGCGACCTCTTCGGCCGAGAACGGATCGAGGCTGAAATGGTGCGTGATCCGGTCTTTCAGCGGGCGCATGGCACGGGTCTCGAGCAGGGCATCCAGTTCCGGCTGCCCGAAGAGCACCAGTTGCAGCAACTTGTGGCGCCCGGTCTCGAGGTTGGACAGCAGGCGGATTTGCTCAAGCGACTGAGCCGGCATCGCGTGGGCTTCGTCGATAAGGGCGACCACCCGGCGACCAAGACCGTGCCGGCGGATCAGTTCGTCCTGGATGGTGGTGATCAGAGACCCGAGGCTGCCGCCGCTGACGCTCAGGTCGAGTTCGCTGGCGATGGTGCGTAGCAGATCCTCGGGGTCGAGGCTGGGGTTGGCGAAATAGACCGTGTCGACCGTGTCGGGCAGGCGCTCGATGAGAACGCGGCAGAGCATGGTCTTGCCCGAGCCGACCTCGCCACTGACCTTGACGATGCCTTCGTCCTGAAGAATGGCATAGATCAGCGCATCGACCGTGGCGCCGCGCTTGGCGCCCGAAAAAAAGAACTCGGTCAGGGGGGTGAGCCGGAAGGGCAGTTCGCGCAGGCCGAAGTGGTCCAGATACATCATGAGTCGAGTGTCGAGGACTGGGCACTGCGGGGCAGCCCGAGCGTGTCCATCCGGTTGTAGAGCGTGGTGCGATTGATGCCCAGATGCCTTGCCGCCTGACTTATATTGCCGTTGGCCAGCCGCAGTGCGGCTTCGATGAACATCCGCTCTTGCTCTCGCAAGGCAGCATCGAGGCTGAAATCGGGGGACTGCTCCAGTTGGCGCATGGCTTGGGTGACCCCGCCTTTCTGGTCGGCAAGGCCCCGCCGCTCTTCCCTAGGCTGTGACGCGATATTCGGGTTGCGACGATCGAGTTCGTCTTCGAGCAGAATATCGGTGACCACGCCACCGGGAAACTTGGTCTGAAGGCGGATGCAGATGTTCTTCAACTCGCGCACATTGCCAGGAAAGTCGTAACTGAGCCAGCGCGCAGTCGCGGCGTCGGTCATCTCAAAGGGGGGATTGCCGGTCTGGCGCGAGAAGTGATCGCGAAAATGCTGAAGCAGCACGAGGCGGTCGTTCCCCATGTCGCGCAGTGGCGGCACATGCAGGGTAAACACACTGAGGCGGTGGTAGAGGTCGGCCCGGAAGCGCCCGGCCCGCACTTCGGCGGCCAGATCGCGGTTGGTGGCGGCCAGCACGCGCGTGTTGCTGAACTGGGGCCGGGTCTCGCCCACGCGCTGGAATTCACCGTTCTCAAGCACGCGCAGCAACTTCGGTTGTAAGTCCAGGGGCAGTTCGCCGATCTCATCGAGGAGCAGGCTGCCTTCGCTGGCCTCTTCGAAGTAGCCGCTTCGGGGGGCTGCGGCTCCGGTGAACGCCCCGCGGGTGTGACCGAAGAGGGCGGCTTCGATCAGTGTGGGGGCGATGGCAGCGCAATTGATCGTGAGAAACGGCTCCTTGCGGCGTCGGCTGGTGGCATGCAGTTGTTCGGCCACGCGTTCCTTGCCCGCGCCTGATTCGCCCTGGATCAGCACCGGAAACGGCGTGTCGGCGTATTGCAGGATGCGGGAACGCAGGCCGGCAATGACCGGGCTGTCGCCGACGATGGATTGCATGCGCCCGTGCGACTCGGTGCGCAGTGCTTGCGTCAGGATACGTTTGAGCAGAGCAGGTTCGGCCGGTTTGGCAACAAATTCGAGCGCGCCGAGCGTGCGTGCGCGTCGTGCGCTGCTCACGTCACTCTGACCCGACAGTACGATGATGCGCATTTCCGGGGCGTGGGCCAGCAGGTCGGCGATCAGGGCAAAGCCTTCTTCCGGGCGGTGGGGGGCGGGGGGAAGGCCCAGATCGACCAGGGCGAGTTCGGGTGGGTCCGGCAGGGCGCGCACGACCTCGATCGCGGCTTGCCGGGTCGGCGCCGAGCTGATCTTGAAATCGTCGCCGAGCAACATGCCCAGCGTCTCGACGATCAACGCGTCATCATCGACGATCAGCAGGGAAGGCTTTTGAGTCATGGGCCGTTCGGGCAGTCAAAGCCTGACCAGTTTAGCGGAATCGCTCACGATTCGGGGGTGATGCAGTGCGGCAAAATATCGGCACTGCATCACGGCTCTGGTAAGATCGCCGGTTCGAATTCAAGGAGGCGCCAGTTGGCTGATTTTGAAGGTAATGTTCTCGTCGAGCTCAAGGACGTCCGCTTCGCCTATGGCGAGCGGGAGGTGCTGCGCGGCATCGACCTGAAGATTCACCGTGGCCAACTGGTGGCCATCATGGGCGGCAGTGGTTGCGGAAAGACCACGCTGCTGCGCCTGATGGGCGGACAGGTTCTGGCTTCTTCGGGCGAGGTCCGGGTGGCCGGGCAGTCCTTGGCCGGGCTCAATACGTCCGGTCTGTACGCGTTGCGCCGCCGCATGGGCATGCTGTTTCAGTTCGGGGCGCTTTTTACCGACATGTCGGTTTTCGACAATGTGGCGTTCCCCATGCGCGAGCATACCGACCTGCCCGAGTCGATGATTCGCGACCTCGTGCTCATGAAGCTTCAGGCGGTCGGCCTGCGCGGCGCTCACGGCCTCATGCCTTCCGAACTGTCCGGCGGCATGGCGCGTCGTGTGGCACTGGCCCGGGCGATTGCCCTGGATCCGATGCTGATCATGTATGACGAGCCGTTTGCCGGGCTGGATCCGATTTCCCTGGGGGTGATCGGGCAACTGATCCGCAGGCTCAACGATGCGCTGGGCGCTGCCTCGGTGATGGTGACTCACGACGTGAGCGAATCACTCGACATCGTGGACTACGTGTACTTCGTCTCCGACGGGGGCATCGTCGCGCAGGGTACGCCCGACGAGATTCGCGCCACGAAGGATCCTTTTGTGCACCAATTCATTCACGCCGAGGCGGATGGGCCGGTACCGTTCCATGTCGACGCGAAACCCATTGCAGAGGATCTGATGAAAGGAGGTGCCGCATGATTCGCCAGATTGGCGCCATGACGATCAACGGCATCTGGCGGCTCGGTTTTGCGACACGCTTCATGTGGCTGCTGCTGAAGAACTCCGGCCAGTCGCTGGCCCGGCTGCATCTGACGATTCGGGAAATCTATTTCAGTGGCGTGCTTTCGCTGCTGATCATTCTGGTGTCCGGGCTTTTCGTGGGGCTGGTCCTGGGCTTGCAGGGTTACGAAACCCTGCAGCGCTATGGGTCGAGCGAGGCCCTGGGGGTGCTGGTGGCCTTGTCCCTGACGCGGGAACTGGGCCCGGTGGTCGCGGCGCTGCTCTTCGCCAGTCGTGCCGGCTCCGCGGTCACTGCCGAAATCGGCCTGATGAAGACCACCGAGCAACTCAAGGCCATGGACATGATGGCGGTCAATCCGATTGCCCGTGTGGCGGCCCCGAGATTCTGGGGCGGCGTGATTTCCATGCCCCTGCTGGCGGCCATGTTCTCTGCCATGGGGATTTTCGGTGGCTGGCTCATCGGGGTGCCCTTCATCGGTGTCGACGATGGTGCCTTCTGGTCGCAGATGCAGGCGGCGGTGGATTGGCGCTTCGATGTCATGAACGGCGTGATCAAGAGCGTTGTCTTTGGTATCGCCGTGTCATTGATTGCGGTGTTCGAAGGCTACGACTGCGTGCCGACTGCCGAAGGGGTCTCCCGTGCCATCACGCGCACCGTCGTGACCTCGGCCTTGGCCATTCTTGCGCTTGATTTTGTTTTGACTTCTTTCATGTTCCGGGGCCAGTGATGAACCGCACTGTACTTGATTTCTGGGTGGGTATTTTCGTGCTGGCCGGCTGTGCCGCGCTGATCTTTCTGGCGCTCAAGGTGGGCAATCTGTCCGCGGCCAGCTTTGCCGACAACTACCGTATCGAGGCGAGCTTTACCAATATCGGCGGTCTCAAGGTGCGCGCGCCGGTCAAGGTGGCTGGTGTGGTGGTCGGGCGGGTGACTGACGTGCGTTATGACAACGAGCGTTTCGAAGCCGTTGTAAGCATGGCCATTGATGCCCGGTTCACCTTTCCGAAGGACACGAGTGGCGAGATTCTGACCTCCGGGCTGCTGGGCGAACAGTATGTTGGCCTTGAGCCGGGCGGCGATACACGCAACCTGGAAGACGGAGATCGGCTCAAGCTGACCCAGTCTGCGGTCGTTCTAGAGAAACTGATTGGTCAATTCCTCTTTGACAAGGCTGCCGAAGCGCCGCCGACTAACTGATTTGCTGGGCCTGCGTATGAAGCTGTTACCGAAAATGAAACATGTTGCCGTCCTGGCTGTTGTCGGGGTGGTGGCGGGGTGCGCCTCAGTGCCCTATGAAAATCCGGATGATCCCTGGGAGTCGTATAACCGCACCATGTTCTCGATCAACGAGAGCGTGGACAAGGCGGTGATGAAACCCCTGGCCAAGTCTTACAACGTGGTCGCGCCGCTGCCGGTGAAGACCGGCGTGAGCAATTTCTTCGGCAATCTGGGCGATGTCTGGATTGGCGCAAACAACCTCATGCAGGGCAAGGGCCGCGACGGCTTCTCCGACCTGGGGCGTGTGCTGATCAACTCCACACTGGGCATCTTCGGTGTGTTCGATATCGCCACCGAGATGGGCATCGAGAAGCACGACGAAGACTTCGGTCAGACCCTTGCGGTGTGGGGTGTGCCGCAGGGGCCTTACTTCGTGGTGCCGTTCTTCGGGCCTCGTACCCTGCGTGGAGCCGGCGCCTTGCCCGTCGACTGGGTGGGTTCGTCCTTCGCTCAGTTGTCCGATGTGGCTGCCCGCAATGCCACCACCGGTCTCAAGCTCGTCGATCAGCGTTATCGACTGCTCGGGGCGGAGCGTGCGGTCGAGCAGGGCAGTCTCGACAAATACGCCTACACGCGTGACTTCTACCTGCAGCGTCGTCGATATGAAATTTACGACGGCAACCCGCCGCGCGAGCGTTTCGACGATGGAGCCATGTTCGATCTGCAACCGAACGGTCTGGCGATGGTCGAAGCGGACGAGATGGCCTCCAACAGCCTCAAGTTTGCGCTGGTCCAGCCTGTACGCTGAACCATCCAGAGAACAGCAAAAAGAAGGAAAGAACAAAATGAAAGCGTGGTTTCGCAAGGGGCTCATGGCCCTTGTGGCGATGGTCAGCCTGAACGGCTTTGCCGCCCAGGCGCCGGATGAACTCGTCAAATCCGTGTCGAATGAAGTGCTGGAAATTGTGCGCAAGGATCAGGCCATTCAGCGGGGAGATACCAGCAAGGCTGTGGCGCTGGTCGAAGAGAAGGTGTTGCCGCACTTCGATTTTCGGCTGATGACGTCGCTTGCCGTCGGTCGTGACTGGCGACAGGCCACGCCGGAGCAGCGCGAGAAACTTGTGAGTGCCTTCCGGACATTGCTGGTGCGCACCTATTCCAATGCGCTGACCGAGTATCGCGACCAGGTCATTGACTTCAAGCCGCTGCGGGCTCGTCCAGAGGACAAGGACGTCACGGTTCGCTCCGAAGTGCGTCAGCCTGGCGCCAAGCCAGTCGATATCGACTATGCGCTCGAGATGCAGGGCGACGCCTGGAAAGTCTATGACGTGGCCGTGGCCGGCGTGAGTCTGGTGACCAACTACCGCAGCTCGTTTGCCAACCAGATTCGCCAGGGCGGTATCGACGGACTGATCTCATCCCTGGAAGCGAAGAACGCGGAACTCGGTAGCAAGGTCCAGTGAGCGAGCTTGCTGTCTGGGCGCCGCAAGGCGCCCTTACCTTTGAAACGGCTACGTCATCCCTTGATCAGGCCAGGGCGGTGCGGCCCACGTGTGTTGACCTGACGGGCGTGTCCGAGGCCGATTCAACGGCGTTGGCCCTGCTCGTCGCGCTGGCGCGCGAGCAGGCAGGACGCGACCGGCGGCTGTCCATCAAGGCGATGCCCGAAGGCATGGCCGCGCTGGCCGATCTCTACGGGGTCGCGGACCTGTTCGATATTTCCGCTTCAGACGAATGACGACACCGGCGATTTCGGTACGTGGCGCGGTGAAGCGTTACGGCCAGTTGCAAGCACTCGGCGGCGTCGACCTGCGCGTCGAGCAAGGTGAATTCTTCGGGCTGCTCGGCCCGAACGGCGCGGGCAAGACCACGCTGATATCCGCCCTGGCGGGGCTGGGGCGCCTTGACGAAGGCGCCATCGAGGTCATGGGGCATGACGTGGTCACTGACTACCGTCAGGCGCGACGCGCGTTGGGGGTTGTGCCCCAGGAGCTGGTGTTCGATCCGTTCTTCACGGTTCGTGAAGCGCTTCGGCTCCAGTCGGGCTACTTCGGGCTGACGCGCAATGACGCCTGGATCGATGAAATCCTCGCGCATCTGGATCTGACGGCCAAGGCCGATGCGAACATGCGCATGCTGTCCGGCGGCATGAAGCGCCGGGTGCTGGTGGCGCAGGCGCTTGTTCACCGTCCGCCGGTGATCGTGCTCGACGAGCCGACGGCAGGCGTTGATGTCGAGCTGCGTCAGGGTTTGTGGGGCTTCATCCGCAAGCTCAATACGGACGGGCACACCATCGTGCTGACGACCCACTATCTGGAAGAAGCCGAAACGCTCTGCCATCGCATTGCCATGCTCAAGGCCGGCAAGGTCGTGGCACTCGATACCACAGCCAATCTGCTCAAGCGATTCGCCACGCGGACCATGCGCATTCGACTGGCCGAGCCGATCGGGCTCGATTTCCTGCCTGGCGCGATCGAAGAGGACAGTGGATGGGTCGAGGTGCCTTTCGAACGTTTCGGCGAGGTCGAGGACATGCTCTCGCGCATCCGTCTGAGTGGCGGTTGCATCGAAGAAATGGAGTTGGGGGCGCCTGATCTGGAGAAGGTTTTCGTGGGAGTGATGCAGGATGCCTGAAAGCGCGCGTTTCACCGGCTTCCGCACGCTGCTGTACAAGGAAATCCTGCGCTTCTGGCGAGTGGGCTTCCAGACCGTGGGAGCGCCTGTCCTGACGGCGGTGCTCTACCTCATGATCTTTTCTCATGTGCTTGACCGGCACGTGACGGTGTATGGCGACATTCCCTATACCAGCTTCCTCGTGCCCGGTCTGGTGATGATGTCGGTGTTGCAGAACGCCTTTGCGAATACGTCGTCGTCGCTCATCCAGAGCAAGATCACGGGCAATATCGTCTTCATCCTGCTGCCGCCGATCAGCTATCGCGAGTTCTACGTGGCCTACGTACTGGCGGCCATCGTTCGTGGTCTCTTCGTGGGCGGTGGCGTTGCGCTTGCCTCGCTGTATTTCGTTTCGCTGCCGGTGGCCTCTCCCCTGTGGGTCCTGATCTTTGCCGTCGCCGGTGGGGCGATTCTCGGATCTTTCGGTATCATTGCGGGCATCTGGGCAGACAAGTTTGACCAACTCTCGGCGTTTCAGAACTTCCTGATCATGCCGCTGACCATGCTCTCCGGCGTGTTCTACTCGATCCATTCGCTGCCGGCCGTCTGGCAGAAGGTGTCGCACCTGAACCCGTTTTTCTACATGATTGACGGTTTTCGCTACGGCTTCTTCGGTCAGTCGGACGTCTCACCCTGGATGAGTCTGGGTGTCGTCGTCGTGTGTCTGGTTCTCCTTGCCGGCCTGACCCTGAATCTGCTGGCGCGTGGATACAAGCTGCGCGCCTGATCCCTTGTCATTGACGTGCGCGGTGCGTGCACCGACGCGGTAGGTAGAAGAACATGTTTGAAGCATCCGAGGTCCAGCGTCTGATCGAGCAGGGCATGCCCTGCGATTTCGTCCACATCGAAGGCGATGATGGTGTCCACTTCACGGGCATCGTGGTCAGCAACGAGTTTGCGGGCAAGCCTCGAGTGCGGCAGCACCAGGCTGTCTATGCCACGCTTGGCGCCCTGATGGGGAACGAAATCCACGCGCTGCAGCTGCAGACCTACACGCCCGAAAAGTGGGAAGAAGTGCGTCAGGACCTGGACCTCTGATCCATGGATAAGCTGTTGATAACCGGGGGCGCACGCCTGACCGGTGAGACGCGCATTTCCGGCGCCAAGAATGCGGCTCTGCCGATTCTGTGCAGCGCTTTGCTCACACGCGAACCCGTAACCTTCACTAACGTGCCGCAATTGCAGGATATTCGTACCCTGCTGGCGCTGATCGAGCAGATGGGTGTGGCGGTGGAGCGTGACGAAGCCGCAGGCGTGGTGACGCTCGACGCCTCAGGCCTGAACAACCCGGTGGCGCCCTATGAACGGGTCAAGACCATGCGAGCCTCCATCCTCGTGCTGGGCCCGTTGGTCGCGCGATGCGGCGAAGCCCGGGTGAGTCTGCCGGGCGGCTGCGCCATTGGCGCCCGGCCGGTTGACCAGCACATCAAGGGGCTGCAGGCCATGGGGGCGAGCATCAATGTCGAGCATGGCTATATCCATGCCGAGTCGCCGCGACTCAGAGGCGCCCGGATGTTCACCGACATGGTGACCGTCACCGGCACCGAAAATCTCATGATGGCGGCCTGCCTGGCGGACGGCGAGACCGTGATCGAGAATGCGGCGCGTGAGCCCGAAGTGGTCGATCTGGCCAACTGTCTCGTCGCCATGGGGGCACGAATTTCAGGCGCCGGTACCGATGTGATCCGCATTCAGGGTGTTGATGCCCTGCATGGCGCGACCCACCGGATCATGCCCGACCGTATCGAGACCGGCACCTATCTGTGTGCCGCGGCGGCGGCAGGGGGCGATATTCGCCTGACAGAAACATCGTCCGCGTATCTGGATGCCGTGATCGACAAGCTGCTCGATGCCGGTTGCGAGATCGAGACCGAGCGCGACGCAATCCGCCTCAAGGCGCCGGCGCGCCTCAACGCCGTGAGTATCCGCACCGCGCCGTATCCGGCTTTTCCCACGGACATGCAGGCACAGTTCATGGCGATCAACTGCATCGCCAATGGTACGGCCGTGATCCGCGAGACGATTTTCGAAAACCGTTTCATGCACGCGGTCGAACTGCAGCGTCTTGGTGCCGATATTCGCATCGACGGCAACACGGCGGTGGTCACCGGGGTCGAGCATCTCGAGGGCGCGACCGTGATGGCCACCGATCTGCGCGCTTCGGCCGGGTTGATCATTGCAGGCCTGGTCGCCGAAGGCGAAACGACCATCGAGCGGATCTACCATCTGGACCGCGGCTATGAGCACCTCGAGCAGAAACTTGCTGACCTCGGTGCCCGCGTCGAGCGCCTCCGGTAAAATCACCTCCCGAACAAGACTGAAGCCAAGGAATCTGCTGTGTCCGGCATCACGATCGCCCTGTCCAAGGGCCGCATCTTTGAAGAAACCCTGCCGCTGCTGGCTGCGGCCGGCATCGTGCCGACCGACGACCCGGAAAAGTCGCGCAAACTCATCATCGGTACCAACCGGGAGGATGTGCGTCTGGTGATCGTCCGCGCGACAGATACGCCGACCTATGTCCAGTACGGCGCTGCCGATCTCGGGATTGCCGGCAAGGACGTGCTGATCGAACATGGCGGCGCTGGACTCTATCAGCCGCTCGATCTGAACATCGCACGTTGCCGCCTGTGCGTGGCCGTGCCCAAGGGATTCGACTACGCGGCGGCGTCGCGACCCGGTGGACGCATCCGCGTGGCCACCAAGTATGTGAGCGCGGCGCGTGAGCATTTTGCAGCCAAGGGCATGCATGTGGACCTGATCAAGCTCTATGGGTCCATGGAGCTGGCGCCTCTGGTCGGGTTGTCCGAAGCCATCGTGGATCTGGTGTCCACCGGTGGCACGCTCAAGGCAAACAACCTTGAGGCGGTCGAGGACATCATGGACATCAGTTCACGACTGGTGGTCAATCAGGCCGCGCTCAAGGTCAAGCGCGATCTGATCCAACCGGTCATTGATGCTTTTGCTGGAGCGATCAAGCCATGAGTGAGCAGATTCGACGCCTCGATTCGCGTGATGGCGACTTCTATCCGACGCTCGATGCCCTGCTGGCCTTCGAGAGCGGCACTGACGAGAAAATCGAGAACGCGGTGACCGATATTCTCAAGGCAGTCCGGACCACGGGCGACGTGGCGGTGATCGAGTACACCAACCGTTTCGACCGGCTCGAAGCAAGACAGATGGCCGAGCTGGAGTTGCCGCGCACCGTTCTGGAAGAGGCGCTGGCCTCGCTGAGTGACGCCCAACGCGCGGCATTGCAGATCGCAGCGGATCGGGTCGAGGCGTATCACCGCCGTCAGGTCGCCGAATCCTGGGAATACACCGAGGCGGACGGCACGCGCCTGGGGCAGATCGTGACACCGCTCGATCGCGTGGGGCTGTATGTGCCGGGTGGGCGTGCCGCCTATCCGAGTTCGGTGCTGATGAATGCCATTCCAGCCAAGGTCGCCGGGGTCAAGGAACTCATCATGGTGGTGCCGACGCCCGGTGGCGAGCGCAACAAGCTGGTGCTGGCCGCGGCAGCCATTACCGGCGTGGACCGCGTCTTCACCATTGGCGGTGCGCAGGCGGTGGCCGCGCTGGCCTATGGCACGCAGACCGTTCCGCAGGTGGACAAGATTGTCGGGCCGGGCAATGCCTATGTGGCTTCGGCCAAGCGGCGCGTGTTCGGTACCGTCGGCATCGACATGGTCGCCGGCCCCTCGGAGGTGCTGGTCATCTCCGACGGTTCGGGCGATCCCGACTGGGTGGCGATGGATTTGTTCGCCCAGGCCGAGCATGACGAACTCGCCCAGTCCATTCTGTTGTGCACGGATGCCGAATTTATCGATCGAGTCTACGCGTCGATCGAAAATCTGCTGCCCACCATGCCGCGGCAGGAAACCATCGATGCGTCCCTGCGAAATCGCGGGGCGCTGATCAAGGTGGCGGATCTGGATGAGGCGTGCACGATTGCCAATCGCATTGCCCCTGAACACCTCGAGCTGTCGCTGGAGGGCGCCGAGCAGTGGGTGAGCAAGATTCGCCACGCAGGTGCGATCTTCGTTGGTCACTGGTCGGTCGAGGCGCTGGGCGATTACTGTGCCGGTCCGAACCATGTCTTGCCGACCATGCGCAGCGCGCGTTTCTCGTCGCCTCTGGGGGTGTACGATTTCCAGAAGCGCTCGAGCCTGATTCATGTCTCGGAGGCTGGGGCGCAGACGCTCGGGCCGGTCGCGGCGCTGCTTGCCGAGGGCGAGGGGCTGCAGGCCCATGCGCGCTCGGCAGCCTATCGGGTCAAGTGAGTTCGGCTCCGGGATAGAAAAACGCGGCCGAGGCCGCGTTTTTTTGTTGAGACATCACCGCTTCAGAGAATGTCTCCGAGCGCCTGGATGAGGGCGTCGCACTCATCGTCGGTGCCGACCGTGATGCGCAGGAAGGCGTCGATGCGCGGCAACTTGAAGTGACGCACGATGATGGCACGCTCTCGCAGTGCTGCCGCCAGATCCGCGCCCGGATGCGCCGGGTGGCGCGCGAAAATGAAGTTGGCTGCAGAGGGGAGCACCTCGAAGCCCATGCGCTCCAGTGCGCCGGTGAGATGCTCACGGCTGTCGATGACTCGCTGGCAGCTGTCGCGGAACCACGGCTCGTCTTCCACCGAAGCGATGGCGCCGGCCTGGGCCGGGCGGCCCAGCGGGTAGGAGTTGAAGCTGTTCTTGACCCGTTCGAGCCCCTCGACAAGTTCCGCGCTGCCCAGGGCGTAGCCCACCCGCAGACCCGCCAGTGCCCGCGACTTGGAGAAGGTGCGCGTAATCAGCAGGTTGGGATGCTCGGCCAGCAGGCCGACGGCGGACTGACCGCCGTAGTCGATGTAGGCCTCGTCCACCAGCACCACGACGTCCGGTTGCGCCTTGAGAATCTGTTCGACGGCCTCGAGCGGCATCAGCCGGCCCGTGGGGGCGTTCGGGTTGGGGAAGATCACCGCACCGGCTTCGCCCGTGTAGTCGGCGGGGTCGATCTCGAAGTGCTCGTTCAGTGGCACCAGCCGATGGGCGATGTCGTACAGGCCGCAATACACCGGGTAGAAGCTGTAGGTGATATCGGGAAACAGCAGGGGCTTGTCATGCTTGAGCAGGCCCATGAAGGCATGGGCCAGCACTTCGTCCGAGCCATTGCCGACGAAGACCTGCGCCGGCTCGAGGCCGTGATAGGTGGCCAGGCACTGCTTGAGTGCGTCGGCGTTCGGATCCGGATAGCGGCGCAGATCTTCGCTGGCAGCGTCGCGAACGGCGTCGATCACGCGCGGCGAGGGGCCGTAAGGACTCTCGTTGGTGTTGAGTTTGACGAGTCGGTCCATCTTGGGCTGTTCGCCGGGTACGTAGGGCGTCAGCGTATGAACCACATCGCTCCAGAATCGACTCATGATGGCCTGTTTTTCCTTGGCGAAAGGGAGACATGGAATGATTGGGCGATGGTATCATGAGCCCCTTATCACCAGTATTTGCCGGGCCTCGGGGCGATCGGCACACCATCATCATGCGTCAGGCGGAAGTTAAGCGCGACACCCTGGAAACACAGATTACCGTTGGTCTCAATCTCGACGGTACGGGTGCAGCCCGGCTCGAAACCGGGGTCCCGTTCCTCGACCACATGCTCGATCAGATTGCCCGCCACGGGATGATGGATCTGAACGTCCTGTGCAACGGCGATACCCACATTGATGACCATCACACGGTCGAGGATGTCGGTATCACGCTGGGGCAGGCCTTCGCGAAGGCCGTGGGGGACAAGAAGGGCATTCGTCGCTACGGCCATGCGTATGTGCCTCTCGACGAGGCGCTGTCCCGGGTGGTGGTCGATTTTTCCGGTCGGCCGGGCCTGTACTATTTCGTTGAGTACACGCGTGCCCGCATCGGCAAGTTCGATGTCGATCTGGCGCGTGAATTCTTCCAGGGTTTCGTGAATCATGCCGGCGTGAGTCTGCATATCGATAACCTGCGGGGCGAGAACGCGCACCACCAGTGCGAAACCATCTTCAAGGCGTTTGGCCGTGCGTTGCGCATGGCTGCCGAGCTTGACCCGCGCGCTGCCGGGGTGGTGCCGTCCACGAAGGGCGCGCTGTAAGCCGCACGACAAACCGATTCAAACCGTATTCGAGTGATTCATTGATGATTGATGTCGCAGTGATCGACTATGGCATGGGCAACCTGCGGTCGGTTGAAAAAGCCATCGAACATGTGGCCGGCGGTGCCAGCGTCAAGGTGACGGACGATCCGTCCGTGGTCGCAGATGCGCGCCGCGTGGTCTTCCCGGGGCAAGGCGCCATGCCCGATTGCATGGCCGAGCTCGAAGCGCGGGGCCTTCACGCCGCCGTCATGAAGGCCGCCGCGGAAAAACCGTTTCTGGGTATCTGCATCGGCCTTCAAATGCTGTTCGAACGCAGTGAAGAAGGCAATGTACCCGGGCTGGGTGTGTTCAAGGGCGATGTTCGCCGCTTTGCCGACGAGAAAATGGTGGCGGCCGATGGGGCCCGGCTCAAGGTGCCGCACATGGGCTGGAATGAAGTCTGGCACGATGGCGCGCACCCGATGTGGGACAACATCCCGGACGGTGACCGCTTCTATTTCGTTCACAGTTACTATGTCCAGCCGGCCGAAGAGTCGCTGGCTGCGGCACATTCCGATTACGGCTTCCGGTTTACCAGCGCCGTGTCACGGGATAACATTTTTGCCGTGCAGTTCCACCCGGAGAAAAGTGCCCGGGCCGGTCTGCAGTTGCTGACCAATTTCATCAGCTGGAATCCTTAAACGGTCCGGCTGCCGCGACGTTTCTTTCCCCCGACGCTATAGCGATCCACGCGTATGTTGCTCATTCCCGCCATCGACCTCAAGGACGGTCATTGTGTCCGACTCAAACAGGGCGAGATGGAAGATGCCACGGTATTTTCCGAAAATCCTGCTGCCATGGCCCGGCATTGGCTCGACAAGGGTGCGCGACGCATGCACCTTGTCGACCTGAACGGCGCCTTTGCCGGCAAGCCCGTGAACGAAGAGGCCATCAAGGCCATCGTGGACGAGCTCGGTGACGACATCCCGATCCAGCTCGGTGGAGGGATTCGCGATCTCGATACCATCGAACGCTATCTGGATGACGGCATCGATTACGTCATCATCGGGACGGCCGCCGTGAAGAACCCGGGTTTTCTGCAGGATGCCTGCAGCGCCTTCCCAGGGCACATCATCGTTGGCCTCGACGCCAAGGATGGCAAGGTGGCTGTCGACGGTTGGTCCAAACTCACCGGGCACGATGTCATCGACCTGGCGCAGAAGTTTCAGGATTACGGCGTTGAAGGCGTGATCTATACCGACATCGGCCGTGATGGCATGCTCTCCGGTGTGAACATCGAGGCGACCGTTCGCTTGGCGCAGTCCTTGTTCATTCCTGTGATCGCATCCGGTGGCGTGACCGATCTGAGAGACATCGACGCCCTGTGCAAGGTTGAAGAAGAGGGCGTCATGGGGGCGATCACTGGCCGCGCCATCTACGAAGGTACGCTGGACTTCGAAGCCGCCCAGGCGCGCGCTGACGAGCTTGCAGCAGGCTGACGCGATGCTTGCCAAGCGAATCATTCCCTGTCTTGATGTGAGCGCCGGTCGTGTGGTCAAGGGCGTGAACTTTGTCGAATTGCGCGACGCGGGCGACCCGGTCGAGGTGGCCCGTCGCTACGATGAGCAGGGCGCTGACGAAATCACCTTTCTCGACATCACGGCCAGTTCCGATGCGCGCGACATCATCCTGCATGTGGTCGAGCACGTCGCCGAACAGGTCTTCATCCCGCTGACCGTGGGCGGTGGTGTTCGCACGGTCGCCGATGTGCGTCGACTGCTCAATGCGGGCGCCGACAAGGTCAGCATCAACACGGCCGCGGTCAATAATCCCGACATCGTTGCTGACGCCAGCGCCAAGGTCGGGAGCCAATGTATCGTCGTGGCCATCGATGCGAAACAGACGGGGCCGGGCAAGTGGGAAGTGTTCACTCATGGTGGGCGCAATAACACCGGCCTCGATGCCATCGAATGGGCCAGAAAGGTCGAGTCGCTCGGTGCGGGTGAGATTCTGCTGACCAGCATGGATCGTGACGGGACGAAGAACGGCTTCGACCTGGGGCTGACACGGGCGATTTCCGACGCGATTCGCATTCCGGTGATCGCCTCTGGTGGTGTTGGCACGCTTGAACATCTCGCCGATGGTGTCACCGAAGGCCGTGCCGATGCCGTGTTGGCCGCCAGTATTTTCCATTTCGGTCAGCACACGGTTGAAGAGGCCAAGACCTACATGAGAGACCGTGGCATCGAGGTGCGCCTGTGAGTACGCCTTCCAATCGCTGGCTCAACGACATCCAGTGGGACGAACAAGGCCTCGTGCCGGTGATTGCGCAAGATGCCAACACCGGTGAGGTACTGATGTTTGCCTGGATGAACCGGGAAGCCTTGACCCTGACAGCAGAGAAAGGTGAAGCCGTCTACTGGTCGCGTTCCCGACGCAAGCTCTGGCACAAGGGCGAGGAGTCGGGCCACTTCCAGAAAGTGCTCGACATCCGCGTCGATTGCGACAAGGACGTCGTACTGCTCAAGATCGAGCAGGTGGGCGGTATGGCCTGTCACACCGGTCGTCGCAGTTGCTTCTATTTCCGTCACACGGCGGAGGGAGAATGGGAAGCGGCCGATCCGGTCATCAAGGACCCGAAGGAGATCTATAAGTGATCGATATCGAAGTACTGCATCGAGTGGCCCAGACCCTGGCCGAACGCAAGGCGGCCGATCCGGACGCTTCTTATGTTTCAAGTCTGTACGCCAAGGGTACTGACGCGATCTGCAAGAAAGTGGCCGAAGAGGCTGCAGAGACCATCATGGCTGCCAAGGATGGCGACCGGCTGCATCTGGTGTGGGAAGTGACCGACGTGTGGTTTCATACCATGGTTCTGCTGGCCCATTTTGGTCTCACCGTCGATGATGTGCTCGCCGAATTCCGCCGTCGCGAAGGCGTGTCGGGCATCGACGAGAAAAAATCGCGTACTCAGGGGTAATTGGCATGAGCGACTGTATCTTCTGCAAGATCGTGAACGGCGACATCCCGTCCAGCAAGGTATTTGAAGACGACGACATTCTGGTGTTCAAGGACATCAATCCGGTGGCGCCGGTGCATTTGCTGGCTATCCCCAAGAAACACATTGCCTCACTGGCGGAGGCCACCCCCGAAGACAACGCGGTGATGGGCAAGCTTCTTCAGGTGGGATCGCAGATGGCGATCGAGCAAGGTTGCACGGACGGCTTCCGCACGCTGATCAACACGGGGCGGGTTGGTCGCCAAGAGGTGTATCATCTGCATGTCCATTTCGTCGGCGGTCCGGAAGTGCTGCCGCCAATGTTGAAGCGTTGAGATACGCCAGGGAGTGATACATGGGTTCTTTTAGCATCTGGCACTGGCTGATCGTTCTGGTCATCGTCATGCTGGTCTTCGGTACCAAGAAACTGCGTAATGTCGGACAGGATCTGGGCGGTGCCGTCAAAGGCTTCAAAGACGGCATGAAGGAAGCCAACAGCGATGCTGATGCCGGCAAGCCGGAACAGCTCGATGGCAAGACCATCAACGCCGAAGCCAAGGAAAAGGTCAACAATTCCTGATCGGCGCCGAGATTCATCGGGGGGCGAAACCGTTTTCGCCCCTCGTTTTACGTTCCGAGCCTTCATTTCCATCGGTTGAGACATGTTCGATATCGGATTTACCGAGCTGATGATCATCGGCGTCGTGGGCCTGGTCGTGATCGGTCCCGAACGGCTGCCGCGTGTCGCACGTACGGCCGGGCATTTGCTCGGTCGACTCCAGCGCTACGTGGGGGATGTGAAGTCAGACATCCAGCGCGAGATGCAGCTAGAGGATCTCAAGAAGCTGCAGCAGGAAGTGGCCGAACAGGCCCGCGACCTCGAAAACAATATCCGCAGTCAGGCCAATGATCTGAAAATAGACATGGACGACACGGCAGGACAGCTCAACGACACCGTCAATGAGCTGACGACTGACGCTGCCGGAGAAAAGAAGGTCACCCAGGGGGCGGCGGAAACGACTGCTCAACCGGATGCCGAAGCTCTCGCCAACGCCGAGCGGCAGATCCAGGCCGCCGTGTCCGAGGGCGAAACACGCCCGGACCCGAGCGAAGGCCAGATGGCGCTCGGGCTCGACAGTGACGGCAGTGGTACGAAGCAAGAGAAGAAAGCATGAGTGAAGGTGTGCAGGAGACATTCATTGCCCACCTGGTCGAGCTGCGCGATCGTCTGATTCGCGCCGTCGGTGCGGTGATTCTCGTGTTTGTCTGCCTGATGCCGTGGGCGGGCGATGTTTATGACCTGCTCGCCCAGCCGATGATGCACGCCCTGCCTGAAGGGACGAACATGATTGCCACGGGGGTGGTGACGCCATTCTTCGTGCCGGTCAAGGTCACGCTCATGGTGGCCTTCGTGCTGGCGCTGCCCGTGGTGCTCTATCAGGCATGGGCATTCATTGCGCCGGGGCTCTACGCTCATGAGAAGCGTATGGCAGTGCCTCTGGTGGCGGGCAGCACCTTTCTGTTCCTGCTCGGCATGGCTTTCTGTTATTTCTTTGTGTTCAACATGGTGTTCAAATTTATCGGCGAGTTCGCGCCGAAGAGCATCACGCCTGCGCCGGATATTGAGCAGTATCTGTCCTTCGTGATGACCATGTTCCTGGCTTTCGGTCTTACCTTTGAGGTGCCGATTGCGGTGATTCTGTTGTCGAAGTTCGGCGTCGTGAGTCGGGAGAAGCTTAAAGAGGCTCGCCCCTATGTGATTGTTGGTGCTTTCGTCATTGCCGCCGTTGTGACGCCGCCTGACGTCATCTCCCAGTTCATGCTGGCGGTGCCGATGTGGATCCTTTTCGAAGTCGGGCTGCTGCTCGCCAAATATGTGGGTGGCAGGGAATCGGACGACGACGAAGAGGCCCGTTCCGATGTGACCACCACCTGATGAGCTGACCGGTGTCGCAGACAGGAAAAAGCCCGCTCTTCAGCGGGCTTTTTCTTGTCATGCCGCCATTCGTGCCGACTACTCCGGTCGTGGAATCATCGGACGTCTCCCGATCTGCACATCCGCCTGATAGCGCTTCCCACCGCGCACGAGAGTGAAGCGGGCGTGTTCGCCGGGCGCCAGCGCGGCAATGGATTCGAGCATTCGCTGCGGGTCTTCAATGGGTTGCTTGCCGATGTTTGTCAGCACATCGCCCGGGCGAATGCCGGCAGCCTCCGCCGGTCCACCGCGCATGACACCCGCGATCAGTGCGCCGTTGGTGGACGCAAGACCAAACGAGTTTGCCAACTCCGGCGTCAGGTCCTGAATCTCGACGCCAATCCAGCCGCGTGTCACACGGCCGGATCGGATGATTTGCTCCATGACGTCCTTGGCGAAACCGACCGGAATGGCAAACCCGATGCCGAGCGATCCACCGGAGCGTGAATAAATGGCCGCGTTGATCCCAATCAGTGCGCCTTCGCCATTGACCAGTGCTCCGCCCGAATTTCCCGGATTGATGGCGGCATCGGTCTGTATGAAGTTTTCGAACGTGCTGATGCCCAGGTGATTCCGCTGGAGCGCCGAGACGATGCCCATGGTGACGGTCTGGCCGACGCCAAAGGGGTTGCCGATGGCGAGGACGACATCACCGACGTGGAGACTGCTTTCGGACGCAAACGTAATGGCCGGTAAAGGCGTGTCGACCTGGATCTGCAATACCGCCAGATCCGTTTCAGGATCGCGCCCCACCAACCGCGCCGGGAATTTCCGGCCGTCATTCAAAGCCACTTCGATTTCGTCCGCGGCTTCGATCACATGGTTGTTGGTGAGAATGTAACCGTCCGGCGTGGCAATCACGCCCGAGCCGAGGCCCGAGGTCCGTTGCTGAGGCTTGCCCAGACGATCTCCGAAGAAGTGCCGGAAAATCGGGTCATCCAGAAACGGATTGCGCTGGGTCGCCATCTCCTTGCTGGTGAAGATGTGGACCACGGCGGGCAGGGCGCGCTCGGCTGCCTGAGCATAGCTGGCCGTTGAGTTGGTGGATGCTACCGCCGGGGGCGTCTGGCTGTCGCCCTGGACCTGGATCACGGTAGGATGCTCGCCGGGAAGCCACTCGGGGCGAAATGTGCTGACGACGAACAGGAGCGCCACTGCCACGGTGACAGCCTGCGCGAAGATGAGCCACAAGCGTCGCATCACGCTATAGCATCCGGATCTGGCCGGCTCCCGATTGATTAAGGTGAGACAAGGAAGGCATCATGAAACTGACCGCGCTGACGCGTTATCTGGATGATCTGCTCAATGTGGCCGCGATTCGCGATTATTGCCCAAACGGCCTGCAAGTGGAAGGCAGGGCCGAAGTGCGTTCCATCGTCACTGGCGTGACCGCAAGTCAGGCACTGATCGAGGCGGCCCTGAGTGCCGAGGCCGACGCCATCCTTGTTCACCACGGCTATTTCTGGAAGGGTGAGCCGGCGCCCATCGTAGGCATCAAAGGGCGTCGTATCCGTGCGCTGATCAAGGCGGACATCAGTCTGCTGGCTTATCACCTGCCGCTCGATGTCCATCCTCAACTGGGCAACAACGCCCAGTTGGCACAGCGGATGGGGTGGGTGCAGGAGGGGATGTTCGGTGAGGGAGATATTGGTCTGATGGGTCGGGTCGATGCTGACGCGAGTGATGTTGCCGGTATCGCTGCGAACCTCGAACGGGTTCTGGGACGGAAACCACTGGTGATCGGAGATCTGGCGCAACCCGTTCGACGAGTGGCCTGGTGCACAGGTGCCGCGCAATCCTATCTGGCGTCGGCAATTGATGCGGGTTGCGACGTGTTCATTTCGGGTGAAATATCAGAGCCCACGGTGCATCTGGCACGAGAGGCTGGCGTGGCTTATATCAGCGCCGGTCATCACGCCACCGAGCGGTATGGCGTCCAGGCGCTGGGCGAGCACCTAGCCGAGCAGTTCGGCCTGCGCCATTGCTTCATCGATATTGATAATCCGGTCTGAGGCCGGGGTGATCTGACGACTCAGTCGTCTTTCTCGTCACGGCGAAAGATTCGCGTGTGCTCGAAGTCGATGGCGTTGTCGGTGTCGGTGTTTTCGTCGGAATCCAGTTTGAAGTCGAGGTCCGGCAGTTCGAGCGTTGTCGACGACTGAGAATCGAAGATGTCCTTGAAATCATCATCCTGCGAGTTTCCTGAGGGAAGCTCGTTGAAGTCCAGCTCAGGTGCCAAACTGTCGCGATCGGGCGCGCTGGCAGCGTGTTCGACCTTCTGTTGTGCTTCGTTTGTTGGCGCCGGAGCAGCTTGCGCCGCTGCACTGGCGGCAATCATCGATTCGATTTCTTCGTCACTGATCCGGTAGGCGCCGAGCTGGTCCTCCAGAATCGCCTGAAGGGTGAGCAGATCATCGACGATGCCGAGCGGAAAGCCTTCCCGGGTGCCGCCACGATTGTCCCGCAACAGTTTTTGCAGGTAGATCTGACAGTCCTGCGTCATCCACTGGTTCTGTATTGCCCTGAGGATGTGGGGCAACTGCTCGACGCTTTCGGTGGCACGTTTGACCTGGTCGAAGCTCTCCCAGGTGACGGCCTTGACGTTGAACGTCTTGTTGAGTTTGTCCGACAAGGCGTCGAACTCTCCGCGCATGTTGGCGGTCTTGTACACCTCGAGCAGCTTGATCCAGGGCTGGACCGCCTTTTTGGGGTTGCCGCGAATGAAGTCTGCGAGCGTTTCCGCAGCGCCCTGCACCCGACCGAAGGACATCATGATGTCGGCCAGCTCGACTGCCGATTCGTGCTCTTCGACCAGTTCTTCTTCCTCGATCACGATCGGTGAAATCGAGTGGTCCAGTTCGGCCGGTGGGGGTGCCTCCCATTCGACGGGCGAGAAGTCGAACGAACCGCCACCACCGCCATTGTTCTGTTCCGGGGCAAGGGTGGCTGCGACAGCTGAGTTGATTGAGGCACCGGGCGGGGTGTCTTGAGGTTCGTCACCTGGCGCCGGTGAAAACTCCAGCGTCTCCTTGTCGGTGTTGCGCTTCCGCCAGGCGTAGATCAGCAGGAGTGCGATCAGCCCCAGGCCAAACGGCCACCACGGCAAGTCGTCTGCCGGAGGCTCCGCGGGTGCAGGTGATGCCACGGGTGGCGGTGCTTCTGAAATGACCGGTGGTGTGGCGTCGACGGCTGGTGTACCGGCAGGCGGTGCCGTATCGCTCTCACGCGCCATGTTCCCCGCGTTCTGTGCACCTTCCTGGGTCGCCATTTCGGCACGCAGTACATCCTGCAATGCCTCAAGGCGCTCAATACGGTCAGACAGTTCAAGGCGGGCAACGATCTGGCTGTCCAGTGCCATGATCAGCGCTTGTTCGCGGCGAAGCACGTCGCGCTCGGCCTCGGTCGTGCGCTCGACGAGGGTGGGATCGCCCAGGCGGGTTGACAGCTTGAATCCGGAGACGTCCGGCGAAGCCCCCATCAACATCAGTCGGTCAGTGCGAACTTCTGGCGCCGAGGCCGGTGGTGTGGTCTCGGAGACCGAAGGCGCGGGGGCCTCGGTGGGTTTGACCGCCTGGGCTTTCGGTTGTGAAGACTTTGCAACCGTGGCCGCCGGGTTGCCTTGCGCCCGCACGCGCTGCGCATCCCGCGCGCTGGCGATCTCATCCGGTGTCGGAAGGCGTAAGCGCGTACCTGCAGGGATGGTTTGCCGAGACGAGCGCAGACGACGGTCATCAGCGTTGAGCGCTCTGACCGCTGCAATGAACGCCCGGCGGCTGCTGCGACTTGAAGGGTAGAGTGACCGCGCCAGTTGATTCAGTGAGGCACCCGATGACAAGGTAAATTGCTGCCCAAGATCGGATGGGTTGATCAGGGCGCTGGACGCCTTGGTCTTGGGCGCGTCGGCAGATTCAACCTGCGGAGCTGAGTTCGCTGCAACCGTCATGGGTAGCAGGAGTGTGTAGGTTCGCAGCAGCCGGGCGTTGCAGACCTCTTCGAGCGTGACACGCAGAATCGGATCAGAAACCGGCTGCGCCCGCGTCACCACAAGGCGTGTGTTTGTGCCTGTGCCAATGACCTTGACGGCGCCACCTCGCAGGTCCGGCACGCCGTCTTCGATCCCGCTGGGGACAAGGCGGATGCAGTCTGCATCGCTACTGCCCAGCAACTTGAATTCGGCGCGAAAAGGCTCGCCGATTGCGCTTTGACGGACAAGGTCGCCGAAGCCGGCCGCGTGGGCGGTGAGGGGCGCCAGAGCCAGCGTGATCAGGCTCGACAGAATCGGGCGGGGCAGTCTCGTCATTCGACGCGAGGTTTTCCTTGCATATCCGGATGATCCGGCGTCTGTTTGAAGCGTATTGTAATGAACTTGGCCGGCTTTTGCTGCTTGTTGGCGGTTTGTTCTGGTGCTGGCCTGCCATGTGACGGACTTGTTCGGTGCGAAAGATGCGTGGCACGCTAGCATCGTGCAACAACAACGGACGAAAACGCTGAAACTGATGTCAAAACTTGTCGCACACGCACCAGAAAGCGGGCGGCGCTTGATTCACTCGCGCCGCATTCAGCTGGATGGCTATTTGCGCTCGGACGGTCTGCTGGAAATCGAAGCGCGTTTGAGCGATACAAAGGCAGTGGACTATGCCATTTCGAGTGGTATCCGCAAGGCGGGTGAGCCGATTCACGAGATGGTGATTCTGGTGGTGGTTGACGCCCGGATGGACGTCGTGTCCGTCGCAGCAAAGAGTCAGGCGGTCCCATACCCCGGTGCATGCGAGGAGATCGCTCCGGCCTACGCATCCCTCGCCGGGTTGAATCTCATGGCGGGGTTTCGCGAAGCGGTCAGGTCGCAATTAGGTGGAATTCAGGGATGCAGCCATCTGACAGAGCTTCTGTTGGCAGTGCCTACGGCCGCCGTGCAGACGTTTGCCAGCTTCTTCAGGGACAACGAGGATGCGGCGCAAAAACCGTTTCAGCTGGATCGTTGCCATGCGCTTGATTCGCGTGGCGAAACCGTGCGGAACTACTACGCTAAGTGGTACGTAGCGGATTGAAGCGGGCGGGGAGGCTTACAGCGTCGCTGCAATGCGCCAAAACGGACTTCCTGAGCTTCGTTTGTGTTTATAATTATGGAGCTTTCGCCCGGTGGTTCGTCTGCCGGCTGGGGGTGCTGCAGCGCAACGGCGCGCTGTGGGCGGGCGTCGTCGGCCGAGGGAGATTGGCGAAGCTCGCGGGGTGAGGGCCCCGAACAGACCCATTCAACTTAAATGTCCGTGTGCCTCCTGGCCGGGGCCACGGCTTCCATCGAAGGGCAACCATGAAGATTCATGAGTATCAAGCAAAGGAACTGCTGAGAAAGTATGGCGTCGTCACCCCGCGTGGCATCCCGTGCTTCTCGGTAGACGAGGCGGTCAAAGCGGCCGAAGAGCTGGGCGGACCGATCTGGGTGGTGAAGGCTCAGATCCACGCGGGTGGCCGCGGCAAGGGCGGCGGCGTGAAGCTGGCCAAGTCCCTGGACGAAGTGAAGGCGGTCGCCAACGACATTCTGGGCATGCAGCTGATCACGCATCAGACCGGCCCGGAAGGCCAGAAAGTGCGCCGTCTGCTTGTCGAAGAAGGTGCTGACATCCAGCATGAATACTATGTGGCCGCGCTGACTGATCGCGCGACCCAGAAGATTGCCATGATGGCCTCTTCCGAAGGCGGCATGGACATCGAAGAAGTTGCCGCCAACACGCCGGAAAAAATCATCAAGGTGTTTGTCGATCCGCTCGTCGGCCTGACCGACGCACAGGCTACCGAGCTGGCCAAGGGCATCGGCATTCCGGACGGTTCGATGGCCCAGGCGATCGACGCCTTCAAGAAACTCTACACGTGCTACATGGAAACCGATGCTTCGCTGGCGGAAATCAACCCGCTGATCCACGAAGGCAACGGCAACATCAAGGCCCTGGACGCCAAGTTCAACTTCGATTCCAACGCCCTGTACCGTCATCCTGAAATCGTCGAGTACCGCGATCTGGACGAAGAGGACGCTGACGAGATCGAAGCCTCCAAATACGATCTGGCCTACATCAGCCTCGACGGCAACATCGGTTGCCTGGTGAACGGCGCCGGTCTGGCCATGGCCACCATGGACACCATCAAGTTGTTCGGTGCCGAGCCGGCCAACTTCCTCGACGTTGGCGGTGGCGCCACGACCGAGAAGGTGACCGAAGCCTTCAAGATCATGCTCAAGAACCCCAAGGTGAAGGGCATTCTCGTGAACATCTTTGGCGGCATCATGCGTTGCGACACCATCGCCACCGGCGTGGTCGCGGCTGCCAAGGAAGTGAATCTCTCCGTACCGCTGGTGGTGCGCATGAAGGGGACCAATGAAGATATCGGCAAGAAGATTCTCGCCGAGTCCGGTCTGCCCATCATTTCCGCCGACAGCATGGCCGAAGCCGCGACCAAAGTCGTCGAAGCGGTCAAGTAAGGAGAGTTTCGAATGTCTATCCTGATCAACAAAGACACCAAGGTCATCACCCAGGGCATCACGGGCAAGACCGGTCAGTTCCATACTGAGAAGTGCATCGAGTACGCGAATGGCAAGAACTGCTTCGTGGCTGGTGTGAATCCGAAGAAAGCCGGTGAGTCCATCTTCGATGTGCCCATCTACGCCTCCGTGAAGGAAGCGGCTGCCGAGACCGGTGCTACCGTGTCGGTCATCTACGTGCCGCCTGCGGGTGCCGCGGCGGCTATCTGGGAAGCCTGCGAGGCCGACATTGACCTGGCGATCTGCATTACCGAGGGCATTCCGGTTCGTGACATGCTCGAAGTGCGCAACAAGATGACCCAGAAAGTGAAGGCCGGCGGCAAGGAAACCCTGCTGCTGGGCCCCAACTGCCCGGGCCTGATCACGCCGGATGAGATCAAGATCGGCATCATGCCGGGTCACATCCACAAGAAAGGCCGTATCGGTGTGGTCTCCCGCTCCGGTACCCTCACGTACGAAGCTGTGGCACAGCTGACCGAAATCGGTCTGGGCCAGTCGTCTGCCGTGGGTATCGGTGGTGATCCCATCAATGGCCTGAAGCACATTGACGTGATGCGCATGTTCAACGAAGACCCGGATACCGACGCCGTCATCATGATCGGCGAGATCGGTGGTCCGGACGAAGCTGAAGCTGCGCGCTGGTGCAAGGACAACATGACCAAGCCGGTCGTGGGCTTCATCGCTGGCGTGACCGCGCCCGCAGGCAAGCGCATGGGCCATGCTGGTGCGTTGATCTCCGGTGGTGAAGACACCGCTGACGCCAAGCTCGCCATCATGGAAGAGTGTGGCTTCAAGGTAACGCGCAACCCGTCTGAAATGGGTAAGCTGCTCAAGGCAATGCTCTGATTTCAGCCGCGCAAGCAAAGAAAACGCCCGCTTTTGCGGGCGTTTTTTTATGCGTCGGCAGGCTGGTTTCGTTGTATGTTCCTGAAGAGGAATCGCGAATGGCACAATGGACCTCGCGAGCAAAACAAAAGAATTCTGCAGCACGGCCGTCAAAACTTCTGGGCTAGGCAGAAATCGCCTAAGGGAACAGCTAGAGCGCATGAGCAGAACGCAGCGTGTGGTGAAGGGAGTCGCGAATGGAAAGGCGTCCAGTGGGAGGGCCTGAAACGCTGGGCGCTTTCGAAATGGCGTCCCGAACAGACGTGGGGCGACTCCGCGAGCGTAATGAAGACGCTTGCCACTTCGATGTGGACCAGGGCTGGGCTGTGCTGGCTGACGGCATGGGCGGGTATCGCGGTGGCGATGTGGCCTCGGCGATGGCGGTTGAGTGTGTCCGAGAAAGCCTTGGCAATGCCATGATCGGGTCGGCCTCCGAAGCCCTCGCCGGCCTGAGGAACGCCACGATTGAAGCAAACGATCGAATCTTTCGTGTCTCCCATAGCGACCGAGAGCTTTATGGCATGGGTTCGACGCTGGTGACCGTTCGATGCTTCGAAGACATGATTGCCGTGGCGCACGTCGGGGACTCGCGCCTCTATCGCTATCGGCCAGACCATCTTGTTCAGATGACTCGGGATCATTCCCTGTTGCAGGAGCAGGTTGATGGAGGCATGATGAGCGCCGACGCGGCGCGCACCTCTCCTGGCAGAAGCTTGCTGACCCGTGCGCTGGGTGTCGAACCCTCGGTGGTACCCGATGTGGCACTGCATGAGGCTCGCCCCGGAGACATTTATCTGATGTGCTCCGATGGGCTGACCGACATGCTTTATGATGAAGACATTGCACTTGTGTGCGAAACCCTGTCCGCCAATCTACCCCTCGCTGCCGATCATCTCGTGCAGCTTGCCAATGACCGGGGCGGGCGTGACAACATAACGGTTGTTTTGATCAAAATCGGATTGCCAGCGTCGGCGAGAGCTAAATAGGCGCAAGGAACAGGAAGAAACACGAGATGCCGAAACTGATTCTCAGTATGGATGGCTTGGTGCTCAAGGAGATCCCTCTGTCGAAGGAGCGGACGACGATCGGGCGCAAACCCCATAATGACATCCAGATCGACAATCTCGCGATCAGTGGCGAACACGCTGTAATCACGGCCATTCTCGACGACGCCTTTCTGGAAGATCAGAACAGCACCAACGGCACCTATGTGAACGGCCAGCCGGTCAAGAAGTGTGCGTTGCAGAACAACGATGTTGTCGAACTGGGTAAGTACCGCATCAAGTTCATAGTGGATGCCAACCAGCCGGGGACCTCGCCGTCAGATTTCATCGACACCGCGTCGCTCAAGCCGGTGACGGCAGACCCTGAAGTGGCCGTCACGGTCGATGGGGAGTCGGCCCAAACCGACACCGTGGTCGCAGCAGCCGACCGACTCTCCGAGTCGGTAACGGACGCAACACAGATTTTCAGCCGCTCTTCGTCGGTGACTTCCACCGGGGGTGTTCAGTCAAAACCGGTCGAAGGGCAACTTGGGATCATCCAGGTGCTGTCCGGCCAGAACGCCGGCCGCGAGCTGGAACTGAAGAAATCCCTGACCACGCTGGGCAAACCGGGAACGCAGGTGGCCGTCATTACCCGTCGTCCTCATGGTTACTTCATCACGCATGTGGAAGGATCGACCTTCCCTGTCGTCAATGGCCAGACGCTCGACGCGCAGGCGCGACACCTTGCTGACCATGACATCATCGAGATCGCCGGGGTCAAGATGGAGTTCTTTCTCCGGGATTAATGCCCGATTGTCTGCCGCCTGAGCTCGGTGTGACTTTTTTCGCAATTCACGCCTCGGTGGCGATGCTAGTCTCCCAGCTGGTTTTACTATCCTGGCGATGCAAATGAAATTCAGGGTGCTTGGCTGCAGCGGGGGCATCGGGGGGCGTGATGCGCGCACCACAGCTTTCCTCGTTGACGACGATATCCTGATCGATTGCGGTACGGGGGTCGGCGAGCTCGACTTCGATGCGCTCTTGCGCATCAATCACATTTTCATCACGCACGCCCATCTGGATCACATCGCATTCCTGCCATTGCTGATCGACACTGTCGGTGATGCGCGGGGAGCGCCGGTGACAGTGTATGCCACCGACGAGACGCTGCGCATATTGCGCTCCCACATTTTCAATTGGCTGGTCTGGCCTGATTTCAGCGCGATCCCGGATCGTCATCGACCGTTCATGCGCTTTCAGGTTTTGCGCAAAGGCGAAGAAGTCTCGCTGGATGGTCGCAAGATCAAGGCGCTGCCCGCGTATCACACGGTACCGGCTGTGGCCTATGCGCTCGACAGTGGTCGGGGGCAGCTGGTGTTTTCGGGTGATACAACGTACACACGCGAACTCATCGATGCCATCAATGCGCTTCCGGCACTGCGTTATCTCGCGATTGAAACCGCCTTCTCCGACGCCCAGCACGCACTCGCGCTGGCATCCCGGCATCTGTGTCCCACCTTGCTTGCCCAATTCCTAGATGCACTGACCGTGTCGCCCGAGGTGTTCATCAGCCATCTCAAGCCCGGCCAGGGGGAGCGGACCATGGCTGAAATCGCAGCGTATGGTGGGCGGCTTCAGCCCAAGCGGCTGCAAAACGGGCAAGTGCTCGAGTTTTGACGGGCTTATTCCTGCTTTGATGCTTGCCTTCTGACCTCAGAATGCTGTCTGAGGCAATCTGCTTCGTTCGTTCGTCGGCCGCTCCGGGACGTAGAATGATGACTCCCGATCTCGCCGAGGCCGGATTCGCCATCAGAAACAGTGGGAAGCCCATTCATGAACCTTGCAAAAGGTAGCGCTCAGTCCAACAAGGGGGTCGCCGGGCGGCTGGCATTCTTCAAGGGATTGCAGTCGGTCACGACACGAATTCACGCCACGCACAACATCGATGAAATCATCTTCGAGTTGTCGAACGACTTGTGCGATCTCTTCGAGGCAGAGCGCCTGACCATCTATACCGTTGATGAGACCGGTGGTGCGATCGTCTCCAAAGTGAAGATGGGCCTGAACAAGGTCAACAGCATCCGGCTACCCATTTCCGAAAACAGTATTGCCGGGTTTGTGGCGCTCACACGCGAAATGCTCAACCTGCCTGATGTCTATGACCAAGCCGCACTGAAGGCGATCAGCCCGGAGCTGGAATTCCGCAAGGAAGTGGATGATGTCACCGGCTTCCACAGCCGCCAGATGCTGGTGGCGCCGATCGTGTCGCCAGAAAAGGATGAACTTGAAGGGGTGCTCCAACTCATCAACACGCGCGACAACCAGCCTTTTTCGCCGATCGCCGAAGAAGGGCTGATGGGGCTTGCGCAGACACTGGGTGTGGCCTTCTCGCATCGAACGAAAACGGCAAGCGCACCGCGGTCCAGGTACGATTTGCTGGTGCTCGAAGCCAAGATCACGCCAGAGGAGCTCGACGAGGCCACCCGGGCAGCGCGCGATCAGGGCATCTCGACCGAAGAGGTGCTGGTGACGGCCATGGGGCTGTCCTTGGCGGAAGTGGGTCATGCCGTTGCGACATTCTTCAATGTCTCCTATGAGCAGTTCAATCAGGACCGCATCAAGCCGGTTGACCTGTTGCGCAATATCAAACGGGAATTTGTCGAGCAGAGTCACTGGATTCCGCTCGAAGAAACCGAAGAAGGCGTGGTCATCATGGCCACCGACCCGGAGCAGATCCGGGCGTCGAGAGTCGCTCACAACGTCTTCCCGAACAAGAAGATCGTCATTCGCGCGACCACAGCGCAAGAATTCTCGAAGACAGTGGATCAATTCTTCGAGGCGAGCCTCGACCTGACCTCGGTCGATGACTTGCTGTCCGACCTCGGCGAAGACGAACACGAAACGTCGATGGCGGATGAGCTGTCCGCCGCCGCAGACAACGAGCTCGTCAAGCTGGTGAACAAGATCATCGTCGATGCATACAAGCAGGGGGCGTCCGATGTTCACATCGAACCGCGCCCGGGCAAGGAGAAGACGCAAATCCGTTTCCGCAAGGACGGAACGCTCGTGCCCTATATCGAGGTGCCGGCCAGCTATCGCAATCCGCTGGTGACACGGATCAAGATCATGTGCGATCTGGATATATCCGAGCGACGCAAGCCGCAGGACGGCAAGATCAAATTCCGCCGCTATGCCCCACTCGATATCGAGTTGCGCGTGGCGACCGTGCCGACTGCTGGCGGCATGGAAGACGTCGTCATGCGCCTGCTGGGCAACAGCGAGCCCATCAAGCTGGACAAGCTGGGCCTCTCCGAGCGGAACCTCCGGCGGCTGAAATCCGCCATCGAAAAGCCCTACGGCATCTTCTTCGTCTGTGGCCCCACCGGGTCCGGCAAGACGACGACGTTGCATTCGATTCTGGGTTACATCAACACGCCCGAGACCAAGATCTGGACGGCCGAAGATCCGGTTGAGATCACCCAGAAGGGCTTGCGCCAGGTTCAGGTCAATCGCAAGGCAGGCCTCGACTTCGCCACCATGATGCGCGCCTTCCTGCGCGCCGACCCGGATGTGATCATGGTGGGGGAGATGCGTGATCACGAAACCGTCTCAGTCGGTATCGAAGCCTCGCTGACCGGCCACCTTGTGTTTTCGACGCTTCACACCAACAGCGCACCCGAATCCATCGTGCGCCTGCTCGACATGGGCATGGACCCATTCAACTTTGCGGATGCACTGCTGGGCATCCTGGCGCAGCGTCTGGCAAAGCGGCTGTGCTCGAAGTGCAAGGAGGCCTACCACCCGGATGAGGCCGAATTGAATGCGCTGCTGGACGAGTACTGTCTCGATCTGCAAATGACCCAACCGTTCAAGGACGATGCGGTCGCTGCGCGCGATACGGTGGAGAAGGAATGGCGTGTGGGCTTCGGGGACAAGTCCGGAAAGCTGACCTTGTATCGACCCAAGGGCTGCTCTGAATGCACTCACGGCTACAAAGGGCGTGTCGGCCTGCATGAACTGATGCTGGGCTCGGATGACGCCAAGCGCCAGATTCAGGAACGTGCGCGTGTCGCGAAGCTGCTTGCCGTCGCGCTGGAGGAGGGGATGCGGACGCTCCGGCAGGACGGGATTGAAAAGGTGTTGGCGGGTATTACCGACATGGCGCAGGTGCGGAAAGTCTGCGTACGGTGACGCGACGCGTCAGGTGGGGTGACGCAAATCGTCAGTTTGAAGGGCTTAACTCGCGTAAAGAGGGCTACTGAAAATGAGGCGCCTTTTCTTTTTTATATAAATTCAATGGTTTAAGTTTTCTCTGTAAAACTGGCACGCACTCTGCCTTAGAAACGACGAGCGGACGCAGTCCGTGGCCAAACAAATTCTTTCTGGAGAAATCTCATGAAAAAGACAATGAAGCGTTCGCAAGCCGGTTTTACCCTGATCGAACTGATGATCGTGGTCGCCATCATCGGTATCCTGGCTGCAATCGCACTGCCGCAGTACCGCTCCTATACCCAGCGTTCTGCCAATAACGCGTGCTTGGGTGAAGCAAAAGCAATCGCTAACGGTGTCGTTGCTGCAATCGCGAACCAAAATGACGTTAACCTTCTTCCAGGCATTCCGGCAAACGGTGCCTGCTCCGCATATGCAGGTGTCCCCAATGATGCAGCGACTTTGGCTGCAGTTGCGCAAGGCGACAACTTTACGGCGACTCCGACGGCTCCAGGGACTGGCACCGTCACATGTTCCATGGACACTGGTAACTGCAATCACCAGTAACGTGGGCATAGTGCCCTGAAGGTTTAAAGCCCCAGCGGTCGCGCTGGGGCTTTGCATTCGTGAGAAGGGTAGCGGCTGTTCGCGGTAGAATTGGGCATTAAGCCAACGTTGAAAAGTCTTATGCCGTCACATTCTAATATTTCCATTTCGCCTCTTGATGGGCGTTACCGTGCCAAAGTCGAAAGCCTCCAGAGCCATTTTTCCGAGTACGGACTGATTCGAAACCGAGTCAAAGTCGAGGTGCTCTGGCTGTTGGCTCTCGCCGCTTCTGATGCCATTCCCGAGGTTGCACCTTTCTCAAACTCATCGAAAGCCGCGCTCACCGGCGTGGCTGAGAGTTTTCTCCCCGCAGACGCCGAAGCCGTCAAGGCCATCGAAGCGACCACGAACCACGACGTCAAGGCGGTCGAGTACTGGATCAAGCAGCACTTCGCGAATAATCCCGAGGTGATGAAGGTCTCTGAATTTGTGCACTTTGCGTGCACTTCGGAAGACATCAACAACACCGCACATGCGCTCATGCTCAACGATGCGCGCAAGGACGTGATGCTGCCGACGCTTGATCGCGTGATCGCGCGTTTCGTTGAACTGGCTCACGATCTGGCGGATGCGCCGATGTTGTCGCGCACGCACGGTCAGCCGGCGAGCCCGACGACCATGGGCAAGGAGATGGCGAACATCGCCTATAGACTCCAGCGTGCCCGCAAGGCGATTGCCGCGGTGGAGATGACGGCCAAGTTCAATGGTGCGGTGGGCAACTACAACGCGCACCTGTCTGCGTATCCGGACGTGGACTGGGCGGCGTTCAACAAGAAGTTTGTCGAAGAGTCGCTGGGGCTGGTGTTCAATCCGTACACCATCCAGATCGAGCCACACGACTCCATGGCGGAACTGTTCGATGCCATGGCTCGTTGCAACACCATGCTCATCGATGCCTGTCGTGATATCTGGAGCTACATTTCCCTGGGTTTCTTCAAGCAGAAGCTCAAGGAAGGCGAGGTGGGTTCCTCGACGATGCCGCACAAGGTCAACCCGATTGATTTCGAAAACGCTGAAGGCAATCTGGGCATCGCCAATTCGTTGCTGCGTCATTTCAGTGAGAAGCTGCCGATTTCGCGCATGCAGCGTGACCTGACCGATTCGACCGTGTTACGCAATATGGGCGTGGCTTTCGGGCACACGCTGCTGGCCTACGATTCTCTGCTCAAGGGGTTGGGCAAGTTGCAGGTCAATCGCGACGCGCTGGCTGCAGATGTGAACGAAGCGTGGGAAGTGCTGGCCGAGCCCGTGCAGACCGTGATGCGCCGGTACGGGGTTGAGAATCCGTACGAGCAGCTCAAGGCGCTGACCCGGGGCAAGGGCATCACCAAGGAAGCCCTGCAGGCGTTCATTCAGACGCTGGCGATCCCGGAGGCTGAAAAGACGCGCCTGATGGCGATGACGCCGGCCAACTACATCGGTATCGCAGAAGAACTCGCCAAGGCGATTTGAAGCGGTAAGGTTTGATCAGGGCGCCTTCGGGCGCCCTTTGCATTTGATTTGGAGAAGCAGCATGGCGTTTGCCGACAACCTCAAGGACCTGCCCAAGGTCTCGCATCTGGAAGCCATCCAGTTGCTGGACGCCGAGGGTAATGAAGTGGCCCGCATCGAAAACAAGCCGGGGCAGGCGGGGTCGCTCGCGGTCTACAACCACCTCGCCCAGATTTTCGGCGCAATTTCGCCGGACGCGGCGAAGAAGGGGCTGGACCTGTATGCCGAGCATACGGAGGATGCTTTGCAGAACCCGGGCAAGCACCCGAATATCGATCGCCTGGTGGGGCTGGCCGAGCGCGGCGAGACGCTTCGGGTGAAGCAGGTGTTTGCTGTCTGACAGCGAATCGTGCCCAGCATGAAAAAAGCCGGCTGGTGCCGGCTTTTCTATTTGGCCTGCTTGGCAGCCTCTCGTTCTTTTTCCTCCAGTAGTGCGGCTTTCTTGCTCGAGAAGCCGATGAACATGTAAGCGAAGAGATAGGTCCAGAAGATGAGGGCGGCCAGTGATGCCCAGATCTTGAAGGGCAGACCGACCACCAGCACCAGTGCGGCAATGGCCAGGGCCGCGATGCCACCAATCAGGTTCACGGTCACCAGCAGCGGCTTGTAGCGTTCCGGGTCGTGCAGTTGCTTGCCGCTCCAGTTGGCCACCAGATCAAGACGGTTGCGCTTGCCGATGCGCCAGGCACGGGACAGCATCCAGATCGACAGGCCGATCAGGCCAAGATAAAAGGTAAGACCATAAAAATTGATCTGCATGTGTTCCCTCTCCCCCTGTAGTGATGTGGCGTCGTTCAGACGACAGCTTCTTCTTTCTGCTTGGGCGGCTGTATGAACTGTTCGCGTGATACGCCCAGCCACATCACGATCGGGCTGGCCACCAGGACTGATGAGTAAATGCCGAAGCAGATGCCGATGGTCAGTGCCAGGGAGAAGTAGTACAGCGTTTCACCACCGAAGATGAGCATGGAGAGCACCATCACCTGAGTACTGCCATGGGTGATGACCGTCCGTGAGATGGTGCTGGTGATGGCGTGGTTCAGCACCGAGGGGGTATCCATGCCGCGTTTTTTCTTGAAGGTTTCGCGAACCCGGTCGAACACCACCACCGATTCGTTCACCGAGTAGCCGAGCACGGCCAGCACGGCCGCCAGCACGGCCAGTGAGAACTCCCACTGGAAGAAGGCGAAAAAGCCCAGGATGATGATCACGTCGTGCAGGTTGGCGATGATCGCGGCGACCGAAAAGCGCCATTCGAAGCGCAAGGCCAGGTAGATCATGATGCCGATGATCACCAGCAACAGTGCCATGCCACCGTCGGCGGCCAGTTCGTCGCCGACCTGAGGGCCGACGAATTCGACCCGGCGCAGGCTCGGCTCATCACCCTCGATGGCCTTGAGCGAGGTCAGGACAACGCTGGAGATCTGGTTGGTGTCGGCGCCTTCCTTGCTCGGCAGGCGGATGAGCACGTCGCGCGAGCTGCCAAAGTTCTGTACCTGGGCGTCCGCGTAGCCGTCCTTGGCCAGCGTCTCGCGAATCTGTTGCAAAGGGGCCGACTGCGTGTAGTTGAGTTCCATCAGCGTGCCGCCGGTGAACTCCACGCTGAGGTTCAGCCCGCGCGTGACCAGGAAGACGACGGCAAGGACGAAAGTGAGGAACGAAATCACGTTGAAGATCAACGCGTGCTTCATGAACGGGATGTCGTTCTTGATTCGGAAAAATTCCATGATGCGTTTTCCTTGAGGCCGGTCGCGTGGGGCGACCGGCACGTGATCTTAGTTGTTCGGTTTCCAGACCTGGCCAATGGACAGGGCGTCGATCTTGCGGCGGCGACCGTAGATGAAGTTGGTCAGCATGCGCGAAACCAAAATCGCACTGAACATGGAGGTCAGAATGCCCAGGCAATGCACCACGGCGAAGCCGCGCACCGGACCGGAGCCGAACACCAGCAATGCCACACCCGCGATCAACGTGGTGATGTTGGAATCGAGAATGGTGTCGAACGCGCGGTCGTAGCCTGCGGAGATCGCCGCCTGGGGCGATGAACCATTGCGCAGCTCTTCGCGAATCCGCTCATTGATCAGCACGTTGGCGTCGATCGCCATACCGAGGGTCAGCGCGATGGCCGCAATGCCCGGCAGTGTGAGCGTGGCCTGCAGTACCGAGAGCAGGGCCACGAGCAGCAGCAGGTTGGCCGACAGGGCCAGCACCGACACCAGACCGAAGATCATGTAGTAGGCGATCATGAACACGGCAATGGCCACGAAGCCCCACAGGGTGGAATTGAAGCCTTTTTCGATGTTCTCGGCACCCAGGCTGGGGCCGACGGTGCGCTCTTCGATGATTTCCATCGGCGCGGCCAGCGCGCCCGAGCGCAGCAGGATGGCCAGGTCGTTGGTTTCGGTCGGCGTGAAGTTGCCGGTGATCTGGAAGCGGTCTGAGAACTCGCCCTGAATTGTGGCGACGGAGATTGCTTCACCCTTGCCCTTTTCGAACAGGATGATGGCCATCGGCTTGCCGAGGTTCTCGCGCGTCACGTACTTCATGATCCGGCCGCCTGCGGCGTCGAGGTTCACCGACACCGAGGGACGCTGGTTCTGGTCAAAACCGGCACTGGCGCTGGTGATGCGGTCACCCGTGAGCACGACGTCTTTCTTGACGATCACCGGGGTCGTTGAGCCATCGTCCTGGCGCTCGGGGAAGGATTCGGTGCCGAAGCCGGCCACGCCAGAGGCGTTGGCGTCCTGATCGACCATCCGGATCTCGAGCGTGGCGGTGCGCCCGATCAGTTCCTTGGCCTTGGCCACATCCTGCACACCGGGCAGTTGCACCACGATGCGGTCGATGCCTTGCTGCTGGATCACCGGTTCAGCGACGCCCAGTTCATTGACCCGGTTGTTGAGGGTGATGATGTTTTGCTGAACCGCCGTTTTCTGCAGTTCCTGAGCGGCCTGAATGGTGAGCGAGCCGATCAGGCGCGGGGTGTCACTGTCGTCGCGATCGTCGAGTTGCAGATCGCGCAGGTTGGCGGCGATGACCTCGCGTGCCGCCGCGCGCTGCTCGGCGTCCTGGAAGCGCACTTCAACCGTGTTGCCCACCCGGCGGATGCCGCGGTGACGGATGCGCTCGTCACGCATGAGCGTGCGCATGTCGCCCGCGACGGCGTCCATCCGCTTGGTCAGCGCGGCGTCCATATCGACTTCGAGCAGGAAGTGCACGCCACCGCGCAGGTCGAGACCCAGATACATGGGCAGCGCGTTGATGGAGGTGAGCCACGCCGGCGAAGCGGACACCAGGTTCAGCGCCACCACGTAGCCCGCGTTTTCCGGGTCCGGGTTCAGCGCCTGTTCGATGGCGTCCTTGGCTTTGAGCTGGATGTCCGGATTCTGGAAGCGGACGCGTATGCTGTTCGGGTCGCTGAAGACGCCGGTGCTGGCGATGCCAGCGTCAGCCAGGATGCGCTCGATGCGTGCTTTTGTGCTGCCGTCGATCTTGATGGTGGTTTTGGCACTCGAGACCTGGACGGCCGGCACCTCACCGAAGAAGTTTGGCAGGGTGTAAAGAAAGCCGATGATCAGTACGACGATGATCATCAGGTTTTTCCAGAGGGGGTAGCGGTTCATGTCGGATGCGCCTGAGCGGGCGTTCTGAGAACGTCAGATATGGCACGGGCGGCCAGGCCGCCCGCGAATATGTCTTGTTGTTTTAGATGCTCTTGATGGTGCCCTTGGGCAGGACGTTGGCGACGGCCTGCTTCTGGATCTTGAGCACCGTGTTGTCAGCCACTTCGACCTCGGCATAGGTGTCACCCACCGAGACCACGCGGCCGATCACGCCTGCAAAGATCACCTCGTCGCCCTTCGAGAGCGCCTCGACCATCGACTTGTGCTCTTTGGCACGCTTCATTTGCGGGCGAATCATGATGAAGTACAGCACCGCAAACATCAGGATCATGGGCAGCAGGCCCAGGAAGCCGCCGGTGGGATCGGCAGCCGCGTCGGCGGCCTGAGCATAGGCGTTCGAAATCAGCACGTTGGACTCCGGTTCTGGTTGTCTTTGAAAGGCCGTGAGTATATCAGTTGCCTGAAAATCACACGTTCGCGCCGCGTGCCCGATCGTCGGCGAAGCGTTGGCGGAAACTGTCGAACTGGCCGGATGCAATCGCCTCGCGCATCTCGGCCATCAAGACCTGGTAGTAGTGCAGGTTATGAACCGTATTGAGCATGGGGCCGAGAATTTCGCCCGCCCGATGCAGGTGGTGCAGATAGGCGCGGGAAAAATGCTGGCAGGTGTAGCAGGTGCAGCGCTCATCAAGCGGCGATTCGTCGTGGCGATGGACTGCGTTCTTGATCTTGAGATCGCCAAAACGGGTGAACAGCCAGCCGTTGCGGGCGTTGCGGGTGGGCATGACGCAGTCGAACATGTCGATGCCGGCGCTCACCGAGGCCACCAGATCTTCCGGCGTGCCCACGCCCATGAGGTAGCGGGGCTTGTCTTGCGGCAGTCGAGGTGCGGTGTGCGCCAGGATGCGGCGCATGTCGTCTTTCGGCTCGCCGACCGACAACCCGCCAATGGCGTAGCCGTGAAAGCCGATATCGAGTAGCCCGGCCAGCGATTCGTCGCGCAGGTTTTCGTACATGCCGCCCTGAACGATACCGAACAGGGCGTTCGGATTTTCCTGTGTGTCGAAGGCGTCTCGCGAGCGCTTCGCCCAGCGCAGCGACAACTTCATCGACGCTGCAGCCTCGTCGACGGTGGCCGGGTAGGGCGTGCACTCGTCGAAAATCATGGCGATGTCGGAATTGAGCACGCGCTGGATGCGCATGGATTCTTCCGGCGTCAGGAAGAGCTTCGAGCCGTCGATCGGGGAAGCGAACTTGGCGCCTTCTTCCGAGATCTTGCGCAAGGCGCCCAAGCTGAAGACCTGGAAGCCGCCCGAGTCGGTCAGAATGGGTTTGTCCCAGGCCATGAAGCGATGCAGCCCGCCGAATTTCTCGATCACATCCAGCCCGGGGCGCAACCACAGGTGAAAGGTGTTGCCCAGGCAGATCTGGGCGCCGATGTCGCGCAAGGCCTGAGGCGTCATGGCCTTGACCGTGCCGTAGGTGCCGACCGGCATGAAGACCGGCGTCTCGACGACGCCGTGGTTGAGGGTCATGCGGCCCCGACGGGCGGCGCCATCGGTGCCCAGCAGTTCAAAGTTCAGGCTCATGAGGCTCTCCGTGCAAGGAACATCGCGTCGCCATAGCTGAAGAAGCGGTACTCCTGCGCGACGGCATGCTGGTAGGCCGCGCGAATCGGCGCCATGCCGGCGAATGCCGACACCAGCATCAACAGGGTGGACTTCGGAAGGTGAAAGTTGGTCAGTAAGGCGTCAACCACGTGGAACGCATACCCCGGGGTGATGAACAGTTCCGTCTCTGCCGCGCCGGCCCTGAGGGTGCCGTCTGCCGCAGCAGATTCAAGTGCGCGCAGGCTGGTCGTGCCCACCGCCACCACGCGACCACCGCGGGCGCGGGTGGCGTTGATGGCCTCGACGGTTTCAGGCGGTATGAGATAACGCTCCCGGTGCATCCTGTGTTCTGCCAGGTTCTGCACGCGAACGGGCTGGTATGTACCGGCGCCCACGTGCAGGGTCACGGTGGCCGTCTGGACGCCCTGTGCGCGCAGACGATCGAGCAGGGCATCGTCAAAGTGCAAGCCGGCCGTGGGGGCAGCGACGGACCCTGGGTGTTGGGCAAATACGGTCTGGTAACGGGTTTCGTCCGCCTCGGCCGCGCTCCGGTCGATGTATGGGGGCAGGGGCAGGGCGCCGTAGGTTTCGGCATAGTCGACCACGCTGCGGTCAGCGGGGAAGCGCAGGTGAAAGAAATCGCCTTCGCGGCCCAGCACTTCCACCTCGAAGGCCTCTGCCAGGCGCAGCGTCATCCCCGGCTTGGGGGACTTGCTGGCGCGCACCTGGGCGATGGCCTCGTGCTCGCCCACCGGGCGTTCGATCAGGACCTCGACCTGCCCACCGGTGGCCTTCTGGCCGAACAGGCGGGCGTGGATCACGCGGGTGTCGTTGAGCACCAGCAGATCCTTGTCGCTCAGGTGTGAGGGCAGGTCGGTGATGTGTTCATCACGCAAGCGGGCGCCGTCGACCACCAGCATGCGGCTGGCGCTGCGTTCGGGCAGGGGCGCTTGCGCGATCAGGCGCTCGGGCAATGTGTAGTCGAATTCGTCGAGGGTCAGTGTCATGCGCTTGAAGTGCAGTCGTGTTTTGGCGATAATGCGCGGCTACGCCAGCCGGGGTGGCGGAATCGGTAGACGCAGCGGATTCAAAATCCGCCGTTCGAAAGGACGTGAGGGTTCGAGTCCCTCTCCCGGCACCAGCGCCAGCTGGACCCGATGCGCTTGGGGTTCCCCAAGTCCTGACGAGTTGACCCGCTTTCGCGATCCTGGCATTCCAGCAGGTGCGGCGGATGTCGGGTTCCGGATTGTGCCAGTAATTGCAGTCCTTGTGGTCGTGAGGCCGCCTGCGACGCGAAATCTCCCATCACAGTCTCTCCAGCCGCTTGAGCGATTGACGCTCGCCGAGCGCGCAAATCCTTGCATGCACGTCAAGGCGAATCACAAAACCTCTCCTGGCCGCATCGCCCATACAACGCATCGCCGAACATGTCGGATACGGCCGCACGTCTGAAATGGAATTTGGGTGATGCCAATTCTGCGTGACTGTCCAGACCGTCGCCAAGTGCAAGCGCCCGGCGAGTTCATCCAATCAAGCGCAATGTGCTGCCTGGCTCAGCCGGTCAGGCCGAGCATGCGGGCGGCGTTGTCCTTGAAGATCAGCGGCTTCATTTCGGAGCGGAAGCCCGCCTGCTCGAAATCCGTCATCCAGCGCTCGGGCGTGATCAGGGGAAAGTCCGAACCGAAGAGCATCTTGTGCTGGAGCTGCGTGTTGGCGTAGCGGACCAGTTGGGGCGGGAAGTACTTCGGCGACCAGCCAGACAGGTCGATGTACACATTGGGCTTGTGCAGGCACACCGACAGGGCTTCGTCCTGCCAGGGCCAGGAGGGATGGGCGATGATCACCTTCATGTCCGGAAAGTCGGCGGCCACGTCGTCCAGGTGGATGGGGTTGGAGTACTTCAGCCGCAGCCCGCCACCGCCTCGCATGCCCGTGCCGATGCCCGAATGGCCGCTGTGGAAGATGGCCGGCAGCTTGTACTCGGCGATCAGTTCATACAGGGGATAGGCCATCGGGTCGTTGGGGTAGAAGCCCTGAAGCGTGGGGTGAAACTTGAAGCCACCGACCTTGTACGACTCGATCAGGTGCCGTGCCTCGCGCAGCCCCATCTTGCCCTTGTGGGGGTCGATGCTGGCGAAGGCGATCATCATGTCGCTGTTCTCCAGCGCGGCCTCGGCGACCTCTTCGTTCGGAATGCGCCGACGGCCGGTTTCGAATTCGGCGTCGACGGTGAACATGACCAGCCCGATCCGGCGTTCGCGGTAGTACGCGATGGTCTCGGGAATCGTCGGCCGGTGAGCAAACTTGAAGTAGCGTTCAGCGGCCTCGTCGAAGGCCTTTCCATAGTCGTCGGGCTCGCATCGGCACGAGACTTCGGCATGGGTGTGAACGTCGATGGCGACGAGTTGGTCGAGATTCATGCTCTGGGTTTGCGCGTGAGCATGCCCGCCGCCTCGCCGGCATACATGGCTTCGATCAGCGCGGCGCGGTTGGCCAGCACGGCCCGCTGGTTGATCGAGCCCTTGTCGGTGACTTCGTGGCGGTCCACCGAAGGCGGGGTGTCGAGCACCAGCATGTATTCAATGCGGCTGGCCGACCCGGTGGCATCGGCATTGATGCGATCGAGCAGGTGCTGGAAGAAGGCCCGTACGGCGGGCGTGGCCAGCACGTCGCTGATGGGCGCATCGTCCGGCAAGCCGGCCAGGGCGGCGCAGTGTTCCAGTCGGGGAAAGATCAGCGCGCCGATCTCGTCGCGGTTGATGCCGGTGATGACCGCGTCCTGCACGCAGGGGGCCCCGGCGGCGATGATGCGCGCGCGCAGCGGGCCGACGTGCACGAAGGTGCCCGAGCTGAGCTTGAAGTTCTCGGCGATGCGTCCATCGAAGATCATGCCTAGGTCCGGGCGATCCGGGTCGGCAAAGGCCAGCGCGTCACCCGTGCAGTAATAGCCTTCGTCGTCGAAGGCCGCGCGGGTGACTTCGGGTTGGCGCCAGTAGCCGGGGGTGACATGGGGCCCGGCAAAGCGTGCTTCGAGCTTGCCGTTCACCGGCACCATACGCGCGATACAGCCGGGCGCCGGCAACCCCACATAGCCCGCGCCGATGAGCGGGCCGGTGGAGAACATGGACGAGGGGGAGGTCTCGGTCATGCCCAGGCCGGTCATCACCCGGATGCGCTCGCCGCAATGGGCTTCGGACACCCGGTCGAGCTTGTCCCAGGCCGCCTGCGACAGTCCTGCGCCGGCAAAGAAGAACAGCTGCATCTTAGAGTAGAAGATCTCGCGCAGCGCCGGGTCGGCTTCCAGCGCATCCCCCAGCATCTCCCAGCCCTTGGGGACGTCCAGATACACCGTGGGCGCGATCTCGCGCAGGTTGCGCAGGGTGTTCACGAACCCGGCCGGGGTCGGCTTGCCGTCATTGATGTACAGGGTGCCGCCGTTGTAGAGCACGATGCCCACGTTGTGACTGCCGCCGAAGGTGTGATTCCACGGCAGCCAGTCGAGCAGCACCGGCGGCGTGTCGGCGAAACACGGAAAGGTCTGCAGCAGCATCTGCTGGTTGGCGCACAGCATCCGCTCGGTGGTGATCACCGCCTTGGGCATGCTCGTCGACCCCGAGGTGAACAGGAACTTGGCGATCGCGTCGGGCCCGACCGCCTCGTGGGCGGCATCCACGTGCGTCGGGGTGGTGTCGAGCAGTTGGGCGAAGGCGGTCACCGTGCGCCCGCCGAGTTGCCCGTTGCCGGTGACCACTTCCACGTCCGCGGGCACGGTGGCGGCGATGGCCGGGGCATACAGGTCGCCCTCGGTGGCGTACACCAGCCCCGGTGTGAGCAGGTCGACCATGTGGCGCAGCTTGTTGAAATCCCTGGAGAGCAGGGATGCGCCGGGGCTCACCGAACAGTGGGGGATGCCCACATGGAGCGCCGCCAGGGCCAGGGTCAGATGATCAAGGTCGTTGCCCGACAGAATCATCACCGGACGCTCGACGCTCAAGCCCCGCTGCAGCAACGCCTGGCCGACGGCGCGGGCACGCTCGAGCATCTGTGCGTAGCTGATGCGCACCCATTCGCCGTCGGGCCCGCGCTGCGCGACCAGCGTGCGGTCGGGGTGTTTCCCGGCACCTTCGACGAGACGGTCGGTGAGTCGGGTCGGGTAGGCCTCCAGCGCTTCTCCCGGCTGCAGAAGCCAGGCGCCGTCGGCGCAGCGCGAGATGTCGACACGGGGGTTGCCAATGGCGACGGCACGATAACGCACGCCTTCGGCATCGATGCTTGCAAGCTGCATGGTTCCTCTCCGCCTCAGATCCGGTGGTGACGCGGTCCGCGCCGGACGCTCGCCCGGCGCGATTCGGTAAAGGCGTCGACCGCGACGGGCTCCGCGCCTCCACGGGCCACGGCGGCGCGGATGGCGATGTCGTTGCCGACAGGGTGTTGGCGGTCGAAAGCGCCGTTGTCGATGGCGGACCGTGTCCGGCCGTTGATCAGTCGCGGGGTGTCGAACATCTTGTCTCCTCCTTGGGGGGGGCGCGCCGCTCTGTGGCGGTTGCGCGCCGGGGCGGACCGTCATCCGCCCGGCCCGGTCTATTCACGTATTGCGTTTGTAGGTCTGCAGACCCGGCTTGATGGTCTTGTCGTCGAGGAACTGCTTGAGCCCCTGGGCGCGGCCCTGCTCCGGATCGCGGCCGTTGGACTGATCGACCTTGGCGTACAGATAGTCCTCGTTCTGCTCCCAGGTCAGTTCGCGACAGCGCTTGAAGCCGTGCTTGGCGAAGCGCAGCACCACGGGGTTCTTTTCGAGCAGCTTGCGGGCGAGTGCCTCGACTTCATTGCGCAGCTCGGCCAGCGGCACGCTCTTGTTGACCAGCCCCATCCGGGCGGCTTCGGTGCCGGTCCAGGTGTCTCCGGTCATCACGTAGTACAGCGCCTGGCGGTGGCCCATGGTGTCAGCCACGGCCTTGCTGACCAGGTTGCCCGGCGGGATACCCCAGTTGATCTCGGACAGACCGAACACGGCCTCGTCGGCACAGATGGCCAGATCGCAGGCCACCAGCGGGGAGAACGCGCCGCCGAAGCACCAGCCATTGACCATGGCGATGGTGGGTTTCGAGTAGAAGCGCAACAGGCGCCACTGCCACTGGGAGCAATCGCGGCGCATGCGCTCCTGCATGATTTCCGATTTGCCGTCGGTCTCGCGGAAGTATTCCTTGAGGTCCATGCCGGCGGTCCAGGCCTCGCCAGCGCCGGTCAGGACGAGCACGCCCGCCTCATCGTCGAGCTCGAGCGTTTCGAGCACATCGATCATTTCCCGATTGAGCGTCGGACTCATGGCGTTGCGCTTCTCCGGGCGATTGAGCGTCACCCAGGCAATGTTGTCTTCGACCGCGACCTTCACGGTTTGCCAACGGCCTTCATAATGCGACATGTGCTTGTCTCCTAATTGTCAGGGTAGTATCAAGTAACTTGATATAAGATTAGACGAAACCGAACGATCGATCAATCCATGAACACGAAAAAAAACGAGACGGTCAACGAGCAGTCGCCCACCGGTCTGGCCTACCTGTTGGGACGGACCCATCACGCCATGACGCGGCGCATGCGCGACGCCCTGGCCGAGGTCGGGCTGAGCGTTGCGCAATACACGGCCTTGTCCTTCCTGAAACGCGAGAGCCTGTCCAACGCCCAGCTGGCGGAGCGCGCCATGATCTCGCCGCAGGCGGCCAACGAGATGGTGAAGGCCATGACCGCCCGGGGCTGGATGACCCGCGACCCGGACCCCACGCATGGGCGCATCATCCGCATCGGTCTGACCGCCGAGGGCGAGGCCATGCTCGACGCCGGCAATCGCTGTGTGTCGACCATCGAATCGCAGATGCTGTCCGCCTGTTCCGCCGATCGCGCAGCGGCACTGCGCGAAGACTTGCGTGCCATGCTGCGGGTGCTGCTCGCCCCGGACGTCTGAGACGCAGCCCACCCGCCGTGGGCGCTGTCGGGAGCGCTCAGCCATTGACACGGACGACGACCTTGCCAATCTGCTGATTGGATTCCAGGTAGCGGTGGGCGTTCACGATGTCATCGAAGTCGAACACCCGGTCGATGACCGGCGACAGGGTACCGGTGCGCAGTTGGTGCTCGATGAACCTGCGCCCGCGTGCACAACGCTCGGGGTCGCGCAGGATTTCGAAGACCAGATAGCCGCGCATGGACAACCCTTTGCCGACCGCGGCGTAGAACGGGAAGGGCGTGTGCTCGGCCTGTCCGCCGAGATTGCCGTACACCAGCAGCAGGCCACCCGGCGCAAGCGCGTCGGCCAGGGGCGTGATGGCCGGACCGGCGACCGGGTCGAAGACCAGTCGGACGCCGTCGCCGGTGGCGGCTCGAAGAGCCTGTGCGCAGTCCGCCGCGCCGCTGATCACCACCGTTTCCGCGCCATGCGCGAGCAGCGCTTCGCGCTTGCCCGCATCGCGGGTCATGGCAACCGGGCGGGCGCCCACCGCGCGTGCGATCTGGATGGCGGCAAGGCCCACGCTGCTCGAGGCTGCCGTGATCAGCACGGTGTCGCCCGCGCAGAGGCCGGCAATGTCGACCAGTGCGCCCCAGGCCGTCATGTGGGCCATCCAGAGTGCCGCCGCGTCCAGCGCATCAAGACCGTCGGGACGGTGAACAAGCGCGGCTGCCGGCACGTTGGCGTGCTGCGCGTACACCCCGTAGCGGTTCATGGAGAACATCGGTAGCACACAGACGGCATCGCCGGCCCTGAAGTCGCCGACGCCAGGGCCGACCGCTTCGATGATACCGGTCGCTTCGTAGCCGATACGGGCGGGCAGTGAGGGTGATTCGATGTACTGATCCGCGCGAAACGCCGCTTCTGCGCGGTTCAGGCCGATCGCTTCGATGCGCAACTGGACGTCGCCCGACGCCGGCGGGGCGAGCGTTTCGCGCACGAAGCTCAGCACCTCGGGACCCCCGATCCGGGAGAAGCGAACGACACGGGTTTGACGGGGCATGACGGACTCCGGGCGCCGGGATCAGCGCTCAGGCATGAGCAGCACCGGTTTGATGCACACGCCGGTTTCCGAGTCGCTGATGGCGGTATTGATGTCGGCGAAGGGATAGAAGGTCACCATGCGCTCGAAGGGAAACCGGCCTTCAGCGTTCAAGGCGATGAGCTTGGGAATGAGCTGATCGGGAATCGACCCGCCCTCGACAATGCCCACCAGGCGACGCCCGCCGCTGAGGAAGTGCACCTCGTCGAGCACGACTTCGGCGCCCGGGCCGGCGGCACCGATCATGCCGCAGGTGCCGCGCGGGGCAAGGCTTTCAACGGCATTGCGGATCACTGCGGCAATTCCGGTGGTGTCGAGGGCGTGATCGACGCCATAGCCGGTCTCGGCAAGAATGGCGTTGGTCGCTGGTGTGTTCGCGGGGTTGATCGTGAGCGTGGCACCGACGCTCCGGGCAAAATCCAGACGCGCATCATTGGTGTCCACGGCGATGATCTGCCGGGCGCCGGCCACCTTGGCCGCCATCACCGCCGACAGGCCGACCGAACCGCAGCCGAACACGGCAATGGTCTGGCCGGCCTGCACCTTGAGTGTGTCGAATACTGCGCCTGCGCCCGTCTGGACGCCACAGGCCAGGGGCCCGAGCAGCGTGAGCGGCGCATCCTTGGGCACCTTGACCACATTGGCATGGTGACACACGGCATGGGTGGCAAAGGACGACTGACCGAAGAAATTGCTGTGGACGAGACCGTCGTCGCCACGCAATGCGGAGGTGCCGTCCGGCCTGTCCGCGAGGAAATTGCGCGGGAAGAACTCGTGGCAGTAGCTGGGCGCATCGTCCTCGCAACTGGGGCACTGGCCGCAGGAATTGAAGCTCATCACCACGTGATCGCCCACCGCGACCTTGGTGACCTTGCTGCCCACCTGCTCGACGATGCCGGCGCCTTCGTGTCCGAGCACGGCAGGCAGTGGGGTGGGCAGCATGCCGTCACGCACGACGATGTCGGTGTGGCACACGCCAGTGGCCACCACCCGCACGAGAATTTCGGATTCGCGCGGCGCGTCGAGCTGAAGGGACTCGAGACGCAGCGGGGCGTGATGTTCGCGGGCAACCGCAGCGAGGACCTTGACCATGGCGTTCCTTCTTCTTTCTGTCTGTTGAGTGGGCACGCCAGCGGCGTGCAGGGCGCGAATGTCCGGGCTTATGCCGGCGTCGGATCGGGTGGCGCGGCGAATGCTTCGCGCCACGCGCTGGCGACCTGACTCACGGCCAGTCGCGCCGCGGTGACGGCGCCGCCCATGCTGATGAAGCCGTGGGCCAGACCGGGATAGGTGACCAGCGAGACCGGCGTGCCCGCATCGGCCAGCGCCTCGGCGTAGGCAAGGCCTTCGTCATGCAGCGGGTCAAAGCCCGCGACCTGGACGAGCGCCGGTGGCAAGCCGCTGTGCGTGTCGGCCATCAGCGGGGCGGCGCGCCAATCGGCCGGCACCTGGGCGTCGCCCAGATACGCGTCGTTGAACCGGGCCATGAGCCGGGTGGTCAGCGTGTAGCCCTCGCCGTGGGTGCGGTAGGAGTCGAACTGACCCGGCGCCGCGGTGACCACCGGATACACGAGTGTCTGCTGACGCAGGGCCGGGCCGCCCCGGTCGCGGGCCATCAGGGCCATGACGGCGGCCAGATTGGCCCCGGCGCTGTCGCCGGCGACGATCAGCCGCCCGGTATCGGCACCGATGCTCTCAGCGTGCTGGCTCAGCCACTGGAGCGCCGCCCAGGCGTCGTCGATCGCGGCGGGAAAGGGGTGCTCGGGGGCGAGGCGATAGTCCACCTGCACGACGATGCAGTCAGCCTCCAGGCACAGCTGGCTGCACAGGCCGTCATAGTCCTGCGGGCGACCGACACAGAATCCGCCCCCATGCAGATACAGGGCGGCCCCTCGGCGGCCGGACCGGCCACGCGGACGGTAGAGGCGCAGGGGCAGGGCGCCGCCGGGGCCGTCGATGCGGTGGTCGTCGATGTCCACATCGGCAACCGGAAGATCCGTGGCGGTGAGCAGCGCCGTGTAGATCTCGCGCGCGGCCGGCATGGGGACATCGGCCATGTCGGGCACGCCGCTCTCGCGGCCATGTTCAAGCAGTTTCCGGAGCTGAATATCGAGCATGGTGGCTCCCTGGCTTGTCTTGGGTGATGGTGTCCGGATGCATGTCGGCGGGGGCTTCCTGCGCGGCCTCGGGCGCGGCGGCCTTGTGCTTGAGCAGGAAGTGGGCGAGCGCGGGCAGGAAGATGAGCGCGCCGAACATGTTCCACACGAACATGAAGGCCAGCAGAATGCCCATGTCGGCCTGGAACTTGATGGGCGAGAAGGCCCAGGTGGCGACTGCGGCCGCCAGCGTCACGCCGGTGAGCAACACCACGCGGCCGGTGAAGGTCAGCGCGCGGTGGTAGGCCTCGTTGAGGGGCAGGCCGTTGCGCTGGCCGGCGAGCAGTACCGACAGCACATACAGCGCGTAATCCACGCCGATGCCGACACCCAGCGCGATCACCGGCAGGGTGGCGACTTTCACGCCCATGCCCAGCCAGACCATCAGCGCTTCGCACAGCACGGAGGTGAGTACCAGCGGCAGGATGGCCGCCACCACGGCGCGCCAGGAACGGAAGGTCACGAAACACAGGATGATCACCGCGCCATACACCCAGTAGAGCATGTCGTGCATGGCTTTCTTCACCACGATATTGGTGGCCGCCTCGATCCCCGCGCTGCCCGCCGCGAGCATGAACTGCGCCTGCGCGGTGCTGTGGGTCTGTGCATAGGCCTGGGCAACCTCGACCACGCCAGTCAGGGTATCCGCCTTGTGATCCTTCAGATACACGTACAGCGACAGCAGTGAGCAGCCCTGGTTGAACAGCTCGCGCGGCGCGCGGGTCTGCACCGCGCCCAGGGCGGCGTTGTTGGGGATCAGCTCCAGCCATTTGAAGTTGCCCTCGTTGTAGCCGACCATGGCGAAGCGCGACAGGTTGGCCATGGAGTTGACCGACTCGACGCCCGGCAGCTGCTCCAGCTGGCGACCCAGATCGCGCACCGACGACAGCACGTCGTAGCGGGTGCATTGGTCTTCAGGGGTTTTCACCATGACCACGAAGATGTCGGCGCTGGCGGCGTAGTTGTTCACCATAAAGGCCGAATCCTTGTTGTAGCGCGAGTCCGGCCGCAGTTCGGGCGCCCCAGGGTCGAGATCGCCCACCTGAAGCCTGAGACTGGTCAGGTAGCCGCCCACGCCCATGGCCAGGCCGGTGCAGATGGCGATCACTGCCCAGCGACGCTGGGTGAACAGGCCGAAGAAGGCCCACAGTTTCGACGTCGACTCGATGCCTGCTTTCTCGGCCCGCAGGCTGCGCTGCGCTGCCACTGGCGATACGCCGGTGTAGGAGAGCAGGATGGGGAGCAACAGCAGGTTGGTGAAGATCAGCACCGCGACCCCGATGCTGGCAATGGCGGCCAGATCCTGGATGACCTGGATGTCGATGATGGTCAGCACCGCAAAGCCGACGGCGTCGGCCAGCAAGGCGGTGAGCCCGGCCAGGAACAGGCGGCGGAAGGTGTAGCGCGCGGCGACCGCGCGGTGGGTGCCGCGGCCGATGTCCTGCATGATGCCGTTCATCTTCTGCGCGCCGTGGGAGACGCCGATGGCGAAGACCAGGAAGGGCACCAGGATGGAGTAGGGGTCGAGCGCGTAGCCGAACAGGTGCAACAGGCCGAACTGCCACAACACCGCCACCAGCGAGCAGCCCATCACCAGCAGGGTGCTGCGCACGCAGCGGGTGTAGAAGTAGAGCACCGCGGTGACGATGCCCACGGCGAGCACGAAGAACCACAGCACCTGCTTGAGCCCGTCGATGAGGTCGCCCACGATCTTGGCGAAGCCGGTGATGTGAATGGCGATGTGCTCGTTCTGGTATTTGCTGCGGATGTTCTCCAGCTGGCGGGCGAAGTCGGCGTAGTCCAGGTCGTCACCGGTCTTGGGGTCCTTGTCGAGCAGGGGCACGAAGATGATCGATGACTTGAAGTTGCCCGCCACCAGCTGGCCGATCTCGCCGGAGCGCTGCACGTTGGCCTGCACCTGGCGCAGGCTGTCGTCCGAGCCGTCGTAGTCTTCCGGGATCACGGTGCCGCCGTCGAGCCCCTCTTCGGTCACCGCAATCCAACGTGTGGCGGGGGTCCACAGGGATTTCATGTAGGGGCGATCGACGCCGGGCAGCAGATAGACTTCGTCGTTGATCTTGGCGAGGGTGTCCAGATAGGTCTTGTCGAAGATCGTGCCGTCCCGCGCTTCGACCGCAATGCGCAGGGCGTTGCCCAGACCCGCCAGCTCGGAGCGGTGCTCCAGGAAGTTGGCGATGAAGGGGTGGCTGGTGGGGATCATCTTCTCGAAGCTCGCGTTGAGCTCGATCCGGGTGGCCTGCAGACCGAGAACCACGGTCGCCACCAGGCACAGCACGACGACGATCAGGCGGTTGTTGAATAGCAGGCGCTCAGCCAGGGTGCCCGAGCGCGTGTCGAAGTCTTCGATGCGCGGTATCACCGGATGGGTGGCCATGGTGTCGGAATGCACGTCTGTGTCTCCTTGGTGCGTGTTTTTTCTTATGGTTTGGCGTCGAGACGCTGAACGCCGGCCAGACTGGCTGCGACCGGTGTGCCGTCAGGGGCGAGGACCAGGCCCGCGATCGGTCGCGGGGGACTGGCGCGTTCCAGCTTGAAGGTGGACTGGGCGGGTGCGCCCTTGAGCAGGTCGCCGCGCTGGCTCACCAGCAACAGGCCGCCGTCAGGCAGATGCGCGGCGCTCGACAGCGAGGCGTTCACCCCGGTGTCGATCTTCTGCCAGTCATCGCCGTCGTTGCTCGAGCGAAAGGCATTGCCGCGCAAACCGAAGGCGACGATGTCACTGCGTGCGGTCGATGCCAGGCCGAAGTAGCTGCCCTTGTAGGGGGAGTCGATGGGCTCGAACCGGTCGCCATGGCGGTCGGCGCGCAGCAGCAGCCCCTGTTCGCCGGCGAGGAAGAGGTGGTCGGCGGTGCCGGCCATGGCGTAAAGGTGCAGCCCGCGCGGGTTGGTCACGCGATCCGACCAGGACGTCCAGGTCGTGCCGCCGTCGCGGGTGCGCAAAATGAGGTTGTAGGCGCCGAACACGAAACCGTTGTCGGCGTCGATGAAATGCAGGCCCAGAAAGGGCTTGTCCGGTCCGTCGGCAACCAGCAGCCGCGCGTCGCGCAGCCCCTTGTCTGCACGTTTGATGGCCTGGGGGTCGGCGTCCGGGGTGTCGTCTGCCGGCAGTGCCGCGCGGACGGCCTCGGCGCGCTGGAGCGACAGCTCCGCCGCCATCACGCCGTCCATGATGCGCGTCCAGTGTTCGCCACCGTCGGTGGTCTTGAGCACGACGCCCATGTGGCCGGTGGCGTAACCGGTCCGGGCGTCCGTAAACTGAACGTCGGTGAGCGACACGGTGACCGGCACGTCCGCCTGGCGCCAGTGGTGGCCATTGTCGTCGGAGAGCAGCACCACGCCCGCTTCGCCCACACTGACAAGGCGGTCGCCGGCGCGGGTGATGGCCAGTGCGGCCATCTGGGTGGCACGCGAGGTTTTCATCGCCGGGCGTTCGAGCACCGCGGGGCGGGCGGGGGCGTCCGCGGCGCCTGCGGCACCGGCCGCAAGCACGCAGGCGGCTGCGAGGAGAAGGTGTTTCATAGCATTCGCGTCCTGGTGGGTCGCCGTTGCCGGCGTCCACTCAAAAGGTGTAGGGCGGGTCCCCCGAACCGTCAATGGGGAGAGGGGGGCTTGGCGGGTCGGAGAACCCGCCCTACGGTCAACGTGCGCCCTGGTTGGCCAACTCTTCCGGGCTCCACAGGATTTCGGATCGCGGTTCGCTGACCTTGTAGTGCGGCGAGCCTCCGTTCATGGCGGCATTGAAGTAATAGGCGCCGGTCTGCAGGTCGTAGCCACCCCACATCACGTTGGTGACATGGGCCGGCAGTTCCGGCACCAGGTAGCCCAGCGCGTAGTTCATGCGCCACAGGTCGCCCTTGGCGTCCCAGCCGTCGAACAGCACGATCTGCCAGGTGTCCTCGTCGATGTAGTACTTGCGCTTGGGCACCGTGTGGCGTTTGCCCGCCTTGAGGGCCGCTTCCACTTCCCACACCCGGTGCAGCTCCCAGCGCACATGATCCGGATTGAGGAACTTGGGCCCGACCAGCTCGTCGATGGTGGCCAGCGCCGACCGGTTGTTGTTGTAGGGGATGTACATCTCCTTCTTGCCCACCAGCTTGTACTCGTGGCGGTCGATGGGGCCGAACATCATGAAGGCCTCGTCGAACAGGCCGACCCCGGACGTGACGAAGTCGGGCGTGTCGTATGAGACGGACGGCGCCTTGCGCACCCGGCGCTGGCCCACCAGGTATTGCCACACACCGCGAGGGACGTCCTTGTCGGCGGAGAAGTGCACCAGGATGGCTTCGCCGGCCTTGGAGGCCGGGCCCGAAACGATGAAGCGGCCGAGCTGGAAGATGCCCTTGTAGCTATCGGTGATGTAGTAGGGGTACTGGAGAAGTTCATCCCCCTCACTGGCCAGCGCACGCCGGCCGTCTGCGGTGACGATGAAGGTGCGCAGGGCATAGTCCACCGACTGGCCGTACCAGGACAGCCGGTGATTCATCATCACTTCCAGTCCGTCCTTGGGGATGGGGAAGGGGATACCGCCGACGGCACCCGAGACGCTGTTTTCGTCTTCGAGCGTGGCCGAGGTGGCGTTCTTCCGGGTGTTGTCATAGACCCACTGGGGGGCGCCTCCGGTCCGGTGGGTCGGATACACATCGAGGCGGAAGTCGGGATTCCGGGCAAACAGGGCCTTGACGCCATCGCTGAGCTTGCCGGCGTGTTCGGCCATGTTCTTCGAAGTGATGGAAAACGTCGGCTTCTCGCCGGCAAAGGGGTCGGGACGCGGCGTGCCGTTGGCGTAGCCGGGCGCGACCTTGGTGTAGGCGCCCTTCCAGGCCGGGATGCTGCCATCGGCGTTGCCGGCCATTTCCGCACCCATCGGCGTGAGGCTGGTGCCGAGCTTGGCGGCCTCTTCGGCGGACACGCCTGCCAGCGCCGCCTGGGCGCAGAACGCAAGCGCCATGGAGGCGGTGATCGTTCGCAATGCGATCTTCATGAGTGATGTCTCCGTATTCGTTTAGAAAGTGCGTTGGATGTTGAAGCTGATGAAGTCGCGGTCCTTGCGCGTCTGCATGAACGAGAGCGCTGGTCCGGCCGAGTTCTGCGGGGTCACGAAGCTGTACTCGTCCCCCAGGAAACGCACGTAGTTGACGCCGAACTTCCAGACGTTCTGGTAGGTGCCGTTCACCCCCAGGCTGAAGTCACCCCCGTAGGAGGCGCCGCCGTTGAGGTTGGCCACGGCGCCGGAGCGGCCGGCGAAGTTGTAGCCCAGCCCGATCGGTACCTCGAGATCGAGGCCCGGCAGCACCTGGAAGTAGGCTGGCGAAAAGATCATGCGGGTCGCCCAGGCATCACGCGTCGTGTTCGGGTCCAGCGCGGCCTTGTTCTTGGACACCGAGAGCACGCGGTTCCACGCCACTTCGAACAGGAAGGCACCGCCATCCCACACGGCGTTGGGCTGCAGCACGTAGATGCCCGACAGGTTGGCGTGCGCGGTCTTGCCGACCGGGTAGCGGATGTCCTTCTCGTTGTCGCCCGTGCCGCCGAGGGCATAGAGCACGATCTGGGGGTCACCATTGAGCGGTGCGTTGTGCCGGACCGACACCTCTCCGGCCAGGTTGAGCTGGCCGATCGAGGTTGTCGCGCTCGCGCCGAAGGTGCGGATGCCCTGGCCATACACGGTGCGGATCGACTGGCCGACCGGATCGAAATAGAAGCTCGACGGTGTCTTGGCGTGATAGCGGGCGAAGTAGAGGCCGTATTCCCAGTCACTGTCCTCGGGGGTCCAGCGCAGCTGTACGCCGCCCTGGCCGGAATCCTTCGGATTGACGTCATGGGCCTTGTTCCAGCGAACACCCGGACCGGCGAGCAGGGACTGGGTGCCGTCCCCGGCCCAGTCGATGTTCGACAGGTAGCTGCCCACCCCCGGAATCAGCGTCTTTTCCCAGCGGAACTGGTAGTAGGCACCGAGCGACAGACCCGGGCGGATCTGCAGGGTGCCGGACATCTGGGGCACGGGGCGCAGCACTTCCTTGAACTGGGAGCTGGGTACTGTCAGCAGCTTCACCAGATCGATCGGCCCCTGGGCGTCGGCGATACCGTTGGCGCCGAAGAACAGGGTTTCCCCATACACCAGCGAGTGCTGGCCGAAGCGGACGTTGGCGCGCATGTCGCCCAGATTGAAGTTGCCGAACGCAAAGGCGTCGAGCAGTTCGGCGCGCCGACCGTGCAGGCTGCGGGTTTCGTCCGGAAACTCGTCATAGGCCTGACGGGTGCCGTTGTTGGTGAACGGCGAGTCGTTGTCGTTGGACTGGTTGTAGATCGAGTCGTACCAGGCCGCACCGGACAGACGGGCGCCGATGTTCTTGTAACGCACATCGAATTCGGTCAGCCAGTCGAGGCGATTGGAAATCAACCCCTTGTCGAAGTTACGGTCCCCGTCGTCGTAATTGACGTCGTTGACCAGTAGCGAAGAACGTTCCTTGAGGCGGAACGCCGCGCTGTACTTGAAGGTGTTGTCCCAGCGCACCTTCAGATCGGGGTTGTCGGTCTGGAGCTTGAATGCGTGGGCCGGGGGGGCCATGCACAGCGCTGTTGCGCTGGTGGCGATGGCGGCGGCGAGTGTCGAACTTCTCCACTGAGGTTGTTTCATGGTGCCTCCTCTTCTACGAGTGCCTCGGACTGGGCGTGGGTGCCTGGCCGATGTCATGTGTTGCGTCGGTGAAATCAGAACGGGTATCGGGGGGGCTCGCGCTTGATCGTGACCCACTGCCAATGGGCGAACTCGTCCCAGTCGGCCGGGCCGCCGACGGCGCCGCCGTTGCCCGAGTCGCCACATCCGCCAAACGGGTTGACGCATTCGTCGGCCACGGTCTGGTCGTTGATATGGAGCAGGCCGGTGTTGAGCTGCTCGCCAAGGGCCATGGCGCGGCCCACGTCCGCCGAAATCACGGCGGCCGAGAGGCCGTATTCGGTGTCATTGGCCAGGGCGATGGCCTCCTCGTCGGTGTCGAACGCGATCACGCTGGCCACCGGGCCGAAGAACTCTTCGCGGAAGGCACGCATCTTCGGTGTCACGCCGGACAGCACGGTCGGCGAATAGAACGCGCCGTCGGCCTTGCCACCGGCCACCAGCGTGGCGCCCTGCGCGACGCTGTCTTCCACGATTCGGGCGACACGCTGGCATTGCTGTTCATTGATCAGGGGGCCCAGTGCCACCTCGTCGGTGGCCGGATTGCCCACCGGCAGATGGCGGGCTTTTTCCGCCAGCTTTTCGACCAAGGCAGGGGCAATGGAGCGGTGGGCCAGGATCCTGCCCGAGGCCATGCAGATCTGGCCCTGGTGCAGCCAGGCGCCCCAGGCGGCATTGCTGGCGGCCAGATCCAGGTCCGCGTCTTCGAGCACGATCAGGGCATTCTTGCCGCCCAGTTCCAGTGCCACTTTCTTCAGATGCTTGCCCGCCAGCTCACCCACCCGGCGACCGACCGTGGTCGAGCCGGTGAAGGCGACCATGCGCACATGGGGGTCGGTGCACAAGGCCTCGCCCGCATCGCCACCGCCGGCCAGCACATGCAGCACGCCGGCGGGCAGACCCGCCTGGCGCAGGGCCAGTGCGGTGATGAACCCGCCGGTGACCGGGGTGCGGGGGTCCGGTTTGAGGACCACGGTGTTGCCGGCGGCGAGCGCAGGGGCGACCGCACGGATGGACAGGATCAGCGGGAAGTTGAAGGGCGAGATGACCCCGACAACCCCGTGCGGCACACGGCGGGCATAGGAGAGGCGCCCCGGGGTGGAGGGCAGCACCAGGCCCTGGCTGTCCACCGCCATGGCAGCGGCGCGACGGAGAATGAAGGCCGCCTCGCGCACCTCATGCTGGGCCTTGGGCAGGATGCCGCCGGTCTCGCGGGCCACGTACCGGGCCAGCGCCGCTGCGTCGGCGTCGATCGCACTGGCAGCATCCAGAAAGATGCGGGATTTCTCGCGTGGGTCGGTCGCCGCCCAGGCCGCTTGCGCGTCCTTGGCGCTGCGGCAGGCCATGGCAATGTCCGCCGCGTTGGCCATGCCGACTTCGGTCATCGTGGTGCCGGTGGCCGGCTCGATCACCGTGTGCTTGCCGCCGGTCGGTACCGCCCAGTCGCCGTTGAAGATTCGACCGGTCCAAGGGGCGCCGGAAAGCAGCCCGGCTGTGCTTGTGTTCGACACTGATTGTCTCCTTGTCTGTTGTCGTGTCTGTCAGCGACGCAATGCGGGCTGCGGACTTTTGTTCTTGGTGATCGCATTGTGTGCACGACCAAGAGTGTTCAATAGTTGGTTGATGGGCTAGCACCTATCTCAATTCGGCATAGCTCAATGTCTGGATGCCAGTCATTGATGCCGTGTGCGCGCCACGGGCCATTCGACGGAAGTCGGGGGGATGAGTCTCGGCTGTGCTTCCGGCCTTCCGTCACTGAAAACATGGCAATCCGTGTGCCACCCTTTCCTGCGCGGTCTTTGCTGCATTGCCACAGTCCATCAAAGGGCCGTTCGCTGAATCGTCATGAAAACGACATGCGCTGGATGGGCCGCGCTGCAATAACCGAACCGCGCTGCGTGGTATTGACAAATTTGTGAATACCGGGAGTCTTGGTGGTTGATTTTATTAAGTCGTCAGGAGGTGGGTATGAGCCAAAGGCGGAGTCAAGGGCAGGGCCAGCCGCGTATTTCCCTGGCCGAGGTGACGCGAGCGCGTGAAGAGACGCTGCCGCCCGGCGACGGGCGGACGGTGGGCGAGGACGACGGCCCGACCTTGCGCGACCTGACCGAGTGCCTGTTCTTTTCTCCCGGTGACGGGCGGATCTGGCTGGAGGATCAGCGCATGGTGCTGGTTCACAACACCAGTCTCGGTGCCTTGCGGCGCGAACTGATCGAGCGTCTGGGCATTGCGCGGGCCCGCGGGCTGCTGACCCGGGCCGGCTTCGTGTCCGGCGTGCACGATGCGCAGCTGGTGCGCGAGCGGTGGGTCGATGCCGACCCGGCGGCCATTTTCGTGGCCGGGACGCGACTGCACTCGCTCGAGGGGGTGGTGAAGGTCGACGTGGTCCGGCTGGAGTTCGACCCGCCCCGGGGGACCTACGATGGTGAGTTTCTCTGGCATCACTCCAGCGAGGACGATCAACACATCGCCGCCTACGGCGTCGGCAGCGAACCGGCGTGCTGGAACCAGCTGGGCTATGCGATGGGTTATGTGACCACCTTGCTGGGCAAGCTCACCATCTTCCGCGAGGTCGAGTGCCGATCCATGGGGCATGACGTGTGCCGGGTGATCGGTCGCACCGCCGACGAATGGGGCGATGTGAGCGAGGATCTGCACTATCTGAACGCCGAGGGCTTTGCCGGCGTGGCTCACGATCCGGCCTCGGCGCCCACGGCGGCGGTCTTGCCGTCCGTGGCGTGTGAATTGCCGCCCTTGGCCGATCGCCGGCTGGTGGGGGTGTCGTCCGCCTTCAATGCGGCGGCCCAGATGTTGCGTCGGGTGGCGCCCACACGGGCGACCGTCCTGTTCGTGGGCGAATCCGGGGTCGGGAAAGAGTTGTTTGCACAGATGCTGCACACCATCAGCCCGCGTGCGCAGTCCCCGTTCGTGTCGGTCAATTGCGCCGCTATTCCCGAAAATCTGGTCGAGTCCGAACTGTTCGGCGTGGAGCGCGGCGCCTACACCGGCGCGGTCAGCTCGCGCCCCGGACGTTTCGAACGGGCTGACCGGGGCACCCTGTTTCTCGACGAGATCGGCTGTTTGAGCCTGACCTCCCAGGGCAAGTTGTTGCGCGCGCTGCAGGAGGGGGTGATCGAGCGGGTCGGGGGCACGCGCAGCATGCGGGTGAATGTGCGCGTGGTGGCCGCGACCAATGAGGATCTGCGCAAGGCCGTGGCCGAGGGGCGCTTTCGCGAGGACTTGTTCTATCGGTTGAACGTGTTTCCGGTCAAGCTGCCGCCGCTGCGCGAGCGGCGCGAAGACATTCCGCTGCTGCTCAACCACTTTCTGCGTCACTACAACGAAATGCACGGGCGCAAGGTTCGGGGGTTCACCACCCGGGTGGTGCGCGCCCTGCTCAACTATCGCTTCCCGGGCAACGTGCGCGAACTGCAGAACCTGGTCGAGCGCGGGGTGATTGTTGCCGACGACGAGGGGGTGATCGATCTGCCCCACATTCTGCGCGATGAGGAGGCCGCCCGGGAGATGCTGTACTCGGTGGGGGACAAGGGCCGGCTCGACCAGATGTCGCCGGACGGTCAGTCCGGCGGTGACCATCTGCTGGACCGCTTCCGCGAGTTTGCGTCCGATGCCGGCGACGGCCCCTCGCTGGATGCGCTGGAGTCCCAGCTGGTGCGCGCGGCGCTCGACAAGGCGGACGGCAACGTATCGGCCGCAGCACGCTTGCTGGGCCTGACGCGCTCCCGCATGGCCTACCGTATCCGCAAGCTTCAGGCCTAGGCGCGCCAGGCGCCGCGAATTCCCGCCCACGCGTGCATTTCCCCCGGCGCAATGCCGGGGGCGACACGCTGCCTTCGCCCGTCTTCCGGGCCCGCGAGCGCAGCGCTCACGGTCAGATATGCCGCAAATGTGTATACAGCTATCGCGAAACTGATGGCTGTTTCGCTTTATTTACAGTGACTTATCCATTAATTGTATACATCACTGGCGGTGAGCGTTGTGCCCACCGCAGGCATCGGGGGGGGCTGTAAATGCAAGCGACCATGCGCAAGGAAGACGAAGGGGGCTCGCAAACCGTTCGTGCCCTGCTTCAACTGCGCGAAATGATCCTGGCCGGCGTCCTGCCGGCGGGCAAGCGTATCGCCGAACCGGCCGTGGCCGACGTGACGGGCATCTCCCGCACGCCCATCCGGGCGGCCCTGATCCGCCTGCAGGAGGAAGGGCTCATCGAGCCGATTCCGTCCGGCGGGTACCGGGTGCGGGCCTTCTCGGTGGCGGACATCCGCGATGCGATCGAGGTGCGCGGCGTACTCGAAGGGCTGGCCGCGCGTCGGGCGGCGGAACGCGGGATCACTCGTGCGCTGCTCGAGCGCATGCGGACCTGCGTCTGCCAGATCGACGATTTGCTGGCGCCCGGCCCACTCGATGGCGCGCGCTTTGCCGGCTACGTCGATGCCAATGCGCGCTTTCATGACGCACTGGCGATGGCAGCCGGCAGCGACCTGATCCAGCGCCAGGTCGAGCGCGCCAACACCCTGCCATTTGCTTCGGCCAATGGCTTCGTGCAGGTCCAGAGCGTGCAGCCCGATGCGGCCAGCACCCTGATGATCGCCAATGCCCAGCATGCGGCCGTGGTCGAGGCGATCAGCCAGCGCGAGGGCGCCCGGGCCGAAGCGCTGATGCGTGAGCATGCGCGCATGTCGCATCACAACCTGGAGCGGGTACTCGAACACCCGAACGTGATCGATCTGGTCCCCGGCGGCTGTCTGATCGAAGGGGCGCCGGCAGAGGCCTCATGACAGCCTGATGAAGTGTCGGCGCGTCTACGGGATGCCCTTGAAACGCGCGGACGAAGCACCTGAAGAGGAAGAGACAATGAAATTTCAGAAGAACGCATGGTACGTGGCCGCGATGGCCAGCGAGATTGGCGCCGACACGCCCCTGGGGCGGCGCATCTGTGGTGAGCCGGTCGCTTTTTTTCGCGACGAGGCAGGGCAGGTGGCTGCGGTGGAGGACTGGTGTCCGCATCGGGGAGCGCCCATGTCGCTCGGGCGGGTGATCGATGGCCAGCTGGTGTGCGGCTACCATGGGCTGGCCATGGGCTGCGACGGCAAGACCCGCTCGATGCCCATGCAGCGCACCCGGGGTTTCCCGGCCAACCGGACCTATCCGGTGGTCGAGCGCCACGGCTTCATCTGGCTGTGGCCGGGTGACCCGGACAAGGCCGATCCGGCCTTGATCCACGATGCCTTCTGGGCCGACCATCCCGATTGGGCGCACGGGGGCGGGGTCTATAACGTCAAGGCCGACTATCTGCTGATGATCGACAACCTGATGGATCTGACCCACGAGACCTATGTGCACTCGACCAGCATCGGCCAGCCCGAGATCGACGAGACGCCGTGCGAGACGCGCACCGTGGGGGATGAAGTGATCACCCGCCGGTTCATGGAAGATATTCCGGCGCCGCCGTTCTGGCGCATGAACATGCGCGCGGCTGGGTTGCCCGAAGAGGCCAGGGTGGACCGCTGGCAGATCTGTCACTTCACGGCGCCGTCCCACGTCATGATCGAAGTGGGGGTGGCCCTGGCGGGCCATGGGGGCTACGACGCACCGGCAGACAAGAAAGCCTCGGCGATCGTGACCGACATGATCACGCCGGAAACCGAAACCTCCATGTGGTACTTCTGGGGCTTCGCCCGCAATTTCAAGGCCGACGACGCGGCCCTGACCGAGACCATTCGTGACGGCCAGGGCAAGGTGTTTCTGGAGGATGTGGCCATGCTGGAACGTCAGCAGCAGAACCTGCTCCAGTGGCCGCAGCGCAATCTGCTCAAGCTCAACATCGACACCGGGGGCGTGCAGGCGCGACGGATGATCGAGCGGTTAATTGCCGAAGAAGCAGGCGTTGCGGATCAGGTGGCCAGCGCATGAGTCCCGATCTGTTGACCGTGCGTGTGGCGGCCCTGCATGACGAAACCGGCGACATCCGCGTGTTCGAGCTCGAAGAGGCCAGCGGCGCAGCCTTGCCGGCGTTTGCGGCCGGGGCGCATATCGACGTCCATGTGCCGGGCGGGCTGCTGCGGCAATACTCGCTGTGCAACGCGCCGGGCGAAACCCATCGCTACCAGATCGGCGTGCTGCGCGACCCCGACTCGCGCGGGGGCTCGGTGGCCATGCACGAGGCGGTGACACCGGGCGATCTGTTGCAGATCAGCGTGCCGCGCAACCACTTTGCACTGGCGGAGCAGTCCCCCCACAGCCTGCTGCTGGCCGGCGGTATCGGCGTGACGCCCATCCTGAGCATGGCCGAGACGCTTGCCGCGCAGGGGGCCGGCTTCTCCCTGCATTACTGCGCGCGCAGCGCCGAGCGGATGGCCTTCCGCACCCGGCTGGCGGCATCTGCCTTTGCCGACAAGGTGAGGATGCACCTGGACGATGGGGATGCAGCGCAAAAGCTCGACATCGCCGCCACGCTTCGCGCCGCGCCGCCGAAGTCCCATCTCTATGTGTGCGGGCCCGCCGGCTTCATCGAAGCGGTGCTGGCGGCGGCGCACGCCCAGGGGTGGGACGCGCACCGGGTGCATCGAGAGTTTTTCGCCGCGCCCGTGGACGCGGCTGAGGGTGAAGCGGGCGCCTTCGATCTGCAGCTGGCGCGAAGCGGGCAGACGGTGCGCGTCGGTGCAGGGCAAAGCGCGGTTGCTGCGTTGCAGGCGGCGGGGGTGGAGGTGCCGGTCTCGTGCGAGCAGGGCGTGTGCGGCACCTGCCTGACACGCGTGCTGGCCGGTGAGCCGGATCACCGCGACGCCTACCTGACCGACGAGGAGCGCGCCGCGAATGACCAGTTTCTGCCGTGCTGCTCGCGCGCGCGGACCCAGACGCTGGTGATCGATCTCTGAGCCCGTCCGGTGCGGGCGTCAGATCCTGAAGCGGGCGACGTTCTGGCGTAAGGTCAGGGCGGCCTGGTTGAGGCTTTCCGAGACGCTCGCCGTGCGCGAGCCGGCCGCGCAGTTGTCTTCGCTCATGCGTGCGATGGCCTCGACGCGCGCCGAGATGCCGCTGGCGGCCTGGTCCTGCGTGGCCAGTGCGGCAGCCACTTCATCGACGGCTGCGCTGACCTGATGGGCGCTGTCACGGATCTGCACGATCTGCGCGGCGGCCGCTTCGGAGAGCGTCCGGCTGTCCAGGGCCCGGCCGACCACCGCCTCGACATGGCCCACGGCCTCGCGGGCCACGCGCTGCATGGAGACGATGATTTCGCTGATGCGTTCGGCGGAGGTGGACGTGCGCTCGGCGAGGCTGCGCACTTCGTCGGCCACCACGGCGAAGCCGCGCCCGTGCTCGCCGGCGCGTGCGGCCTCGATGGACGCGTTGAGTGCCAGCAGGTTGGTCTGGTCGGCCACTTCCTTGATGACGCGGATCACGTCCGACACGCTTTCGGCCTCCTGACCCAGTTTGCCCACGGTCTGGCCTGCCAGGGCGATGTCCTCGGCCACCCGCCCCATTTCCCGGGTGGTCTGACCGATGCGCTCGGCACCGGCACTGGCCGCTTCCCTGGCTTGCTCGGCGCGGTTCAGCGCGTCGCGCGTGCTGGCGTTGATCTCGCTGATGCTGGTGATCATGCGCTCGACCGTTCGGGTCATTTCGGTGGCTGCTTCACGCTGGCCGCCCGCGGCATCGAGGACTTGCCGCGACACGTCGAGCGCCTGTGTGGCCGCTTCGCCGACGGTGTGCGTGCTGCTGGTCACCTCGCGCAGCGACTGCTGGATGCGGTCGAGCAGCTGGTTGAAGGCTCGCGTGGTCTGTGCCGCCTCGTTATTGCCCCGGACCTCGGCACGACGAGTGAAATCGTTGCTCTGCGCCACTGCCGTGATGGTGGCGCGGATGACATTGAGGGCATTGATGACGCTGCGCGCGATCGTCACCCCGAGGCCGGACAGCACGATGACGGCGATGGCGACGATGACCAGCATCAGGGTGCGGGCGTCGCGGACCGTGGCTTCGGCGTCTGCGCGCGCCTGGTCGGCCGCGGTGACGTTCAGCGCAATCAGCTTCTTGAGAATGGGCAGCAGCAGGTCGAGGGTGCGCGTCCACTGCGCAGTCTGAGACGCAAACACCTCGTAACGGCGCGAGATGGTGTTCCAGTCCCCTGCCTCCGCCACGGCCCGGGCGACTTCCATCTGGCGTTTGTCGGTGACCTTGAAGTCCGCCCACACCGACCGGAAGGTCTCCCACTGTTCCGATTCAGCGTCCGTTTTCGGCAAGGCGTCGTAGATGGCAAAGGCCCGGTCGGCGTCCTGATTGGCCTCGCGGGTCATGGTCATCAGGTCGGAGAAAATCGACTTCCCCTCGTCGAGGTAGTCGCTCATGTCGGCCTCGTTCCCGAACTGCTGCGGGCGCCAGCCGAGCCCGTCCTGCATGGCCTTGGCGGCCTCCAGTCGGGCGGTGCGCAGCGCACCCAGGGCGCTGACCGCCGGCAGGCTGCGATCGCTGATCGCACTCAGGGCCGCACCCAGGCGATCGATACTCATCCAGCCCCCGAGCCCGACCGATGCCAGGGCTGCGATGGCCGTCACGACCAGCAGATGAAGTTTGAGTCGAACGGAAAGTCGGGTCATGCCGGTGATCTCCTGAACCTGGATGGGGTGTTGTTGTGGTGGGTTACGGGGATCGACCGGGGTTCTTGAACGTGCTCCATGCGCACAGGCGGCGACGAACGAAGCCGAAGCGGGGTGTCGCGACAGGTGGATTCGAATGGTGGGGCTTGGCGTCGGAGCGGGGGTTGATTACGATGACTGTTATTTCAAGTTGTTGATATAAAAAATGTTTGTCTGTTCGGTGGATATTCTTGAGTCATCTTCATTGTGGGCCGACGACATGATGGCAGGGCCGTGAACGGTGTCCCCCGGGGAGAACGGAATGCCGCCGGGTTCTAGCTGCTATGTCCCGCAAGGTATGAATCCGGCGCGCGTCACCGCTCTACTCTGGTGTCGAGGTTGATGCCCATGGCTGCGCGGTACCGACCCGAGCGAGCGCCGCCCGCAACACGCAGGATGCGGCGCCGGAAACAGGATGAAGAGGAGAACACCATGGAGATCACTCCAGCCCGGCTTCGCCCCCACTGGCCGTGTCGGTTCGTCGGGTGGGGCGCGTGGTTTCGATGTCTGGCGGCGGGCGCGGCGCTCACCGCACCCTGGGTGGATGCGCCGGCGGCCGGGGTGATCCGCATCGGTCAGTCACTACCCGATTCGCCCGAAAGCTACAAGATTTCGACCTCCATCGGCTACGCGACGAACGCTCTGGTCGAGTCCGTCAATGCACTGGGGGGCATCGACGGGCGCATGATCGAACTGGTGACCTTGAAGGACGATGGCACCGCCTCCGGATATGCCCGCAATGTGACGCGCTTGCTTGAGGACGAGCAGGTGCTCGCCGTCGTCAACTGCACCGGAGACGCCCGCTGCCTGGAGGGCCAGCGGCTGGTCCGCGAGCATGACGCGGCGCTGGTGGGCGCCATGTCGGGCGTGCCGGCACTTCATGTGTCGGACGGGCATGTGTTCCCGGTACGTGCCGACTACCCGGCCGAAGCGAAGGCGCTCGCGCGGCAACTGGCGACCATCGGCGTGGCGACCGCCACGGTGCTGACCGACGGGCACAGTCTACCGATCAAACGCGATGCGCTTGCCGAGGCCATGAAGTCCGCCGGCATCGCGACCACCATGGTCGAGGTGAAGGCGGACAAGACGTCCATCGGCCGTGCGCTGGATCATTTGATGACGCCCCCGATCAATGCCCTGATGCTCGACCTGGGGGCCGCGTCCTTGGCAGTGACTGGCGAGCTGCTGCAGGAGAAGGCGCCCGAGTTGCCTGCGGTGATCGCCTCGTTGGCAGATCCGGAACTGACCTTGAGCATCGGCATCTTCCGCGGCAGGACGTACGGATTCACGTCGGTGGTGCCCAATCCCGAGTCGCAGACCTCGGCCCTGGCGACTGCCTTTCGGCAAGACCTCGTCAACGCCCCGTTCGGCATCTCCTACGCCGGGCTTGAGGCGTATCTGAATCTGCGTGTCGTGATCGAGGCACTGCGCTCGATCGACAAGGTGCCGACCCGCAGCACCCTGCTCAACGTGCTGCGCGCGTCGCCCTCGATGACGATCGGCGAACTGGCGGTGTCGCCGGTCGGGCAGGGGCGCGGCGCGCCGGCCCGTGTGGGGCTTGGCGTGATCTCGGCCCGTGGCATCGTGCTGGAGTAGTCGGCTCAGAGGGTGCCCAGGTAGTCCTTCACCTGCGCTTCGATGATCGAGACCACATTGCGTTGCACCTGGGTCATGGGGCGTCGCGCACTGACGGCCCAGGCCAGTTTCGCCACCAGCGGGGGGTTCTGGATGGGCCGCATGTTGAGGGCGTCGCCGTGGCCGAAAGAGCTCAGGGCGCTGGCCGGAAGAATGGCGGCCCCCAGACCGTCGGCGACCAGATCGAGAATGGCCGGAATGGCATCGGCTTCGATGACGATGCGGGGTTGTCGGCCGCGCACGGCGAGTTCGTGCTCGACGAGCATGCGGATGGCGTTGGGGCGGCTCGGCATGATCAGCGGCAGGCGCGACAACGCGTCGACGGTGACGGGTGTCGTGTCGTTCGACTGCTGGTTGGATTGCAGCAGGTTCAGGGGCTGGTGGGCGAGCGGATGAATCTCGACTTCCGCCGAGGGGCGGCTGTCGTAGAGCAGGGCCATGTCCAGCCGGCCCTGGGCAATGGATTCCTGCATGGTGACCGACAGCCCCTCGCTGATGGTCAGGATGGCATCGGGCATCGAGGCCTGAAAGGCGCGTGTCATCGGCACGGTCAGCACGCGCGCCAGACTGGGCGGCAAGCCCACGGCCACGCGACCGACATAGCCGCCACGCGCCCGCGAGAGTTCTTCCCGGACACGTTCGATCTGGTGGAGCACCCCGCGACCGTGCTCGAGCATGATCTTGCCCGCCTCGGTGAGCGTGACGCCCCGGCCGTTGCGCAGTAGCAGGGGCTGGCGCAACTCAACCTCCAGCCGCCGGACCTGTCGGCTGAGCGCGGGCTGGGCGATGTCCAGAGCGATGGAGGCGTTGGTGAAACTGCCCAACTCGGCCACGCGCACGAAGTATTCGATCTGTTTCAGGTCCATTCGCGTTATCCATTAAATGAATATCTTCAGGTGTTGTATAGCAGATGTTGATGTTAGCCGAGCCTGACTGCGAATGGGGTAAGGTATTTAAAAAATGATGGTTTGTTTATGAGCCATGCCTTTTTTTTATATCTGGTAGTGAACATGGCCGGTGTCCCGTCGGCGGCGCGGTGGTCACAATCCAGTCCATGATGAAACCGACCCTGTTCCTGTCGATGGCTGCTCCGGGCCGTGCCCAGGCCGGTCGCGACTCCGATTCTGATCGGGCGGCGCAGCCGTGAAGCCGCTCCGTGGTATTTCGTCCATGGCGCCGCGGCAGATGCTTGCCGAACTGGCCGCCACGTACGCCGGGCATCCGGTGAGCTTCGAGGCGGCCGGCGGGCTGGATGTGGCGAGCCGGTTGCGTGCGGGCGAGGCGTTCGACGTGGTGGTGCTGGCGGCTGATGTCATCAAGGGCCTGATCGCTGACGGTTGCTTGCTCGAAGGCAGCCGGGTCGACCTGGCGCGCTCGGGGATTGCCGTGGCGGTGCCATGCGGGGCGATGCCACCCGACATCGCGACCGAAGCCGCGGTGCGTGATGCGGTTCTCACTGCCGAGGCGGTGGCCGTTTCGAGCGGCCCGAGCGGTCGAGCGCTGACCGACCTGTTCGAGCGCTGGGGCATTGCCCGGCAGATTGCCGAACGGGTGATCTGCCCGCCGCCCGGTGTGCCCGTGGGCGCCTGGGTGGCCGAAGGGCGGGCGAGCTTGGGGTTTCAGCAGCGATCGGAATTGATCCATGTCGCGGGGATCGACGTCGTCGGCTCCCTGCCGCCGGAGATTCAGGTCGATACGGTGTTTTCCGCCGGCATTGGTGCCGGTTCTGTCCAGGTGCCGGAGGTGCGGCGTTTGCTGGCGTTCATGACATCCCCGCAGGCTGACGACGCCAAGCGTCGTGAAGGCATGAGCCCGGCCTGAGGGCAGGGATGGTCCATTGAGGAGATTCGTTTCGTGATCATCGATATTCACGGTCATTACACAACAGCGCCCGGGGCGCTTGAGCAGTGGCGCAAAAGACAGATTGCCGGTCTTGAGGATCCGTCCTCGATGCCGCGGGTCGGCGACTTGAAGATCAGCGACGACGAACTGCGCGAGACCATCGAGCGCAACCAGTTGCGTCAGATGCGCGAGCGTGGCTCGGACCTGACCATCTTTAGCCCGCGGGCCAGCTTCATGGCGCATCACATCGGTGATTTCCAGGTGTCGTCCACCTGGGCCGCGATCTGCAACGAGTTGTGCTACCGGGTCAGCCAGCTCTTTCCCGAGCACTTCATCGGCGCCGCCATGCTGCCGCAAAGCCCGGGCGTCGATCCGGCCACCTGCATTGCGGAGCTGGAAAGGTGCGTCAAGGACTATGGCTTCGTGGCCATCAACCTGAATCCGGATCCGTCCGGCGGTCACTGGACCAGCCCGCCGCTGACCGACCGCCACTGGTACCCGATCTACGAAAAGATGGTGGAGTACGACATCCCGGCCATGGTGCACGTGAGCACCAGCTGCAATGACTGCTTCCATACCACGGGCGCGCACTACATCAACGCCGATACCACGGCGGTCATGCAGCTCATCCAGGGGGACCTGTTCAAGGACTTTCCGGCCCTGCGTTTCGTGATTCCCCATGGCGGCGGCGCCGCGCCCTATCACTGGGGCCGCTATCGCGGTCTTGCCCAGGCGCTGGAGAAACCGTTGCTCGACGAGCATCTGCTCAGGAACGTGTTCTTCGACACCTGCGTGTATCACCAGCCGGGGATCGACCTGCTGACCAAGGTGATTCCGGTGGACAACGTGTTGTTCGCCTCGGAAATGATTGGCGCGGTGCGCGGTATCGACCCGCAGACCGGCCATCATTTCGACGACACCCGGCGCTATATCGAAGGGGCCGATCTGAGCGACGAGGATCGCCACAAGATCTACGAGGGCAATGCCCGGCGCGTCTATCCGCGCCTGGACGCCGCCCTGAAATCGCAGGGCCGCTGAGGAAGGGAGAACAAACATGTACGAACTGGGCGTTGTCTATCGCAACATCACCCGTGCCGAACGCGAGATCGCCGATGCACTCGCCGTGCTCGGCTCCGCCACGGTCCATGAGGCCATGGGCCGGGTCGGGCTGATGAAGCCCTATATGCGGCCGATCTATCCCGGGGCGCAGATCTCGGGTACGGCAGTCACCGTGCTGCTGCAGCCGGGGGACAACTGGATGATGCACGTGGCCGCCGAGCAGATTCAGCCGGGCGACGTGGTGGTCGCCGCCGTGACCGCCGAATGCACCGACGGTTACTTCGGCGATCTGCTGGCCACCAGTTTTCAGGCGCGCGGTGCCCGCGCGCTGATCATCGATGCGGGCGTGCGCGACGTGAAGACCCTCCAGGCCATGGACTTCCCGGTATGGAGCAAGTGCGTGTCGAGCAAGGGCACCATCAAGGCCACGCTCGGGTCGGTGAACATCCCCGTGGTGTGTGCCGGCATGTGGGTGACGCCGGGTGACGTGATCGTTGCCGACGACGACGGTGTGGTGTGCGTGCCCAAGGCCATGGCGGCCGCGGCGCTGGATGCCGCCCGTGCGCGCGAGGCCAACGAAGAGGCCAAGCGCCAGAAACTCGCCAGCGGTGTGCTGGGTCTCGATATGTACAACATGCGGCCGGCACTCGAGCAAGCCGGCCTCAAGTACATCGACTGAGTCATGAGACAGCCCCCACGCTCTCTGCGTTCGCTGCCCCCCGAGGGGGCGGCCCTCCGCTTGGAGCGGCCCGGCGGCGAGGTAAACGGCCCCCACGCTCGCCGCGATGCGGCTGCGCTGCCCCCCGAGGGGGCGACCCTCCGCTTGGGGCGGCCCGGCGCGAAGGGGGCCCCATGAACATGCCCCCCAAGCCAACAGAGTGGCATGTCGGCATCGTCGGGTATGGCGAGGTCGGACGCATTCTGGCCGAGGATCTGCGCGCACAGGGAGTCAGTGTGAGCGCGTGTGACCTCAAGCTGGGCACCCCGGAAGAAGCCGCGCTGATCGCCCATGCCGCGCGCCACCGGGTCGGGCTGACCGATTCGCATGCCGGCCTGGCACGAAGCGCCGATCTCGTCATTTCCTCCGTCACGGCATCCCAAACCGTGATCGTTGCAAGGGCCTGCGCCCCCGGTGTGCAGGCCCATGCTTTTTTCCTGGATATGAACAGCGCGTCCCCGGGTGCCAAGTGCGAAGCCGCCGCGTGCATCGACCGCGCGGGCAGCCGGTATGTGGAAGGCGCGGTGATGACCTCGGTGCCGCCGTATCGCAGCGGTGTTCCACTGCTGTTGGGTGGGCCGCACGCAGCCGCTTTGCTCGCGCCCCTGAAGACGCTGGGTTTTGCGCCGTCCGTGGCCGACACCCGCCTGGGCATCGCATCGGCCACCAAGATGTGTCGTAGTGTGATGATCAAGGGGCTCGAAGCCATGGTCATCGAAAGCCTGACCGCGGCGCGCCATTACGGCGTCGAGGATGCGGTGCTCGCCTCTCTGCAGGAGACCTTTCCCGGCATCGACTGGGAGGCGCAGGCGAGCTACTTTTTTCAGCGCGTGGTCCAGCACGGCCGGCGCCGCAGCGAGGAGATGTATGAAGTGGCCAAAACCGTTCGCGAGGCCGGGCTGGACCCTTTTTCCGCCTGGGGGACTGCCGAACGCCAGGCGTGGATGGCCGATCTGGCCGACGCCGGCGTGTTCGGCGAACGCGCGGACCCGAGGTTCGGACGCTTCGGTCACTGGAGCCAGGCGGCCGATCGCATCCTTGCCCACCGACCCCTCCTGACGAAGGAACCTGCATGAGCGTTGCCGCTTCGACTTTCGAGAAAACGCCCGGATGGCTCGACTGGTTTGCCGGGCCGAGCACGCCGGTTTTTCAGCTGCCGCCGGGGGCGGTGGATGCGCACTGCCACGTGTTCGGGCCGGGCGCGGCGTTTCCCTTCGCGCCTGAGCGGAAATACACCCCCTGCGATGCGGGCAAGGCGCAGCTGTTCGCGCTGCGTGATCATCTCGGTTTCAGCCGCAATGTGATCGTGCAGGCCACCTGCCACGGGGCGGACAACAGTGCCATGATCGATGCCTGCCGGTCCTCCGGCGGCAAGGCCCGCGGGGTGGCGACGGTGCGGCGTTCGGTGACCGACGCGCAGTTGCAAGTGCTGCACGAGGCGGGCGTACGCGGCGTGCGCTTCAATTTCGTCAAGCGCCTGGTGGACTTCACCCCCAAGGACGAACTGATGGAGATCGCCGCACGTATCGACACGCTCGGGTGGCATGTGGTGATCTATTTCGAAGCGCAGGATCTGCCCGAGCTGTGGGACTTCTTCACTGCCTTGCCGACCACCGTGGTGGTCGATCACATGGGGCGTCCGGATGTGACCCGGCCGGTCGATGGTCCGGAGTTCGAGCTGTTCCTCAGATTCATGCGCGAGCACCCGAACGTGTGGAGCAAAGTCAGTTGCCCGGAACGACTGTCGGTGAGCGGGCCGAAGGCGCTCGGCGGCGAGCAGGCGGCCTATCGTGATGTGGTGCCGTTCGCGCGCAAGGTGGTGGAAACCTTTCCCGACCGGGTCCTGTGGGGGACCGACTGGCCGCACCCGAACCTGAAGGATCACATGCCGGACGACGGATTGCTGGTGGATTTCATCCCCCACATCGCGCCGACATCCGAACTGCAACGCAAGCTGCTGGTGGATAACCCCAAGCGCCTGTACTGGCCCGAAGAAACCTGAGCGCAGGAGACAAAGATGGCTCTGGACAAACCCTACAAGGACATCCCCGGCACGATCATTTTCGATGCCGAGCAGTCGCGCAAGGGCTACTGGCTCAACCAGTTCTGCATGTCACTGATGCAGGCCGCCAATCGCGAGCGCTTCAAGGCGGACGAACGCGCCTATCTCGACGAATGGCCGTTGAGCGAGGAGCAGAAGCAGGCGGTGATCGCGCGCGATCTGAACTGGTGCATGCGCACCGGGGGGAACATCTACTTCCTCGCCAAGATCGGTGCGACGGATGGCGCAAGCTTTCAGCAGATGGCCGGCTCGATGACCGGCATGAGCGAAGAAGAATATCGCGACATGATGCTGCGCGGCGGTCGCTCGCCCGAGGGCAACCGCTATCTCGGTGAGGATGGCGACGCCCAGCCAGAGCGCCAGCCGCAAGGCAGAGCCGGCAAGGGGGCAAAATGAACCAGCCCCTGCACTCACTTTGTTCACTGCCGCCCCGGGGGGCGGAGGCTGCCCTTGGGGCTGCCCAGCAGGAGACCCACTGATGGCCCGCATTACCGCTAGCGTCTACACCTCCCACGTGCCGGCCATTGGCGCGGCGCTCGACCAGGGCAAGGCGGACGAACCCTATTGGCAGAACGTCTTCGCCGGGTATGACTACTCGAAACAGTGGATGGAAGAGAACACGCCGGACGTGATCTTTCTGGTCTATAACGACCACGCCACGGCCTTCAGCCTCGATCTGATTCCCACCTTCGCCATCGGCACCGGTGTGCATTACCCGGTGGCGGATGAAGGCTGGGGGCCGCGACCAGTGCCCGATGTCGAAGGCCACCCCGAGCTGGCCGCGCACATCGCCCAGAGTGTCATCCAGGATGATTTCGATCTGACCATCGTCAACAAGCTGGTGGTGGACCACGGCCTGACCGTGCCGCTGTCCCTGATGTTCGGACAACCCGGGCAGTGGCCGTGCAAGGTGATCCCCTTTGCGGTCAACGTGGTGCAGTACCCGGTGCCCTCCGGCCGGCGCTGCTTCGAACTGGGCAAGGCCATTCGCAAGGCGGTGGAACGGTTCGACGAAGATCTGAAGGTGCAGATCTGGGGCACCGGGGGCATGAGCCACCAGCTGCAGGGCGCCCGTGCCGGCCTCATCAACCGCGAGTGGGACAACGACTTTCTCGACCGCCTGATCGCTGACCCGGCGGCTTTGTCGGCCATGCCGCACATCGACTATGTGCGCGAGGCCGGCTCGGAAGGGATCGAACTGGTGATGTGGCTGATCGCGCGGGGCGCCATGGCCGACGTGGCCGGCGGTCCGGCGCCGACGGTGAAGCACCGTTTCTATCATGTGCCGGCCTCCAATACGGCCGTGGGGCACCTGATTCTGGAGAACAACTGACATGCAACGTCGCCCGAAGGCAGCGCAGCGGAGTCCGGGGCATCGGCGGTCGATCAGTCACCGCGTCCGGATGCCGGCCTGCGGCTTCCCGCAGGGTGACGCCGACATTGGAGATACTGAATGAGCAACACGATCAGAGTCGCGCTGGCCGGTGCCGGCGCTTTCGGCCTCAAGCACCTGGACGGCATCAAACATATCGACGGCGTCGAGGTGGTGGCGTTGATCAGCCGTGATCTGGACAAGACCCGCGCGGTGGCTGACCAGTACGGCATCGAACAGGCCACCACGGACCTGGATGAGGTGCTGGCGCGCGATGACATCGACGCCGTCATCCTGTGCACCCCGACGCAGATGCACGCCCGTCAGGCGATCGCCTGCATGCAGGCAGGCAAGCATGTTCAGGTGGAAATTCCCTTGTGCGACGTGCTCGCCGATGGCGAGGATGTTCTGCGTGTGCAGCAGGAGACCGGTCTCGTGGCCATGTGCGGTCACACCCGGCGCTTCAACCCGAGCCACCAGTATGTTCACCAGCGCATCGAGGCCGGGGAATTCAACATCCAGCAGATGGATGTACAGACCTACTTCTTCCGCCGCACCAACATGAACGCCCTGGGCGAGCCGCGCAGCTGGACCGATCACCTGTTGTGGCATCACGCCGCCCACACGGTCGACCTGTTTGCCTACCAGTGCGGCAGCCCCGTGGTTCAGGCCAATGCCGTGCAGGGGCCGAAACATCCCGAACTGGGCATCGCCATGGACATGAGCATCCAGCTCAAGGCGGCCAACGGTGCCATCTGCACCTTGAGCCTGTCGTTCAACAATGACGGTCCGTTGGGCACCTTCTTCCGCTACATCGGCGATACGGCCACCTACATTGCGCGCTACGACGATCTGATCACCGGTCGCGACGAGGTGATCGATGTGTCGAAGGTGGATGTCTCCATGAACGGTATCGAACTGCAGGATCGCGAGTTTTTCGCGGCCATTCGCGAGGGGCGTCAGCCCAACGCCAGCGTGGCCAGCGTGCTACCGTGCTACCGGGTCCTTCACGATCTCGAGCAGCAGCTGGAGGCGTGAGCGGTTTAGGTTCTCCGGACGGCGCCGTGCCTGAGGCGGGCGCTGTTTCCATTGCTTGAGGCACACGCGCATGCATCAACGCACACTCGGTCCGTTCAGCGTCTCGGCCATGGGGCTGGGCTGCATGAATCTGAGTCACGCCTACGGGACGCCCCCGCCGCCCGAACAGGGGGGCGCGCTGTTGCTGCGCGCACTTGATCTGGGGGTGACCCACTTCGATACGGCGGCGCTCTACGGGTTTGGCGCCAACGAGACCTTGGTCGGGCAGGTCCTGGCGGAGCATCGATCCCGTTTCACGCTGGCGAGCAAATGCGGCATGACCGGCGTGGCGGGCAAGCGCGTCATCGACGGTCGGCCCGAGACGCTCAAAAGTACCTGCGAAGCGTCCTTGCAGCGCTTGCGGACCGACGTGATCGACCTCTATTACCTGCACCGTTGGGATCGTCAGGTACCCATCGAAGACAGCGTGGGGGCCTTGGCTGACCTGGTGACGGAAGGCAAGATCCGCGCGATCGGCCTGTCCGAAGTGTCGGCGCAGACCCTGCGCAAGGCGCATGCGGTGCATCCGGTGACCGCGCTGCAGACCGAGTATTCGCTGTGGACGCGAAACCCCGAGATCGCGGTGCTTGAGTCCTGTCGTGACCTGGGGGTTGCGTTCGTGGCGTTCAGCCCGCTCGGGCGCGGCTTCCTCGCCGGCGCGCTGCACAGCGCCTCCGATGTCGATGCGCTCGATACCAAGGACATTCGCCGGGGTATGCCACGTTTTCAGGCCGCGGCGCTGACAGACAATCTGAGCTTGCTGCCGGCCTTTTGCGCACTGGCCCGCGAGGCCGGATGCACTCCGGCCCAGCTTGCGTTGGCCTGGTTGTTCGCGCAGGGGGCGCATATTCTGCCGATTCCCGGCACCACCTCGATCGCGCATCTGGAAGAAAACATTGCGGCGGCTGAGCTCGCGCTGGCCGATGAGGTGCTCGAACGTGCCGGATCGTTGATCAACGGCGAGACCGTCCACGGGCCTCGCTACAACGCGGCCACGCAGGCCGAGATCGATACCGAAGAGTTCTGATCGGGCAGGGGGCATCGGCGCCGCCAGCGTGGCCGGTGTCGGTGCACTCAGGCCGCGTGCCTGCGCCGGAACGCCGATGGCGACATCCCCGCCAGGCGAGTGAAGAACCGGGTGAAATAGGCCGGATCCTCAAAACCCAGCGTCAGGGCGATGCTGGTGATGTCCTGGGCGGTGTAGACCAGCAGCCGGCGTGCTTCGAGCATGAGGCGTTCATGGATGAGCGCCTTCGCGCTCTGCCCGGTTTCCGAGCGGCAGGTGTTGTTGAGCTGTGCCGGGCTGACCCCCAGACGTTGCGCATAGAAGCCGACCGGCTGCCACTCCCGGAAGTGCTCGTCGATAAGCCGGCGATAGCGGACCAGACGCCCGTGCTGGCGGTTGTCAGCGGCGGGCTGGCTGGCCTGCTCGGCACGGGCAAGCCAGACGAGAACTTCGGTGAGCAGGGCGGTCATCATGTTCAGGCGACCGGCGGCGCGACTGCGGTATTCGACGCCGAACTGGCGAATGCAGCGGGACAGCCAGGCGCGGGCGTCCGGCAGCGGTGACAGCGGATGGTGCGCCGCCTTCTCCAGTGCGGCGTGCAGGTCTGGCGACAGGGCCAGCATGTCCCTCAGGATGCCCAGCGGAATGCTGATGATGTGTCCGTCGATATCCGGGGAAAAATGAAAGCCATGCACACACCCGGCGGGGATGAGCACAAGGCAGGGGGGCGAAAGCTCGATCTGTCGGGTTTCAAGCGTCATGTGCGCGTGTCCGGAGGCCAGATGCAAGATCTGGGTCAATCCGTCGTGACTGTGGGTGTCAATTTCCCAATTATGCAATTCGCTTCTTGCCCGGATTGTCTCGAAATGCATGGGCTCCGGGGTTACCCACAGGGATTTTTCTCCGTATAGCTGATATTTCGGAATGGCATGACTTGGCATGAAGCCCTCTCGGACAAGGGGTTTTCATCAGTTTAGGCAATGTCCGGTGTTTTCAAAAGTGCAAGTGTTCTCTCCCCTCAGTGCAAGCGACCAGGCCTTCGGATGGCTACGCTGGACTGACCAAAACAACAGCCCTTTGTGGAGAGAGACATGAAAACGCAAGTCGGCATCATCGGTGGCGGACCCTCCGGACTGTGTCTGGCGCGCCTGCTGAGCCAGCACGGCATCCGCAGCGTGATCCTCGAACGACAGACACGCGCGCACGTAGAGGGGCGCATCCGGGCCGGGATCCTCGAGCAGGGGATGGCCGATCTGATGCGCCAGGCCGGCGTGGGTGAGCGCATGGATCGGGAAGGTCTGCTTCACGATGGCATCGTGCTGGCCTTCGATGGACGCCTGGAACGTATCGACATGGCGGCCTTGACCGGCGGCAAACAGGTCATGGTCTATGGACAGACCGAGTTGACCCGCGACCTGTACGACGCCGTGCTGACCGATCCTCATATCACTATCGTATTCGAGGCGTCCGACGTGGCGCCGGCGGGGTTCCTGGAAGGCAGCCCACGGCTGTCCTTCAACAAGGAGGGCGAATCCGTGACCGTCGAATGCGACTGGATTGCCGGTTGCGACGGATACCATGGTGCCTCACGCGCCGCCGTGCCCCCCGAGATGATCACCGAGTACGAGCGGCTGTATCCCTTTGGCTGGCTGGGCTTGCTGTCCGACACGCCGCCCGTTCATGAAGAGCTCATCTACACCTACCATCCGCGCGGCTTCGCACTGTGTTCGATGCGCTCGACAAGCCGCAGTCGCTATTACCTGCAAGTGGGGCTGAACGAGAAGGTCGAGGACTGGTCGGATGATCGGTTCTGGGACGAGTTGGGCAAGCGTCTGCCTGCCACCATGGACAGCGAGCTGGTGACGGGGCCCTCGATTGAAAAAAGCATCGCCCCGCTGCGCAGCTTCGTGGCTGAACCCTTGCGCTTCGGCCACCTGTTCCTTGTCGGGGACGCCGGTCATATCGTTCCGCCCACCGGCGCCAAGGGGCTCAACCTGGCCGCATCGGACATGTACTACCTGTCCACGGCACTGATTGCCTACTACGAGCAGGGCCGTGAGGATCTCCTTGATCGATATTCAGAGACCGCCTTGCGTCGTGTGTGGGCCGCCGTGCGTTTTTCGTGGTGGTTCACCCAGTTGATGCACGATTTCGGCGAGGACCCGATTGCCCACAAGATCCAGCTGGCTGAACTGGATTACCTCCTCAGCTCCACGGCCGGTCAGACGACCATCGCAGAGAACTACGTCGGGTTGCCGTTTGACGCGAGTTTCGTTTGATCTCCATCGACTGGATCTCGCGCTCGTCCATCGGCGCGTCTAATTGGGGGTGACTGAGGCAGAGCCCATCCGGCCGGTTTTCAGCCGGCTAACTCGCGCTCGTGCTCATTCGGGAGTTTTCGCGCTGGAGCGCGCGACGACTGCATCAGGGGGAGCGCGAGACATCGGCTGATCGTTTCATGGCCAAGGGACGACGAGGGGCCAAGCCGACGTCGGCCGTCTTCTTGTAAAATCCGCGCTCAGTTGATGATTCGAACGTGCGGGCCCGGACCGGTCCGCTCGATTCGCCGTCGCGCACGTTTCGCCGCTCCGGCCCTGATGCGTCGCTCGCTGACGGCCCCTGCCGCCCCCCGGAGATACTCGCGTGCCGCTCGACCCCAAAGCCCAAAGTCTGCTTGACATGGTTTACCGCGTGGGTGCGCCGCGCTTTGCCCAACTCGACGAGCGCCAGGCGCGTCACTCGTTCCAGAAGCTGGCCTACGCGTTCCGCCCGGAGACGCCCGCTGTCACGTCGGTGACCGAGGTGCCGATCCCGCGTGCGGACGGCAGCGTCTTGATGGCACGGCTGTATCGCCCCATTCAGGCGCATGCAGGCGAGCGATTGCCCTTGTTCGTGTTCTGCCATGGGGGCGGTTGGTGTATCGGAGATCTGGAAAGTTACGACGTTTTCTGTCGCCAGATTGCCAACGGTGCCGCGGTTGCGGTGCTGTCCGTAGATTACCGTCTCGCGCCTGAACATCCGTTCCCGGCGGGCTATCTCGATGTTGCGCTGGCGGTGGACTGGAGTATCGAAAACGCGGATTTGCTCGAGATTGAGCCGGACGCGGTTGCCCTTGGCGGTGATAGCGCGGGGGGTAACCTGACGCTGGCCGTTGCACTCAAACGTCGCGACGAGCAGGTCCTGCCCGCGCTCAAACACCTGGTGCTGATCTATCCGTGCACCCAGATACTGAGTGATCGCCCCAGTCGCGAGACCTACGGCGAGGGCTATTTTCTCGACAAGGACAGTCTTGAGTGGTTTTTCGAGCGCTATCTGCCCGGGGGTGAGGCCGCAGACTGGCGTGCCTCGCCGATGAATGCCCAGTCACTCGCCGGATTGCCGCCGATGAGCTTTGTGACTGCTCAATGCGATCCGCTCACGGATGACGTCGCGGCCTTTGCCGAGCGCTGTCGCGCTGAAGGTTGCGACGTGGTCTATCGCGAATTTGCGGGCATGGTTCATGGCTTCGCGATCCTGGGTGGTTTCTTCCCTCAGGCAACGGAGGCGGTTGCGGCCATCTGCACCGACCTGCAAGCACGGCTCGCGCAGGGGTAGGCCGCCTCAAACGCCGTGAGCGGCGTAGTGGTTCCACAACGAGGTGAGCTGCTTGCGTTCGCTCACGAACGCGTCGACACATTCCTTGTCGAGCTGTTTGCCTGCCATCTTGCGCAACTGGTCAAACGCTTCGTCGATTGACCAGGGTTTCTTGTAGGCGCGCACATTGGTCAGTGCGTCGAAGATGTCCGACACGGTGATGATGCGTGTTGCCAGCGGAATGTCGTCACCCATGCGGCCCTCGGGATAGCCGCTGCCGTCGAGATACTCGTGATGGAAGGCGACAATGCTGCGCAAAGTGTCAATGCGTGGATTTTCGGTCAGACCGAAGTCGTCGATGAGCCGGTCGATGAGTGCCGAGCCCTTGGTGACATGCGCTTGCATGGTTTCCCGTTCCGACGCATCGAAGCTCCCGGGTTTGAGCAGAATCTCATCCGGGATGCCAATCTTGCCGATGTCGTGAAGCGGGGCGTAGAGCGCGATTTCGGGGGCAAATCGGTCGCCTAGGCCGTGAGCGCTTTGCAGCCGCTCGGCAAGTAGCCCCGCGTAGCCCCCCAGGCGCAACTGGTGCTGACCGGTTTCGGTGTCACGCATGAGCGTGAAGTCGCGCGCAAAGCGGACCGCACCGAACAGGCCGAAGATGGCATCGATCTCCCGCACCACCAGCGAAGCTGCCATGGGCAGCCAGGTCATCAGTTCGTTTTCGGTGGCTTCATTCAGCGGGTGACTGGCGCGGTGCATGATCACCAGAAACCCCAGTGGCGACTTGCCCCGGCGCAGGGGCAGGCAGACGAGCGGCAGGCAGGTGTCGCTGGCCAGCCAGGCAATCACCGGGTCTTTCAGGTTCGGTTGCCGTGCCGGACGGTCCTGGGCAAGGCATTCGCGCAGAGTGACGCTCTCATCGATGCGGCAGGGCGTGTTTTCAGCGCTGATGGGCTCATGCCCGTTGGCGTCGATGCGCGAAGCGATCCGGGTTTTCTGCGCGTCCAGCCACAACAGGGCGAGTCGGCACGGGTGCGTCATGCGCAGTGTCAGCGTGGCTTGCAGTGGTGCGAGGATGTCGGGCAAGGAGCGCTGGACAAAGGAATCCACCAGGCGCGTATTGATGTTGTCAATCGGCGACAGGGTATCGACTTCCGGTGGGGGCTGATGCATTGTCTGTAACGTTGGGTTTCGATGTCTCGACGTTGCATGTTGCGACTGGCCAGCATGCCTGACGACGGTGTTTTTCCGTCGATTCTAGTCGTGCGTTCCGCCTGCGTCATGCGCGCAAGGTACTCAAACGTTTGTTTGTGACTTCTTTGGGAGGCTCCGGCGGCAATCCCATTGCTTCTGCGGTGTCTCGCTGTCACCGTGTGATGTGGATCACGAGAGCGTTTGGATGCGTCGGGTATCGTTATGCCAAACGATACTAATGCGTGCCAAACGGATAGAATGCCGGGTTCCACGCGGAGTCCAAAGATGCTGAAAATATTCAGTCACTATTTCCCGACGCACACCCTGGTTCAGATCGCCTCCGACGTGCTCATCCTGTTCGTTGGCGTCATGCTGGCGGTGGTACTTCAACCGGAGGCGGGGGTCGATGCCTGGCGAACGGTGCTGCCGTCCGCGCTGCTGTTTGCCATGGCCATGGTCGTGCTCAACGGGGTGACGGGTTTTTACCGACCCGTTGCGGGGCAGCGTTTCAAGGACGTCATCGCACGCGTGCTCGTCGGCGTGTTTGTCAGCATTCCTGTCGCCTACGCTGTCTTCAGTGTGCTGCCGTGGGGCGAATTTGCTTCCGAGGCTGTCGAGATGTCTGTCTTGATGGTGCTGGGGCTCATGCTGGCGATGCGCGCGTTTTCCAATCGCGGCCCGCGAAGCGCCATGCTCAGCCGCCGAGTGCTCGTTTTCGGCACGGGTGATGAAGCCAAAGCGGTTGCGTCCGCCCTGGGCGATCCTTCACTGCGTGGCATGCAACTGGTGGGTTTCATGCCGTCCGGCAACGACGAGCAGATCACCGTCGCCCATGAATCCGTCTTTCAGGGGCGACAACTGCTTGATCTCGTTGATGAAGAAAGTGTGAACGAGATCATTGTCGCGGTTCGGGAGCGTCGTGGCGGTGTGCTGCCGCTGCGCGAATTGCTCGATTGCAAGATGCGCGGTGTTCGCGTATTCGATCTGTCATCGTTTTACGAGCGTGCCCGTGGCCAGGTCCGGATCGATTCGCTGCGCGCCAGCTGGCTGATCTATGGAGAGGGCTTCCGCCAGGGGCTCATGAGAACCGTGGTCAAGCGCTTCTTCGATCTGGTGGCGTCGTTTATTTTGCTGGTGCTTGCGCTGCCGGTCATGCTTGTTACCGCGCTGGCGATCGTGATCGAGGATCGCGGGCCGGTGTTCTATCGCCAGATCCGCGTCGGCCAGAATGGCCGCCAGTTCAAGGTGACCAAATTCCGCAGCATGCGCACCGACGCCGAAAAAGACGGCAAGCCCAAGTGGGCTTCGGCCAATGACGACCGCACGACGCGGATCGGCCGGCTGATCCGCAAGCTGCGTATCGATGAATTGCCCCAGCTGTTCAATGTGCTCATCGGCGACATGAGTCTCGTGGGCCCGCGCCCCGAGCGCCCGTATTTTGTGGATCAGCTGACCGCCGAGATTCCGTTCTACGCGGTTCGCCACTGCGTCAAGCCGGGTGTGACGGGCTGGGCTCAGGTTCGCTACCAGTACGGTGCGTCGGTGGACGATGCGGTGCAAAAACTGCAGTACGACCTGTACTACGTCAAGAATCACACCTTGCTGCTGGATCTGGTGGTCCTGGCTGAAACGGTTCGCGTCGTGTTGACGGGAGAGGGTGCGCAGTAAACACCACGTGGCTTGCCCTCGCGTTTGCGCTCATTCGTTGAACGATGATATCTGACACCGCTCAGCTGGCCGTCTGGGGATACGCCCTGGCGGCCATTGCGTTTTTCCTGTTCGGTCTTTATGTCCTGGCTGCACAGCGGGGGCGTGGTGCGGGTGGCGCGCTGCTGGCGGCGCTCATGGCCAGTGCGTTCTGGTGCGGCTCCAGTGCCCTGTTTGCCAGCGGCGTGCCGTATGCCTCACTGGCGACGGTCCTGACCGGTATCGCCCGTGAAGCCGCCTGGTTCTGGTTCGTTCTCCAGCTGATCCGACAGATTGACGTGCGGCACAGGCGCTGGCCGGCACTGATGACGATCGCCCTGATCGGGGGGCGCATGCTCACGGTGTTCATCGACATGAGCGGCGTCGGGATTCTGGGCAACGGAGCGCAGAACAGCATTCTTCTCCAGCTCCTCTCCGGCATCTACATGCTGGTGCTCGCCGAGCACCTCTATCGCACCCTGCCAGCCGAGTCCCGATGGGGGCTCAAGCCGCTGTGTCTGGCGCTCGGTGCAAGCGCCGTTTTCGATATCTACCTGTTCGCCGATGCCTTTCTTTTCGGTCAGATCGACCCGGATGCCTGGGCGATCCGGGGGAGTGCGCATGCGCTGGTGCTGCCACTGATTGCAGCGAGCGCGGCGCGGGTCCCTGGTTGGTCGATCAGGCTGGCCGTTTCCCGCGAACTGGCGTTTCACACCACCGCGCTGGCCGCCTCTGGCGCCTATCTGTTGCTGGTGGCGGGCGCGGGATATTACGTCCGCTACTTCGGGGGGGAGTGGGGGCGTGCCCTGCAGCTGGCCTTGCTGTTCTTTGGTCTGCTCGCTTTCGGTGTGGTCGTGTTTTCAGGCGCGCAGCGCGCCCGGCTGCGTGTCTTCATCAACAAGCATCTTTTTCCCTATCGCTACGACTACCGTGCCGAGTGGCTCAAATTCACCAACGCGCTGGATGCAGGCGAAGAGCACGACCTGAGTCAGGTGACCATCGCCGCGCTTGCCGATCTGGTGGAAAGTGCTGGCGGGGCTCTTTGGCTGGCCGATGGCGATGGCACCATGCGAGTCAAGGCGCGGCTCAACATGCCCGATTGCGACATCGCGGTGCCTGCGGACGATCCTGCCTGCGTCTTCATGGAAAAGCATGGCTGGGTGCTGAATCTGGAGGAATACCGGATGCGCCCGCGTACCTACGAAGGTTTCAAGTTGCCGTCGTGGCTGTACGGCATCGATGACGCATGGCTCGTTGTGCCGCTGATTTCGGGCGATGCACTGATCGGGTTTGTCGTCCTTCTGTCGCCGCGCACACCCTTCGACATCAACTGGGAGGTGCTCGATCTGCTCAAGACGGCCCAGCGTCAGGCGGCCAGTTACCTGGCCCGGATGCAGGTGGCAGAGGCGCTGATCGAGGCGCGAAAGTTCGATGCATTCAACCGCATGTCCGCCTTTGTGGTTCACGATCTCAAGAACCTTGTTGCCCAGCTGTCGCTCATGCTGAAGAACGCAGAACGTCACAAGGATAATCCCGAGTTTCAGGCGGACATGCTCGAGACCGTGGCTCATGTCGAGCAGAAGATGCGGCATCTGATGATGCAGCTGCAGAAAAAGAGTGCCATTGACCGGGATAAGCCGGTGGAGCTGGGCGATATTCTGCGCCGGATTCGCAAGTCGAAATCCCATGATCGGCCGCTTCTGTCGCTCGAGATCGAGAGCGAGCCGCTATGGGTCAAAGCCAATCCGGAGCGGCTTGAGAGGGTCATAGGGCATGTTGTGCAAAATGCCCTCGACGCCACTGACGACGATGGTATGGTGGTGGCATGCTTGGCGCAGGATAGCGCCGGCAAGGCAGTGGTCCGGGTGACCGACACAGGGTGCGGGATGACGCCGGAATTCGTCCGGCATCAGCTCTTCAAACCGTTTCAGACGACCAAGTCGAGCGGGATGGGCATCGGGGTGTTCGAGGCCCGGCAGTATTTGCTGTCACTGGGGGGAGAGATTGTGGTCGACAGCGCACCTGGCGTTGGTACCACGATGACACTACTGTTTTCCGAGGTCACACAAACGCCTGCGGCGGAGCCGCAAATGGAAGAATGAGCGAAAAACAACGGACCTTGATGGTTGTCGAAGACGATCCCGCGCTGCAAAAGCAGATGCGCTGGGCCTTCGGTGATTTCGAGACGGTGCTGGCGAGCGATCGCGAAAGCGCCATCGCGCAGTTGCGTCGCCACGAACCGCCTGTGGTGACGATGGATCTCGGCCTACCGCCGGATCCCGATGGCGTCACGGAAGGCTTTGCGCTTCTGCAGGAGATGCTCGCGCTGGCGCCGGACACGAAGGTAATCGTGCTTACTGGGCAGCACGACCGTGAAAACGCGGTCAGAGCCGTCGGCATGGGGGCATATGACTTCTACGCCAAACCGTTTGAGCCCGAGTTGCTGACACTGACCATCGATCGGGCGTTTCGGTTGTTCGATCTGCAGCGTGAGAACCAGCGTCTGAAGACCGAGAGCGGCTCGCCCCTTGACGGTGTTCTGACCCGTGATGCCGGCATGCTCAAGGTGTGCCGTACGGTGGAGAAGGTCGCTTCAGCCAATAACGTGACCGTGGCGCTGCTCGGCGAGAGCGGCACAGGGAAAGAAGTGCTGGCCCGGGGCGTGCACTCGCTGTCCAACCGTTCTTCGGCACCGTTCGTGGCCATTAACTGTGCAGCAATTCCCGACACCCTGCTCGAAGCCGAACTGTTCGGTTACGAGAAAGGCGCGTTCACCGGTGCGGTGAAACAGACGCTGGGCAAGATCGAGACAGCAGACACCGGCACGCTTTTCCTGGACGAAATCGGCGATCTGCCCATGCCGTTGCAGGCCAAGCTACTGCGCTTCTTGCAGGAGCGGGTGATCGAACGCATTGGCGGCCGGAAAGAGATCCCGGTCGATGTTCGGGTGGTGTGTGCAACCCATCAGAATCTGCCGCGCTTGATCGAAAGCGGGCAGTTCCGCGAAGACCTTTACTATCGCCTGGCGGAAATTGTCATCGAGATTCCGCCGCTGCGTGACCGGCCCGGAGATGCGGTATTGCTGGCGCATGCTTTCGTGCAGAGATTCTCTGAAGAAAACGGGCGTGGCTCAATGCGCCTGTCCGACGATGCTGTTTCTGCCATCGAGGCCCATCGCTGGCCTGGCAACGTGCGTGAGTTGGAAAACAGTCTCAAGCGCGCGGTCATCATGGCTGATGGAAATCGCATTACGGCAGATGATCTGGGTCTGGAGTCCGGTGAGGACAACCTCGGCGCACTGAATCTGAGACAGGTCCGGGAGGCAGCCGAAAGTACCGCCATCGCCGCGGCCATGTCACGCGTCAATGGCAATGTGGCTCGAGCTGCAGAGGTGTTGGGTATCAGTCGCCCCACGCTTTATGACCTCATGAACCGATACGGAATCAAAAAGGAAGTCTGAAATTGATGAAGCTTTCGAATGCTCGCGAGCATGTGTTCTCGCGCCGAATCCTGCCGTTTCTGCTCTCCGGTCTGTTGCTGTCCGGATGTGGCGCATCTCCCGATGAGATGATTGCCTCAGCGCGTGGATTCATCGCCGAAGGCGACTACCCTGCGGCCGTCATTCAGTTGAAAAACGTGTTGCAGGAAGAGGGCTCTCACGCTGAGGCGCGTTTCCTGCTGGGCAAGATCTACTTCGAGCGTGGCGAAATGGTCAACGCGGAGAAAGAGTTGGGCATCGCGAGCCGGTTGGGCTACGAAAGTGCCGGACTTGTCCCCATGTACGCTCGCGCGCTGGTCTCCGTCGGCGAGAACGACAAGGTCGTCGAGCAATTCGGCGAGACAAAGCTGCCCGATCCGAAAGATCAGGCTCAGGTGCTCGCTGCCTTGGGCGATGCCGTCTTTACCAAAGACATCGATCTGGCCAACCAGCGCTACCGCAATGCACTCGCCCTTGATCCTGAAAATAGCTACGCCCTCGTCGGGACGGTGCGTGTGCTCGGATTGCAGGGCAAGCCCGATGAAGCCATGGCGGCTGTGAACAAGGCGCTGGAAATTTCACCTGACAATGCGGCACTACTGTCGATGCGTTCGGTGTTGTTGATGGCCAAAGGCGAACGTGATGCAGGGTTGGCCGATCTGAGCCGGGTCATCGAAATCGACCCGAAGAATCAGGGCGCCTATCTCACCCTGGCCACGAATCTCGTCCGGATGGGGAAGGTCGAGGAGGCTCGTAAAGTCGTTGCAAAGCTCGAAGCGGCCGTCGGAAAAACGCCAATACGCAACTATCTCATGGCTGCGTTGGAATTGCTGGACGGTAATGCCGAAGCCGCGCGCGATCTGGTTCAGGAAGTGGTGCGGGTCGCTCCCGATTTCACACAAGGCCGTCTGCTGGCCGGTTCCATCTTCTTGCGCCTCGGTGATCAGCTCCAGGCACAGACCAATCTGAACCGGGTGCTTGAGGCAAATCCGGACAACTTTCAGGCGCGCCGCCTTCTGGTGATGTCGTACATCGCCCAGCGCGATGCCAAGCGTGCAAACGACGAATTGTCTAAAGTGCTCAGTGCCGCGCCGCTGACGCCCGACACTTTGCGTCTTGCCGGTCAGGTGGCCCTGCTTTCAGGTGATTTCGACAAAGCTGCCGGATACTTCTCGCAGGTCGTCGAAAAAGCCCCGGAGGATGCCGGTGCCATGACGCGTCTGGGGATTACTCGCCTCGCGGCTGGCGAGCTTGACCAAGGGCTTGAGGATCTGGCAGCCGCCAGCGCCATGGATGAGGGTCGTGGCTATGCCGATTTCGCCCGGGTGACCACCTTGCTCAGGTCCCAGCGGTTCGACGATGCCGTGGCCGCCCAGGCTGTGCTTGAGAAGAAGTTTCCCGATTCGGCGCTGACGAGGAACCTCCGTGGCGGTGTGATGCTGGCGATTGGCGACTATGCCGCTGCCGAAAAAGCATTCAACGACGCGCTTGAGGTCGATCCAACCTTCTTGCCGGCGGCCAAGAACCTTGTCCGCATTCATTTGAAGAATCAGGATGTCGATGGCGCCCGCAAGGTGTATCAGACCCTGTACGAAAAGGCGCCCGAACGCGCGGATATCATTTCAACCGTGCTCGATTTCGAGATTCTCAACGATGGTGATCCTGACGCTATTCGCCGCTATTACGACAAAGTGACGCGGGTCGAGCCCGAAGCGATTCTGCCGCGCATGGCCTTTGCGCAGTGGATGCTGGCGCAGGGCGACAAGCGTGGTGCCCTGGCGGTTGTTCGTGATGCCCAGACCGTTGCGCCCCAGAATCCGATCGTGCTCGCTGTGCTCGGCCGCATGCTGGTCGCCAACGGTGATTTCGAGGAAGGCGTTTCCGTCCTTCAGGCGCGGGTCGACCAGCGTCGAAACGATCCCAAGGCGCTGACTGATCTGGCCATCGCCATGCGGCGCAATGGAGACGATGTTGGCGCTGAGCGGGCGCTCAAGAGTGCTCTTGAACTCGAGCCGGAGAGTCAGGCTGCCAACTCCGAATACGCCAAGTTGTTGATCTCGAAAGATCGTTTCAGCGAAGTGCTGCCGATGTTGCGAAAGCAGCAGAACGGAAAGGCCGAATCGCTGTACGCCTATCTTCTGGAGGCAGATGTTCTGGGCAAGCAGGGCAAGCTTGAGCCGGGGATCGCCGTATTGCGAAAGGCGTTGGAGATTCAGCCTAACACGGTCGCGGCGATCACTCTGCACAAGCTCCAGCGGGCTGCTGGCAAGTCGGCCGAGGCTGATAAAGGTTTGCGCAGCTGGATGGCAGAGCACCCTAAGGATCTGATCGTCAAGGCCTACGCCGCCGAACAGGCGCTTGGCCGAAACGATTACGCCGAAGCGCGCCAGTTGTACGAAGCGCTGCTGGAAGAAAAACCGGAAAACGTATCGGCCATCAACAATCTGGCCTGGATTGCACAGCAAACCGAGGATCCGAAAGCGATCGAGTATGCGCAAAAGGCCTTTGCCCTGGCGCCATCGAATCCCGCCGTACTCGACACACTGGGGATGATCCAGGTCGAGAAGGGTGATTTCGAGGCGGGTATAGGCAATCTGCTGCGAGCGCTCGATATCGACCCAAAGGCGACCGCCATTCGGCTCAATCTGGCCAAGGCCTACGCCAAGGCTGCAAAGAAGGCAGAAGCCGAGCGCGTGATCGACAGGCTTGAAAGCGAACTGCCGCCGGATAGCCCGGTCCGGGCTGAGACGACTAAACTTCGTGCATCCTTGTGACGCACTCGAATTTGCAATAAGAATCGACGCATTTTTCCAATAGGATTGAAGAACGTGACTACTACCGTTGCTGTCATTGGCCTGGGCTACGTTGGCCTTCCGCTGGCTGTTGAATTTGGCAAGAAGTACAAAACCGTCGGCTTTGACCTCTCTGAAGCCAAGGTGGCCGCCTACCGTGATGGCTACGACCCGACGGGCGAAGTCAGTCGAGAAGACCTCGCCGCAGCGACGCTGCTCGATTGTTCGACTGACCCGGCCCGCATTGCCGAAGCCGATTTCATTGTCGTGGCCGTGCCGACCCCGGTCGATGAGGCCCATCAACCTGATCTGACCCCGCTGGAAAAATCCTCCGAGACCGTTGGCAAGCATCTCAAGCAGGGTGCCATCGTGGTCTATGAGAGCACGGTCTACCCAGGAGCGACGGAAGAAGTCTGTATCCCGATTCTTGAAAAAGTGTCTGGCAAGACCTGGAAGAAAGACTTCTTTGTCGGCTATTCACCGGAGCGCATCAACCCGGGCGACAAGGAGCGTACGGTCACCAAGATCGTCAAGGTGGTCTCCGGTGATACGCCCGAGACCCTGAAGAAGGTTGAGGAAATGTACGGCGCAGTAATCACCGCAGGCGTGTATCCGGCGGCGACCATCAAGGTGGCTGAAGCGGCCAAGGTGATTGAAAATACTCAGCGTGACCTGAACATTGCGCTCATGAACGAGTTGGCGGTGATCTTCCACAAGGTGGGCATCGACACCGTCGACGTGCTTGAAGCGGCCGGTACCAAGTGGAACTTCCTGCCCTTCCGTCCGGGTCTGGTCGGCGGGCACTGCATCGGTGTCGACCCTTACTATCTGACGCACAAGGCGGAAATGCTGGGCCATCACCCTCAGGTGATCCTCGCCGGCCGTCGTATCAATGACACCATGGGCAAGTACGTGGCCGAGCAGACGGTCAAGCAGATGATCAACGCCGGACAGAACATCAAGGGCTGTAACGTGATCGTGCTGGGCCTGACCTTCAAGGAAAACTGCCCCGACCTGCGCAACAGCAAGGTGATCGACGTCATTCACGAACTGCAAAGCTACGGCTGCAACGTCATTGTTCACGACCCCGTGGCCGAATCGGGCGAAGCCGAGCACGAATATGGCGTGTCGCTGGTCGATTGGGACGCACTGCCCAAGGCGGGCGCCATCGTTGCAGCTGTTGCGCACACCGAATATGCCCGGATGTCGATGGACGAACTGACCGGCAAGCTCGAAGCGGGCGGTGTGTTTGTCGACGTCAAGTCGTTCTATGACCGCGAAGCGCTGGCGAAAACCGGCGCACGGGTCTGGCGCCTGTAAAGACGCCATGAAATTGCGTCATGCCTTCACCGCGCTCCTGCTGTGCCACCTTGGCACAGCAGGAGCGGTTGCGGCACCGCGTGACGCATTGACGCCCCGTCAGATTGACGAGGCCATGGCTCAACACGCGCAATACCTGCTGGCGGCCGGTGTGGCCTTTGAGCATGGCGAGGGCGTGGCACGCGACCCGGAACGTGCGGCTGCGTGCTACTGCGAGGCCGCACGGCTGGGCGCGCCTGAGGCCATGTTTTCGCTTGGTTGGATGTATGCCAACGCCCGTGGCGTTCCGCGAGACGATGCCTATGCCGGCACCCTGTTTGCCATGGCGGCCATGCTCGATCACCCGCAGGCCAGCAAAATGCAGCGCTACACGGGCGACTACACAGGTAGCGTCCCCGCCTGCCTGACGGCACCGGATTGGGAGCGATATGACGGCGTCGTGACCCGGTTGATGGCACGTCTTTCGCCCGAGCGGCGTCAGGTCGTCAACACCGTCATTGAGCTTGCGCCGCGCTTCGGCGTCGAGCCGCGTTTTGCGCTTGCCATCGCGGCTGTCGAGTCCGCGTTCAACCCGGCCGCAATTTCGCCCAAGAATGCCCAGGGGGTCATGCAACTGATTCCCGAAACGGCGGCACGTTTCAATGTGCAGAATGCCCTCGACGCACGACAGAATATCGCCGGCGGCCTCGCGTATCTGAGATGGTTGCTGGCGTATTTCGAGGGCGATGTCCGCCTGGTGGCTGCTGCCTACAATGCGGGAGAGGGCGCGGTCGAACGTTATCAGGGCGTACCGCCCTATGCTGAAACCCAAGCCTATGTGGAGCGGGTTATCGGCTATTATCAGGTGGAGACACATCCCTTCGATAGTCGGGTCGTGCCATCTTCATCCATCCTGGCGCAGACGCGCCTTGCCAGCCAGTAGCGGAGCGTACACATGCCCTTCCAGGGATGGCGCCGGCGCCTGATGTTGGCCCTGGCCGTCCTGGTCTGGGCCGTTCCAGCGCTTGCAGATTTGCCTGCAACAATCAAGAAAATCAAACCGTCGATTGTTGCGGTCGGGACCTACCAGCCTACGCGCAGCCCGGCTTTTGAATTCCGAGGGACCGGATTTGCGGTGGGCGATGGCATGACCATTGCCACCAACGCCCACGTCTTGCCCAAGACACTTGATCTGGATCGTCGGGAAACGCTCGCCATCGTGGTGGACGAGGGCGACGGGTATGTTCCGCGACCGGTCGTCCGCGTGCGCAATGACCCGGATCACGATATTTCGGTGCTCCAGTTGCAGGGCGGAGCGCCGTTGCCAGCACTTGAACTGGACGATCGCCCGGCGATGGAGGGCGAGTCGGTTGCATTTACCGGATTCCCCATCGGCAATACCCTCGGGTTCCGCCCGGTGACACACAGGGGCATCGTCTCAGCGCTTACCCCCAGCAGCATCCCGCGTGGCAATGTTCGAGAGCTCAATGCACGGCAGATCCGAGCGCTGGCCAACAACACCTTTGAAGTCTATCAACTCGACGCGACCGCCTACCCAGGCAACAGCGGCAGTCCCCTCTACGATCCGGAAACCGGACACGTAATTGGCGTGCTCAACTCCGTACTGGTCAAGGAAACGAAAGAGAACATTCTTTCGAATCCATCCGCGATCAGTTATGCCATCCCGGTGCGGTACCTGAAGGCGTTGCTGGAGTCTCGCTAAGCATAGCGAACAGTGGATGGGTTGCAGCCTCAAGCGAAGGGGGGCTTCCAGTTGACTGGTATGCCGGCTGGGGGCTCGTCAGAAACGAGTCTTCGACTTCCTGAGCGATACGGTTCGGGTGCGGCCCACGGCAACCCGACACCTTGTCGAGCAGCCCGGCCGAGCCGTAGGTCTGGTCGTTGCGCCGGATCCCGTAGAACTGATGGCGCGGATAGCCCATCGGTTTGTGCATGCCTTCGACACGTTCCGAAGGTCCTGGGCAAGCTCCAGCAGGCTGAGCTTGCGACGGGCTACGTTTTCGTTCGCGGTCATACGGTTTCGCTCCTGAGTCATCGACAGGTAGGGGTACCCGTCTATTAATCCAGTCAGTGACCATATGACCACCCCCGAGGTGGGCAACTGTCAGGTGATTACCGCATCAGTACAATCAATGACTCTGACCCCATTGATTTTTTGCTGACCCCATTGATTTTTTGGATTTTTTGCGCCAGCTAATCGAGATCGTATGTGAATTTGTCCTCCCATCCGTAACGTTCGTCTTGCAACCGAACTCGCTCCAAAACGGACACTATCTTTTCAAAGATATCGCCCAGCACTGCCTTAGACATCGCAGAGTTTGTCCAGACGAGCTTCATGGGGCGTTCAACACTCGCACTGAGTAAGTCCCATAGTGCATCGAGATTGTGACCGTAGAACCTCTGGACATCTAGTGCTTGCGCAAGCTGCACATGGAAATCCTGCTCGCAGGTTATATGGTCGCCAAGAATTTCGATTTTGATTTTGCGCCTCACTTCCACGTACCAATATTTGTCACCGTCTTGTAGTGGTCGGTAGTTATGTAGAGCAATCCATCATTTGAGTACAGCAGCCGAGTTCCTGATTGATTCCTTCTCGACATAGTGTTGCTCATCCCAATGTCTGCTTCGTACCAAACACGCCCACTTGCGCAATCGACAGGGTCAGAGTCATTGATTTCTGCCATCCGGCGCTTGGCATGAAAGACGGTATCTGACCCCGGTGGCATGCGGAATCGCTGGAGCGTCAGATGAGTGTGGCCTCCGAAACCCTGCTGCGCCAGCAGGTCAAAATCAATGACTCTGACCCCTTTGATCTGGCCGAGTGCATCAAATATGGCACGGGGTTTGCAATGTCATGGTCGTCATCAAGGAGTCATTGCAACACCGCAATTTTAACGCAACATACTGTTTTTATGTGTTTTTGTGCGCTAACTTAATGGCATTGGGTGTAGGGGAGAAGACGGTATCTGACCCCATTGATCTTGATCTGAGATGTGATATGCAAAATAAATAATCAGAGTCTCCTTAAGTCATGAATATAGAGCCGAAATTCGTTCTCATCTAGTTCGAACTGCTTCCCTTCCTCCATAGCCATCAGTGTCAATAATGCTCGGTCCATATCAGGGGAGAGCTCTAATCCGTAATCCTGATAAATTTTGAACGCAACTTTTGCAACCTTTATCGGATCGTAGCCATCTGCAATTGATTTTTCTAGCTCGTGGGCTAGAAGGGCTCTAGTGAACACTATTTCCAGCTTTCCAATTCAGCTCCCGTGGGCGGGAAATGTTGAGACTCTACGGGTTGTCCATTGATGCTTTTGGGATGGACTCGAATGATTGATCCCGTGTGATCGTAACTTTCCATCCATTGGCGAGTGGCGCCAGTGGCCGGATCGTATTCCGTTACAAACGAAGCTCCACGCGTAGGTCCTTCTGTTCGAGCTGGAACCTCCTCAGAATAGTAGCGAACCCGGCCGTCCGGTAGCAATTTTGTTCTAGCCGCTGTCGATTGCGCTTTTTGGAGGCCGGCCAGTTTGGCTCGTAACGCTAATTTTGCATTTATATTTTCGGCTTGGTAGTCCGACGAGGAATTGGTGGCCCCCTGCGCGCGGCCAGCCCCCTTAATCGGCACACCTCCCGAAGCAATCGCGGCAAGCGCCGCTGCCGCCTCCGGCGACAGATCCAGCCCTTGCGAGAAGTAGCGCTGCATGGTCGCTTCTGCCCAGGTTGCTTCCACCATCACGTTCATTTGAACGAGTCTTGCCATGTAGGTGGATGCGGGGCCATCTAGCTCGAATAGCGATTCGTCCTGAAGGGCGTGGACTCCGGTGTTGAGATCGAGAGAGTACGCTCGACACTCTTCAACAGAAGACATGCACGCGAGATAGCCCTCCTTGTCTTGAATTTCGCTAGTTTCTGCCCACTTTGCGAAGACGCCGACGATGCAGTCCTCATCGCTCCCACACGCCTTCATTTCGTCCTTTGCTTCAGTAAGCTGTCGATGGCTCAGGTAATTATTCACAGTCGCATTTTGAGCAACCCCCGCCGCCGCAACCCCGTCATGCCCGAGCGCTTCGGCCGCGTAGCCGCCGGCCAGCATGGTGATCGCCGTGAGCGCGATGTTGCGTGCATCGCCTTGCAGACCCAGCGCGTCGTCCAGGGGTTGGGCTAGGGCGGCAGCGGTGATGCCGCCGATGGCCCCGGCGGTGGGGTCGCCGCCGCGGGCGGCTTCCGACATGGCGCCGAGTACGCCGTGCGTGAGCATGTGGCCGAGGGAGCCTTCTTTGCCGATGAAGGCAGAGCCGATGTCGTTGGCGGCGTAGGCCGACATGTCGTTGATGAAGCTGCTCTTGAGCGCGTCGATGAAGCTGCCGCCGTTGATGGCGGAGGAGACGCCAGCGTTGACGACGGCGCGGGCACTCGAGGCGATCAGGCGGTCGGTCGGGTTGGCGAACCCGAAGGTTTCGGACACGTTGCCCGAGACGGCGGTGCTGACCTGCCCCAGGCTGTTGATCGTTGCGCCACCTTCGAGGATGGGGGCGTTGGTGATCCCGTAGGTGACGCCAGCGACGGCGCCGCTCTTGAAGGCGGAGCCCCAGTCTACGCGACCGGTGGCAATGCTCTGGCCCACCGCGCTGCTCAGGGTGCCTGTGACCGCGCTGGTGAGTACGGCATTACCCAGGCCGGCGGTGGTCAGGGAGGCGCCTGTCATGCCGGCCATGGTGCCGGCCGTCGCACCTGCCATTGAGCCAATAGCGGCCGAAATCGCCGGTGTGAGCACGACCGAAAGAACGACGGCTGCGACCATGGCAACGATGTTGAGCCCACCACCCTTTGCCTTGAACTTTGTCTTGAGCCGATCCTTGGCGACTTCATATGTGAAGGCGTCACCCAGCTCCGCGCGAATCTGCGCCTCGAAAGCGCTGGTCAGCTGCCGGGTTTCGGCTGCGGTGCTGCCGGTGACGATAAAGTCGCCCGAGCGTGAGTAGATGCGGTCGGCGTTCAGATCCCACTGCGCGGCCTGCATGAAACCGCCGGGCTGGACGGTGTCGCCCTTGATGATGAGCTTGCCGCCCTTGACCTTGCGCTTTTCGTAGTAGTAGGCGTTTCGTTTCTGGTTGCTGAGTTGATTGGCATCAATCGTGATGAGACCGTCGGAGATGACGAAGCCGGTGTTGTTGATGCGATCGGCTTGCAAGGCGATGGCGACCTCGCCCTGCAGGGAGCCGCCTTCATATTGAATCAGCTGCTGTTGCCAGATTTCGGGCAGGTAGATGGTTGGGGTGAGTCTGCCGCCAGCAGTTGTGTACCAGAGGACGGGGGCTGTGAGCTGGGCCTGTTGGCTGGCACTGAGCGGGGTGCCGTAGGCGATGCCGTGTTCGATGGCAAAAGAGGCGCCATTGGCGGCCAGAATGGCTTGTTGTTGCTGCTCCGGAGATTGGCCAGTGACCGGATCCCAGGTGAGGCCGGGGAGAATCCACGCTTGTCCGGTGGTGGCGAGAAGGGCATTGCGGATGGCGGCCAGTTCTTGTGCGCCGGAGAGTGCAAAGGGCTGCGAGCTGGCCAGTGCTGGGGGCACGACCTGCATGAGCAGTTCGGGCTGGTAAGCGGCGGCCGGATTGGGGCTCAAGCTAGGGACGTTGGCATAGCGTGACAAGGATATGACCGACGGTGGCAGGCTCGGTGCGCCGATGCGTCGGTAGTAGTCGCGCCGCACGTCCAGACCGTTGCGGATGGTGTCCGCGCGGATCAGCAGGTTTTCTGCACTGATTCTGCCGGTGTTGATGAAACTCGATGGCGCCGGATTGGGTGACGCAGGCAAGCCTGCGGCTGTGCTCCCGTTGGATTGTGTGGTGGGGGTACCACTGCGGGGGAAGCTGTCGACGCTGAAGGTGCCGCCGGCCTGAATGGCACTGCTGAGTGTGCCCAGGTGAATGTGTCCGCTGCTCGAGCGAGACCAGTCGATGGCCGACGAGCAGTTAGACGTGCAGGTGGCGGACGAATGTTGCATCAGGGGGGCGTCAGACCATTGCGCTTGCCAGTCGATGCCGTAGCTGCGATCACTGTTGGTGAATTCGTTCGTGGCGATGTCGATGTTTCGCCCGGCCGTGACATTGGCGCCCCGGTTGCTGAAGGCCTGGGTGTCGACGATCAGGTCGCGTCCTGCTGCCATGTCGGCGCGCGTGCGCAGTTGGTCCACATCGGCGGTGCAAACTCCGCGGTAATTGGTGATGCAGCCCCGGTAGGGTTCAGGGGACGGTGGCGCGTGCACCGGGGAGATACAGTTGGTGGTGATGCCGTCGATGCACAGCCGTTCGCCGGTGTAGCGATGTTCTTCGTGCTTCGTCGTGATGTTCGGGGTGTTAACGACTTCCGTGGCCTTGATGCGGATGTCGCGCCCTGCCAAGAGGGCGTTTCCGTTGGTGAATTGTCCGTTTGTCAGGACAACGATGTCACGGTTGGCGACGAGTCGATTGAAATTGAAGATGTCTGCCTGATAGGGCGTTGCCTCGAGCACACTGCTTTTGATGAGTTCGATGGAAACCGACGGTGCTGCGTCATAGGCAACAGAGGCCACCAGGCTTTGTGTCAGGTAGATGTCCTGTCCGGCGAAGAAGTCGCTGATTTGAGAGGAGTCAAAGTTGTAGGGGAGCGGCGTGCCCGTGAGAATCAGGTCTCGCCCGGCACGGACCGGGCCAAAGCCACTGACGAGTGCATCTCTGGTGGCGAAGATCTCGCCCGTGTTGGATTTGATTCTGACGCTCAGATCGTTTCCGGCTGTGATCCGGCCATCGTTTTCCAGCTGCCCGACGAGCTTGAGATCTCCGCCCGTCTCGATAACGCCATGGTTGGTGATCATGGTGCTCGAGACGTGGGCATTGCCGCCCGCGCGAATCACGCCTTCATTGGTCAGTGACCCGGACTCGTATCCCATGAACAAGGCAAAGATGTCTTCTCCGACTTGAATGGAGCCGCCTGCGGCAACGCGTCCGTCCGTGCCGCCAAGGGTGAGGTTTCTGCCAACCACAAGGCGGCTGACCGTGCTCATCGTCGGGAAACGCATGTCTCGGGCTGCATTCAAAGTGCCCGCGCTCTGGCTGAAGTTGGATGCGTATATGTTGAGATCCTCAGTCGCGGAGACGTTTGCGCCGGCAACGAGGCCCCGGTCACGGGTGCCACGCGACACAAGGGAGATCGTCCCTGCCGCCACGCTCTGCCCGATATCGATGGAGGCAAGCGTCGGTGTGTCGCTCCACGGCCCGGCGCTTTGCTTGCCGATGTCGCTCAGGGTCAGATCGGGCGGCAGCGATTCCTGCGCGCCCAATCCGCCAAAGCTCGGCCCTGAGGGGAGGGCGGGGGCCGGTGCGGGGCTTGAAGTGCTCGTTGTGGATCCGGAAAAATTTTGGGAGATGTCGAATCGGCCGCCGACGAGGTGAAGATCACCCTCCATGCTGATCGGAGCCGCAACGTCGATGTATCGGGAAAACACGTCGAGCCGCGCAGCCAGGTCCTGCAAACCGGTGCCGGTGAAGGCGACTTTGCCGCCGATGACGGCATGGCGGAGTCCGTTACTTTCAAGGGTGGGTGTCCCGGTCGTGAGCGTGACATGCGGCGTATTGATAAACCCGCATCCGTCACAGGTGATGCCATTGGGGTTGGCAATGATGAGCCGTGCTGACTGGCCGGCCACTTCAAGCGGGCCTAACAGTGAAGACGGATTGTTGCTGGTGACCTCGTTGAGGATGGTGCTGGCGGCGGTATTGCCCAGGTTCGGGTTGGCTTGAATGTTGCCCACAAGCTGGCTTGCGGCGGCACTAGTGGCGTTGTTGAGTACCATGCCGGCAGTCGGCACATCGAACTGCTGCCACTTGTTGTGTGACAGTCCGTTCGCGTCTGGAGCGGCAATATTGACGACCTCGACACCGGCGTTGATGCTGACATCCGCCTGATGCTGGGCTGGGGCTGTGATGTCGGGGACGGCGCCGGCCAGCGCGCCGTAAGGCGAAAGTACGAATGTGGTCAGGACTGCGGTGGCGACGGGGCGACGGATGCGCCGCAGAAAGGTGAGCGGCGAGCGCGACCTGATGGCAAGGTGCTTGATCATGATGGACTCCGCTCAGTCATTGACCTTGATGCTGGCATTGCGCATCAACTGGACGACAAAGTCCTTGGTCTGTGCCTGTATGGACTGGGCGACGAAAGCGTCAGTCAGCGTTTGGCGTACAGCGTCGAAATCTGGCACGAGGGTGTTGCGGCGGCTGTCCAGGCGGATGATTGCCCAGCTATCGCCCAGGGCGATTGGGGCCGAGACCTGGCCCGGCTGCATCGTGCTGACCGCACGGGCCAGTTCGATGGGCAGGCCGTTGGTGTTGCCAGCCTGAGCGGGTTGCTTGAAAGACACCCAGTCAAGCTCGCCGCCACGTGCAGCCGAAGGCACCTCGGAGACAGTGCGCGCGAGGGCCGCAAATTCTTCTCCCTTGGCAATACGGCGGGCCGCGTCATGTACCGCCTTCTCGTCGGTGGCTTGAATGAGGCTCAGACGAAATTCTTCTTTACCCAGACGGGAGACAATGTCGGCATACCGGGCGCGCAAGGCTTGTTCGGTAGGGGGGCGTGGTTTGATGTGCTGCGCAACCAGAGCGGCAATTGCTGCTTGTCGGCGCGCACGCTCAATCGCTTCCCGGGTGGGTAGTGTGTTGTCCAGCCCTGCGGCTTTGGCCTTTTGCCACATCAGTTCCTCGGCAATCAGTTGATCGCGCAGCTGATTGCGCAGGGCACTGGATGCCTCGGCGCCTTCCTGAACGGCGTGAGCGAGCGCTGCATCAATCGCCGACTGAGGAATCTCGACGCCGTTGACTGTGGCGGCCGGCGGTGATGCGTGAGCACAAAGGGAATAGATGGTGGTGAGCAGCAGGATGAGACGTTTCATGATGAGGTTCTCGACAATCAGAATTCGTAGGCGAGCTGGGCATGGAGGCGCCAGCTGTGGTCGTCGTTCAGGGGTGTGCGGCGAAGCGGTGCCGATATCACTGCCTCGGCAATAAGGCCGTCGGCGCTGTACCGCACGCCAGCCCCAAGGCTGGAAAGGCTGCGGCGCGTGGCGCCGGTGAGCCATACGGTGCCGACGTCCAGATGGGTGTATGGCGTGAGAGCGGATGCCGCGCTGATGGCGCCGGTAAAGCGCAGTTCCTGGCGCAAGGCGTATCCGGTATCGCCCGATAGTGACGCGTCACGGAAGCCACGCACTGAAGCCAAGCCGCCAAGCGACATCTGTTCCAGACCGGCTAGACTTAGGTGAGAGCGCTGCGCCTGCAGTTGAGCGGCATACTCGGTCGAAGCATTCAGGATGGCTACTGCGCCTGCGTTGATGCCGTACTTGATGAACTGGTGATGGGTGTCGGTTTTGTCGAGGTCTGATTCGTCTTTGATCGCGCCCAGGGCGGCGAGCCCTACAGCGATGGCCGGTTCGACGTAGAACTGGGAACGTGCGCCGCGGGTCAGACGGGTCCAGGCGGCACGAATGACGGTCGTTCGGTCGGTCTTCAGGTCAATGGGCCCATAGCGCCGTGCCGAGCGTGCGCGAAGCAAAGTCAGATCAAAAGCGTCGCGTCCCTCCCGGTTGAGGCGGAGTACCCGATTGAAGCCCAGGGCGATGGTGCTCGAATGGGTCTCGTACTCGAAACCGTGCAAGGGGATGGACGAGCGGGAGGCCGAGACGGTAGCTGACCAGGTGTTGAAACCGTCGGGGAGAGCGATGGAACCAAGCAGCACCTCGCTGCGCTCGCTACGCAAGTAGGCCAGTTGAATGTCTTCGAGCAGGCCGAATGTGTTCTCGGTGTGTGCCTGGATGCGTGCCCGCCCGGTGCCGGTGCTCTGTTGGCCCTGATTGTCGATCCCGACGCTCACGCGCCAGTTGCGGCCGGGATTCATGTTCAGATCCACGATATCGGAAAAGGCCGCGCTACCGGGCAGGATCTTGATGCGCGCATCAAACATGCGCAGTCGGTTGATCTGTTGAAGACCCTGTTCAAGTGCCTCAATCGAGAGTACGTCGCCCTCGGAGAGGGGCATGGCGCGTTCGAGCGCCGATTTGGAGAGCGCGTCGGCACGCATGGATTCGATGCGCCCCGGGATGAGTTCGATGTCGACAGTGCCTTCACGCTGGTTCAGACCTGTCACCGCAGCCCGGCTGGTCACCCAGCCAGCCTCGACCAGGCGTGCCGTGAGTTGCCGAATCAATAAGGTGAGACGTTCCTTGCCAAGCTCGAGTGAGGCATATGGGGCGAGCGTGTCGTCGACGATGGCCTGGGGGATCAGGTCGTTTGTGATGACGCGCACGGTCGGGTTCGGTATGACAGGGCCAAGTTCCGGGACGCTCTGAGGGTCGGCATCAAGCGCAGGCGCCGCCGGAATGGAGGCGGGCGCAGGCGAACTCAGTTGCTCAAGTCGCGCGGCGTTGCGTTGCTCATCGAGCAGACGGTTTGCCGGATCGGTCGCGGCATATGCTGCAATGGGAAACGCCAGGCAGCTCAGGCACGTGAGCGCGAGGTGTCGATAAGAACCGCAGTGTTGCAGCATCGAGATGCCTTGTAATAAAAAGTAACAAGGCGCGCATGTTAAACAGTTGTTCCAATAACGACATTGGAATAATTCACACGAGCGTATGAGCGTGACGGAAATCAATCGCTGATAGCCGTGATGAATGTCGCGCGAGACGGCAGGGTCTGGATGGCGACATTCAGCGAGCGTGGTACGGATGGAGACAGGGTAAGCAGCAAGCGCTGGTCTCCCCGGCAGGAATCGAACCTGCATCTAGCGCTTAGGAGGCGCTCGTTCTATCCATTGAACTACGGAGAGGCCGGCCCGCGTTGCACGGGCGAGGCAGGAGTCTACCGCGAAATGCTGTCCAGTGGGTGGCGTGGGACGTGGCGCGTTAGAATTCGGCTTTTGCTTCTGCGGATTTTCTCATGCCCCTGATTTCTGTCGACAGCGCATGCCTGGCTTTCGGGCACGTGGCCTTGCTCGATCACGCGGACTTTCAACTCGATCCAGGGGAGCGGGTGGCGCTGATCGGGCGTAATGGTTCAGGCAAGTCGAGCCTGCTCAAGGCGATCATCGGGCAGGCCGCGCTCGATGACGGGACGATCTGGCGGGCGTCGGATATTCGCATCGCCTATGTGCCTCAGGAGGCCGATTTCGACCTGGCGCGTTCTGTGTTCGACGTGGTGGCAGACGGACTGGGCGATGTGGCCGCTGTGCTGAAGGCCTATCACGAAGCGCTGCACCGGGTGGCGACGGATGCCTCTGACGCCGCCATGGCAGAGCTGGAGCGCTTGCAGCACGAGGTGGAAGCGGCCGATGCCTGGCGTCTGAACCAGCGGGTCGAAGCCATGCTCGACAAGCTTGGCCTGAACGGCGATATGCCCACGCAAGCCCTGTCAGGCGGAGGCATCAAGCGGGTGGCACTGGCTCGCGCCATTGTGGGTGAGCCGGAGCTGCTGCTGCTCGACGAGCCGACCAACCACCTGGATCTGGACGGTATCCTGTGGCTGGAAGAACTCATCAAGGGTTTTAACGGTGCGGTGATACTCATTACCCACGACCGGGTGTTTCTCGACCATGTGGCAACCCGCATCGTGGAACTCGATCGCGGCCAGCTGGCGAGCTTCGATGGAAATTTCACCGACTATCAGCGCAAGAAGGCGGAACAGCTTGAGGCCGAGGCCAAAGCCAATGCGCGCTTCGACAAGTTGCTGGCGCAGGAAGAAGTGTGGATTCGCAAGGGCATCGAGGCGAGACGCACCCGCAACGAAGGCCGTGTGAGGCGACTCGAGTCGCTGCGCCGCGAGCGGGCGGCCCGTCGGGATCGGCTTGGAAATGTCTCCTTGGCACTCGAGCGGGGTGAGGCGTCGGGCAAGATGGTGGCTGAGCTGACCGATGTCACGAAGGCCTATGACGGCAAGACCGTCGTGCGCGATTTTTCAACGCGTATTCTGCGTGGCGACCGGATCGGATTCATCGGCCCGAACGGGGCCGGCAAGACGACGTTACTCAAGTTGATTCTGGGCGAAATCGAACCCGACAGCGGCACGGTGCGTCGCGGTACGCGGCAGCAGGTGGCCTATTTCGATCAGTTGCGCGCACAGCTCGATCCGGAGGCGACCCTGGCCGAGGTCATCAGCCCCGGGTCCGAGTTCGTGCAGATTGGCAACGAGCGTAAGCACGTGATTGGCTATCTGGGCGAGTTTCTCTTTGCGCCCCAGCGGGCGCGCTCGCCGGTGAAATCGCTTTCCGGTGGAGAGCGCAACCGGCTCTTGCTGGCTCGGCTGTTTGCGCAACCGGCCAACTTGCTGGTGCTTGATGAGCCCACCAACGATCTGGACATCGAAACCCTTGATCTGCTCGAAGCCCTGCTGAACGAGTATGAGGGCACGCTGTTTCTGGTCAGCCACGACCGGGCGTTTCTCGACAATACGGTGACCCAAGTGATTGCGGCTGAGGGTGACGGGTGCTGGGGCGAGTACGCGGGTGGCTATGAAGACTGGTTGCGCGTGCGCTCGCGTACGCCGGAAAAGCGCCCGGAGCCGAAGCCGGCCTCTGCGCCCAAGGAAAAACCCAAGAGCGCCCCCGCTGCCAAGAAGTTGTCATACAACGAGCAGCGCGAGTTGAATGCCTTGCCGGACAAGATCAGTGCGCTTGAGGCAGAAGAAGCCAGCCTGCAGACGCGTCTGGCCGACCCCGCCTTGTATCAGGCTGCGCCGGAGCAGGTGGCCGAACTCAAGGCAAAGCTCGATGAAGTGGCCGAGGCCATGGACGCCGCCATGATGCGTTGGGAAGAGCTGGAGACCAAGGCCGGCACCTGAGATGGGGTCTCAGGGCGAAACGTGCTTGATGATCAGCGCGAAAGCCACGAGGGTGACGGCGAGGAAGATCCAGCCCCACATCTGGTAGCGTTTGCCCAGTTGGGACGGGTCGAGGTCCGAGATCAGATAGAGTCGGCGGTCGCCGGGGTGGCGCATGATGTGCGCTTCCGACGCTGAATGCAGTTCGGCTTGTCGTTGCCTTACTTCGCGCTTGGCCTCAGCGCGGGCCTGCTCCCATTCTTCGACATCGATTTCGCCGTCGCCGTTTGCGTCGAACCGCGCGAGCAAAGCGGCTTTATCCTCTTTCCAGTAGGCAAGCAATTCGCGCACTTGCGCTGCAGTGTCGTGGGTGGGGTCGATGCTGCCCAACGTACCGAATTCGCCAATGACGTAGATGGGATCGTGCTTGATGAACGACCACTGGGTGTATCGGGTGTCGCCGCGCACCTCCACATCTTTGCGGTGGACGAGCATTTCCGCGCCGGTCGGGTCCACCGCACACGTGCCGGTGCCGTCGTGGAGCAAAAAAGAAGCGTCACTCTGGGTGTCGGTTTTCTGAACCCATTTTTCGCCTTCGCGCTCCTCGATAATGAGGCGATACCAGAGCAGGGGCAGGCCATTGAGTGGTGAGAGTAGCGGCGTGCCGTCGAGTGGTTCGCCGTGGCCATACAGTTCGGTGTAGCCCTGCGCGGCCGAGGCCACGCGCGAGGTGGGGGTGTCCAGTATGAGCCGGGAGTGGTGAATGGACCGAAGCCAGCCGACCAGCCCGATCAGTGCGGTGGGGCCGAGCGCCCAGATCGACAGGCCGTCAAACACCTTGAGCCCGAAGAGGAAGGTGACACCGGCGGCTGTGATGAGAAACACCCCGGTGTTATCGGGGCGCAACGAGACGAGCATGATGGCCTCAGTCGTTGAACAGGGCCTTCAGATCCACGTCAGCCTTTTCTGCCGTTGAAAACTCGAGCAAGGGTTTTTCGCTGTAGCCGAACATGCGGGCCACGATGACGTCGGGGAACTGTTCGATGCGCACGTTGTGCACGTTGACGCTTTCGTTATACATCTCGCGACGGTCGGCGATGGCATTTTCCAGCGAGCTGATGCGTGTCTGCAGCTGCATGAAATGTTCGTTGGCCTTGAGTTCGGGATAGGCCTCAGCGACGGCGAACAGCTGACCCAGCCCCATGCGAAGCATGCCCTCAGCTTCGCCCAGCGCCGGGACGTCGCGCCGCGCGCGTGCATCGGAGACCTTGCTGCGCGCCTCGATGACCCGGGAGAGGGTGGTTTCTTCAAACTGCTTGTACTGGCGGCACACCTCGACCAGTTTGGGCAGCTCGTCATGGCGCTGTTTGAGCAGTACGTCGATGTTGGCCCATGCCTTGGCAATATTGTGCTTGAGGCGAACCAGGTTGTTGTAGATCACCACCGCATAGGCAAGGACGGCAATGGCGATGGCGAGGAAAACGATCAGGCTCACGGACATGGGCGAGTTCCGACAGTGGTTGGTTTCAGGATTTTACCGGCGTGTCAGGCGTGATGACAGTGTCACGACACGATCGGTCATGTTTCTGCGTCAGGCGGAAGCAACCGTTCTGCATCTTCCTGCGGAATCGCCAGGTGCTTGACCAGTTGGCTGCGATTGACTTTCAGCAGGGCTGAAATGGCCTCGAGGTCGTCCGGAATGGCCGGATTCTGCCAGCCCTTGGCATTGTGTCGTGCCAGGGCGTTGGCCAGTTGAACCGTGCGCACGCGAGGATTGTTGGTGTCTGCGCCGTTCATGAGTGTGATCAGCAGATCCGGCATGCGCCAGGCCTTGGCCAGCGCCAGCTGGATTTCGTTTGCGCTGAAGCCGAAGACCTCGCGTTGGGCCAGCGCGCTGCGCATGCCGCGGTCGCGCCGCAGCATGTCGTACACGCGCTGCGTCAGTTGTGGTGCGAAAGACCAGAAGAGCACATCGGCCGTGTCGTGCAGCAGCGCGGCAATGGTGATTTCCTCAACATCCAGATCGTGGCGAAGAATGGCCCAGTCCCGGGCGTAGTGTGACGCTCGCCGGGCGCGCGCAATCACCCGGAGGGCTCCCACGAGCGCTGTCGGTACGTCGGCAAGGCGCGATTCGAGCGTGGGCATGTCGGCAAAGATGCGAAAGAAAGGCGTGATGCCGATCATCATGACTGCGCGATCAATCGTGGTGATGTCGTGGTTCTGAGACGCGCGCCGGTGTTGCTCGAGGTGGCTGAGCAGCTTGAGTGTCATCAGTGGGTCGCTCAGTACGACCGAGGCGAGCTGCTTGCCGCCGATCCGGTCTTCGTTCTCCTGCAGGGCGGCGAGCTGCTGCACGGTGCGCTTGAGCACCGGAATGGGCTCCTGAGAGAAGCAGTTGACGTAGGCGTCGAGAGACTGAAGTGGCTTATCGAAGCGCAGCATGACCATGGCCTGAGAGCTGATATCCCGATTTACGTCAGTTTGGGCAAAGAACTTAAATTTCAGGCGTCTGGGGCAGACGGGGCCGCTCAATTCGTTATAATCTTTTCGGATTAGTCCTCTGACAAAGCACATGGACCGGTTGAGCGATTTCACAGCCTTGCTGATCGAGCAGGAAAATGACAAATCCGTATCCGCGGGTTTTCGCCAGTTGAGCGTTGATGATCTCGATGCTGGTGAGGTGCTCATTCGCGTCGCCTACTCAAGCATCAACTACAAGGACGCGCTGGCGGCCACCGGCAAGGGCAAGATCATTCGCCGCTTTCCGTGCATCGGCGGCATCGACCTTTCCGGGGTGGTTGTTGACAGCCAGGACGCCCGATTCAAGCCCGGCGACGAAGTCATCGCCACGAGTTTCGATATCGGCGTGTCACACCATGGCGGTTTTGCGCAGATGGCGCGAATCCCGGCGAAGTGGGTGGTGCCCATGCCCACGGGCCTGAACCTGTTCGATGCCATGGCGATCGGCACGGCCGGTTTCACCGCGGCTCTGGGGGTAGTGCGCATGGAGGCCAACGGACTGGTGCCAGCGAACGGGCCGGTTGTCGTGACCGGCGCGACGGGGGGCGTGGGCTCCCTGGCCATCGACATGCTTGCAGCGGCAGGTTATGAGGTGGTGGCGCTGACCGGCAAGGCCGAGGAACGGGACTACCTCACCGAACTGGGTGCGACCGACATCGTGCTGCGCGATAGCATCGATTTCGAGCGCACACGACCGCTCGAGACGGGCCGTTGGGCGGGCGCGGTGGACAATGTCGGCGGACAGGTGCTTCACTGGTTGTTGGCCACCATGCAGCAGGCAGGTACGGTAGCGAGCATCGGCAATGCCTCGAGCTTCGATATCAGCACCACGGTGTTCCCCTTCATTCTGCGCGGTGTCAGCTTGCTGGGCATCGACTCGGGTTACATGGGTTTCCCGCTTCGGCAGCAGGTCTGGGAGCGCCTCGCGGGTGATTTGCATCCGAAGCATCTTGGCGCGGTCACGCGACTCATCGAATTCGATGAACTGCCTGCTGCGTTTGACGATTTCATCGCGGGCCGCATTCGCGGGCGGACCGTGGTTCGCATCGGCGCCTGAGCCGTTCTGGAGTCAAGCAGTTTGAGTGACGAAGAAAACATTCCGCTGCCCCGTGTGTTGATCGTTGACGATTCGCGCATGGTGCGCGTCTCGATCAGCAAACACATCCGCGACCGTTTCGATGTTCGCGAGGCGGCCGATGGCGAAGATGGCTGGCAGGCACTGCTGGTCGATCCGTCCATCCAGGTGGTGATCTCCGACCTGGGGATGCCCAAGCTCGATGGCTACGGTCTGCTGGAGCGCATCCGCGCTTCAAAGCTGTCCCGCATTGCCGAACTGCCGGTGATCATCATCTCCGGCGAGGAAGACGACCATGCCCGGGTGAAGGCGCGTGAGCTGGGGGCGACGGATTTCATTACCAAGGGCATCGGTACCGTCGAACTGACAAGCCGGCTCGAAGCGCTGACCCGGCTCGCTCAGGCAACCCGCGAACTGGAACAGAGCCGCGAGGCCCTGGCACTGGGCAGTCCCGTGGACCCGCACTCGGGTTTGGCCACCAAGGCCTACATGGAGTGGCACGGGAACCAGGAGTTGGCCCTGGCGCGGCGTCGCAACGGCGATCTGGCCGCAATGGTGATCATGATCGACGGATTCGACAAGCTGTTGTCGGAATATGGCGTTCATATCACCGAGCTGATCAATCGCAAGCTCTCGAAGATCCTCTCGTCCAAGGTGCGCAAGGAAGACACTGTGTCGCAGATGGCGCCGGGGCAGTTTGCGGTTCTGTGTCCAAGTACCAACATTGACGGCTGTTCGGCCTTTGCATTGCGCTTGCAGCGTGCCATCGACAAATTGGTCATGACCTACCGTGACCGGCAGATTCGCATGACCGTTACTGTCGGCATTGCGGCAGGCTCGGGCAGTAACGAACATCTGACGCTCAGCGAGCTCATCGGCCTCGCAGTCGATCGGGTCAAATCCGGCCTTGAGGCTGGCGGTAACCGGGTGATCTCGGAGAGTGGCGAGATTGATCCGGCGCAGTTGCAGCGTTTTGTCCGTTTGCCGGTGAGCATCGATCATGTGTTGATGCAGGTGCGTGCCGGAGCCGAACATGAAGTGACCAGCCGCATACCCGATGTGCTTGGTACACTCATGCCTTTGCTCGAGTTGATCGAGCAGGAACTTCGTTGTGGTCTGCCCCTGCATGAGCTGAGAAATCCTCGGCTGCCGGTGCAGACACAAGGAGAACAAGATTCCCACGAGGGAACAGCCACAAAGCTATAAAAAGCGAGAATAGCAATCAAAAACCATTCGACTCATCGTCGCTCACAATCATAGGGAAATAAGGGAGAGGATTGTCATGACGACATACAAGGAGTTTCACAAGCGCTCGATCGAGGACCGTGACGGGTTCTGGAAAGAGCAGTCCGAACTGATCGACTGGCACAAGGCGCCCGAGCAGATCTGCGATTATTCGCGTCCGCCGTTCGTCAAGTGGTTCAAGGGGGGCGAGACCAACCTGTGCCACAACGCGGTCGATCGCCATGCCGCGCTGCGCCCGGATGCCAACGCGCTGATCTACATCTCCACCGAGACCAACGAAGAAAAGGTCTACAGCTTCGCCGAGCTGCAGCGCGAAGTGGAGCGCATGGCTGCGATCTACCAGGATCTGGGCGTCAAGAAAGGCGACCGTGTCCTGATCTACATGCCAATGATTGCCGAGGCGGCGTTTGCCATGCTGGCATGCGCGCGCATCGGCGCCATCCACTCGGTGGTGTTCGGCGGCTTTGCCTCCGGGTCGCTGGCGACCCGCATCGATGATGCCAAACCGGTGCTGATGGTCAGCTCCGATGCCGGCATGCGTAATGGCAAGGCCGTGCCCTACAAGCATCTGGTGGACGAGGCCTGCAATATTGCCGAGTTCCCGCCGAAGAACGTGCTGATCATCGACCGGGGCCTGGACAAGGGCTTCCCGCGCGTGGAGGGCCGCGACGTCGATTACGCCGAGCTGCGCGCCAAGCACATGGATGCCAAGGTGCCGGTGGTCTGGGTTGAATCGTCCGAGCCGAGCTACATTCTTTACACCTCCGGGACCACCGGCAAGCCCAAGGGCGTGCAGCGTGACACCGGCGGTTACTCCGTGGCGCTGGCCGCTTCGATGAAGCACATCTTCACCGGCGATGCGGGCGAGACCATGTTCTCGACCTCCGACATCGGCTGGGTGGTCGGTCACTCCTACATCATCTATGGTCCGCTGCTCGCTGGCATGGCCACGATCATGTACGAAGGCACGCCGCTGCGTCCGGATGCCGGTGTGTGGTGGTCCATCGTCGAGAAGTACAAGGTCAGCGTCATGTTCTCGGCACCGACGGCCGTTCGTGTGCTCAAGAAACAGGATCCGGCCTTCCTCAAGAAGTACGATCTGTCGTCGCTCAAGCATCTGTTCCTGGCCGGCGAGCCGCTCGACGAGACCTCGCACGAGTGGATCATGTCCGAGCTGGGCATTCCGGTCATCGACAACTACTGGCAGACCGAAACCGGCTGGCCGATCCTGGCCATCTGCCGTGGTGTGGAAGACAGCAAGATCAAGCTCGGTTCGCCGGCCTTCCCGGTCTATGGTTACGACCTGCGTCTGTTCCGCGAGGACGGTTCCGAGGCCGGCGCCAACGAGAAGGGCATCGTCGGCATCGTGCCGCCGCTGCCGCCGGGTTGCCTGTCCACTGTGTGGGGGCAGGACGAGCGCTTTGTGCAGACCTACTTCTCCACTTTCAGCGATCCGGTCATCTATTCGTCTTCCGACTGGGGTATCCACGACGAAAACGGCTACTACACGATCCTCGGCCGTATGGACGATGTGATCAACGTGGCCGGCCACCGTCTGGGCACCCGCGAGATTGAAGAAGCCGTCCAGGCGCATCCGGCGATTGCAGAAGTGGCTGTGGTGGGTGTGGCTGATCAGCTCAAGGGTCAGATGCCGATGGCGTTTGCCGTGGTCAAGGACGCAGCGTCGATCGACAGCGAAGAGAAGCGGGCCGCTCTTGAAAAAGAGGTGATGAAGAAGGTTGACGGCATGCTGGGCGCCATTGCGCGTCCGGCACGGGTTCACTTCATTGCCGGTTTGCCCAAGACCCGTTCGGGCAAGCTGCTGCGTCGGTCCATTCAGGCGCTGGCCGAAGGGCGGGATCCGGGTGATCTGACCACGATCGAGGATCCGACGGCGCTCGAGCAGATTCAGGCGGTCCTCAAGCAGGCCTGATTGCCGCAAAATCGTGGAATGAAAAAACCCGCCTCAGTGGCGGGTTTTTTCATTCCAGCGGCTGCTTATCGGTAGCTGCCCTCGATCTCATCGCGGACGACACGCCAGATCGGTTTCACCATGAATCGCATGTTCTTGATAATGGCAGGCACGTTCATCATCGACGGAACACGCATGCCGCGATGTTCAACAGGTGCACCGATCTGCTTGATCTCCACGCCCAGCTTGCCGAAATGGGCGGCCAGGCGCGGTTCTGTGAGGACGAACATGGTTTCGATGCCATTGCGTTCAGCGAGCGCAAGCGCGCCCAGATAGAGGGCAATGGGGATATACGGGAAGCGCGGCTGCGATTCGTTCTCGCTGAAGTCGTCGTCCGCGATCGCCACGGCAACGTTTCGCTCGCCCCGACGACGTCGGTAAGCAGCACGCACGGCGAGTCGCGAGACTTCTCCGATGGTGCGTCGGTCAAGTCTTGCCGGGTCGATGATTGATCGATCTAGCGTGGCCTCGCAGGCCTGTTCGAAAGGCAGGGGGGTGTCAGGGGCATCCTCCCTGGCGAGAATCAGGCGGGTGCAGCCAACGGGTTGATTGGGGGCTCTGGCCGAGCGCAGCAGGCAGTGGACGCTTTGTGGGTCGAAAGCGTCGGTTTCCCGGCGGTCGGGTCGCTCCGGTTCGAACTTCAGTTCTTCGCAATAGACTTCGTGCCGTACCCGAAAGACCTCGTCACGCACGGACTCCTTGGCGCCGGCCTCGATCTGAAAGTACTTTGAAAATCCTGCCCCGAGATTGAAGCGGTCGAAGAGGGACATGTCCGGTCCTGTCCAGTGGAAAAAAGTTGTCCTGCTATCTTTACGTCAGATTCTGATGAAATATTTAACGCATTGAGCGAATCGATCTGAAGTCGCTCAATTCGGACGCGACAATGCCGTATGGGAATAGTGAGCTTCGCGCGCCTGACAATACGATTGGGGGCCTGAAGCCTTGCTAGAATGCGGGTTCCCATCACTTTGGCGCCAAGGGTCTGTTCATGACATTTGCAAACGATCGTTTGAAGATGCTGTCGGCGTTGGGCGTGACGCTCGTGGTGCTCGCCTTCGTTCCGGGGAACCTGCTCAAGACGCTCGTCCTGCTTGGCGCATGGGGCGTATTTTTCTGGCCGCTGCAACGAAAAGAGGCAATTCTCTTCGTTGCCATGAGTCTTCTTTTTGTCGTGATGAACTACGGCGCGCTGGATCGGGGCGTCTTTTTCTTCACCGATCCGGACCTGCTGCTGATGCCGGCGTTCGAGTTCGTGATGTGGGGCTTTTACGTGCTGTGGCTGCTGCGCACGGTTCAGCCGGGCGTGCCCGCCGGTTCGATTCGGGTTCCATTGGCATTGGCTGTGGTTTTCAGTCTTCCCTTCATGCTGGTCCCTGATCATGTATTGCTCCTGGTGCTCAGTGGCTCTGTCGTGCTGGTCGGGCTCATCCTTTTCCATGAACGTGACGACTTGATGTGCGCCGGGGTGATGGCGTTACTGGGTGCAGCCATCGAATACGTGGGCACGGGCGTCGGGTTGTGGGGTTACTCGAATCCGCCCGCGGGCGGTGTTCCGTTCTGGTTTGTCACCATGTGGTCGGGCATTGGCTTGCTTGCGCGGCGGCTGGTGCTTCCGATCATGGAGCGGGGCTGGAAGGGTGCATACACAGGCATCCGATTCACGCCCACTGGAGCTGGTCATGACTGAACTGCAGACCCGTCTCGAGCGATGCGTCGGCTCGGATCGCGTACTCGATGCCGAAGCGGCGCGATCCCGGTTCGGGTCGAACTGCGCTGGATACGCGCGCCGATTACTGGGTGCCGTTCGACCGTCCCAGACCGAACAGATTGCCGACATCGTTGCCATTGCGCGCGAAATTGGATGCAGCATCTATCCGATCAGTACAGGCAGGAACTGGGGCTACGGAAGTTCGCTGCCCGTATCCGACGATTGCCTGCTGATTGATCTGTCCGACCTGAACCGCATTCTGTCCTTCGATGCGGACATGGGCATTGTGCGTGTCGAACCCGGTGTCACCCAGGGGCAGCTGGCGCGCTACCTGGCTGAAAACGGGGCGCCGTATCTCGTGCCTGTCACAGGCGCCGGCCCCAACTGCAGCATTCTGGCCAACGCACTTGAGCGCGGATATGGCGTTACGCCGCATGCTGACCATTTTGGCGCATTGATCGCCCTTGGCGCGATACTGCCGGACGGCAGTCGATACTCATCGCCCTTGATGCAGGCCTCCGGGGAGGGTGTCGGCCCCTTGTTCAAGACAGGAATCGGTCCCTATCTGGACGGGCTGTTCACGCAGGGCAACTTCGGTATCGTGACCGATGCGCATATCGCGTTGGCGCGAAAGCCGGAGTCCGTCAAGGCCATTCTCTTCAGCCTCAAGAACGAGGCGCTGCTTGGAGAGGCTGTGTCGAGAATCCGGTCGATCCTGCAGACACACGCAGGGGTCGTCGGCGGTATCAACCTGATGAACCAGCGCCGGGTTCTGTCCATGTCGGTGGATTACCCGGAGCAGGTGCCAGGCGATGAATCCGTGCTTCCGGCAGATCTGGTGCGGCGACTGGGGGCGGAATACCAGATACTCCCCTGGACGGGGTTCGGTACGCTCTATGGCAGCAAGCGCGTTGTGCGTGCAACCTGTCGTGACATCAGATCAGCGCTTCGCGGCGTGGCGAGCAGGCTCCTGTTTGTCTCCTCGCGCGACGCAGAACGCATCTGCACTCTGACGCGCTTTGTGCCCGGCAGGCTGGGGAGCAAGCTCGCGAAAACGGCCCAGACCTTGCGAACGGGGCTCGAACTCGTCAACGGCGTACCCAACGAGACGGCCCTGCCGCTGGCCTACTGGGGGCGGCAACATGTCAAGCGCACTGATGAGGGACAGCTCAATCCGGCCAAAGATGGTTGCGGGCTACTGTGGTATGCGCCGCTCGTGCCGCTCAAGGCCGAGGCCGTGATTCGCTACCAGGCGTTCGTGACGGAGGTCATGACGAAATGGGGTTTCGAGCCGCTGATTACGTTGACCACGGTGTCGGATCGCGTGGTCGACAGCACGGTACCCATTCTTTTCGATCGCAATGACCCGAGCGCACAGGCGCGCGCGCATGAGTGCTACTGGGCACTTCAGGAGCAAGGAAGGCTTCAGGGATTCTTCCCGTATCGCGTCGGCGTTGACTCCATGCGTTGGCTCGAAGAGCGGATTCCCGAATCAATGCAACTGATCGGTAAGCTCAAAGTCGCAATCGACCCTGAAGGCACACTTGCCCCCGGGCGTTACGCTCCCCTGACGATGGAGACGCACAAGCAATGAATTTCCCTTTGGCACTCGATGCCATGATTGCTTGGCGCAATATCTGGCGCCAGCGTCGGCGCACCTTTGCGGTCCTGCTCGCGATTGCCGCGGGCGTCATTGCAATGATGATGACGGGCGGATTCGTCGAATGGATGATCTGGGCGCTGAGGGAGTCGACAATTCATTCGCAAGTCAGTCATTTGCAGGTGGCCAAGCAAGGCTTCCAGATTGAAGGCCGGGCCGATCCGCGCGCCTTCCTTCTGCCGGAAGATGCAATTCCGGCGGCAGTGAGTAACGATCGGTCAGTCAAGGTCCTGTCGCCTAGGTTGGTGCTTTCCGGCCTCATCAGCCACGGTGAGGAGACCATTCCCTTCATCGGCGAGGCCTTGAATATCGATAAGGAGGCCGACCAGCTTTTCGGTATGGTGATCGAAGCCGGGGAGGCAATGACGCCCGGCGACGAAGAGCGGGTGTGGCTGGGGCGCGGATTGGCGAAGGCGCTGGATGCTCCCATCGGAGAGCCCGTGGTTCTTGTGCTGCAGTCTGCTGGCGGTGGGGTGCGCGCGGTCGAGGCACGCTTTGCAGGCGTTTTTTCGACGATATCGAAGGCGTACGACGATAATGCCATTCGCATGCCGATCGGTCTGGCGCGGGAACTGATGGGTGAATCGGCCAATAGCTACTGGGTAGCCTATCTGAATGACACGGACGATACGGATGCAGCCATCGACCGCCTCACGCCGACGCTGAACAATGCCGGCCTGGAGGTCACCCCCTGGTATCGCCTGGCTGATTACTACACCAAAACGGAAACCTTGTTACGCAAGCAGCTTTCGGTGGTGTCCATCATCGTGCTGATGGTGGTTTTGCTGAGCGTGTCCAACACCGTCGCCATGAGTGTGATGGAGCGGACCTCCGAGATTGGTACCTCAATGGCGATCGGCAGAACCCGCCGGCAGGTGCTCATCGGGTTTCTGCTTGAAGGTGCCATGCTCGGCGTCGTGGGCAGTGTCATTGGTGTGCTCGCCGGTATCGTGCTGGCGCTCATCGTGTCGAGTATCGGCATCCCCATGCCCCCGCCTCCGGGCATGTCGAGAGGTTATGTCGGCGAGATTCGCCTTGATGGGCTTCAGATGCTGAATGCGGCTGTGCTCGTCACTCTGGTGGGGCTGGCAGGGGCGGTTTTCCCAGCGATCAAGGCGGCACGCTCCAACATTGTTGATGCCTTGCGGCAGGGGCGGTGAGGATGATCAAACTTGCAGCAAGAAACCTTCTGAGGCATCGAAAGCGCACTGCCACGGCCGTGGCCGCCATTGCGTTCGGTGTCGTTTGCGTTGCCTTGATCGGCGGCTTCTTCCAGCATATTTACGAGGGCTTTGCCGAAGCGATCATTCGCGGCCAGACCGGGCATGTGCAGATCTTCAGCTCGGGGTATAACGAGGGCGGGTTCCGGCATCCGGATCGGTTCAATCTGGGTGATACATCGGCATTGGTGAAGTCGCTCGAATCGCGCCCCGAGGTAGCAAGTGTCATGAGTCGGCTCTCTTTGCAGGGGTTGATGAGTAATGGAGCTGCCGACTTGCCCGTCGTCATCGAAGGCGGCGAGCCAGGCAAGGAGGCAAGCCTGTCGAGCTATGTACGCGTGCGGGCAGGGCGAACGCTGGAAGATGGTGATGATTTTGCTGCGGTCGTAGGGCGCGGGCTCGCCGAATCGCTCAGGCTCGACGTGGGGCGGAGGACGACCTTGCTCGCGTCGACGGGTGGTGGCGCCATCAACACGATCGATGTGACCGTTGTCGGCATTTTCGAGACCTACTCGCAGGATTACGACGCCCGTGCAGTCAAGGTCCCGCTTAAAGTGCTGCAGCAACTGTTTGGCGCTGACGTGGCTACCAGCGTTGTCGTCGAACTTGTTCAAACTGGCCAGACGAGCACTTTTCTGAAATCGGTTGATTCCGATTTACGGCAGGCGGGTCTTGAGCGACGCTCGTGGCGCGAACTGGCCGACTTCTACGAGAAGACGGTCGAGCTTTATGACGGGCAGTATCGCGTCCTGCGAGTCATTGTGATCGTGCTCCTGTTTCTCAGCGTGGCCAATGCGGTCGGTATGTCGATGTACGAGCGCACGCCCGAATTTGCCACCATGATGTCTCTTGGGACGCGTCGCAGACGTGTCGCAGCGCAGGTGTTCCTTGAGGTGATCCTGCTTGCGCTTGTCGGCGCGATCGTCGGCGTCGTACTGGCCGTATTGCTGGCGCAATTGATTTCGTGGATCGGGATCGATATGCCGCCTGGGCCGAATTCAACGCTGGGTTATACCGGCAAGATCATTCTGTCTTTTCGACTGTGCTTTGAAGCGGTTTTGATCGGCCTGTGTGCGGGCGCGTTGTCGAGCGTGCCTGCGCTCAGGCGCATCCTCAAACTCGATATTTCCGATGGGCTGAGACAGGCCATATGAGGTGAGGTTGGCAGGCGGCTACGCCGGATGGAGCGACGGCGTTTGCCAACCCCGTCAGGGTTGTCGAAATTATTTACAGTGAGATTTTTGAGGTGGGCGGGTGTGATTATAAGTTGATGTAAATAAAAGGAAAAAAAATCTGGCACGACGTGTGCTTATTGTTGGGCAAGCTGTTTCGAATAACTCATCACGGAGCCCACCATGAAAAAGCTCTCAGCAATCGCCGCCGGCCTTCTGGTCTCTGGCGTTGTTTCCGCCGCACCGCTGACCCTCCAGCCGGGTCCGCTGTACTTCCAGTTCAACAACGTTGAACAACTGAACACCAACAACGGTATCGTTGTCCCGGGTGGTTCCATCGACGTGAACGGCGATGGCATCCTCGACACGCCGGCCACGGAAGGTAACTGGGGTGTCTTCAATATCTCCTCCATCCAGTCTGGCGCTGTTGCTACCCCGAACCAGGACATCTCCGGTGGTTCGACCTACTTCGCTGATGACGGTCTGTCGGACATCTTCGGTCAAGGCCAAGTGTCCGGTATCTTCTACGGTCTGACCCTGACCTCCGGTACGACTGCAACCGGTGGCTGGATCGACCTGTACTGGGAAGATGCTGCTGATGACGACATCACCAACGCTGACCTGAGCGGCGCCAACTTCCCGGGCCGTACGGCTGCTAACCAGGCTGGCATCTTCACCGATGGCACCTTCCTGGCGCGTCTGAAGTTCGACACCGGTATCATCTCTGGCGACAACACCACGACTCTCGTGTCCGACGTTGATCTGACCACGCTGACCGGTAGCGGTCTGGCCGATTCTTTCGGTAGCGTTGTTGATATCAACAACGACGGCGTGATCAACTCCCTGGACGGTGAATGGGCTGGCGTTCTGAACAGCGACTGGTTCTTCGTTGATACCAACGGCAACGGCATCTTCGGTGAAGATGGTGAGACCCGCGATCTGCGCTTCTCCACCTTCTTCAACCTGCTGCCGAACACCTCTGCCTGGGCCGATCCGGCCAACGGCACGGTTGCTCTGCGTAGTAACGATCCGGGCCGCGCCTTCGTGGTGCCGGAGCCGGGTTCCCTGGCCCTGCTGGGTCTGGGTGTCCTCGGTCTGGCTGGCGCCCGTCGCCGCAAGTCTGCCTGATCTTCAGGTAGGCTGACCAAGAAAAAGGCGCCTTCGGGCGCCTTTTTTTCGTCTGTATGCCCGATTTAATGCAATGCTTTGAACAGCCAGTTGAGCCCTTCAAAGTCCTTTTTCAACGATTTCTCTTCAATAGACGGCAGGTTATTGATGTGACTGTCTGAGCCGATAATCTCGCTCGCAAAGACCTGATAAAAGGGAATGATGCGCGACACGACATGCTGCCCGGTGTCCGCAAAACCCGACGTCCTCATCGCTTCGAGGAATTCTGCCGGTGAAAAGGAGGCTCGAAGCGAGTTCTCGGAGTCGAGTTTGAATTCCTTGGCGGAATCGGGGGTGAAAACTTCGGGAAATATCTTTGGCGTACCTGATGCCCGCGGGCGGGCGTGGTCAAAGAAGAAGAATTGATTCTTGCCTGCCTGATCAAGGATGGCGCGCAAATCCGTGAGGCAGGTGACCATGGCGTCGAACGCTGGCAGGTGGTGCAAGGCAAAGACTGACGAGACCATGGAGAAGCGCGTCGTGCGAACCGATTCAATGTCTTGCAGTTTGCACATGTCGCCATGAAGCAATGCGACCCGATCTGAAACACCCTCGGCTTCGAGCGAGGCATTGCCCAGTTCAACCATCTCGGACGAGAGGTCGACGCCGTAAATCCGCATGTCGGGGCGTTGTCTGGCGAGATACTTCAGGAATTGCCCTGAGCCTGACCCGACGTCGAGCAGTGTTCCACCCTTCGGGCAACGCCGGGAGATATGTGTTGCGCAGAAATGGTATACCGGGATCAGGGGGCCGTGCTCACTGCCTTGTTCATGGAAGGCGCTCACCGACCCTTCCTCGGTCATTTCGAGGCACGGCTCGGGGATACGTGTGCTAATCCGCTTTCCGAATTGTTCGGAGAGAATCAGCCTGATTAATCCTGAAATCGACGCGCTCATGATGTCGTTGCCTCGTCTCGCATGTGTTGTCCAGGTTTGGTTGCCGATCAACGGGGCGGGACTGGCTGCGTGAGTTCGAAGCCGGAGTGATCGCGCCTGCCCTGGATCCAGTCTTGCTACTTTAACGGCACCGCGAATCAGAATGTTGAGTCTGGTCGGCGTTGCGCCAACCGAAGCTCAGGCAGATCAGGGTTGCAGCAGGGTGAGATTGTCCCGGTGTATTGCTTCGATTTCGGTCGTTTCGCCGAGAAGCGACTGAATCTCAAGACTCTTCTTGCGCTTGACGACGAGTGCTTCACTGGATGAGTAGCTGCTGAGGCCGCGGGCGACAAGGGTTCCATTCTCGCGGCGGCATTCGACAGCGGCTCCGCGCTCGAATTGGCCAATCACGTCGATGATCCCGACCGGAAGCAGGCTGCTCCCTGCCGTGAGTGCCTTGGCCGCTCCCTCGTCGATGATGAACGTGCCCATCGACTTGAGGTGATCGGCAAGCCACTGCTTGCGTGCCTGAAGTGGTGTCTGGGTGGCATAGAGCAGGGTGCCGAGGTCGACGCCATTGGCGGCGCGTAGCAAGGCGTCGGGCTGGCGCCCTCCTGCGATCAGGGTATGTGCTCCGCTGCGTGCTGCACGTTGCGCGGCCTTGATCTTGGTGATCATCCCGCCTTTGCTGATGCCGCTGCCCGCGCCACCTGCCATGGATTCGTATTGCGTATCGTCAGCGCGCCCTTCGTTGATCAGTGTCGCGGCGGGATCTCTTCGTGGATCGGCTGTATACAGGCCGTCCTGGTCGGTCAGGATGATCAATGCGTCGGCTTCAATCAGGTTGGCGACCAGAGCACCCAAGGTGTCGTTGTCACCGAATTTGATTTCATCCGTCACCACCGTGTCGTTCTCGTTGATGATGGGCACAATGCCGAACTTCAGCAGGGCAGTAATGGTGGAACGGGCGTTGAGGTAGCGTTTGCGGTCTGCCAGATCTTCATGCGTGAGCAGAATCTGTGCGGTGTGGATGCCGTGTGCGGAAAACGCTTCTTCGTAGGCTTCGACCAGATGGGCCTGACCCACGGCTGCCGCAGCCTGTAGCTTGTGCATCTCATGTGGGCGTTTGGTCCAGCCCAGTCGAACGATGCCAGCGGCAATGGCCCCCGAGGAGACCAGTGCAATTTCACGGCCCTGCAGGCGCAGGTTGGCGATCTGTCGTGCCCAGTCGGTGAGCGCGTTGTTATCTAGCCCTGCGCCGTTGTTGGTGACCAGGGCGCTGCCAACCTTCACGACCAGCCGTCGCGCGTTCTTGAGCTTGGTTCTCATGAGGCAAGGGGGTCGTATACGTCAGGGGTGTCGTCATCGCCGCCTTCATCCGGCACGCTCTTCGGGCGGTGGGCATCGATGTGATCCTGGATGGCCCGGACGAGTTCCTTGCAGCCATCGCCGCTCATGGCGCTGATGACGAAGTGGCGGTCGACCTTGTCGTATGCGGCGAGAAAACCGGCGATACGTTCTTCGCGTTCCTCTTCGGGAATCAGGTCGAGCTTGTTGAGTACGAGCCAGCGTGGTTTCTGGTGCAGGTCCTCGTCGTATCGGCGCAGTTCATCCACGATGGCCTGAGCTTCGCGAACCGGATCAACGCCTTCGTCGAAAGGGGCGATATCGACGAGGTGCAGTAGCAGATGGGTTCGTGCCAGATGTTTAAGGAAGCGGTGGCCGAGGCCTGCGCCTTCAGCGGCGCCTTCGATCAAGCCCGGGATGTCCGCCACGACAAAGCTACGGTTCTCGTCGCTGCGGACAACGCCCAGATTCGGTTGCAGCGTGGTGAAGGGGTAGTCGGCAACCTTGGGCTTCGCGGCAGAAATCGAGCGGATCAGCGTGGATTTGCCGGCGTTGGGCATGCCTAGCAGGCCGACATCGGCCAGCACCTTGAGTTCCAGCTGGAGATAGCGATGTTCACCCGGCTGACCGAGCGTGCGCTGGCGCGGGGTGCGGTTCACGGACGACTTGAAGTGCAGGTTGCCCCAGCCACCGTTGCCGCCCTTGGCGATGAGGACGCGTTTGTCGTGCACGTCGAGGTCGGCAAGGCGTTCGCCTGTTTCTGCGTCGGTGATGACGGTGCCGACCGGCATGCGCAGGGTGATATCTTCGCCGCCCTTGCCGTAGCAGTCGCGACCCATGCCGTTCTGGCCGCGCTGGGCGCGGAAGATGCGCTTGAAGCGGTAATCGACCAACGTATTGATGTTCTGGTCGGCGATGGCCCAGACGCTGCCGCCCTTACCGCCGTCGCCGCCATCGGGGCCGCCCTTTGGAATGAACTTCTCGCGGCGGAACGAGGCCGCGCCGTTGCCGCCGTCTCCGGCCACCGCTTCGATGCGTGCTTCGTCAAAGAATTTCATGGTGCTGCCCCAAAAATAAAAAAAGCCCTATCACCGGGATAGGGCTCTGTCGTGTCCTGCGAGCGACCGAGCGTTATTCGGTCACCGGCACGATGGACACGGTACGGCGCTTGTTCTTGCCGCGAACGGAGAACTGAACCGTGCCTTCCGTTTTGGCGAAAAGCGTGTGGTCCTTGCCGATACCCACGTTCTCACCCGGGTGGTACTCGGTACCACGCTGGCGGACCAGGATGTTGCCTGCCGGAACCAGCTGGCCACCGTAGCGCTTGACGCCCAGGCGTTTTGATTCTGATTCGCGACCGTTGCGGGAACTACCGCCGGCTTTTTTGTGTGCCATGACGTATCTCCTTGACGGTTAGGCCGAAATCGCCTCGATGCGAATTTCGGTGTAGTTCTGACGATGACCCTGACGCTTCATGTAGTGCTTGCGACGGCGCATCTTGAAAATCTTGACCTTGTCGTGACGACCTTGTGAAAGCACAGTCGCTTTCACCGTGGCACCTTCAACCACAGGCGTGCCGATCTTGACCGACTCGCCTTCGCCGACCATCAGAATCTGGTCGAGTGTGATTTCCGAGCCCACGTCTGCCGGCATCTGTTCTACTTTGATCTTTTGGCCGGCCGACACGCGATACTGCTTGCCACCGGTTTTTATGACCGCATACATGGTATGTACTCCGTTAATCGGAAAAACGCGAAACTCGGCATTCTAGAGTTGTGAGCGTACTCCGTCAACGCTTTTCTCTTTTTCGAGCAATGGCTTGAGGGCTTCCACAGCGGCGTGCTCGTGGCGATAGTGCGCATGTTCGGCCAGCGTGGCCCACACTGGGTCGCGCTCGATAACATCGATGACCTGTTTTTTCAGGCCGCACATGGCCAGCAGCTGACCATCTTCGCGCATCTGCTCGGCCAGTTGTGTCAGTGCATGCAGGCCGGTGGTGTCGATGGCGTTGATCCCGGCACCCGAAAGCAAGACACAGCGGATGCCCGGTTTGATGTGTCGCGCCCATTCCATGGCTTCACTGAAACGGGCGGCGTTCACGAACTGTAGTCGTCCGTCGAAACGCAGGATGACCAGAGCCGGGTGAGGGTGCTCGAGCCCGAAACGCTCGAGATCTCGATAGGTGTCGTCTTCATGCAGGCCCAGCAAGGCGACCCTCGGTTTCATGCTTTGCCAGATCACCAGTGCGAGCGAGAGCAGCAGACCGGTGAGAATGCCGTTCTGGATCTGCGGGGCGAACGCCAGCGTCGCGGCGAAGGTGGTCCAGCACGCCAGGGCATCGTCCCGGTCTATCCGCCATACCTGCACCATGCCGGGAAAGTCGATCAGGTTGGCGACGGCATGCAGGATGATCGCGGCGAGCACGGCTTTGGGCAGATCGTGGAGCCAGTGGGCGAGACTCAAGGTCGCCGCGATCACGACAATGGCGCTGATCACCTGGGTCAATCCGGTGTTCGCACCCACCCGATAACTGAGCGCCGAGCGCGAGAAAGAGGCGCTCGTCGGGAGCGTGCCGCTCAAAGCGGCGCCGAGTTTGGCCAACCCCTGCCCAATCAATTCCTGATTCTCGTTCCACGCATGCCGGGAGCGGTCCGACAGGCGCTTTGCACTTGAGGCGGCTTCCAGAAAGCTCACCAGGGCAATCACGAAGGCTGCAGGGAGGAGTCCGATCAGGGCATCCCAGCCGGGTATCTGTGGCAAGGAAAGCGTGGGGAGTGCCGAGGGAATGCTGCCCACGACCTCGCCGCTGGTGCCATAGCCGGTGGTGGATGAGATGCCGATGGAGAGGACGACAACAACGAGCACGCCGGGCCATTTGGGGGCGAAGCGTTGCAGGCCTCTCAATCCGGTCCAGGCGAGGAGCCCGAAGGCAAGCGTGGCCATGTCTGGCGAGCTCAGCGCATGGCCGATGCGGATGAGTTCGCCGCCCAGGTCGGGGGCACGGGGGCCCTGCGCGCCCAGTAACACCGGTAATTGCGAAAAGCAGATCAGCAGCGCGGCGGCATTGATGAAACCGGCGAAGACCGGGCGGGAGAGCAGATTGAGTGCCCAGCCCTGGCGCAGTATGCCGAGTGCGAGCTGAATCAGCCCGGCGAGCAAGGCAAGCGTGACCCCCAGCGCAATGTGATCGGCGGAGCCGCTCGTGGCAAGGGGCGCAATGCTGGCCGCGGTGAGCATGCCGGTCAGGGCCACCGCGCCAGTCGACAGATAGGGGCTGGAGCCGAAAAGCGCACCGAGCAAGGTGGGCAGCATGGCGGCGTAAAGGCCGTAGTGAGCCGGAAAGCCCGCGAGCTGCGCGTAGGCAAGCGATTGGGGAATCATCACCAGTGCCACACTCAGACCGGCGATGAGGTCGCCATGGATGCCTTTTTCAGAGAGCGTTGCCCGCCATTTGAGAAAGGGAAGAAACCGCGTGATCGGGGCGCTGTGGTGTGGCATGAGGTCTCTCGTGGTGACGGCTCATGTTAGCAAAGCGAGCTCGGTGGGCAGGCGATTGGGTGCGTTTCAGGGTTTCCGCGATTCACTTTTTGAATGGGGGCGGCTAAACTTCGAGAAATTTGTCAGACAACCTGATCAATCGCATGCAAAGCATCGAGCCTTTGGCGCGCCCTTCTCAACTCAGCGAAACCGTGTCGCAGACCATCGAGGCCTGGATCCGCGAGGGCCAAATGCCGGCCGGGGCCCGGTTGCCGACCGAGAAAATGCTCGCCAGCGATTTTGGCGTTTCGCGTGCTGTCGTTCGTGAAGCGATTTCTCGTTTGAAGGCCGATGGCCTGGTGACCACGCGACAAGGCGCGGGCGCCTTCGTGAGTGACCGTCCGTCCGGCAGCAGCTTCAGGCTCGACGCCCCTGAGGTGGACGCCGCCCAGGCGCTGGCCGACATTTTCGAGCTGCGCTACATCGTGGAGTGCGCGGCGGCGGCCATGGCAGCACGGCGTCGCTCAGATGTCGACCTTGCCGTCATGCGGGCCGCCCTGTCTCGCATGGACGAGGCGCTCGTGGACTGGGCCGACGCGACCGAGGCCGACGACGCCTTTCACACCGCAGTGGCTGCGGCGACCGGTAACCGTGCCGTGGGGCGTTTCATCCGCTTCATGGGCGGACAGTTTTTCGAGTCACGTGTGCCCACCTGGGCACGCACCGGCCATGCCAAGGGCTGGGCGCGCGACTCGCAGGAAGAGCATCACCGGCTGTTTGCCGCCATCGCCGCCAGGGACGCCCAGGAGGCGCGCGCGGCGGCGCGGGCGCATCTGGTCCGCGCGGCGAGTCGCCTGGGCGTGGATGCATCACATTGGGACGAAGTGCCTGTCGGTCTTGACACGCTCGTGCCCACAGGAGGAGACGAATGACCCTGTTACATGACCTGCCTGCCAACGCAGCCAAGGACACGGATTTTTCCGCCGTCGATCGCGCTTCGCTGGTCGCCGAACTGGCCGACGTGCTGCCCGGGCGCTGTCTGATGACCGAGCTTGAAGATCTCAGACCCTACGAATGCGATGGCTTGTCCATGTACCGCAAGGTGCCGCTCGCGGTCGCGCTGCCTGAGACCGAGGCTCAAGTGATCGAGGTGCTGCGCATCTGCCAGCGTCGGGGTGTGCCGGTGGTGGCGCGCGGCTCGGGCACCGGGCTCTCCGGCGGAGCGCTGCCACACGAACATGGCGTCTTGCTGTCGCTGGCCCGCTTCAATCGCATTCTGTCCGTCGATGCGCGTTCGCGAACGGCCATCGTCCAGCCCGGCGTGCGCAATCTGGCCATCTCGGAAGCGGCTGCGCTGCACGGCCTTTACTACGCACCGGATCCCTCGTCCCAGATCGCCTGTTCCATCGGTGGCAACGTGGCCGAAAACGCCGGGGGCGTGCACTGCCTGAAGTACGGCCTGACGGTGCACAACGTGTTGCGCGTGAGGGCGATCACCATTGAAGGCGAGGTGGTCGAGTTCGGCTCTCATGGCCTCGACATGCCCGGCTACGACATGCTGGCGCTGCTGCATGGTTCCGAGGGCATGCTCGCGGTGATCACCGAGATCACCGTCAAGCTCACGCCCAAGCCCTTGCTGGCCCAGTGCGTGATGGCCAGTTTCGACGACGTGGTGAAGGCGGGTGATGCGGTCGCTGCCATCATCGCGGCCGGCATCATTCCGGCGGGGCTGGAGATGATGGACCAGCCCGCCACCGCGGCGGTCGAGGAGTTCGTACGTGCCGGCTACCCCCTCGACGCCAAGGCGATTCTCCTGTGCGAGTCCGACGGTACGCCGGAAGAGGTGGCCGAAGAGGTGGCTCGAGTCTGCCAGGTACTCGAAGGACAGGGCGCGACGCAGATCCAGGTCTCCCGGGACGAGGTCGAACGCCTCAAGTTCTGGGCCGGTCGCAAGGCGGCCTTCCCGGCGGCCGGACGCATCTCGCCCGACTACTACTGCATGGACGGCACCATCCCCCGCAAGCGCCTGGGCGAAATGCTGCAGGCCATCGTCGAGATGGAAAAGAAATACGGCCTGCGTTGCATGAACGTGTTCCATGCTGGCGACGGCAACCTGCATCCGCTCATTCTCTTCGATGCGAACGTGCCGGGCGAACTCGAGCGCGCCGAGGATTTCGGCGGGGAGATTCTGGAATTGTCCGTGGCCCTGGGCGGCACGGTGACCGGCGAGCACGGTGTCGGTATCGAAAAGATCAACCAGATGTGTGTGCAGTTTGACGAAGCCGAGCGCCACACCTTTTTCCGGATCAAGGCGGCCTTCGACGAACAGGGACTGCTCAATCCGGGCAAGGCGATTCCGACGCTGCATCGCTGCGCGGAATTCGGGCGCATGCATGTGCATCACGGCGAAGTGCCGTTCCCGAACATCGAGCGGTTCTAGGGCTCACGCGGATGAACAAGGGCTGGACACAGTTTCTTCTGGTGGCGGTGCCGGTGTTGTCCCTGGTGGGCACCTGGCTGGCCCTGAAGGCGCTGCCCGGCAAGCGGCAGAACAAAGACGAGAAGGACGAGACATGAGCGATCAGTCGCAAGCCTGGATGGAACGCATCCAGGCGGCCGCGGCCCATGGTGAGGCGATCCGCATTCGCGGTGGCGCCACCAAGGATTTCTACGGGCAGCGCCTTGAGGGCGCAGAACTCGATACCCGGGGGCACACCGGCATCGTGAACTACGAACCCACCGAGCTGGTGGTCACCGCTCGCGCCGGCACGACGCTTGCCGAGCTCGAACAGGCGCTTGACGCGCAAGGGCAGATGCTCGGTTTCGAGCCGCCGCATTTCGGCGAAGGCGCCACGGTGGGTGGGTGTGTGGCGGCGGGCCTGTCTGGCCCGCGCCGTGCCACGGCCGGGGCGGTGCGTGATTTTGTGCTCGGTACCTGCATCATCGATGGGCGCGGTCAGCACCTGCACTTCGGCGGTGAAGTGATGAAGAACGTCGCGGGCTATGACGTCTCGCGCCTGATGACCGGTTCGCTCGGCACGCTTGCGCTCATCACCGAAGTGTCGTTCAAGGTGCTGCCCAAGCCGGCAGCCGAAGCGACGCTGGTGTTCGACATGGAAAGCGGCGTTGCCGTCGAAAACTTCAACGCGTGGGCCGGTCAACCCTTACCTATTTCCGCGACAGCCTGGGTGGAAGGCCGCGCGTGGGTCCGGCTCTCCGGCGCCGAAGCGGCGGTGGCCGCCGCCTGCAAGCGCTTGGGCGGAGAGCGTGTCGATGGCGAGGCCGCCGCCGCGTTCTGGCGCAGCGTGCGCGAGCAGACGCACGGCTTCTTCGAGGGCGACATGCCCGTGTGGCGTCTGTCGGTGCCTTCGGTGGCAGCACCGCTGGGGCTCATGGGGGAGCGCCTCATCGAATGGGGCGGCGCCCAGCGCTGGTTCCGCACCAACGAGCATGCAAACCACATTCGCGAACAGGTCACCGCTGTGGGCGGACATGCCACCCTGTTCCGCGGGGGAGACCGTCGTGCCGGGGTATTCCATCCGCTCGATCCGGTGATGGCGAAGCTTCAGACACGACTTCGCCAGAGCTTTGACCCCGCAGGGATCTTCAATCCCGGTCGCCTTTACGACGGAGCCTGATCCATGCAGACGCAACTGGCTGAATTCATCAAGGACACCGACATCGGTCGCGAGGCGGATGCCATCCTGCGCAAGTGCGTGCACTGTGGTTTCTGTACGGCAACCTGCCCGACCTACCAGCTGCTGGGCGATGAGCTCGATGGTCCACGCGGTCGTATCTACCTCATCAAGCAGATGCTGGAAGGTGCGCCGGTGACCGAAAAGACTCAGCTGCATCTGGATCGCTGTCTGACCTGTCGATCCTGCGAGTCCACCTGCCCGTCGGGTGTGGCCTACGGCCGCCTCGTGGATCTGGGGCGGGTGGTGGTCGATCAGAAGGTCAAGCGGCCGCTCGCGACACGCACGGTGCGTTGGGCGCTGCGCGAACTGGTGTCACGCCCGAAAGTGTTTGGCGCAGCCATGGCCATGGGGCGCATGGCCCGGCCTTTGTTGCCGGCGGCACTCAAGGAGAAGGTGCCGCCCCAGCGTGCGGCAGGCCTCTGGCCACAGGCGAAGCACTCGCGGCGCATGCTGGCGCTGGCCGGCTGTGCGCAGCCGGCCATGATGCCGTCGGTCAATGCGGCCACGGCCCGGGTGCTCGACACCATTGGCATCTCGCTGGTCGAGGCGTCGGGTGCCGGTTGCTGCGGCGCCGTGCGTCACCACCTCGACGACCACGCGGGGAGCCAGGCCGATGCCAAACGCAACATCGATGCCTGGTGGCCGCTCATCGAGCGGAGCGAGGTCGAGGCGCTGGTGATGACGGCGTCGGCCTGTGGCCTGCAGGTCAAGGACTATGCGCACTTGCTGCGCGACGACGTGGCGTATGCCGAGAAAGCGGCCGGGGTCTCTGCCATGACCAAGGATGTGGGCGAGGTGATTGCCGCAGAACTGCAGGCGATTCAGGCCCGTCTGCCCAAGGACGCGCCACCCCGTCAGATTGCTTTTCATGCACCGTGCACCTTGCAACACGGACAGAAGCTCAAGACTCAGGTGGAGGCGGTGCTGCTGGCCGCCGGTTTTGAGCTCACCACTGTGCCCGATGCGCATCTGTGCTGTGGCTCGGCCGGCACCTACTCGATTCTGCAGCCGGAACTGAGCATGCAGCTGCGTGAGCGCAAGCTCGCCGCGCTTTCGGCGGGCGGGGCGAAGGCAATCGCCTCGGCCAACGTGGGCTGTATTTCGCATCTGGCGGGTGGTACAGACACGCCGGTCAGGCACTGGATCGAGTGGCTCGATGAACGCCTCAATGGCTGAAGATGGCGGTCCGGCGTAACGAGCGGAGCGCACCTCGGCGCAGCCCATCAGATCGTTAATTTGCGTCTCAAGTCAGGCGGTTTATGGTCGATAAACCGCTTATGGAAATGCCTCAAACCGCAACACGACCGGACGGCAATGGCCTGGAGACAGCGCTACCGTCCGGTCTTTCCCTTCCGCCCCGCCCCGATCTGTTGATGCGTCTGGAAGATCTCGTGCTGACCGGTGAGGTCGACACGCGAGCGCTCACGCGAGAGATGGGCGACGATCCGGGCCTTACCGCCATGCTGTTCAAGGTGGCAAAGAGCTCCAGATATGGCCGCAGCGCACCGCCCCAGAGTCTTGAGCAGGTCATTCAGTTGCTCGGGACCAAGCAGTCGCTCAATGTGGCGCGCTGCTTTGCGCTCATGTCGGCGATCGAGGGCGACCCGAAGACCATGCAGCGCTTCTGGAGCCGTGCCAGCAATGTGGCCAGCTTCGCGGCGGTCGTGGCAGCGGATCGGGTGGCTGTCTGCAACATCTTCCCTGACCAGGCTTTTCTCGCCGGTATCTTCCACGACTGTGGCATTCCGCTGCTGATGCAGCGTTACCCCGATTATTGTGAGCTGGTCGAGGGCTGTGCCGAAAAGGCTCAGTGGGTCTGCGTGCGGGAGGAAGATCGCCGCCTCAAGCTTGACCACAGCGTGGTCGGGGCACTCGTGGCCCGTCACTGGGGTTTGCCCGATTTCGTCGTTCAGGCGATCAGGCATCACCATGAACTCGATGAACTGGATGACCATCCCTCACGCAGCATGGTGGCCATCCTGCAGCTCGCGACCTATTTGAGCGCGCTCGAAAACCGGCTCGATTGGCCCGACTGGCTGGTCATTCGTGACCAGGTGCTCGACGAGTTGGGCATCTACGCTGAAGGCTTTGCCGAGTATTGCGAGGACCTGTGCGAACAGGTGGCGGCACATTGATCACGAGCATTGCCGGGGCATCGTCGAAAAGTGTGTCCGGGGCTGATAGGCTTGCATGCACCGAGGCTGATCTGCGCGAACGAGACTGAGCACGATGGGCGAGCCGCGTTCGGCGGCCCGGCCTGAGCAACATACGGACAACACGAAAACATGGCGATCAAAGTCGAGACGTGCGCAGCAAAACACCAGGGCGATCGGGTCGAGCAGCAGGACAGGGTGGCGATTTTCGGCCATCCCGCCCAGCCCGGCGCGCTCATGGCGGTACTGGCCGATGGCATGGGTGGGCATACCGGTGGCGCCATGGCGGCCGAGCAGGTGCTGTTCAAGGCAAAGCAGAATTTCGAACATTTTTCGCACGGCTCTGAGACCCCCGAGCATCTGATCACCAGCATCATCCAGGACTCCCATACGGTCATCAAACTGTCGCGATTCACCTCCGAGCAGGACCCCCACAGCACGGCCGTGGTATTCATGCTGCAGAAGCAGCGTGCCGACTGGGGGCATTGCGGTGACTCGCGCTTCTACCACTTTCGGGGCGATCAGCTCGTGTACCGGAGTCCGGATCACTCCCTGGTGGCCGAACTCGAGCGCAAGGGACGTTTGACCAAGGCGGAGGCCGAGGTGCACCCGCACCGGAACGTTCTGCTCTCCTGTCTGGGCGATGAACGCGAGCCCAGGGTCTCGCTCGGTGGCGTATCGCCCCTGGTCGGTGGCGACAGTTTTCTCATGTGCTCCGACGGGGTATGGGCGTACTTCGACGATGATGAGCTGGGGTCCGTTCTTGCGACCCAGAATGCCCGTGCAGCCTGCCAGACGCTGATTTCGCGTGCGCGCGAACGGGCGCGCGGACAGGGCGACAATCTCTCGATCGCGGTGATACGTCTGGTGGACGAAAACACCGATGCGCCGCGAACCGAGCCTCCGCCGGATGCCGGATTTCCTTCGCTCAATGAGTGAAACGGCATAGCCGAATCGGGTGGCTGTGCCTGCCGTCTCGAGCGGCGGTGTTACGACGGGTGTTACGTCCGGCGCACGCCTAGGGAAAACCCGGGGGGTTGCGCACCCGCCGCGATTCGTTATGATTCGGCGAGTTGGGTTTCATGCAGTCGCTCGCATCGCCGGCACGGATCGGGAAGTTCGCCGCAGCAGAAGATGACGCATCCCCTCACGGTTTCACATCATCATTGGAGGTGACTATGCCACTGGTTCTTGGAGTGCCAGCGGAGACCGTGTCCGGAGAACGTCGAGTTTCGGTAGTACCGGACGTGGTCAAGAAATATATCGGCCTTGGAGCTGAAGTCGTCATGCAGAAGGGCGCAGGTGCCCGGGCGCATTTCCCGGACGACGCATTCGAAGGGGTCAAGTGGGTTGACGATGCCGACGCGGTGTTTGCCTCGGCCGACATCGTTTTCGGTGTCAATCCGCCCAGTCAGGCCCATATCGGCAAAATGAAGGAAGGTGCTGTCTGGTTGGGCATGGCGCAGCCGTGGTCCGACAAGGCACGCGTGGAAAAGCTGAACAAGAAGAAGGTCACATCCTTCGCGCTTGAACTGCTGCCGCGTATCACCCGTTCGCAAAGCATGGATGTGCTCTCTTCGCAGGCGGCAGTTGCCGGTTACGAGTGCGCACTCATCGCCGCTGATCATTCGCCCAAATTCTTCCCCATGCTCACCTACGCGGCCGGCACCATTCGTCCGGCCAAGGTGCTGGTCATCGGTGCTGGCGTTGCCGGCCTGCAGGCCATAGCGACCTCACGCCGTATCGGTGCCATGGTGGAAGCCTACGATGTTCGCCCGGAGACGCGCGAACAGATCGAATCCCTGGGGGCAAAATTCGTCGACACGGGCGTGTCCGCTGCCGGTACCGGTGGTTACGCACGCGAACTGACCGACGAGGAAAAAGCCCAGCAGGCCGAAAAGCTTGCCAAGGCCGTGGCCGGTTGTGATGCCCTCATCACCACCGCCGCCATCCCGGGCAAGAAGGCGCCGGTCATCGTCACCGCCGACATGGTCGCGCGCATGAAGCCCGGTTCCGTCGTTGTCGATATGGCCGCCGAGTCCGGTGGCAACGTGGAAGGTACCGTCGCCGGGGAGAAAACCTGGGTCGGTGACGTCCTGGTCGTGGGTCCGACGCACATCACCAGTCGAATGCCGATTCATTCGTCCGAGATGTTTGCGAAGAACCTGTTCAATTTCATCAGTCCGTTCATCAAGGAAGGCGAGCTTGCGCTCGACTGGGAAGATGAAGTGGTAAAGGGCAGCTGCCTGACGCACGACGGGGAAATCCGTCATGAAGGCGTCAAGCAGGTTCTCGGACTGTAAGAAAGGAGAAAGACCATGGAAGGTATCGTCTACCTGTATGTCTTCGTGCTGGCGGCTTTCACCGGCTACGAAGTGATTTCACGTGTGCCGGTCATCCTGCACACCCCCCTGATGTCCGGTTCCAACTTCATTCACGGTGTCGTCCTGGTGGGCGCCATGGTGGTGATGGGGCATGCTGATCCGGATAGCCCGATTCAGCTGGCCATCGGCTTCTTTGCCGTGTTCCTCGGCGCCGCCAACGCGGCCGGCGGTTACGTGGTGACCGAACGCATGCTCGCCATGTTCAAGTCGGACAAGAAGAAGGGGGGCGAGTAAATGGCTAGCAATCCCATTATCGATCTGGCGTACGTCATTGTCGCCGTCGTCTTCATTCTTGGCCTGAAGGCCATGAGCTCGCCGGTCACGGCGCGCAAGGGTATCGTCTGGGCCGGTTGGGCCATGGTGGCCGCCACGGTGGTCACCCTGTTCTATCCGGGCATGCAGAACTTCGCCCTGATGATTGTGGCCATGATGGCGGGCGCTTCCGTCGCGTGGTGGTCGGGCAAGAAAGTGGCCATGACCGACATGCCGCAGATGGTCGCCATCTACAACGGCATGGGTGGTGGCGCTGCAGCAGCCATTGCACTGCTCGAGTTCACCAAGGGCGAGGTCCACGGCATGGTCGCCACGGCACTGGCCGTGCTCGGTGCGCTCATCGGGGCGGTGGCTTTCTCCGGTTCCTGCATTGCCTACGCCAAGCTCCAAGGCATCATGAAGAAGGCCTACCGGCTGCCCAAGCAGGATGCGGTCAACATGATCGTTGCAGCCATTACGGTCATTCTCGGTCTGGCCATCGTGGCCGCGGATCACCCGGGCATGGGCTGGATCATCACCTTCTTCATCTTGGCGCTGATCCTTGGCCTGATCATCACCACCCCGATTGGTGGTGCCGACATGCCGGTGGTGATCTCGTTGCTGAACGCCTTCACGGGTCTGGCTGTGGGTTTCGAGGGCTACGTGCTCCACAATCCGGCACTGATCGTGGCCGGCATCGTGGTCGGTGCCTCGGGCACGCTGCTCACGCAGTTGATGGCCAAGGCGATGAACCGTCCGATCAGGAACATCATCTTCAGCCCGATCACGGGTGAGGCATCCGAAGGTGAAGCGATTGAGGGCACGATGCGCGAGCTCGGTCCCATGGACGCGGCTGCCACCATGCGCTACGGCTCCAAGGTCATCATCGTGCCGGGTTACGGCATGGCGGTGGCGGGTGCCCAGCACAAGGTGTGGGAGATGTCCGAACTGCTCGAGGAGGCCGGCGTGGAAGTGTCTTTCGCCATCCACCCCGTGGCGGGCCGGATGCCGGGTCACATGAACGTGCTGCTGGCCGAGGCTGGCGTGCCGTACGACAAGATCTTCGACCTGGAAGAGATCAACGAAGACTTCCCGCAAGCCGACGTGGCCTTGGTCATTGGCGCAAACGACGTGGTGAACCCCACTGCGCGGACCGACAAGTCCAGCCCGATCTACGGGATGCCCATCCTCAATGCCGACATGGCGCAAAACGTCATCGTCATCAAGCGAGGCAAGGGCACGGGTTACTCCGGTGTCGAGAACGCGCTGTTCTACAAGGAAAACTGCGGTCTGGTCTATGGCTCGGCGCAGAACGTGGTCGGTGAGATCATTTCCCATATCAAGACCATGGGTTGATCAGAGTCGTCGCAGAATGAAAAAACCGCCCTCCGGGGCGGTTTTTTCTTGGGTATGCCGTGCGGGCGGGGAGGGATCAGATCCGCTGGGTCAGGGCCTCTGCGGTCATGGTGGGGCCGACATGCTCGCCCTGGATCAGGTGGCAACCCATCTTCACCAGGGCCTCTGCCTGGGCGTGATTGGCGACGCCGGCGGCGTGAATCACCAGCCCCAGCGGACCTGCAATCGCAAGGGTCGCGCACGCGAGATTGGCCTTGGGGCCGGAGACACAATCGTGCACGAGCGCAGGGGCCAGCGTGAGGATGCGTACCGAAAACTCCATGAGCTGGGCCATGGGCAAGGGCTGAAGGCCAACCTCTCTGACGCCGAGCGTGACTCCGGCCGCCTGCAAGGCGCTGATTTGCGTTCGTTGGCCGTCAGTCAGGCGAGTGATGTCCGCTTCGGGCAGGCTGATCGACAGCTGGGCGCCGATTTGTGTCGCCGACTCGGCTGCACTTGTCAGGGCGGCAGCGAAAGAAGGGGCTGAGAGCTGCTCAAGCGATGTCGGAATGTTCAATGAAATACCGTGCTGAGCCCATTTTTGCGCTTGTTCGCCAGCGGTGGTGAGATGCGCGATGAGCTCATCCGGATTCTCGTGATCGGGAAAGACCACATCGGCAGAGATGACCTTGCCCGAGCGTGCATCGACGATCGGGTTGTATCGCAAGCCGTCGGCAGCGCCGACGCCCTCCACAGGCATGGGCGCGTAGAGGGTCAGCAGCCATTCGAAGCGATTGCCGTCGAGCGGCTGAGCGTGCGTTTCCATGTCGAAGGAGCCGGTTTTACCTTGCCAACGCCACGCGCCCGAGCTTAGCTCCCGGTCATCCGATACCGGGGCGCCGAGCGTGCCGAGCTTGTGTTGGAGCAGATTCGGACGCGGGTGGCCCAGCATGTTCGCTGCGGCGTCGTTGGCGGCCAGAATCTGCCTGTCCGAGGCGCGTACTACCAGCATCGGCACAGGGGCGTGCTTGAAGATGCGCCCGCTACGGGCGTCGACCGGTGCCAATGGCGTGGCGCCCGAGAGCAGCAGGATTCGCCATCCCGCTTCCGGGCCCGGGAGCAGTCGGCCGTGCAGGTCTGGCGAACCATCGCTGGGCATGACCGTAATCGGTCCGCTCTCCCGCGTGGGCTCCGAGAGTTGGCAGAAGAGCTTGAGGGATTTGCCGGTCAGCGTGTCGTCAATGTGTGCGAAGCGTCGGCGTGCCGGTGCGTTTGCCGCCATGATGCGGTCCTTGGCATCGATCACCATGGCCGGCTGGTCCAGTGCAGCGGCCAGCCGTGGCCAGACAGCGTCGGCCGGTGGCGGCGGCGTCTCTCCAAGGCCGGTGACCGGGTCCGGACTGAGAATGATTGCATGCACCCCGGGGCGAATGCGCGCTGCGGCCACATAGGCCAGATCGCGCTCGCGCCCTCTTGGCAGGCGCACGCGCAGGCTACCGCGCATCTCGCCCTGGATGAACAGGGAGGCGCGTGCCTGTAGGAATGCACGTTCCGAGGGGAACAGGGTCGAGAGTGGTTGTCCCGCCAGATCGCGGTAGCTTCGCTCCATCAGTCGACAGACGGCGCTGTTCACTTCCAGGATGGTTTCATCACTGGTGATGATCAGGCCCTCGTTCATGAGTTCGAACAGGGAGAGGTAGAGGCCGGCTTCAGCGCCCTCGGACAGGTCCGGGACGAACGGTTCGTCGGGTTCTCGGGGCACAGGAGCCAGTTCCATCGGCGGGCGCGCAGTATCTGATTGGATTGGTCTCAATCATATCGGCGTGCCGGACGGCTTCTTGACGGCGAAAGGGGGCGGTTTTGCCCCCTTATTACCTTTTGAAACGCGTTGCTGATACACCACCAAAACGCCATGGTGCCGGGGGTGTCGGCGTTTTTGACAGTGCAGCCCGGGCGGGCTGGTTAATCCTTGCGACCCAGGCCGCCGAGCAAGAAGGCAACCGGACGCTCGTTGCGCTTGCGCACGTCAGGCTTGCTCGCGGCTGTCGCGTCGGCGTCGCTGGCGGTGTAGGGTTTGGAATAATCGAAGCCATCGGGGGCAATCGTTGACGGTTTGCGACCCGTGCTGCGACCGCGCTTGCTCTCACGACTGTCGTCACGGGAACGCTCGCGACCGCGATCCCGGTCGCGCTCCCGGCCTCGGCCCCGACCGGCGTCTTCGCTGTGCTCGCTCGCCTCGCTGGTGCCAAAGCCCTCGATGGTCTGCTTCGGAATCTGCAGCTTGATGAGCTTTTCAATGTCCGCCAGACGCCCTTTTTCCGCCGGTGCGACCAGCGAGATGGCCTTGCCTTGTTTGCCCGCGCGGCCCGTGCGGCCAATGCGGTGCACGTAGTCCTCGGCCGTGTTCGGCAGCACGTAATTGATCACGTAGGGCAGGTCGTCGATGTCGATGCCCCGGGCCGCGACGTCGGTGGCCACCAGCACGCGGGTGGTGCCGTTCTTGAAGCTTTCGAGCGCTTCGGTGCGCTGCTGCTGATTCTTGTCGCCATGAATGGCGTCGGCAGGGATGTCGCTGCGGTTCAGGTAGTGCGTCAGACGGCTGCAACCGAACTTGGTGTCGGTGAAGACCAGGACCTGGTTGGTCACCTCGTGCTTGAGCAAATGCACCAGCAGGTCACGTTTGCGTGCCTCGCTGACCGGGTAGACCTGATGTGCGATCGTTTCGCTGACCGTGTTGCGGCGGGCCACCTCGATCAGTTGCGGATCGTTGAGCATCTGGTCGGCCAGCTTCTTGATTTCGTTCGAGAAGGTGGCGGAAAAGAGCAGGCTCTGGCGCTGTGCCGGCAAGAGCGCAAGGATGCGGCGAATGTCGGGGATGAAGCCCATGTCGAGCATGCGATCAGCCTCGTCGAGGACGAGCATCTGGACTTCACGCAGCTGGATGGTTTTTTGCTGCACATGGTCGAGCAGGCGGCCTGGGGTCGCGACCACGATCTCGACGCCACCGCGCAGGATCTGCATCTGGGCATTCATGTCGACGCCGCCATAGATGCAGGTGGCGCGCAGGGGCAGATGTTTGGCGTAGGTGAGCACTGATTCGTGCACCTGCATGGCCAGTTCGCGCGTGGGGGCCAGTACAAGGGCGCGCACCGGATGACGGGCGGGCGAGGTGCTGGTGTTCGCATGCGGCGCCAGGCGCTGCAGCAGGGGCAGCGTGAAACTGGCAGTCTTGCCGGTGCCGGTTTGGGCACCGCCCATGACATCACGGCCTGACAGCACCACCGGAATTGACTGGGCCTGAATTGGCGTCGGCTGGGTGTAGCCGGCATCTTCAACGGCGCGCAGCAGTTCGGGCATCAGGCCGAGATCGGCAAAACTCATGGAATTGTGGTCCTCATCAAGGCGAACTAGCGCCTCATTTGTCGAAAAAACAAATGATTATAACGTGGGACTCGCCCTTTTCGGGGTTTGGGCCGCCTCGTCAACGGAATTTGTCGCATCCGGATGTGCGGATGCAACACCCACGGGCGCTTCCCGTGGAGTGGCCGTCGCTGCTACAGCGCGATACCCGGTCTGAATTCAGCGGGTATCGAGGCGCGTGAGATAGGCGGTGACTTCTTCGCGGTCGTGATAGAGGTGCTTGAACCGAAGGTTGATCGGGATGTCCTTGAGGCGGCTGCGAATGATGTCCTTGCACTGATCGAGCGCGGCCAGGCGCTTCTTCATCGGCAGCTTCAGATTGAACATCGCGTGGCGGCACTTCTTCTGGAGGAACCAGTCAGCCATCAAGGTGGCGATGCGGCTGGGCTGCTCCACCATGTCGCACACCAGCCAGTCCACAGCGCCCTTGGGGCGCCACACGAAACCGTCTTCACGCAGGTGTGTGACCAGGCCCTCGTCGAGCAGTTTCTTGTCCATGGGGCCATTGTCCACGGCAATGACGCGCAGGCCGTGGTGCGACAGCTGCCAGCTCCACCCGCCCGGGGCGGCGCCCAGATCGACGGCCTTGCCGCCGGCACGTAGCCAGCGGTCGCGTTCTTCGGCACTGAGCAGCACCTGAAAAGCCTCCGCCAGTTTGAGCGTCGATCGGCTCGGGGCTTCTCGGGGCATGCGCAGCCGGGCGATTCCCATGGGCCAAGGGCTGGCCTGGCGCGGGTCGCCCAGACCGATGAGCACCGCATTGGCGTCGGGAAAGAAAAGAAACAGCGTCGGCGTCTTGCGCACGCCCGGCTTGTAAAGACCTGCGGCTTCAAGGCCATTGATGAGCGGTTCGGCAAAGCGCTTGCAAAAGCCCGAGCGCTTCTTGCCTTCGTTGGTGTCCGGGTATTCGAGCACGACATCACCGACGGCAGTGCGCAGTGCCTTCAAGGCGTCGACGATGGGCGTGACCCGGTCGCGGTCGGGGAGCGCGTCGATCCGGGCCATGACCGGCCAGCTCTGTCGGCCAAAGCACAGGCTTGCACTGGCGTACGCTTTCTGGGCATCCTGCCAGCTGATGCCATCGTCAAATTCAAAGATGGCGAACGCATCTCCTGCCTTGGCGTGTGCGCGGCCATCCAGGTCGTTGCGGGCTGCTCGCCTCTCCAGCTCTTCGGCTGCTTCGCGTTCGAAGCCTGCACGGCATTGGACAAGGATGGCTTGAGAACTTGCAAAGCGTGACATCTGGTGGGGGCGCCGTGGTGGAGTCCGTTGGATAATACTGGTTCGGTCGATGGGCGTCACCGCCCGCGTGGAAACGGAGAGAAGCTGTGCAATACCGTCGTCTGGGAAGTAGTGACCTGGAGGTCTCGAGCCTGTGTCTCGGCACGATGACGTTCGGGCAGCAAAATACCGAAGCCGAAGGGCACGCCCAGCTCGATGCAGCCATGGCGGCCGGTATCAATTTCATTGATGTGGCAGAAATGTATCCGGTGCCCACTCGCGCGGAGACGACGGGCGACTCCGAGCGCATCGTGGGCACCTGGCTCAGGCATCAGGCGCGCGACAAGGTGATCGTTGCCACCAAGGTCGCCGGGCCTGCCCGGCGCATGGGCTGGATCCGGGGCGGACCCAAGGCGCTCGACGAGCGCAACATCAGCAAGGCGATCGACGGTTCGCTCAAGCGCTTGCAGACCGATTACGTGGATCTGTACCAGTTGCACTGGCCAGGACGCAATCAACCGATGTTTGGCCAGACCTTCTTCGACCCGACGGAAGAGCGCGAATGCACCCCGATCAGGGCGCAGCTCGAGGCCTTGGCCAAGCTCGTCAAGGCGGGCAAGGTGCGCTACGTTGGCCTGTCGAACGAGCACCCCTGGGGCGTGATGCAGTTCCTGCAACTGGCGCGAGAGCACGACCTGCCCGTGGTGGCCTCGATACAGAATGCATACAGCCTGCTCAATCGGGTATTCGAGTATGGCTTGGCGGAGGTGTGCTATCGCGAGAACGTGGCCTTGCTGCCGTATTCGATCCTGGGCTTTGGCCATCTGACCGGCAAGTATCTCGACGACCCGGCGGCGGAGGGGCGGATTACGCTGTTTTCGAACTTTGGTCAACGCTACAACAAGCCCAACGTCCTCGCCGCGGTGACCGAGTATGCAGCCCTCGCGCGGGCGCACGGGATGACGCCGACAGCGATGGCCGTGGCCTTCGTCAAGAGTCGCTGGTTCGTCGGTAGCACCATCGTGGGGGCCACCTCGATCGAGCAACTTCAGGAAAACATCGGCGCAGCCGATATCACAGTGACGGATGAACTTTTAGGCGCTATCGACACCGTGCACGCGCGATACACCAACCCTGCACCCTGAAGTCAGACCCACAGAGATCAACCTCAATTAGGCTTTCCCGGTGAAAGAAATCGTCGCAACCGCAGACCTGCATGTCGGTATGTTCGTGGTCGAGCTTGACCGTCCCTGGCTCGAAACCCCGTTTTTGATGCAGGGTTTCCTGATTGAAGATTCACAGACGCTCCAGCAGGTGAAGGATCTGTGCCGCTTTGTCTATGTCGACTGGCAGCGCAGCGTGGGGATGCACCACAAAGCAGCAAAAAAACAGTCGGTGGCCATTGAGCGGAAACACAGCGAAGTGTCGACCATCCGGGTGCGTCGTGACGAACTGCCGCCGGCCGCGACACGCGATTTCGTCGATGTGCTGCGCTGGCTTCGTTCGGGCGGAACACCGCCCGAGTCAAGCGAGGAGCGCCGTCCGGGCAGTTACTTCCGTTCGGAAGTCGTACCCGACAGGCAGCGCGGCAAGCCGGGCGCTCAATCACCCGGAGACGAGTCGCAAGCGTCCGAGGGCGTCATCAAGAACATGCTCTCGCGCTGGTTCGGGCCCGGGGGGCAGCCGGCGTGGCGGTCGAAGTCGGCCGCTGGTAAGGCACGGCGGGGCGAAGCTGGCGAAGAGGAACTCGAATTCGACGATGGCACGGCGTGGGAGGCGAGCGAGTATGTGGCCGTCGAGGATGAACTCGTCGACGCCGAGCCCGCCTATGCCGAGGCACAGGCCTCGGTCAAACAGCTGGTGACCGACGTCCACGAGAATCTGCAGCCGGACATGGAGCGCGTGCGCAACAGTGTCGAAGACATGATGCACAGCGTGGTGCGCAATCCGGATGCGCTGCTCTGGCTGACGCGTCTGAAGCGAACCGATCAGTACGCGTATGACCATGCGCTCGATTCCAGTGTGTTTCTCATGATCTTTGCTCGCGCCATGGGGCTTGAGGCCGAAGAGATGACCATGCTCGGTGTTGCCGGGCTGATGCAGGATATCGGCAAGGTGCGGCTGCCACCCCGCCTGCTGCGCAAGGCGGGGACCATCACCAAGCTCGAACGCGACATCTTCCGCACACATGTGGATTACTCACTCGCGATCATGCGCGAGTCCGAAGAGAATGACCCGACACTGTTGAGCGTGATCGCTCGACATCACGAGCGTTACGACGGTACGGGGTATCCGGAAGGCATGAAAGGCGACGCGATTGGTTTATACGGGCAGATGGCAGGCATCGTCGACTGCTATAGCGCGATGACGCGCGATCGGCCGTGGGGTGATGCGCTCAGTCCGCAAGAGGCGCTCGAAGAGATCAATCGCATGCGCGCGACCTGGTTCTCCGAGTCTGTCGTGGACGCCTTCATCCAGTGTGTCGGCCTCTATCCCGTGGGCACGCTTGTGGAATTGAACACCGATGAGGTGGCCGTGGTCATCGGCCAGAACCGGGTACGTCGACTCAAGCCGCGCCTGCTCATGTTGCTGGCGCCGGACAAGACACCCAATCAGCATCCCGGCACGATCGACATGCTTTACGATCCGCTAACACCCAGCGGTGAGTTGTACGTGATTCGTCGGGCGCTGCCGCCGGGTGCTTACGGCATTGATCCGCAGGAGTTCTACCTGCAATGAATCTGCCCGCGGTCACCACTGGATTTCAAGCGCCTCCGCTCGATACGGAGGGGCTTGAACACGTGCTGGCCATGCATGGATTCATGTCCGAAGACCGTGCGGCGGTCCGGGCCTTTGGCCGCGTTATTCAGCGTGCCGAACTCGAAGATGTCTTCCTGCGCGATTTTCTGATGCGCGATTCCGCGCCATCGCTGCCAGCTGCGGCTGCCGCCGAGGCCGAGTTCTGCAACGAATTGCTCAATGTGTGCCTCTGGGATGGCGGCCCTGACTGGTTCAATCGCCTCGCCAACCTGTGGTGCGCGTGCCGCGACGTCGGCGTGGACGAGCGCTTCGCCTGGATCTGCACGGGTGCGATGCTCTCTGCCTGTCGGGAAAAGCTCGTGGGCGGGCGGGCCGAGATCTTCCAGCTGGAGCTCGACCTCCTGACCGGACTGGTCCGAATGGTGTGGGCACTGTCCGCGCATCTGACAGCGATCTCGCACCTGCGCGAGCGAACGCTCGCGATGATCGAAAGTGAAGGTTTGAACACCACCGGTGTAGGGGGGCGCGCGACCTTCAACCACACGCTGGGCAAGCTGTGCGAAATCGCCGACGAAGACTCACGCCTCGGCTTGATGATCATTCGACTGCATGCGGCACCGGCCCGTGAAGTGCTGATGCCGACCGAACGCGACCGTATTCACCGCGTGCTCCAGGAAGGCTGGCGGCACGTGCTGCGTTATGAAGACGTGTTGTGCTGTGTCGGTGAAAACGAGTGGGCGCTACTCCAGCCGGGCATGCGTACCAAAGCCCAGGTGTTGCTCGCCGCCAACAAGCTGCGCGAGGTGGCACAAGGTGCGCTTGCACGCATTGGCCTCGATGAGGGGATGGAGTTGCTGATCGGCGGCGCATGTGCCCCTGATCATGGTACCGATGCCGAGACGATCGAGCGGGCGGCCCGCGACGCCATGAGCGCGGGCACGCGGGCCCACCACGGCATCACCATGTACGGAGACTCGGTCAAGCAGGCGCTCGTGGCTGAAAACGAGGTGGAGCGCGAATTCCTGCGTGCCATTCACCTGCAGCGCTTCGAGCTTTATCTTCAGCCGCAGATTCGTTCATCTGACGGTCATTGCGACAGCGCAGAGGCCCTGTTGCGATGGCAGCGCGCGGATGGTCGCTGGGTGCCGCCACCGACCATTTTCGAGATTGCGGGCCGTCTGAACCAGCAAGGGCGCTTGACCCGCCTGCTCATCGCCCGTGCCGCGCGCATGGCCGACGAGCTCGCCCGTTCGGGCGTCCCGGTCAAGATTGCACTCAACCTGACCGCGGATGATGTTCACGATCCTGAACTGCCCGACCTGATCGAGCAATCGATGGCCAACTGGCGCGTGCCGATCGGGCGTCTGGGCGTCGAACTGACCGAAGGCGCGGTGCTGTCCGACAAGCCTGTGGTCGAAACCGTGTTGCAACGCATGCGGGATCTCGGCATGACCGTCGCACTCGACGACTTCGGAACCGGCTATTCCTCACTGGCTCACCTGCGCCGCTTGCCCGTGGATGAACTCAAGATCGACCGGCAGTTCGTTAACGGGATGCATTCGGATCGCCAGGATGCCGCCATCATCGACGCAGTGCTCGCGTTGGCAAAAGCGATGGATCTGGAAACCGTGGCCGAGGGCGTCGAAACCGAAGAGCAGGCCGAGGCCCTGTCGCGTCTCGGGGTCGACCGGCTTCAGGGCATGTGGTTTTCCTCGGCCATTCCGCTGTCCAGGTTTGTGACCTGGTGGCTTGCCCGCCAGCAGACCCTGGCGATTTCCAAGGCCTGATTTTCAGCAAACGCCCAGCACGTGATCCAGTGTCAGGTGTGGCGGCGCGCCGGAGCACTCAACCGCGTATGGCCGTCACCGTGGTTGTCTGCAGGCGCGGAATGCGTCTCGGAATCCCCCGGGGCCTGTGACTCGGGCATCGTGTCCGGTGGGGGCGGTACGATCTCCAGCTTGTTTTCGATCATGTAGTCGTTCATGCTGCGCCATCCCGAAAAAATGGCTGCTTTGGGCGCCCTCGGGTTGCGCGCGTAGCAGTCCTCGAGGGAGCGCCCCGCGTGACGGCAGGCACTGCCAATGGCTTCGCCTTCGGCCTGTTTTCGCTCGGCGTCCTTCTTCGGATCCGGGATGCCCAGCTCCTCACAGCCGGTCAGCAGGACCAGCACCGCGGCGAAGGCAAGGAAGCGTCGTATGTTCATGGGATGTCTGTCATAAATGCTCACAATGAAAATCATCGTCACCCCTTAGGAAACCTTGAGATCCGACGATACAATTCTTGGAAATTCCGATACATATGACTTTCTTCGGAGGAGATGGCTTCATGCAACAGTTCATCACGCGACTGATGGTCGGTGCCATGGCAACGCTCGCGATCGCCTCGCCCCTGTGGGCGGCGGAAAAGCGTCACACCGTGGTGATGACGCATCAGCTCGACGATGCCCGTGCAGGCAAGCTGGCTGAATTGGTGGCGCGCTTCAACGAAAGCGATAAGCGCTACGAAATCGATCTCAAGCCCGCGAGCGCGGCGGCAGCAGACAAGCCGACGCTCATGGTGCTGGAAGGCGAGGGGGAGGATGCGCTGCGCGAGAGCAAGCAATTTCAGCCCATGTACCAGGTCATGTCGAGTTCGGGTGTGACACTGGCCCGAACGGGGCAGCGTGATGCGGGCATCGGGATGACGGTGGATTCGCGTGGGCGCCGTCTGGCGCTTCCGATCGGCATGCACACCCCGGTCTTGTTCTATAACGAGGACGCCTTTCGTGCGGTGGGCCTCGACCCGTCGGCCCCGCCCCGTACCTGGAAGTCGCTGCAAGAGGCACTCGGCAAGTTGTTCGATGCGGGCTACGCATGCCCATATACCGTGGCGCGCCCGAGCTGGGTCATGCTCGACAACGTCAGTGCCCGTCAGAACGAGGGGGTGACACGCCGGGCAGGTCGATCGGAAGAATTGAACGTCAACGGAATGCTGCAAATCCGGCACGTGGCCCTCATGGCCAGCTGGGTGCGCGCACGCTACCTCCACGTTTTCGACTCGAACCAGGAGGCAGAAAAGCGTTTCGCCCGGGGTGAATGTGCGGTCATCGCCGGATCTTCTGCGAGTTGGCCGACGCTTCACCAGAGCGCAGGCTTCGGCGTGGGCGTGAGTCAATTGCCCTATTACGACGATCACGGCAACGTGGGTGGCACCCTCGCCGACGGGCCCAGCCTGTGGGCGGCCAGCAAGCGCTCGCGCAATGACTATCGTGCGGCGGCCAGCTTCGTGCGCTTCATGCTCAAGCCCGAGAACCAGCTCGCCTGGCAGCGTGGCACCGGTTACCTGCCTTTGGACGCCAAGGGCCTGGTGACCGCCGAGGCCGTCGCCGCGGACCAGCCGAACCTGCAGGTGGCCAGCGAGCAACTCCAGCTCGCTGACAAGAAGGCCAAACCCATCGGGCTGTCGGAGTTGCCGCGCAAGGCCAAGGTGCGCGCCATTCTCGATGAGGAACTTGCCGCCGTGTGGGCCGACCTCAAGCCTGCCAAGCAGGCACTTGATACCGCCGTGGTGCGCGCAAGCGCCGTGCGCTGAACCTTGAAGCTGCCGTGGCGCTGGTCGCCCGTGGTCGCCCATCGTTGTGGTGGGCGACTGGCGCCGGAGAACTCACTCGAAGGGCTTGCACGGGCGGCTGCGGCCGGACTTCAGTGCGTCGAGTTCGATGTGATGCTCGCGCAGTGCGGCACGCCGGTCGTGATTCACGACGAGACGCTCGAGCGCACGACCTGTGGCGAAGGTCGTGTCGCCGATACTGCCTGGTCGGCCCTCAAATCGCTGCGTTTGCGCGATGTGCATGGTACGCCGACCGACTCGCGCCTGCCGAGCCTGGTGCAGGTCCTGGACGCATGTGCGCTTCACGGTCTGGCCGCCAACCTTGAAATCAAGCCTTCCACGGGGTGCGCCGTTCAGACCGGGCGTGCCGTGGCTGAAAGACTGAAGACGTGGCTCAACGATGCATCACTGGCGGTGTTGCTGACATCGTTCGAGCGCCAGGCCCTGGATGCCGCAATGGCGGTGGCGCCTGATCTCGACTACGGGCATCTGTTCGATGGTGAAGCCGCAGCTGCGCTGGCGGCCGGGGATCTGGCCGGCTGCAGTCATCTCGTTTTCAATGACGCCCATGTCGATGAATCGAGTATCAAGACCGCAATGACCCGCGGGTATGGTGTGGCGGTCTATACCGTGAATGATGCCGCCAGGGCCCGCGACTTGTGGTCATGGGGTGTCGCGGGCGTGATCTCCGATGTGCCCGACGGACTCGCGACGGCTTGCTACGACACGTCGCTTGCTTGACGCGTTGCCACCTGCCCCCATACCATCGCTTCTTTTCGTCGTTAGCCCCGTCCAGCCTTGTCAGTCCAGCATCTTTATGCGCCCATTGCCGAAGACATGAAGGCAGTGGATGCAGTCATCCGCCAGCGGCTCTACTCCGACGTGGTGCTTATCCGCCAAGTGGCGGAATACATCATCAACAGTGGTGGCAAGCGTCTGCGCCCGGCCCTCGTGCTCATGACGGCCCGTGCGGCAGGCTACGAAGGAACTCACCATCACGAGCTCGCTGCGGTGGTCGAATTCATTCACACCGCGACTTTGCTGCACGATGACGTGGTGGATGAATCAGAACTTCGACGCGGTGCGCAGACAGCCAACGCCATGTTCGGCAATGCCGCGTCGGTGCTGGTGGGTGATTTCCTCTACTCGCGTGCGTTCCAGATGATGGTCTCCGTCGGCTCCATGCGCATCATGGAAGTCCTGGCAGACGCCACCAACGTGATTGCTGAAGGCGAGGTGCTTCAGTTGCTCAATTGTCACGACGCCGACGTGGGCGTCGAAGACTACCTGCGCGTGATCCGCTACAAGACCGCCAAGCTTTTCGAAGCAGCAGCGCGTCTGGGGGGCATTCTCGGCGGCGTGCCGCGGGACGTGGAAGAGCGCATGGGTGACTTCGGGATGCATCTGGGGACGGCGTTTCAGCTGATTGACGACGTGCTCGATTATTCCGGCGCTGAAGTTGCCACCGGCAAGCACCTGGGCGATGATCTGGCCGAGGGCAAGCCGACCTTGCCGCTCATCCATGTGATGCAGCACGGTAGTGACGCTCAGGCGGCCCTGGTCCGAAAGGCGATTGAAGAGGGCGGGCGAGACGATTTTGCCGCGGTGCATCAGGCGATCCTGGACACCGGTGCGCTGGAGGCGACGCGGGCGTTTGCGCGTCAGGAAATCGACCTGGCAAAGGCGGCTCTGAGCGAACTTCCTGCTTCACTTTTCAAAGATCGTCTGCTAGAATTGTCGGACTTTGCAGTTGGGCGAGATCATTGATCTCTTGGCAGCAGCAAGTTTTCAATGTCGGGGAATAGCTCAGCCTGGTAGAGCACTGCGTTCGGGACGCAGGGGCCGGAGGTTCGAATCCTCTTTCCCCGACCAAAGAATTCAACAAAAAGCCGCGCTTCATGCGCGGCTTTTTGTTTTTTTGAGTCTGCTTTGTTCAGGTGGCGCAGTTGTCGCCGAAGACATGTGACCACAGGGCACATACGGCTTCGCGCAGCGGACGGACGCTGTCCGGATCGACTCCCGACTTGAGGCCGTTCAGTCGCTGTCGATGCTGCAGCCGGCGAAATTCCCGGTAGGCATCGCCCGTCTTCAGTGCCAGTTCAATCGGAATCAACCCCAGCTCACCTGCGATGCGTAGCAGGGCGATGTTGCCCAGGTTACCGGTCAGCACGCCGTGTTCATGGGCATGGGCGAGGACCAGATACTGGACAATGAATTCCGCGTCCACCAGTCCGCCACGGTCATGCTTGAGGTCGAAACGCTCTGATTTGTTGCCGTGCGCGTCCATCATCTTCTGGCGCATTTTGCGAACTTCGTCCAGCAACGTGGCAGTGTCGCGCTGTTTTCTCAAAACGTCGATTCGGATGGCCTCGAAAGCGTCACCCACCTGAATGTCGCCAGCCGAGAAACGCGCGCGGGTCAGTGCCTGGTGCTCCCAGATCCAGGCGTGCTCCATCTGGTATTTCCGGAAGGCCTCGACCGAGGTGACAATCAGGCCTGCGTCCCCATTGGGCCGCAGGCGCAGGTCGGTTTCAAACAGACTGCCGGCTGCGGTCTGGCTCGATAGCCAGGTGTTCATGCGCTGGGCGAGGCGCGCATAGATTTCGGCTGCGTCCGGATCCGGGTCGTCGAACAGAAAGACGATATCCAGATCCGAGGCATATCCCAGTTCCTTGCCACCAAGTTTTCCGTAGGCAATCACGGCGAAGGCCGGTGGGCCCTCGCGGTGGCGCCGGTTGAGTTTTCTCCAGGCGACGGTGAGCGTGACATCGAGCATCAGATCGGCCAGTGCGGACAGATTGTCCGCCAGGGTTTCGACGCTGAGTTTGCCGACCAGATCCTGTGTCAGCAGCCGGAAGACCTGCGTGTGGTGTTGCTCACGCAAGATATCCATCTGGCGCTCGGTATCCGGCTCGACTCTGTCCAGCTCCGCGATCAGGTCGCGGGCGAACTGGGGCCAGTCGGGCAGGGTGGCGAGAACACGCGAGTCGAGCAATTCGTCCAGCAAGATGGGGTGGCGCGAAAGGTACTGGGCCGCCCATTTCGACGCCGAGACAAGCTCGCAGACCTTGTCGAGTGCCTGCGGATATTGCTGAAGCATGGCCAGGTAGGCGCCACGTCCGCCAATGGCGTCGATGAAATCGAGGCTGCGCGCCAGCGTGTCGTCCGGGTTGTCCATGCCCGCGGAGGCTTCGATGACGCGCGGGATCAGCGCGTCGAAGCGCGCTTTGATCTGTGGCGGCCGCGACTGATAGCGCGATCCGCGCTTGAGGCTGCCAAGGCGGCGCGCGCACGTTTGTGGGTCATGGTAGCCGAGGCGTTCGAGTGTCTCGCTCAACTGGTCTTCGTCGTCGGCACTCTCCCACAGCGCGTCGTGTTCGTGACCGTCTTCGGCCGGATCGGCAAAGACATCATCGAAGTGGGCACTGACCTCCCGACGGTGCTTGGCCAATTCAGTGAGCAGTGCAGGATAGTCGGCGAAGCCCATGGCCCGGGCGACACTGGACTGGTCTTCGGGACGGGTCGGCAGGTCGTGAGTTTGAGCGTCGTCGAGGTATTGCAACCGGTGTTCGAGACGTCTCAGGAACGCGTAGGCACAGGTCAGGCTGTCGACGGCACTGGTCTCCAGGACACCCTGCTGTACCAGGCGTTTCAGGACCTGGACGGTTGGCTTGATCTGGAGCATGGGGTCGCGACCACCCCGTATGAGCTGGAATACCTGGGCGATGAACTCGATTTCGCGAATGCCGCCCGGTCCGAGCTTGATGTTGTCCGCGCGGTCCTTTCGCGCCACTTCGCGCCGGATCTGTGCGTGCAGATCGCGCATGGCATTGATGGCGCCGAAATCGAGGTACTTCCGGTAGATGAAGGGGCGCGCGATCTTGATCAGCTCATCGCCACGGTCGCCCACCATGACCCGTGCCTTGATCCAGGCGTAACGCTCCCACTCACGCCCCTGGGAGATGAAATAGTTCTCCAGCATGTCGAAGCTGCACACCAGCGGGCCGGAGTCGCCATTCGGTCGCAGGCGCATGTCGACACGGAAGACCTGACCATGCTCGGTGATCTCCGAGAGAGCCTGAATGATCCGCTTGCCAAGGCGTTCGAAGAACTCGAAGTTGCTGATCTGCTTCTCGCCGTCGGTGTCGCCGTCGTCCGGGTAGGCGAAAATCAGGTCGATGTCGGAGGAAACGTTCAATTCACGCCCGCCGAGCTTGCCCATGCCGATGATATGCAGCTGCTGAACCTGGCCATCGCGGGATTTGGGCTCGCCGTGGCGATCGACCAGCGCGGCACGTTCCACATCATGGGCTACCTGGACGGACAGGTCGGCAAAGGCCGACATGGTCTCGACCACTTCCCACAGATCGGCCTTGCCGCCAATGTCGCGGACGATGAGATGGCCGAGCACCCAGCAGCGCAGATGACGCAGGCGCTCACGCAGGCAATCGCGATCCAGTCGAGGCGGATCGACGAACTGGCGCATGGCATCCATGTCGAGCGGTGCGTCGATATACTGACCGATCTGCTCGCCCAGCCATGGTCGGCAGGTCAGCATGCGTGCCAGATACCGCGAATGGGGGAGGGCGGCGGAGATGTCTTGCTTCAAAACCTTCGTGTCGCTGTCAGTCATCGTTCAGTCCGGCTTGATAAAATGTGCCCGCGTCGAATTTACGCGTCGACGCGATGTTCCATCATCGCGTCAGCGTGGATTCAACATGCTGATTTTGGTCAATCATACGCATGCCGAGGCCGCTCGCGCATGTGCTGAAACGCCTACCCTGAGCCTGATTGGCTCCTGATGCACTCGCCCCGGGCCCTTATGTCTGCTGATTCCACCCCTGCCGAACCTGACGCCGAAGCGACGGCCGGCCCCTCCGTCGCGAGGCGCTTGATCCGATGGCTGATCGTCTTGGCGGTGGTGCTGTATTTCGCGGCGGGGCTGCTCTTTGTCTCGGTGCGCTATCTGGTGCTGCCCAATGTGGGCGCCTGGCGTTTGGCGATTGCAGAGCAGGCGTCTTCAGCGGTGGGGGCACCTGTCCGGATTGGCGCCATTCATGCCGACTGGGACGGGTTTCGCCCGCGTCTTCACCTGCGCCAGGTCGACGTGCTCGATGGCCACGGCGAGGTCGCGTTGGGGCTGGACCGGGTCGATGCCACCATTGCGTGGTCATCTCTGATTCGTTTCCGTCCCTATTTCGATCGACTGGAGCTGTTCCAGCCCGATCTGGCGTTGAGCCGCGGCGCAGACGGCTCGATTTCGGTGGCCGGCATTCGTGCCAGCGGCGCTTCGGGCGGTGGCGATGGATTCGAGTGGTTGCTGCACCAGCGGCAGATCGTTGTTCGCGATGCCCGCCTGTCGTGGGAAGATGCCTTGCGCAGTGCACCAGCGCTGGTGCTCGACCAGGTCAACATCCGGCTGTCCCAGCACTTCAGAGGCCACCATCTGGGGGTGACTGCGCGCTCCGGAAGTGGTGTTTTCGAGTCCGTCGATCTGCGTGCAGACCTCAATTTTGGCTCGAATGCCCGGTTCGCTGAGGTCACAGGGCAGAGCTATGCCCGCATCGAGGCAGCTTCGATCGAGGCACTCGCCCCTTGGGTCGACGTGCCGATGTCGCTTCGGGGGCGTGGCGATGTGGCGCTCTGGCTTGATTGGCAGGCGGGCACGCCCGAGCGGCTGAGAACCCGTTTTTCGCTTGCGGACGCCGGCATTCAGTTCGACCCGGCGCGCCCTGCGCTTTCGCTGGTGAATGCAAGCGGCACACTCGCCATTACGCGCAAATCCGACGGGTTTTCCATCGAGACCGAGGCACTGGCGCTGCAGACGGCAGCTGGCGTCGTCATGCCAGCGACGGATGCTTCCCTTGTCTGGCGCGCGACGGGGGCTGAGCAATCGGCGCAGTTGAAGGTCAACGCGCTGGATCTGAGAGTACTTTCGGCTTTGGCCGAGACCTTGCCCATGACCGAGGATCAGGCCAGCGCGCTGGCGGCCATGTCGCCCGCGGGGCGGTTTGCGGATCTCGAGGCGGCCTGGTCGCAACAGGACGGACGCACGACGGGCTGGAAGGTGAACAGTGCGTTCGATGGCCTGTCAGTCGAGGCGTCCCCCCGCTGGCCGGGGCTGGCCGGTGTCAGCGGTCGTATCGACGGTGATCAGCATTCGGGGCGCTACTTCGTCAGTAGCGAAAACGTCGCGCTGGCGCTGCCCGGCGTATTCCAGGACGCATTGAGCTTCGACCACCTCATGGCCGAGGGCGGCTGGGGGCAGGAGGGGGAGCGGCTGCGCGTCTCGATCAGCAACGCCAGTTTCGACAACGCTGATCTCAAGGGGGAAGCATCCGGGCACTACTTTCTGGTGCCGGGCGAGGCCGGCGAGATCGATCTTCAGGCACGCTTGAGTGAAGCCAATGGCGCGGCCGTTTGGCGGTATCTGCCATTGGTGGTGAATGACCATACGCGTCAGTGGCTCAAGCGTGGCATCGTGCGCGGAACGGCGCGCGACGCGCGCCTGCGCCTGAAGGGGCCGCTTTCCCGGTTCCCCTTCCGTCAGCCGGACGAGGGCATCTTCCTGATCACGGCCCAGGTAACCGATGCTTTGCTCGACTATGCACCGGACTGGCCGCAGATCGACGCCATTGAGGGCGGGCTGCGTTTCGATGGACCACGCATGACGATTACGGCGAGCCGGGGGGTGATCTCGGGCGTCAACCTGTCGGGTGTGGTGGCAGATGTCCCCGATCTGGCCAATGGTGACGAGGCCATGACGATCACCGGCAAGGCCGACGGCGCTACGCAGGATTTTCTGGCGTTCGTGGCGGCTAGTCCGGTCAGCCAGCGTATCAATGGTTTCACCGATGGTATCGAGGCACAGGGTCAGGGGCATCTCGACCTGCGCCTCGATATGCCCTTGCGTCACGTGAAAGATACGGCCGTCAGGGGGCAGTTCAGCTTCCGGGACAACCGGTTGCGCCTGCTCGATGGCCTGCCGTGGATGGAAAACGCGGCCGGAGCGGTCGGTTTTACCGGACAGTCACTCACCATCGAGAAGGCGAGCGCAAGCGCACTCGGCGGACCGGTGCAGGTTTCGGCCAAAACGGGTCAGGACGGTACGGTCGTGTTCTCCGCCTCGGGCGAAGCGCAGGCGCGTGCAATTGCGGATCTGTATGCCTTTCCTGCGCTCAACTTCCTGTCCGGGGCGACCCCGTGGACACTGGAGGCCCGCGTTGGCAAGGGGGCTTCCACGCTGGAAGTGAGCTCCACGCTTGAAGGCTTGGGCTCATCCTTGCCGGCGCCCTTGAACAAGAGCGCACGCGATGCCTGGCCAACTTCAGTGGCGCTGCGCTTCGTGCCGGGTGAGCCGGTGTCGCTTGAGGCGCATCTGGCGGACCGTGCTTCGGCGACACTTTCAATTCCGCGCGGCGGTCAGGGTGTTGTCAGCGGGGGCGTCGGCGTCGGCGGCCCCGCCCGCAACGCATCCGAAGGGGTCATGCTCGCCTGGAAGCAGGACGAGATCAATCTCGACCGTTGGCGCGAGTTGCTCGATGGCGAGGCGACGGCGTCTTCTGCCTTGCCTATTGCCGGGCTGTCGGTAGTTGCCGATGTGCTGCGTATACGCAATCGCGATTTTCATGACGTGAGTCTGCGTGCCGAGAACCAGTCGGGCCAGTGGCAGGCCGAGGTGCGTTCGCGCGAGGCCGAAGGCACGATCAGCTGGTTGCCTGAAGCGGAGGGGCGGCTCGTTGCACGGCTGTTACGGCTTACCCTCGGTAAAGCCGCTTCGGATACCCCTGCCGAAGTGCAAAGCAAGTCGGCCGAGTCGTTCCCCGCGCTGGATGTCACAGCGGAAAAATTCGGGATCAATGGCCTCGATCTTGGACGCCTCAAGCTCAACGCCTTCAATCGGAGCGGCGTCTGGCACATGAATGCCTTGAGCATCGATGCGGGGCAGAGTCAGCTGACGGCGAGTGGTTTGTGGGCGGCGAGCGGTGATGGACGCACCCAGATGGATTTCAAACTGACCACTGAAGACGTGGGCAAGCTGCTCGCCAGGCTCGATTACCCCGATGCGGTCCAGCGCGGCACGGCGACGCTGACCGGTACACTGTCCTGGCGCGGCGGGCCGGCCGAACTGGATTACCCGAGTATGGATGGGGCGTTTGAACTGCTCGCCGAGGCCGGCCAGTTCCGCAAGCTCGATCCGGGGGTCGGGCGCCTGCTCGGGGTGTTGAGCCTGCAATCCCTCCCGCGACGCATCACCCTGGATTTCAGGGACGTGTTCAGCGAAGGATTCGCCTTCGACCGCATTTCCGGTAGCATCGAAATGAACCGGGGCGTGTTGAGCACCGACAGCATGCAGATCCGCGGACCGGCAGCCAGCATCGTGCTCAGCGGACAGGCGAGCGTGCCGGACGAAACGCAGGATCTGCGCGTGGCGGTGCAACCGACCCTCAGTGAATCGGTCGCCGTGGGCGCAGCGCTCGGTGGTGCCGTCATCAACCCGGTTGCCGGCGTGGTGACCTACATCGTGCAAAAGGCGCTCGAAGACCCGGTCGAGAAGTTTTTCGCCTTCGAATATGAAGTGACGGGCACGTGGAAAGATCCGGTGGTCAAGAAGCTCGGTAAGAAAGAATCCGCCACCCCACCAACCGATGGGCCGGCCGGTCAGATCGGTCCACTGAATTAGGGGGATACGATGGGGCAGACAGACATGCCGATGATTGCGGCAGTGCAGATGATTTCGGTGCCCGATGTGGCGCAGAACCTGACCCAGGCCCGCACACTCATCGGTGAAGCCGTCCGCCAGGGCGCGCGGCTCGTGGCCTTGCCCGAGTATTTCGCCATCATGAGTGGCGACGAGCGGGCCAAGGTGGCCGTGCGCGAAACCGATGGCGATGGTCCGATTCAGTCGTTTCTGGCAGATGCCGCGCGTGAGTTCGGCATCTGGCTGGTGGGCGGCACGGTTCCACTCGAGGCAGATGATCCCGGCAAGGTACGCAACGCCAGCCTTGTGTTTGGCCCGGATGGCACACGCGCCGCGCGATACGACAAGGTGCACCTGTTCGGGTTCGACAACGGCGACGAGCGCTATGCTGAGTCGGAAACGATCGAGCCTGGTCACGATGTGGTCACGGTCGAGACTGATCTGGGACGGCTGGGTCTCTCCATCTGCTACGATCTGCGCTTTCCCGAACTGTTTCGCGCCATGGGCGAGGTGGACCTGATCGTGCTGCCCGCCGCTTTTACCTACACGACGGGCAAGGCGCACTGGGAGATCATGCTGCGTACCCGCGCGATCGAGAATCAGTGCCACGTGCTTGCACCGGCTCAGGGGGGGCGCCATCCCTGGGGGCGGCGGACTTACGGCGACAGTCTGATCATCGACCCGTGGGGCGAGGTACTCAACCGGCTGGCGCAAGGGCCGGGTGTGGTGTCAGCGCCCATGGATCACGAACGCGCAACCGATATCCGCACGCGATTGCCGGCACTAAAACACCGTCGCTTTGTCTGAACACTACGGCCACCGTTGGGTGGCGCACACTGGAAACCCATGAGCAGTCAATCCAACGCACTTCACATTGCCGAACAACATTTGCTGACGCCCAACAACCTGAGTCTGGCCTCGCTCGACGCGGTGTTCGGTCGCCTCAATGCACACCGGGTCGACTACGCCGACTTGTATTTCCAGTATCACCGCACCGAAGCGTGGAGTCTTGAAGAAGGTATCGTCAAATCGGGCAGCTTCAATATCGACCAGGGGGTTGGCGTCCGGGCAATCAGCGGTGAGAAGACCGCGTTTGCCTATTCCGACGAAATCAGCCTCGACGCCCTGAGCGGCGCGGCCGACGCCACGCGTGCAATTGCTGATGCAGGCGGTCAAGGGAAAACCGCGGTCAAGGCGGCCGCTCTGGTGCCTTCTCGTTACGCATCGATCGATCCGTTCGCCTCCCTTGGCGACACCGAAAAGGTGCAACTGCTCGAACGTCTCGAGAAATTCGCACGCGCCGAGGACCCGCGCGTCTCACAGGTGATGGCGCACCTGGTGGGCTCCTGGGAAACCATTCTCGTCGCGCGCGACGACGGTCACCTGGCCGCCGATGTTCGGCCGCTGGTACGCGTGTCGGTCTCGGTGATCATGGAGGAGGACGGTCGTCGTGAGCAGGGCAGCGCCGGCGGTGGCGGTCGTTTCGACTACGCCTACTTTACAGACGAGCAGCTGCGCAAATATGCGCACGCGGCGGTGCATCAGGCCAGCGTCAATCTCAAGGCAGACCCCGCGCCGGCAGGCAACATGACGGTCGTGCTGGGCAATGGCTGGCCCGGCATACTGTTGCATGAAGCCATCGGCCATGGTCTGGAGGGTGACTTCAACCGGAAGGGGAGTTCGGCCTTTTCCGGGCGCATCGGGCAGCAGGTCGCTGCCAAGGGCGTTACCGTGGTCGATGACGGTACGCTGGTCGACCGCCGGGGCTCGCTCACCATCGATGACGAGGGCAATCCGACCCAGTGCACTCCTCTCATCGAAGACGGCATTCTCACCGGTTACATGCAGGACATGCTCAACGCCCGTCTTATGGGCATGAAGCCCACCGGGAATGGCCGACGCGAGTCTTTCGCACACCTGCCCCTGCCGCGCATGACCAACACCTACATGCTCGCCGGTCGGCATGATCCGCAAGAGATCATTGCGTCGGTCGACAAGGGTCTGTACGCGGTGAACTTCGGTGGCGGTCAGGTCGACATCACATCGGGCAAGTTCGTGTTCTCGACGGCGGAGGCCTATCTGATCGAGAACGGCAAGGTGACACGGCCGGTGAAGGGGGCCACGCTCATCGGCAACGGTCCGGACGCACTGACACGTGTCAGCATGATCGGCAATGACATGTCGCTCGACCCTGGCGTAGGCACCTGTGGCAAGGACGGTCAGAGCGTGCCGGTCGGTGTCGGCCAACCCACTTTGCGCCTTGACGGACTGACGGTCGGTGGCACGGGCTGAACGGTCAATCAAATGATTGTTTGACGTCGATCCGGTCACGGACAGCGGCCAAGCACGTTGGGATAATTCCATCAATTCAGATTCATGTATCACTGGTGGAATTTTCCAATGAACCGTCGTCAATTCATCACGCATTTCTCGGCTTCAGCTCTTGCCTTGTCCATGCCGGGCCTGGCGATGTCCGCCCCGGCGGCAGGCTCTTCGGCCACGGCCATCGTCAAGGCAGGGCAACAGCGTGTGCTGTCTCAGCGCTCAACCAAGGCCTGGTTGATGCAGGCCCTGGGCATCATGCCGGAGAAGGCCGGGCGCTGGCTGGCCGAATCAATCACGCAGTTCGACCGGCAGCTCGAAGAGCTCGAAGGGCTCGGATCGACCTCCGCGCTGGGCTTGCTGGTGCGCCTCGATGCGGATTGGCGCAGCCTGAAGGAGGCGCTCGCCGCGGCGCCCAGCCAAGCGACCGCTGAAGACGTTTTCACGCGCTCTGATGCCGTACTGACCAGTGCGGACATGGCGGTGCGGGCCTTCGAAAAACTGTCGGGCACGCGCGTGGGCTGGTTGATCAATACGTCCGGGCGGCAAAGCATGCTGTCCCAACGCGCGGCCGACTTTGTTTACTTCAATGCCTTTGGTATCAATTCGGGCGAGGCGCGCGAAGGGCTTGAGCGTGTGCGAGCCGACTTTGCCGAGGGCCTTGCTGAACTCAAGGAGGCCCCCGAGAACACCGACAAGATCACCCGGGAGTTGGCATTGGCCGAGCAGCAGTGGTTTCTCTTTGAAGGGGCGCTGTCCGATGCCAGTTCTCCGAGGGCGCTCAAGGACATCGCCACGACCAGTGAGTTGATGCTGCGTCAGCTGAACGTGCTCGATGAACTCTATGCGGATCTGCCCATTCGGGAAGATGTGATGATGAAGGATGCATGACGCCCAGTGCCGATCATCGTTCGTCTTCGTGCGATCGTCGGAATTGTGAAAATCTGGGTCTAAGTTGACTGAAGGTCCGTGTGAAACTGCCGATCTGAATGACACCTCCATTCAGATCGGCAGTTTTCCATGCATCGCAGACAGTTTCTTCTCGGTTTGGCCGCCACTTCGGCACTCCCCATGATTTCACCCGTCGCGCTGGCCCAGTCCGCCGCGACAATTTCGGTGGCTGAGGCCATCAACAAGGCAGGCCGCCAGCGCATGCTCTCCCAACGCTGTGCCAAGGCGTGGCTGATGCAGGCGCTCGGGGTCATGCCGGGGCAGGGGGAGCAGTGGCTGTCGGCCTCCATGGCCTTGTTCGATACGCAGCTGAAAGAATTGCAGACACTGCAACCGTCAGCAGAGCTTGAAGGCTTGCTGGTTCAGCTCAGCGCCGACTGGCGGGGTTATCGCGATGCGCTTGCTCAGAGCCCCAGCCGAGCCAATGCCGACGCGGTATTCGAGCGCAACGAAATCGTTCTCAAGTCGGCACACGCCACCACACAAGCCTACGAGAAGCTGTCGGGGACGCGATTCGGGCGATTGATCAACGTATCCGGTCGTCAGCGCATGTTGTCTCAGCGCATGGCGAAATTCGTGTATTTCTCCGAGCTCGGCGTCAACGCACCGTCGGTAGCCGAGGGGTTTCAAGGCGCACGGAGTGACTTCGTTGATGCGCTCGCGCTACTCAAATCCGCTCAGGAAAACACGCCTCGTATCAACGACGAACTCGGTCTGGTGGAGCAGCAATGGTTTTTCTTCGAATCCGCGCTCCAGAACCGATCGAGCAAAGGGGCCATGAAGGACATCGCGACCACCAGCGAGCGCATGCTGCAGCAGCTGAATCTGGTCGTCGGCCTCTACGAGCAGTTGCTCAGCCACACCTCATAACAGCGTCAATTGATCGCCCGGCTGTTGCGGGGGGCGAAACCGCCCCGTGTCCAGGTCGAGCGAACGAGGGGCCATGTTGTGGCGCTTGAGTGCAAGCGCAAATCGCTGGCGGTAGAGATCGGCAATGGGGCCTTGGCCACGCATGCGGTGACCGAAGCGAGCATCGTTTTCTCGACCGCCGCGCAGCTGGCGAACCAGACTCATCACGCGTTGTGCGCGATCCGGCTGATGGGCTTCCAGCCACGCCTGGAACAGGGGCGCGACCTCCAGCGGGAGCCGGAGGGTCGAATACCCCGCGTTGCGAGCACCGGCATCCGCAGCTGACGCGACGAGTGATTCGAGTTCGTGATCGGTCAAACCGGGAATGACGGGCGCAATCAGCGCCCCGACCGGTACGCCCGCGCCTGACAGCGTCTTGATGATCTCCAGACGGCGCACGGGTGATGCCGCCCGGGGTTCGAGTGCTCTGGCCAGCGGGGCGTTCAGCGTGGTGAGAGAGACCATCACCTGGACGAGATTCTCGTGTGCCATTGCCGCCAGCAGGTCGATGTCGCGTTCGATCAAAGCCCCTTTGGTGATGATGATCACCGGATGGTGGCTGCTCTCAAGCACTTCAAGCACCCCGCGAGTGATTCGCAAGCTGCGCTCCACCGGCTGATATGCGTCGGTATTGACGCCCAGGGCAATAACGGAACACCGGTAGCCCGGGTGACGCAGTTCGGTTATGAGCCTGTCGGCTGCGCCGTACTTCGCACTTAACCGGGTCTCGAAATCCAGTCCAGGCGACAGCCCGAGCCATGCGTGCGTCGGGCGCGCAAAGCAGTAGGCACACCCGTGCTCGCACCCTCGATAGGGATTGATTGAGCACTCGAACGGAACGTCGGGCGATTGATTTCGCGTGATGACTGCGCGCGCTGCATCGGGCGACACGAGCGTTCTCCGGCGCTCGGGAGGTTCGTCCGTCCAGCCGTCGTCGGCGGGGGTTCGATCCCACTCGACGTAACGGGATGCCTGGTTGGACGCGCTTCCACGACCCGGTGGCACTGGGTGCAGGGGCACTGTGTCCATGCGTCCGTCACGGTACGGCAGAACGCCAACCGATTTCCATGGCGGTTTTCGGACCAACCATGGTGTGCATCAGGTGCTTGGGAATATCGGAGGACGATTCGGTCAGCGGAATCCGCCCACCCATGATCTCGGCCTGGCGTTGAGGATACCGCTGTCTGTACTCGGGCGCCGCAAAGCCGTCGGGAAACACCGGTTGCAATGTGCCCGGGTCGTATTTGTCGGTGGCGCCGAGTGTGTGCATCAACTCGTGGATCAAGACGACGGTGTTACTGCCATGGGCGTGGCGAGTCGCGAACAGGTTGGTTACGCCCAACATGCCTTTGCGAAGGCCGATGGAGTGAGCGAGTCGTTCGGTGCCCGGTGCGTGATAGAGCGCGAAGAGTCGAATGTCCGGTGCCGGGCCGTCGGTATCGCCATTCTGCCAGGCCCAGTAACGAAGCTTGAGGCTCCAGAGGGCATTTTCGATGGCGTTACCCTGTTCCGGCGGCGATGGAGGCAGTGAATCGACCGGTTCGCTCAGGCGCACCTGGATCGGTCGAAAGAGTTCCACGCCATAGGTGCGTGCCTGTTCATCGAACCAGGTTTCCATGATGTCGAAATCATCATGATCCAGTGTGGCGATGTACTCGCCTGTCCTGGCCTGACCGTCGGCGTTGATGGGGTAGATCGCGACGTAGAGTGTCCCGTCCCATGCGCTGGCCCGGCTGCTGGCGCGCCAGCTACTGAGCGCGACGGTCGCCAGGATGAGAGCAAGGATCGAAATCCGCAGCAGCCGCCACATCGTCAGCGTGAAGCGGGGTCAAGTTCCGCGACCTTCAGGTCGGGCGCAGTGTAGCGCCACTGAGCCAGCGCCTTGAAAACCAGATCCGGATAGCGCGCCTGCCCCAAGCTGCCGTTGTAGCGCCCCAGCGCGCGGAAGAGGTTGCCTTTCTCGATATCCAGATAGTGCCGGAGGATCGTGCAACCGAAGCGCAGATTGGTTCGCATGTGAAAGAGGTTGGACTGACCAGCACTGAGCAGATCGTTCCAGAACGGCATGATCTGCATGTAGCCGCGCGCGCCTGCGCTTGAGATGGCGTACTTGCGGAAGTTGCTCTCGACCTGAATGAGCGCGAGTACGAGTTGCGGGTCGAGGCCCGCTCGCGAGGCCTCGTAATGGATGGAGGTGAGCAGATCGCGCCGATAGGTGGCATCCGGAATCCGTCTGGCCAGTCGCTGACCCATCGTCTCCAGCCAGTGCTCTGCGAGCGCATCGGAAGCAAAGACCAGTCGTGGGGCCGCCTGGTCGCTCACTGCGGACTGAAGCGCGGCCTGAACGCTGGCCGAGAGGGGTTCGTACTGCTGGTTGCCCGCCCGCGCGGCCGGACTGATCAAGCTGGAGCCGATCAGCAGGAGGCCGCAGAAAAGGGGGGCGAGGCGGATCATCGGGCAAGCTGCTCCATGATGAAGCTTTCAAGTGTGGCGACCGGTACCTTGCTCGCTTCAGCATCGCCCCGGCCCTGGTACTCGGCGTTGCCTTCCTTGAGGCCACGATCGCCGATCACGACGCGGTGAGGCACTCCGATCAGCTCCCAGTCCGCGAACATGACGCCCGGTCGCTCGTTGCGATCATCGAGAATGACGTCGACACCGGCGTCGCGCAGCGACTCGTACAGGCGCGTTGCCTGTTCGCGAACTTCTTCCGACTTGCCCCAGCCCACCGGGCACACCACAACCTCGAACGGTGCGATGGCGGTGGGCCACAAGATGCCGCGCTCATCGTTGTTCTGTTCGATGGCTGCGCCCAGGATGCGTGATACGCCGATGCCGTAACAGCCCATCTCCATGACCTGTTCGCGACCGTTTTCGTCCAGGAACTTGGCGCCCAATGCTTCAGCATACTTGGTGCGTAACTGGAAGATATGGCCAACCTCGATGCCGCGGCAGATCGCGAGCTCTCCCTTGCCATCCGGCGAGGGGTCCCCTGGGGTGACATTGCGCAGATCGGCCACCTCGGCTTCCGGAAAGTCGCGACCGATATTCGCGCCGGTAAAGTGATAATCGTCCTCGTTGGCGCCAATGACAAAGTCGCTCATGGCGGTCACAGTGCGATCCATGATGATGCGGCCATTGAAGCCGACCGGTCCGAGTGAGCCCGGTTCGGCGCCAAAAGCGGATTTGATCGACTCCGGCGTGGCAAAGGTCAGCGGATCCTTGATGCCAGCGATTTTCTGCGTCTTGATCTCGTTCAGTTTGTGATCGCCACGCAGCAGGAGCATGACGGGCTCGCCATCGTCGGACTCGACCACGATGGCCTTGACGGTCGCCGTCTCGGGAATCGAGAGAAAACCGGCCAGATCGGCGATCGTCTTGACAGCCGGGGTTTGGACCTTGATCAGTTCGGCGCCGGGGGCAGGGCGCTCGGCAGTGGGCGAAACGGCTTCGGCCAACTCCACATTGGCGGCATAGTCCGAATCGGGGCAATAGGCGATATCGTCCTCGCCGGTTTCCGCAATGACATGGAATTCGTGAGAGCCTGTGCCGCCGATCGAGCCGGTGTCGGCGGCCACGGCGCGAAACTGCAGGCCAAGGCGAGTGAAGATGCGCGTATAGGTGTCGTACATGTTGCCGTACTCGCGTACCAGATCATCAAAGCTTGAGTGGAACGAGTAACCGTCCTTCATGATGAACTCGCGACCGCGCATCACGCCGAATCGGGGGCGGATCTCGTCGCGGAACTTCGTCTGGATCTGATAGAAGTGGCGGGGCAGCTGCTTGTAGCTCTTGACCTCGCGACGCACCACGTCGGTGATCACCTCTTCATGGGTCGGGCCGATGACGAAGTCGCGATCATGCCGATCCTTGAAGCGCAGCAACTCCGGACCGTACAAGGTCCAGCGGCCGGATTCCTCCCACAGCTCGGCAGGTTGTACCGCGGGCATCAGCAGTTCGATGGCGCCGGCGCGGTTCATTTCTTCGCGCACGATGTTTTCCACTTTCCGAAGGGCCTTGAGGCCCATGGGCATCCAGGTGTAGATCCCGGCAGCCGCCTTTTTGATGAGGCCGGCCCGCAGCATGAGCTTCTGACTGGTTACTTCGGCGTCAGAAGGGGCTTCCTTGAGGGTGGAGATGAAGTATTGCGATGCGCGCATGGCGTGGCGTCCAGTCCGGTTCGATCGATGTTCAAACCCGACATTCTATCGCAGCCACATGACCCTGCTGTCAAATTGCGCCATGGCGGTGCATGCCAACTTTCCAAGCCACACGAAGTGTGGAAAAATCAACAGCAGTTCAGACAATTAAAGGTTCCATCATGCTCGATCGTGAAGGCTACCGCCCGAACGTCGGCATCATACTGGTCAACCAGCGCAACGAGGTTTTTTGGGGCAAGCGAATCAGGGAACATTCCTGGCAGTTTCCGCAAGGCGGCATCAAGCATGGAGAAAGCCCGGAGCAGGCCATGTATCGCGAGCTTCACGAAGAAGTCGGGCTGCGTCCCGAACATGTGAAGATCCTCGGCCGTACGCGCAGTTGGCTCAGATACGACGTCCCGAAGCACTGGATCAAGCGCCAGTGGAGAGATACCTATCGTGGCCAGAAACAGATCTGGTTTCTGTTGAAGCTGGTGGGGCGTGATTGCGACGTTTGCCTCCGTGCCACAAGTCATCCCGAGTTCGATGCCTGGCGCTGGAGCGAGTATTGGGTGCCACTCGATACCGTCATCGACTTTAAACGCGGGGTCTATCAACAGGCGCTCAAGGAGCTCTCCGGTTTCTTGCCCCGTTCGCGACGACCGCGCAAAACACCGCCAGCCAGCGAGGCGGCTTGACGAACAACACGAGGAGGGCGGGCGTTGACCCCGCTCCGGAGTTTCATGAAGCGACATTTCTCAGGCGTCAGGGCGTCGGTCTTTGCCGCCGCATTGCTGGCAGCGTCCGCCCAGGCAGCTTTTTTCGACAATACAGCGGTTGAACCGAACGAATACTTTGAGGAAGGGCCCGAGTGGAAGGAGTTGGACCTTGCCCTGCCGGCATTGCCTCAAGAAGGCGATCTGCTGAAGATCGAGTTCAATAACGCGTCGACGAATGTAGAGTTCATTGACGGGAAAACACTCGAAGTCGGCAAGGACGGAATCGCAAGGGTCAGTCTCGTCAGCCGGCATCGTAGCGGCACCGAGACTGTGACTCGTGAAGGGATTCGGTGTTCGACCGCACAGTACCGACTCTACGCCATCAAGAATGGTGACGAATGGATTGCACCCAAAACCAGTGTCTGGCGGGACATTCCCTTGGGGCAGTACAAGACGCTCAGATCAGAACTCTATTCTCGTGTGTTGTGCAAGGACGGCTTCCCCAAGAAGGTTGATCAGGTGATCAAGGATATTCGCTATCCGCCCACCGAGCGTAACTGGTAAATCCTAGGCAGAACTTATTTGAGATTGGCGACATGATCGACTCGATGATTCTGGAATTCGATCGGGCGCTCCGCACTGTCTTTGGGCAGGCGCGCTCGGTCAGACCGACGCCTGGCGCGGACATCCCTGAATCCGACCTTGACGAGACTGAACGTCGCCACGCGGCGGCGTTGATGAGGATCAATCACGTGGGGGAGGTGTGTGCCCAGGCCTTGTACCAGGGGCAGGCGATCGTCTCGCGTGATCAGTCAGTCAAGAAGGCGCTCACGCATGCCGCCGACGAGGAGGTTGAGCACCTTGCCTGGACAGAGTCACGCATCCGGGAGTTGGGAGGCCGCAAGAGTCTGCTCAACCCGCTCTGGTATGGCGGGGCGCTGGCCATTGGTGTTTTAGCCGGCAAACTGGGCGACCGATGGAACCTGGGGTTTCTGGCGGAGACCGAGCAACAGGTTGAAGCGCACCTTAAATCGCACTTGAACTCTCTGCCCGGGCAAGACATGCGCTCGCGGGCGATCGTCGACCAAATGGCAACCGATGAGATTGAGCACGCCAAGTTGGCGATGCGCCTTGGCGGCGAGCCCTTGCCTCAAGCGGCCAGGGCGGCGATGAAGGGGGCGTCACGGGTCATGACATCGGTTGCATATTGGGTCTGAGTCTCGCGTCAGCCCCTGGATTGTCGCGAGGCGCTATTTTGGCGCCTCTTTCATACCTGACCTGAAGTGTCGACAACTTCGAACGAGTGAGTTACCTCCGCCGTCTTACCGAGCATGATGGATGCCGAGCAGTACTTTTCGGCTGACAGTTTGACTGCACGTTCGACCACACTCTCCTTCAGCCCGGCGCCTTTGACGGTGTAGTGGTAGTGCAGTCTGGTAAAGACCTTCGGGTCTGTGTCGGCACGTTCGGCGGAGAGTTTGACCTCGCAATCCGTCACCGCATGGCGACCGCGCTTGAGGATCAAGACAACATCATAGGCAGTGCAACCGCCAGCGCCTGCAAGCATCATCTCCATCGGCCGTGGCGCAAGATTGCGTCCACCTGCTTCGGGTGCGCCGTCCATGGTCACGGTATGACCGCTGCCGGTCTCGGCAATGAAGCCCATATTGTCGACCCACTTTACGGTGCAGTCCATGTTTTCTCTCCTGAGGATGTCTTTCCTGGGGCGCCATTGTACCAATCCAAGGGATTCCCGCGAGTGAGCACTGCTCGCAGCACAGAATGCATGATATGCGCGTACTTCAGGTGGCTCTGGGGTGCTGTTCGTTCGTAACGTTTTCTAAAAAAATCAAATTAAAACAAGGTGTTGATATTTTATAAAGAAAGTTGATTTTTCGATCAAAACATTTATTGTGCAATGCACAAAAAAAGCTTGCTAACAGATAGGGGGGTGAGCATAATTCAAACCGTAGCGAGTGGTTTCAGGGTTTGAGCCGCTCCAGGATTGTCTCCTCCACCCTCCTCCTTTGGTGTGGATTTAACGCAGCCGACAGGCTGCGTTTTTTTTTGCCCCGATGAAAGTAAGCCATAAAGTGATTGACACGATTCGTGCTCATCAATTAGAGTTAGCGGCTTTCTATTCGGTGGCCGTCGCGACTGAAGGCCGGTACGAAAAATCGAGGATTGATCATGAAAACCTTCTCAGCCAAGCCGCATGAAGTTCAGCGGGACTGGTACGTCGTTGATGCGACGGATAAGGTGCTTGGCCGGGTTGCCGCTGAGGTGGCGCGTCGTCTTCGCGGCAAGCACAAGGCGATTTACACCCCGCACGTCGACACGGGTGACTACATTGTTGTGGTTAACGTTGACAAGCTGCGTGTGACCGGTGCCAAGGCACTCGACAAGAAATACTATCGCCACACGGGTTTCCCGGGTGGTATTCGCGAAACCAACTTCGAAAAGCTGCAGCAGCGCAAGCCCAATCGCGTGCTTGAGCTGGCCGTCAAGGGTATGCTGCCCAAGGGTCCGCTGGGCTATGCAATGCTCAAGAAGCTGAAGTGCTACGCTGGTGCCGAGCACCCGCACACCGCTCAGCAGCCGCAAGTTCTCGAGATCTGAGCAGGAGCCCTATCATGGCTGTGTCTTATAACTACGGAACGGGTCGCCGCAAGAGTGCTGTGGCTCGCGTTTTCATCAAGCCGGGTACCGGCAATATCGTCGTCAATGGCAAGCCGCTTGACGAGTTTTTCTCTCGCGAAACCGGCCGCATGATCGTGCGTCAGCCGCTCGTGCTGACCGAGAACGAAGGTACTTTCGACATTCTTGTGAATGTGGTTGGTGGTGGTGAGTCTGGCCAGGCTGGTGCTGTTCGCCACGGCATCACCCGTGCCCTGATCGACTACAATGCCGAGCTCAAGGGTGACCTGCGTCGTGCAGGCTTCGTGACGCGTGATGCACGTGAGGTCGAACGTAAGAAAGTCGGCTTCCACAAGGCGCGTCGCCGCAAGCAGTTCTCCAAGCGTTAATTTCGCTGGGTTGTACTGTCAGAAAGCCGCCTTCGGGCGGCTTTTGTCTTTGGTTCCTCGCCAGCTATTGACGTCAATGCGAGCGAGAGGCATTCTCGGTGTTTTGATATCGCCGGGAACAATCCATGTGGCTGGCGTGTCATAGCCAAACACCGTGTCCTCGCCAAAGATAGGCGGGGCTGCCAAGGAGATGTAATGGAAGCAACGACTCAACTCGACGAGCTGCTCGTTTTTACCGACAGCGCGGCTAACAAGGTCAAGGAATTGATCGAAGAAGAAGGTAATCCTGAACTCAAGCTTCGTGTCTTCGTGACCGGGGGAGGGTGTTCGGGTTTTCAGTACGGTTTTACTTTCGATGAAGACGTGGCTGATGACGACACGGCCATGCAGAAGAACGGCGTGACGCTTCTTGTGGATGCCATGAGTTATCAGTATCTGCTTGGCGCCGAAATCGACTACACGGAAGGACTCGAAGGGGCTCAGTTCGTGATTCGCAATCCGAATGCGACCACCACCTGTGGTTGCGGTTCGTCTTTCTCGGTCTGATCTGGCTGAGACAGCAACAAAAAAGCCTCGCTACTGCGAGGCTTTTTTGTTGCTGTCTGGGGAGTTACTCGTCGGCTGAGGCAAGCCGGTGGTTGAGCAGAGCAAGTCGGTCCCGGAACGGTGCTGTTTGCTTCATGAAGCGGACCAGTTCCTGTTTGTTCAGCGGCTGCACTGTTGGTAGCGTGATGGCCATCGGATCTTTCGGGGTATTGGCGACCCTGAATTCGTAGTGCAGGTGAGGGCCTGTTGCCCAGCCTGTTTGTCCGACGTAGCCAATGACGTCGCCTTGCAGGATGGCGTCGCCTCGGTTGACACCCTTCGCGAAGCCTCGCATGTGCGCATACAGCGTCGTGACGTTGTCGCGATGTCGCAAAATCACGACGTTCCCGTAGCCCCGCTTCTGACCCATGAATTCGACAGTTCCATTGGATGTGGCCTTGATGGCAGCACCCGACGGAGCGCCAAAGTCGACGCCCTTATGTGCACGCCACTTCTTGAGGATGGGGTGGAAGCGGCGAGAGAATCCGGAAGTGACTCGGGTGAACTCCAGTGGGTATCGGAGAAAGGCCTGTTTCAGGCTGCGGCCGTCTTCGGAGAAGTAGTCTTCCCGCTTGTTACCGTCCCGATAAAGTACGACGGTGTGGCGGCGACCCTTGTTGACGAATTCAGCTGCAAGAATGCGACCGACGCCTGCGGGGCGACCGGTTTCGTCTACCAGGGTTTCGTATACGACGCTGAAGCGATCGCCTTTTCGCAAATCTTTGTGGAAGTCGATCTCGGTACCGAACATTTCGGCGAGTCGGGTTGCTACCGAATCCGGCAGCCCGGCCTGTTCTGTGGCGCCGAACAGGGAGTGGCGAATCACGCCCGAGCGCATATCGACGACGGCTTCGAGTGCCATGTCGTCGTGGTCGGCCACTACGAATCCACTGTCGCTGCGCTCGATGCTGAATGTATCTCCGCCTGTCTGCGGCAAGGTGAGGCTCAAGAGGGCGCCTGAGGGGGTGATGGTGGCGAACACTTGCTTGCCTGCCCTTAGACGGGAGAGGGCGTTGCGGCCTTCTTCCGTCTTGCGCATATAGGCAGATGCTTCTGTGTCGTGGATGCCGAGTCGGCTGAAAATGGCGTCGAGTGTGTCGCCTCGTCTCACCCGATCTTCCTGAACGAAGGGGTTGTCGTCGAGCGTAAGAGCGGCGACGACCGGCGTCTGAAGGAGTTCGGTGATGGATTGTTTCTCAACCGCCGAGTTTTTTGTGTTCGGTACGACTGCGGTCGCAGCGACGACAGTCAGGGAAAGTGCGGCGACAACCCCTGCGGTGAGCCAGGCATGTTTCCGGGTTGAATGCAGGCGATCTGTTGCTTGATCGGCTAGAATTTCTGGTTTCGGACCGGCCATGTGCTTTCCGTCGTTAAATTTTTATGAGTCTAACAAATCTTTTTGTCGGCTCGAAAGTAGATTAATTGAGGTGTAACCAAGCATGTCAGATGTGAATGACGCGTTGTCTCTGATCAAACGCGGTGCCGATGAGTTGCTCGTCGAGTCCGAGTTGGCCGAAAAGCTCAAGTCAGGTCGGCCGCTGCGAATCAAGGCCGGATTTGATCCAACGGCACCTGACCTGCATCTGGGGCATACCGTGTTGCTCAACAAGCTCAGGCACTTTCAGGAGCTCGGCCACCATGTGATGTTTCTGATCGGTGACTTCACAGGCATGATCGGCGATCCGACTGGAAAGAATGCCACGCGACCACCTCTGTCTCGCGAGCAGATTCTGGAGAATGCGAAAACCTACGAGACTCAGGTCTTCAAGGTGCTTGATCCGGATCGCACCGAGGTTTGTCTCAATTCTGCGTGGATGAGCGAGCTGGGTGCTGCTGGCATGCTCAAGCTCGCGTCACATTACACGGTGGCGCGGATGCTTGAGCGAGATGACTTCTCAAAGCGCTACGCCGCACAGCAGTCGATTGCCGTGCACGAGTTTCTTTACCCTTTGTGCCAGGGTTATGACTCAGTGGCCATGAGGGCGGACGTGGAGCTGGGTGGAACAGACCAGAAATTCAATCTGCTCATGGGTAGGGAGTTGCAGAAAGATTTCGGGCAGTCGCCGCAGTGCGTCCTGATGATGCCCTTGCTTGAGGGGCTCGATGGCGTCAATAAGATGTCGAAGTCGCTGGGGAACTACGTCGGAATTGCAGAACCGGCCGGAGAAATCTTCGGAAAGCTGATGTCCGTCTCCGACGAACTCATGTGGCGCTACTTCGAGTTACTGTCTTTCCGTCCGGTTTCTGAGATTGAGCGGTTCAGGCGTGATGTCGAAGGCGGGCGTAACCCGCGGGATGTGAAGGTTCTGCTTGCCAAGGAGATTGTGGCGCGCTTTCACGATGAGGCTGCAGCTGACGCGGCGCTTGCTGAGTTTGAAGCGCGATTCCAGCGGGGGGTGTTGCCGGACGAGATGCCTGAGGTTGAAGTCGTGTCTGAGAATGGCGGAGTTCCGCTCGTTCAGGTGCTCAAGATCGCGGGTTTGACTGCAAGCACGTCAGAGGCCATGCGAATGATTGCTCAGGGGGCGGTTCGCATCAACGGAGAAAAGGTGGCCGATAAATCGCTTGAGCTCGAGGCGGGGGATGTTGTTGTTCTCCAAGTGGGCAAGCGCAAATTTGCGCGTGTATCCATCGTTTGAACTTATTTTTGGCGAGGGTGTTGACGCTGTGGAATTAGTGTCTATAATTCGCCCCTCTTCGCGCTTCGGCGGTGTTTTCGGAGCGGGGGTAACGGCCAACGGGGCGCTGAAATTTAAGTGATCTGGGGGTTGACGAAGTGAGGTGGCTCTGACAGAATCTCGCTTCTTCGCTGAACGGCAACAAGTTGTTCGGCGGCTCTTTAAAAATTTGGACAACCGATAGGTGTGGGTGCTTGGTCTTGTTGGGCACAGTAGCTTCGGCTACATGAGTTTCAAAAAGATTGAGTATTCATGTCAGTTTTTTGACTTTGAGTACTAACAGGTATTGAACTTAAGAGTTTGATCCTGGCTCAGATTGAACGCTGGCGGCATGCTTTACACATGCAAGTCGAACGGTAGCGGGGAGAGCTTGCTCTCTGCCGACGAGTGGCGAACGGGTGAGTAATGCATCGGAACGTACCTAGTTGTGGGGGATAGCCCGGCGAAAGCCGGATTAATACCGCATACGCCCTTTGGGGGAAAGCGGGGGATCTTCGGACCTCGCGCAATTGGAGCGGCCGATGTCGGATTAGCTAGTAGGTGGGGTAATGGCTCACCTAGGCGACGATCCGTAGCTGGTCTGAGAGGATGATCAGCCACACTGGGACTGAGACACGGCCCAGACTCCTACGGGAGGCAGCAGTGGGGAATTTTGGACAATGGGCGAAAGCCTGATCCAGCCATGCCGCGTGAGTGAAGAAGGCCTTCGGGTTGTAAAGCTCTTTCAGGTGAGAAGAAATGGCGCTGTCTAATACATGGCGTCGATGACGGTACCACCAGAAGAAGCACCGGCTAACTACGTGCCAGCAGCCGCGGTAATACGTAGGGTGCGAGCGTTAATCGGAATTACTGGGCGTAAAGCGTGCGCAGGCGGTTGTGTAAGACAGGTGTGAAATCCCCGGGCTTAACCTGGGAACTGCGCTTGTGACTGCACGGCTAGAGTACGGTAGAGGGGGGTGGAATTCCACGTGTAGCAGTGAAATGCGTAGAGATGTGGAGGAACACCGATGGCGAAGGCAGCCCCCTGGGCCTGTACTGACGCTCATGCACGAAAGCGTGGGGAGCAAACAGGATTAGATACCCTGGTAGTCCACGCCCTAAACGATGTCGACTAGTTGTTCGGAGAGGAAACTTTCTGAGTAACGCAGCTAACGCGTGAAGTCGACCGCCTGGGGAGTACGGTCGCAAGATTAAAACTCAAAGGAATTGACGGGGACCCGCACAAGCGGTGGATGATGTGGATTAATTCGATGCAACGCGAAAAACCTTACCTACCCTTGACATGCCAGGAACTTTCCAGAGATGGATTGGTGCCTTCGGGAACCTGGACACAGGTGCTGCATGGCTGTCGTCAGCTCGTGTCGTGAGATGTTGGGTTAAGTCCCGCAACGAGCGCAACCCTTGTCATTAGTTGCCATCATTAAGTTGGGCACTCTAATGAGACTGCCGGTGACAAACCGGAGGAAGGTGGGGATGACGTCAAGTCATCATGGCCCTTATGGGTAGGGCTTCACACGTCATACAATGGTCGGTACAGAGGGTTGCCAAGCCGCGAGGTGGAGCTAATCCCAGAAAGCCGATCGTAGTCCGGATCGTAGTCTGCAACTCGACTGCGTGAAGTCGGAATCGCTAGTAATCGCGGATCAGAATGCCGCGGTGAATACGTTCCCGGGTCTTGTACACACCGCCCGTCACACCATGGGAGTGGGTTTCACCAGAAGTAGGTAGCTTAACCTTCGGGAGGGCGCTTACCACGGTGAGATTCATGACTGGGGTGAAGTCGTAACAAGGTAGCCGTAGGGGAACCTGCGGCTGGATCACCTCCTTTCCAGAGAAAGCCCCTCGGGGCCAAGTATCCACAACCTATCGGTTGTTCAATGTGTAAGCTCGCGCACCCGAGAAGTGGGGTCTGTAGCTCAGCCGGTTAGAGCACCGTCTTGATAAGGCGGGGGTCGTTGGTTCGAACCCAACCAGACCCACCAAAGCATCAAGTTGGGGGATTAGCTCAGCTGGGAGAGCACCTGCTTTGCAAGCAGGGGGTCGTCGGTTCGATCCCGTCATCCTCCACCATTCAATTGGTGTTGTTCGGTTGTTCAACTCTTCGAGTGTGCGGTGAAGCGTCAGCAGTGTTGCCTGTGAATGATTGGAGGCGATAGTGCTGACGTTTTACCCTGGTCTTCGGATCAGGTGCGTTCTTTAACAATTAGGAAGAAAAGTCGAATGATCGTCGGTTCGTAAGAACTGGCGAGTCACACAGTAGTAAATTTATTTATGGTGTGTGATTGCATCGTTTCCTGTCTGCTTGCGAACCAGCGGCAGGTGGGAAGCACAACAACTTGAGACGTTTGAAGTTCTCCTGTAGCGGAGTCTTTGTCGGAAGGCAGAGCTCAAGGTTATAGGATCAAGCGACTAAGTGCATGTGGTGGATGCCTTGGCGATCACAGGCGATGAAGGACGTGTAAGCCTGCGAAAAGCTGCGGGGAGCTGGCAATAGAGCTTTGATCCGCAGATGTCCGAATGGGGAAACCCACCTCTTATGAGGTATCCCTGGCTGAATACATAGGCCAGTGGAGGCGAACGCGGCGAACTGAAACATCTAAGTAGCCGTAGGAAAAGAAATCAACCGAGATTCCCGAAGTAGCGGCGAGCGAACCGGGACCAGCCTGTACGACTAAACCAGTGATTCAACAAAACGGGATGGAAAGCCCGGCCATAGAAGGTGATAGCCCTGTATGTGAAGGGTCGCTGGCGGGTCTAAGCGTACGACAAGTAGGGCGGGACACGTGAAATCCTGTCTGAAGATGGGGGGACCATCCTCCAAGGCTAAATACTCGTGATCGACCGATAGTGAACCAGTACCGTGAGGGAAAGGCGAAAAGAACCCCGGGAGGGGAGTGAAATAGAACCTGAAACCGCATGCATACAAACAGTGGGAGCCTCCTTTGAGGGGTGACTGCGTACCTTTTGTATAATGGGTCAGCGACTTACGTTCAGTTGCAAGCTTAACCGAATAGGGGAGGCGTAGCGAAAGCGAGTCTGATAAGGGCGCTTTAGTAGCTGGATGTAGACCCGAAACCAGATGATCTATCCATGGCCAGGATGAAGGTGCGGTAACACGCACTGGAGGTCCGAACCCACTAATGTTGAAAAATTAGGGGATGAGCTGTGGATAGGGGTGAAAGGCCAAACAAATCTGGAAATAGCTGGTTCTCCCCGAAAACTATTTAGGTAGTGCGTCGTGCGGACACTTCCGGGGGTAGAGCACTGTCATCGTTGGGGGGGTCACTGCGATTTACCCCGCGATAGCAAACTCCGAATACCGGAAAGTGATACACGGCAGACAGACAGCGGGTGCTAACGTCCGTTGTCAAGAGGGAAACAACCCAGACCGCCAGCTAAGGTCCCAAATGATCAGTTAAGTGGTAAACGAGGTGGGAAGGCACAGACAGCTAGGAGGTTGGCTTAGAAGCAGCCACCCTTTAAAGAAAGCGTAATAGCTCACTAGTCGAGTCGTCCTGCGCGGAAGATGTAACGGGGCTCAAACTGATAACCGAAGCTGCGGATGCGTACTTGTACGCATGGTAGGGGAGCGTTCTGTAAGCCTGCGAAGGTGTCTCGTAAGGGATGCTGGAGGTATCAGAAGTGCGAATGCTGACATGAGTAGCGATAAAGGGTGTGAAAAGCACCCTCGCCGAAAACCCAAGGTTTCCTGCGCAACGTTCATCGGCGCAGGGTGAGTCGGCCCCTAAGGCGAGGCAGAAATGCGTAGTCGATGGGAAACAGGTCAATATTCCTGTACCGATTTTGGATGCGATGGGGGGACGGAGAAGGTTAGGCCAGCCGGGTGTTGGATGTCCCGGTTCAAGCGTGTAGTCGTGCCTGGTAGGCAAATCCGCCAGGCTTAGATGAGGCGTGATAACGAGGAGTCATTGACTCTGAAGTGGTTGATACCAAGCTTCCAGGAAAAGCCTCTAAGCTTCAGTCCAAAATCGACCGTACCGCAAACCGACACAGGTGGGTAGGTTGAAAATACCAAGGCGCTTGAGAGAACTCAGGAGAAGGAACTCGGCAAATTGACACCGTAACTTCGGGAGAAGGTGTGCCTCTTGTATGTGAAGCCCCTGCGGGTGGAGCAGAAGGAGGCCGCAGAGAATCGGTGGCTGCGACTGTTTATTAAAAACACAGCACTCTGCAAACACGAAAGTGGACGTATAGGGTGTGACGCCTGCCCGGTGCCGGAAGGTTAAGTGATGGGGTGCAAGCTCTTGATCGAAGCCCCGGTAAACGGCGGCCGTAACTATAACGGTCCTAAGGTAGCGAAATTCCTTGTCGGGTAAGTTCCGACCTGCACGAATGGCGTAACGATGGCCACACTGTCTCCTCCTGAGACTCAGCGAAGTTGAAATGGTTGTGAAGATGCAATCTCCCCGCGGCTAGACGGAAAGACCCCATGAACCTTTACTGTAGCTTTGCATTGGACTTTGACGTCACTTGTGTAGGATAGGTGGGAGGCTTTGAAGCGGTAACGCCAGTTATCGTGGAGCCAACCTTGAAATACCACCCTGGTGTCGTTGAGGTTCTAACCTAGGCCCGTGAATCCGGGTCGGGGACCGTGCATGGTGGGCAGTTTGACTGGGGCGGTCTCCTCCTAAAGGGTAACGGAGGAGTACGAAGGTCTCCTAGGTACGGTCGGACATCGTACTGATAGTGCAATGGCAAAAGGAGGCTTGACTGCGAGACCCACAAGTCGAGCAGGTGCGAAAGCAGGTCATAGTGATCCGGTGGTTCTGTATGGAAGGGCCATCGCTCAACGGATAAAAGGTACTCTGGGGATAACAGGCTGATTCCGCCCAAGAGTTCACATCGACGGCGGAGTTTGGCACCTCGATGTCGGCTCATCACATCCTGGGGCTGTAGCCGGTCCCAAGGGTATGGCTGTTCGCCATTTAAAGTGGTACGTGAGCTGGGTTTAAAACGTCGTGAGACAGTTTGGTCCCTATCTGCCGTGGGCGCTGGAAGTTTGAGAGGGCCTGCTCCTAGTACGAGAGGACCGGAGTGGACGCACCTCTGGTGTACCGGTTGTCACGCCAGTGGCATCGCCGGGTAGCTAAGTGCGGAAGAGATAACCGCTGAAAGCATCTAAGCGGGAAACTCGCCTCAAGATGAGACTTCCCTCGTGACTCGATCACGCTCAAGGGTCGTCCAAGACCAGGACGTTGATAGGTCGGGTGTGGAAGCGCAGTAATGCGTTAAGCTAACCGATACTAATTGCCCGTGAGGCTTGATCCTATAACCTTGAGAACAACAAATATCTCAAAGACGCAATCACACACAACACGCTGTGTTTCGACTTGATCTTCCGAATTCGTCAGGATGGACTAATCCCATCCCGACAACGATCAAAGTCTGACGACAATAGCATTCTGGAACCACCCCTTCCCATCCCGAACAGGACCGTGAAACGGAATCGCGCCGATGATAGTGCCCATTGCGGGTGTGAAAGTAGGTCATCGTCAGACTAACTACTCAAAACCCCTGCTACACAACCGTAGCAGGGGTTTTTTATTGCAAAAATGGAAAACACGCCGGGATGTTCCGCACCCCGCCAACCGCGTACGCATCTCCAATACGTAGCGTGCCGCAGAACATTGCCCCGCTTCCCACTGACTGGCAGTTGCGCAGACATTCTCCGCTCACGAAAAAGCCCGACCAGATGGTCGGGCTTCTTTTTATCCAAATCCAGTGCCCTCAGGCCGGAACCACCGGAATCTTGCCTATCTTCAACTGCCACACACGTCAATCGACGGTCTTCTCGATGAGCGCATAGGCGGAGTGGTTGTGAATTGATTCAAAGTTCTCGCATTCGACGACATAGGCGCGCACACGTTCGTCCTGGTTCAAGGCGTTGGCGACGTCCCGGACCATATCTTCCACGAACTTCGGATTATCGTAGGCACGTTCTGTCACGTACTTTTCGTCGGGTCTCTTGAGTAAGCCAAACAGCTCGCAAGAGGCCTGGCGCTCAATCAAAGTGACCAGCTCCTCGATCCAGACATGGGATTCGAGAGCGGCGGTCACTGTGACGTGAGAGCGTTGATTGTGTGCGCCATAGGCAGAGATCTGTTTTGAGCACGGGCACAGACTTGTCGCCGGGACGACTACCCGGATACGGAAATCATATCGACCGTCGCTACTGATTTCCCCGAGAAACGTGACATCATAATCCATCAAACTCTCGACGCCGGAAACAGGGGCAGCTTTGTTGATGAAGTAGGGGAAACTCATTTCGAGATGACCGGTCTCGGCTTCGAGCTTGCTTACCATCTCACGGAGCATGGGCTCGAACGACTCCACCGAGATTTCACGTTCACGGCTGTTGAGGATTTCAACGAATCGCGACATGTGTGTGCCCTTGAAGTCGTGGGGCAGGCCGACGTACATGTTGAAGTAGGCGATGGTGTGCTGGACGCCGGAAGTCCGGTCCTTGACCTGGACCGGATGCCGGATGCCTTTAATGCCCACCTTGTCGATGGCGATGCGGCGGCTGTCAGCGCTGCTCTGGATGTCGGGAATGTTATCGGTGGCGGTGTTCATAATGCCGAATCAGTCGTGTTTGAGACTGAAGGCTAACATTCCCGACAAAAACACTCAATTATTTGAATCGATCGAGTGTTTGCTGGATTCTTGCGATGATGCCCTCAGGGCTGAGGCCTGCATCCGCAAGCAGGCGTTTCTGGTCACCATGGTCGATAAAGGTATCGGGCAACCCAAGGCGAAGGCACCGTGCAGGGAGGCCGGACTCTTCAATGACTCGACTCACCTCACTGCCGGCTCCGCCGATCACCGCATTCTCTTCAATGGTCACGAGCAAGTCGTGTTCAGCGGCCATTTCACGAATCAAGGCTTCATCGAGTGGTTTGATGAAACGCATGTTCACGACCGTCGCATCGAGTTTTTTGCCAACCTCAAGTGCCGGCTCGAGCATTGAACCAAAGGCGAGCAATGCAACCGTACTGCCTTTTCTCCGTACTTCACCCTTGCCAAGGGGAAGTTCAACCATTTCTTCTGCCGGCTTTATGCCAAGCCCGCCACCCCGTGGATAGCGGACTGCGCTTGGTCCTTCATGCCTGTAGGCCGTGTAAAGCATCTGGCGGCATTCATTCTCATCGGCGGGTGCCATGATGACCATGTTGGGTATGCAGGCCATATAGGACAGGTCATAGGCGCCGTGGTGGGTTGCGCCATCCGCCCCCACAAGACCCGCGCGATCTATCGCAAAGACGACGGGCAGGTTCTGCAGGGCGATATCGTGAATCAGTTGATCGTAGCCGCGCTGGAGAAAGGTCGAGTAGATGGCGACAACCGGCTTGAAGCCCTCTGCGGCGAGTCCGCCGGCGAAGGTGACCGCGTGTTGTTCTGCGATGCCGACATCAAAGTAGCGGTCGGGGTAAGTTTCCGCGAATCGGACCAGTCCGGAACCTTCGCGCATGGCCGGGGTAATGCCGACAACGCGTTCGTCCGTCGCGGCGATGTCGCACAACCAGTCGCTGAAGACTTGGGTATAGGTCAGCTTTCCGCCGCCTTTGCCTGCCTTGATGCCTTCCGTGTGATCGAATTGAGAAACGCCGTGATAAAGAATCGGGTCTGCTTCGGCCAGCTTGTAGCCTTGGCCTTTGCGCGTGATGACGTGCAGGAACTGCGGGCCCTTTTCCTTCTTGAGGGCCTGCAGCATGGGGAGCAGGGCATTGAGATCGTGGCCATCGATCGGGCCGACATAGTTGAAGCCGAACTCTTCAAAGAGCGTGCCTGGCGTGACCATGCCCTTGACGTGTTCTTCGACACGGCGGGCGAAGTCCAGCATGGGCGGGGCGACGCCGAGGACCTTCTTGCCAGCGCTGCGCGCGGCATTATAGGTCGGCATCAGACGCGCCAGGATTTTGGTCAGTGCGCCAACCGGTGGCGAGATCGACATCTCGTTGTCGTTGAGGACAACGAGCAGATTCAGATCTTCGGTGTCGCCCGCATTGTTGAGCGCTTCGAACGCCATGCCCGCCGACATGGCGCCATCACCGATGACCGCAATGGCTTGTCGATCCTCTCTCCGGTTGCGCGCGGCGACCGCCATGCCGAGCGCGGCGGAAATCGACGTGGACGAGTGTGCCGTGCCAAAGGTGTCGTATTCGCTCTCGCTGCGGCGGGGAAAGCCGGAAATGCCACCGTACTGACGGAGCCCATCCATTGCTTCGCGGCGTCCCGTCAGAATCTTGTGGCCATACGTCTGATGTCCAACGTCCCAGACAATCCGATCGTCCGGCGTGTTGTAGATGTAGTGAAGGGCGATCGTCAGTTCCACGGTCCCGAGATTGGACGACAGATGTCCGCCGGTGCGGGAGACAGACTCAAGGAGGAACTGGCGCAGTTCGTCGGCGAGGGCGGGCAGCTCCCGGCGGTCCAGAGAGCGCAGATCGGCCGGGCACTGGATGGCGGAGAGCAAGGGGTAGGCGGTAGAACTGGGTGCGTTCATCAGATCTTCAGAATCGTCGGTGGACGATATAGCGTGTGAGGTCACGCATGGCGTCGGCTTTGTCATCAAGCGGCTCGAGCAACTCAAGCGCTTCGGATTCGAGCTCGTGCGCCAGTCGTTTGGCTTCGTCGATGCCGAGCACGGTCACATAGGTCGGTTTATTGTTTTCAGCGTCTTTGCCTGCTGTCTTACCCAGAGTGGCTGTGTCGGACTCGGTATCAAGGATGTCGTCCACCACCTGGAAGAGGAGGCCGATTCGACGCGAAAAATGATCGAGACGCTGGAAGACGTCGGTTGAACAGTAGTGACCGGCCAGTGCCCCAAGGCACACGGACGCGCGAATCAGAGCGCCTGTCTTGTGCACATGCATGACTTCGAGTGCTTCGCGGGTCAGGGATTGCCCGACGGACTGAAGGTCAATGGCCTGGCCGCCGGCCATGCCGCGGGATCCTGCCGCGATGGCCAAGTGATGCACCATCTCGATCTGACGGCCTGCGTCGGTCAGCAGACCGGGTTCCGCCAGTTGTTGAAAGGCGAGTGACTGAAGCGCGTCGCCAACCAGCAAGGCAGTCGATTCATCATACTCGACATGGACCGTGGGCTTGCCGCGGCGGAGCGAGTCGTCGTCCATGCAAGGCATGTCGTCGTGAACCAGCGAGTAGGCGTGTATCAGTTCAACGGCACAGGCGACGCGGTCGAGCGCATCCGGACGGGCGCCGGTGACTTCGCCCGCGGCATGCGCCAGGAGCGGCCGGACACGCTTTCCGCCCTCAAGCGTGGCGTACCGCATCGCTTCATGGAGTCGGTCCGGCGTGACGGCCGAGGGAGGCAGAATCCGGCCCAGTGCGACTTCCGTGCGCTGCTGAACGCTGCGCATCCAGTCGGGAAACTTGCTTGAATTCATGCGTCGCTGTCTTCCTCGTCGTCGCTGGTGCGTTCCAGAGCTTCGATACGAGCCTCGGCGCTGGACAATGTCTCCTGGCAGTACCGGAGGAGTCCGATGCCGTTCTGGTAGTGTGTCAGAGCTTCTTCGAGCGGCAACTCGCTGGACTCCATTGCCGACACGATTTCTTCGAGCTGGGCAATGGCGTGTTCGAAACTTTTTGCAGGTTTTGCCGTCTTGGCCATTGGGTTGACACGCGCATGGTACAAAGGCGGAAAAATACCCGATTGGAGGGGGTGCGGTCAAACTGCGTTTTAGCTATAATCGCCGATTACCCCTTGTTTTTACGGACCTTTTGCATTTCTTCGGGAGGTTCTTGATGTCCGATATCGCATCAAAGACTCAGCTGGCCCAGGCGGCAACACAATTTCCTGTCTCCTGGTATTTCGATGAAAAGATGTTCGAATTGGAGCAACGTCTTATCTTCGATGCCGGGCCCGGCTACGTCGGGCATGAGTTGATGGTGCCGAACGTCAATGACTATCGGTCCCTGGAGTGGCTGGATCACGGCAAGCTGCTGGTGCATTCAGCGGACGGCTTTCACGAAATGTCCAATGTCTGTCGCCATCGACAGGCGGTCATGCTTGAAGGGCGGGGTAACGCCGAGCACATCGTGTGCCCGCTTCATCGCTGGACCTACGACAACCGCGGGACCTTGCTGGGCGCGCCCCATTTTCCGGACAATCCCTGTCTGAACCTCAAGCGCACGCCGTTGCAGCACTGGAACGGTTTGCTGTTCCGCGGCCCGCGTGATGTGGTCACGGACCTGAAGGGCATGCAGGTGGCTCCCGACTTTGATTTTTCCGAGTACAAGCTCGATCACGTCGAAATCCACGAGTGCAATTACAACTGGAAGACCTTCGTCGAGGTGTACCTCGAGGACTATCATGTGGTGCCGTTTCATCCCGGCCTGGGTAATTTCGTCGATTGCGATGAACTGACCTGGCAATTCGATGACTGGTATTCAGTGCAGCGGGTCGGGGTCACCTCACTCAAGAAGCCGGGTACCGCCACTTACGAGCGCTGGCACAAGGCGGTCAGTGAGTACTATCAGGGGCGGATGCCACCGCACGGAGCGATCTGGTTGCTCTATTACCCCAACATCATGGTCGAGTGGTATCCCCACGTGCTCGTGGTGAGCACCCTCATCCCGACCGACGTGAATAAGACCACCAATGTCGTCGAGTTCTACTACCCCGAGGAGATCATCGAGTTCGAGCGTGATTTCGTTGAGGCGGAGCAGGCGGCCTACATGGAAACTGCGGTCGAGGACGATGAAATCGCGGAGCGCATGGACCGTGGGCGACTTGCGCTCATGAAACAGGGGCGCAGTGAGGTTGGGCCTTACCAGTCACCCTACGAGGACGGTATGGTTCATTTCCACGAGTTCTATCGCAGGGTCATGGCGCCCCACATCGGCGGGTGATCAAGAGCAAAGTAAAACGGGGCTTCAGAGCCCCGTTTTACTTTGCATGCAGCAACGGGCCGTGCTCAGGTGTCGGGCTGCAGTGCCTTGGGCAGGGGAAAATAGACGTTTTCTTCTGCGCCTTCCAGTGTGCGTACGGTTTTCGCGCCCAGTGACCGGATGCGCTCAACCACTTCATTGACGAGCACCTCAGGTGCTGAGGCACCAGCGGTGATGCCAATGCGCTGCTTGCCTTCGATCCAGCCCGGATCAATGGCCGCGGCGTTGTCCACCAGATGGGCTTGAACGCCACGCAGGGCGGCTACTTCTCGCAAGCGGTTGGAGTTCGAGCTGTTCACCGACCCGACCACCAGCACCAGATCCACCTTGGGCGCCATGAACTTCACGGCATCCTGCCGATTCTGGGTGGCGTAACAGATGTCGTCCTTCTTCGGACCCGTGATGTTCGGGAAGCGTTTGCGCAGCGTGTCCACGATGGTTGCTGCATCGTCCATGGAGAGGGTCGTCTGGGTGACGTAGGCCAGGCTGTCCGGATCGGCCACCTGAAGAGCAGCCACGTCGTCGGCGGACTCCACCAGGTGGATGCCGTCGCTAACCTGCCCCATGGTGCCCTCCACCTCGGGGTGGCCCTTGTGGCCGATCATGACGATTTCGCGCCCCAGCTTGCGCTGCCGGGCGACCTCGAGATGGACCTTGGTGACCAGTGGGCAGGTAGCATCGAAGACTTGAAGACCGCGCTTGTCGGCTTCGGTCCGAACCGACTGCGGAACCCCGTGGGCGCTGAATATCACGGTCTGATCGTCCGGCACTTCGCTCAGGTCTTCGACGAAGATGGCGCCCTTGGCACGCAGGTCGTCCACGACAAACTTATTGTGAACAACTTCATGCCGGACGTAGATCGGCGCACCGAAGCGCGTCAATGCCTGTTCGACGATATCGATGGCGCGCTCCACGCCGGCGCAGAAGCCGCGCGGGTTGGCCAGCAGGATTTCCTTGGCGTTCGAATCGCTCATGTGTTGTCTCGTGCTCAAAGTACCCCGATGATCTGAACTTCCAGATGGATCGTTTTGCCTGCGAGGGGGTGGTTGAAGTCGATCACCGCTTTTTCCTGATCGATCTCGCGAACGAGGCCGGAGTATCGGGATCCGTCGGGGGCTGTAAATTCCATGACGCTCATGGGCTCGATGTCCTCTTCCGGCATGTGCTTGCGCGCAACGACTTCGATGAGATCGTCCCGGTGCGGGCCAAAGGCCTGGTCGGGCGTCAGGGTGAATTTGTGGTCTGAGCCTTCTTCGAGACCGACAAAGCAGTTCTCCAGTGTCGGCAGCATTTCACCTGCGCCCAGCTGCAGCGTGGCCGGCTGGCCCTCGTAAGTGCTGATCAGCGGCTGGCCGTTCTCCATGGAGATACGATAGTTGAGGGTCACGAGGCTGTTGGCTTCGACGACTTTGGTCATTGATGGTTCTCCTGCGCTGGTTGCTGGCGCGCTTCGCGGAACTGGGCCCAGAGCATCAGGCACACACCCAGCGTAATGGCCGAGTCGGCCAGGTTGAACGCAGGCCAACCGTGGCGGCCTGCGTGGAAATACAGAAAGTCGACCACGGCGCCATGCCAGAGCCGGTCGATGACATTGCCCACGGCGCCGCCAATGATGAGGGCAAAGCCGAAGGGCTGAAGGCGCTCGTGCTGGTGCTGCCAGGTCAGGCGCAACAGCCAGCCACAGATGACCGTGGCCAGAATCACAAAGAACCAGCGCTGCCAGCCGGAATGGTCGGCCAGAAAGCTGAACGCGGCACCGTGGTTGTACAGCAGCACCAAATCGAAGAACGAGGTGACGCGCACGTGGTCGCCTTCGCTCAGCCAGCCGACCATCAACTGCTTGGTGATCTGGTCGAGAATGGCAATCACGGCAGCGAAGAGCAGCCAGAGGCTAAAGCGGGGGCGCATCATGCACGAACCTTGAAATCACGGATGTGAAAACTGAGACGCCCAGACTCAGGCATGAGTTCTCACTTCACCGTTGCCTTCCAGGTTCGTGTAGCAGCGGGCACACAGGGTCGGGTGACTCTCGATGCTGCCAACGTCCGGGCGGTAATGCCAGCAGCGCTCGCACTTTTCGTTGCCGGAGGCCGTCGCCTCCACGCCTTGAGCCGCTTCGTCGTCGACCCGCTCGAGTCTGGCGTCACTTGTCTGCAGAACGAAGCGCAGATCGTCGCCCAGAGATGTCAGCGCATCGTGCCAGGCGGGCGCAGCCCTGACCACGACTTCGGCCTGCAGGCCCGCGCCGATCGTACCCTCGGAGCGCAGGCTCTCGAGCACCTTCATGACTTCGGCACGTGCTTCGCGAATCGTCTCCCAGCGTGCGGCGAGCTCGGCTTCGCCTGCCTGTGCAGGCAGTTCGTGCCAGGTATCGAGCATGATCGATGTGTCCTCACCGTACAGCACGGTCCACGCTTCTTCAGCGGTGAAGGACAGGATGGGCGCCATCAGCTTCAGCAGCGTCTGGGTGATGTGCCAGATCGCAGTCTGTGCCGCGCGACGCGCCTTCGAGTTCGGCGCCGTGGTGTAGAGGCGATCCTTGAGGATGTCCAGGTAGAACGAGCCGAGCTCTTCGGAGCAGAAGATCTGCAGGGCCTGGACCACCCGGTGGAATTCGAACTTGCCGAAATCCGCCTGTGCCTGATCGGACAGCTGACGCGTGAAGGCCAGGGCGTAGCGATCGATGTCGAGCCACTCCTCGACCGGCAAGCCGTCTTTCTCGATATCGAAATCCGAGGTGTTGGCCAGCAGGAAGCGCAGGGTGTTGCGTACGCGACGATAGGTTTCCACAACGCGGTCGAGAATCTGTTTGGAGATGGACAGCTCGCCGGAGTAATCGGTCGACGCAACCCACAGGCGAAGGATCTCGGCGCCGAGCTTTTCCGAGACTTCTTGCGGCACGATGGTGTTGCCCAGCGACTTGCTCATCTTGCGGCCGTTTTCATCGACCGTGAAACCGTGGGTGAGCAAGGCCTTGTAGGGCGGATGGCCGTCGATGGCGCAGCCGGTGAGCAGGGACGAATGGAACCAGCCGCGATGCTGGTCAGAGCCTTCCAGATACAAATCGGCGCGCGGGCCGCTTGCATGCCCGTCCGGGTGGGAGCCGCGCAGCACATGCCAGTGGGTCGTGCCGGAGTCGAACCAGACGTCCAGGGTGTCGCTGATCTTGTCGTACTGGTCCGCCTCGGCGCCGAGCAACTCGGCGGCATCGAGTTTGAACCAGGCCTCGATGCCTTCCTTCTCCACGCGCTGGGCAACCAGCTCCATGAGCTCGACCGTTTTCGGGTGCAGCTCGCCGGTGGCCTTGTGCAGGAAGAAGGGGATCGGCACACCCCAGTTCCGCTGGCGCGAGATGCACCAGTCCGGGCGGTTGGCGATCATGGCGTGCAGCCGGGATTGCCCCCAGGCTGGGAAGAACCGGGTATCTTCCACGCCCTTGAGGGCGCGCTCGCGCAGGGTGGAGCCGTCTTTGGCGTGCACATCCATGCCCACGAACCACTGGGCAGTGGCGCGGTAGATCACCGGTGTCTTGTGGCGCCAGCAATGCATGTAGCTGTGGGTGATCTTCTTCTCGGCCAGCAGGCTGCCCACTTCATCGATCTTGGCCACGATGTTGGGGTTGGCCTTCCAGATCAGCTGGCCGCCGAAGAAGGGCAGATCATCCACGTAGTGGCCGTTGGCCATCACCGGGGTGAGAATCTCGTCGTTGGTGCGGCCGTAGGCCTTCCAGGCGTTGAAGTCATCCACGCCATGGGCCGGTGACGAGTGCACGATGCCGGTACCGGCATCCAGGCCCACATAATCGGCCAGGTAGACCGGCGAGACACGCTCGTAGAAGGGGTGGCGGAATTCGACGCGATCAAAGGCTTCGCCCTTGGCGGTGGCAATGACCTTGCCCTCGAGCTGGTAGCGCGCAAGGCAGCCTTCGACCAGCTCGCTGGCAAGGATCAGGCAGCGCTCGCCGACATCCACGAGCGCGTAGTCGAACTCGGGATGCATGTTCAGCGCCTGGTTGACCGGAATCGTCCAGGGGGTGGTGGTCCAGATGACCGCGAAGGTCGGCTTGGGCAGGCTGTCGAGGCCGAAGGCTGTGGCCAGCTTGTCGGTATCGACCGCGGGAAAGGCCACGTCGATCTGCGGTGACTGCTTGTCAGCGTATTCGACTTCCGCTTCGGCCAGGGCTGAGCCGCATTCAAAGCACCAGTTCACCGGTTTGAGGCCCTTGAAGACGTAGCCGCCCTCGACCATGCGCGCCAGGGCGCGGATCTCGTTCGCCTCGTTGGCAAACGACATGGTCAGGTAGGGATTGTCCCAGTCACCCAGCACGCCCAGGCGGATGAAGTCGGTCTTCTGCAATTCCACCTGTTCAGCTGCATAGGCCCGGCACAGCTCGCGTACCTTGTCCTGGGGCAGGCCCTTGCCGTGGGTGACTTCGATCTTGTGCTCGATCGGTAGCCCGTGGCAGTCCCAACCCGGCACATAGGGGGCGTCGAACCCGGCCATGGTCTTGGAGCGGACGATGATGTCCTTGAGTATCTTGTTCAGTGCATGGCCCAGGTGGAGCGCACCGTTGGCATACGGGGGACCATCATGCAGCACGAATTTGGGCCGTCCGGCGGATGCCTCGCGAATCTTCTCGTACAGCTTGTTCTGCTGCCATTGCTGCACCCAGCCCGGCTCGCGCTTGGGCAGGTTTCCACGCATGGGAAACGGGGTGTCGGTGAGGTTGAGCGTGTCGCGGTAATCAGCCATGGTGGTCTTGGAATTCGTTGATTTGATCTGCGTGGTCATCGAACCACGCGCGAGCATGACTTACATCGAGGGCAATCTGGGCCGTGAGCGCCTCGAGGGAGTCGTATTTTTCTTCATCCCGCTGCTTGTGCAGGAAATGGACGCGCAAGTGCGCGCCGTAACAGTCGGCGTTCCAGTCGAGAAGATGCACTTCCAGCGTTGGGCGACCCGCATCGTTGATGGTCGGGCGTACGCCCACACTTGCCACGCCGCGCACCAGGGTGCCCCCCAGGCCTTCGACCAGTACGTTGTAGATGCCTGCCAGTGGCGGCCGGCGCCCCTTGAGCTGGATGTTGGCTGTCGGAAAACCGAGCGTGCGGCCAATCTTGTCGCCGTGCATGACCAGCCCGGCCATGCTGTAGGGGCGACCGAGCAGCCGGGCAGCGCGATCGAGCTGCCCCCTGGCGAGCGCATCGCGCACCGCCGAACTCGACACGCGCTCGCCCGCATGGGCGTGGGTGGTCATGGCTTCGACGACGAATCCGTGTCGTTCTCCCGCGACCTGCAGCATGGCGAAATCGCCTTTGCGGCCGGCGCCGAATCGAAAGTCGTCGCCAATAATGAGGTGCCGAACGCGCAAGCTGCGGACCAGCACCTTGTCGATGAATTCTTCGGCGGTCAGGGAGGCGAAGCGCTTGTCGAAGCGGATGATGCGGGTGTTGTCGACGCCGGCTGCATCGAGCAGCAGCAGCTTGTCGCGCAGGGAGGCCAGGCGGGCAGGGGCCTGCGCCGGGGTGAAGTACTCGCGCGGATGCGGCTCGAAAGTGAGCACGACCGCGGGTAGTCCCAGAGCCTGAGCTTTGTTCGTCAAGAGACGGAGTAACGCCTGATGTCCGAGGTGGATGCCATCGAAGTTGCCGATGGTCAGCACGCAGGGGGTTGAGGCGCGTTCCGCGTGGCCGCGTGAAACCAGCATAAACGCCTGAAAAAAACCGCAATTATAGCCGCAACGAGCGGATTTTCGACGCGTGTTGCGCTGCACGGATCGTGCTTCGGGCACTTGTCACGAAGTTTGTGGTCTTCTTGACCATGGCGCCGGCATCTGGTCTGCTTGGCCCACCATCTGATGCAGTGGGCTGCTCAGGGGCGCAAGGGCTCCAACCGCGCAGCGCGCCGCATTCCGAAGCCACACGCAAGGAACACGGCATGAATGACATCCTGCGAGCGCCGGCCGCCCCCCAGTTGCCCGCGCCCGACGTGATCGCCCGCGATTATGCCCGCGTCCGCGGTGCCAGCGAAACCTTGTGCAGGCCGCTGATCACGGAAGATTTCGGCCTTCAGACGGCTGAATTTGCCAGTCCGCCCAAATGGCATCTTGCCCATGTGAGCTGGTTTTTCGAAACCTTCCTGCTTGAGCCATTTCTGCCGGGCTACACGGTGTTTCACCCCGCCTTCAAGAGCCTGTTCAATTCCTACTACGAGCAAGTCGGTCACTATCATCCGCGCCCCGATCGCGGCTTTCTGTCTCGGCCGTCCGTTGAAGAGGTGTATGCCTATCGCGCCCACGTCGATGAAGGCATGCGCGCCCTGTTTGCCCGGTCAGGGGAGGACTGCTGGCCCGCCGTGGTCCAGCGCACGCGGATCGGCCTGAATCATGAACAGCAGCACCAGGAGTTGCTGCTGACCGACATCAAGCAGCATTTCAGCGTGAATCCGTTGCGGCCCGCGTATCGAACCGATCTCGCGCCGGTGAGCACAGGGCAGGCAATCCCGTTGCAGTGGTTCCCTCATGAAGGCGGTCTCGTCAGGGCGGGGCATGAGGGGAACAGCTTCGCCTACGACAACGAGGGCCCGCGCCATCAGGTGTTCCTCAATGCATTCGCGTTGGCGAACCGGCCGGTCACGAATGGTGAGTATCTTGAATTCATGGAAGCCGGTGGTTACAAGGAACCGGCACTCTGGCTTTCGGACGGTTGGTCGGCCGTGCACCGCTTGGGCTGGACGTCGCCCCGTTACTGGGAACGACACGAGGGGACTTGGATGGAGTTCACGCTCGGCGGATTGCGCCCCCTCGATCTGGCTGCGCCCGTCAGTCACGTGAGCCACTTCGAGGCCGATGCGTTTGCCACCTGGGCCGAGGCAAGATTGCCCACCGAGTTCGAATGGGAGGTGGCCGCTTCGGCGTTAGTGCTCGAGGGCAATTTCGTCGACAGCGATCGACTGCAGCCGCAAGCAACCTCTGGGGAGGGGCTTGTGCAGATGTTCGGTGATGTCTGGGAACACACAGCCTCGGCGTATCTGGCCTACCCGGGCTACCGTCAGGCGGCCGGAGCGCTCGGCGAGTACAACGGTAAATTCATGTCGGGGCAGATGGTGTTGCGCGGTGGCTCTTGCGTTAGCCCAGCCGATCACATTCGAGCGACTTATCGCAATTTCTTCTATCCGCACGAGCGCTGGCAATTCCAGGGCTTTCGACTGGCCAGGGACCTTTGACGCGCATGCAACTGCCGAACTTCGAATTTCACGATCTCAAACCGGCCGTCGCCGATTTCCGGCGCGAGGTGGTTGCCGGATTGAAGGCCTCGCCCCGGCGAATTGCCCCCAAATTTTTCTACGATGCGGCGGGGTCGAAGCTCTTCGACCAGATCACGCAACTGGAGGCCTATTATCCGACGCGCACCGAGATCGCATTGCTCAAGGCGCACGGACAGGCCATGGGCGATCTGGTGGGGCGCGGTTCTGCGCTGATCGAACTGGGGAGCGGGAGCGATCTGAAGATCCGCACCGTGCTCGATGCCCTGGCGCCGGCGGAGTACCTGCCGCTGGATATCTCGGGCTCGCATCTGCGAGACGCGGCGATGGGCATTGCGCGGGATTACCCGGACATACAGGTGCGTGCCACCTGTGTCGATTACACCCGGCAGTTCGATCTGCCTCGCATGGGGGCGGACGTGCATCGGTTGGCGTTCTACCCGGGGTCGAGCATCGGCAATTTCGAGCCGGGACAGGTCATGGAGTTGCTCGGCTGGATCGCACACATGGTGGGGGTGGGCGGCCGCCTGTTGGTGGGCGTTGACCTCAAGAAAGACGAGGCGACCCTGAATGCCGCCTACAACGATCCGGAGGGGGTGACGGCTGCCTTCAACCAGAACCTGCTGGTTCGCATGCAAAGAGAGCTAGGGGCCGAGCTGGCCTTGTCGGCCTTTGATCACCGGGCCTTTTACAACGAGGCGCGCGGGCGGATCGAAATGCATCTGTTGGCCAATCGGCCCACACAGATCGTCATCGACAACGACTGCTTTGCGTTCGAGACGGGCGAAGGCATCCACACCGAGTGCTCGTACAAATACAGTGTGGACGAGTTCATCTCGCTGGCGGCACTGTCAGGATTTGCGTCGGAGCGTGTCTGGTGCGACGACCGGCAGCGCTTCAGCGTGCATTGCCTGCGGGCCAACGTGCGCGGCTGACCGTCGCTGCAATCCAATGAAAAGGGGGCGCCGAACCGGCGCCCCTTCTCTGTTTCAATCAGCCACTCAGTCGATGCTCGCCACGCGGATACGCGATAGTGGCGGGTTCTCGTCGAAGTAGCGCTTGAGCCCTTTCATGATGGCCTCGGCCATCTGGTCCTGATACTTGCGGTTGTTCAGCTTGCGCTCTTCTTCCGGGTTGCTGATGAATGCGGTCTCGACAAGGATGGATGGAATGTCCGGTGCCTTCAGCACCGCAAACCCGGCATGCTCCACATCCCGCTTGTGCAGTCGATTGACCCCGCCAAGTTCGCGCAGCACCGCCTTGCCCACCTTCATGCTGTCGTTGCGGGTGGCGGTTTGCGACAGATCGAGCAGGGTGCGAGCCAGATGGCCGTCGGGGCCGCCGATATTGACGCCACCGATCAGGTCGGCATCGTTTTCGCGCTTGGCCAGCCAGCGGGCGGCGGCACTCGAGGCGCCGCGCTCGGAGAGCACGAACACCGAACTGCCGTGGGCGTCGGGCTTGACGAAGGCGTCCGCATGGATCGACACGAACAGGTCGGCCCGGACGGCACGTGCTTTCTGGACGCGTTTGTATAGCGGAACGAAGTAATCGCCGTCGCGGGTGAGCACGGCGCGCATGCCGGGCTGGGCGTCGATCTGTTTCTTGAGCCGGCGCGCGATCATCAACGTCACGTTCTTTTCGTAACTGCCGCGACGACCGACGGCGCCCGGATCTTCACCACCGTGCCCGGCGTCAATGGCAACCGTGACCAGACGATTCACGTTGCGCTCGGCCGCCGGATTGCGTCCGTGTCGATCAGGCGTGACGCGTTCGCTGGCCCGGGCGACTTCGGTGGCGCTGTCGGTACCTCTGGCAGCATCGGCCGGGCTGTCCTTCTCAATCAGCGCCAGCAGCGGGTCGGTTTCGATCGTCGGGTAAAGGTCCAGCACCAGGCGGTGACCATAGGCGCCCACGGGTTGCAGGGTGAACAGTTGCGGCTTGATGGCCTGCTTGAGCTCGACCACCACGCGAACCACGCCGGGGCGATTGCGTCCGGCGCGAACCAGCTTGATGAAAGGGTCGGCCTCGGTAATGCGATCGGGCAGATGTTTGATGACGCTGTCGAACTCGACGCCTTCAAGGTCGACCACCAGGCGGTCCGGGCCGTCAAGCGTGAAATACTTGAAGCCGATTTCCGCTTTGGATTCAAGTGTGATGCGGGTGTAGTCCTCGGCAGGCCAGACGCGAACCGCCACCATCCTGGAGGCGGCAGCCTGCCCGACCGGGCTGACCATCATGGCGAAGGCTGCGCCGGCGGCTTTCAGGAAGTGCCGACGAGCGGGAACGCTCGCATGCTGTTTCAGCGAGGGGGAGAAGGCGCTGCGATTGTTTTTGTGCATTCTCTTCCCGACTCCGTCAGGGGGCGGAGGGTGATATCCCGCCCGTCGCCGGCTACCGTCAGCCCGATTTCCACATCTGGTGCAGCCACATAGGGGGCTGCCTTGTCCGGCCATTCCACCAGGCAGACGCCCTCGTTGGTGAAATATTCTTCCAGGCCAGCTTCCAGATATTCGTCGGGTGAAGTGAACCGATAAAAATCAAAGTGATATAAGTTTAATCTAGAAACTACGTAAGGTTCAATCAAGGTGTAGGTGGGACTTTTTACACTGCCGGTGTGACCAAGCGCACGCAGCAGGCCGCGCACCAGCGTGGTTTTACCTGCACCAAGGTCGCCCACCAGGTAGATCACCAGGCCAGGTGTCAATGCCGGCGCGATTTTCGCGCCCATGGCGAGGGTGTCGTCCTCGTCCTTGAGGTGCGCATGCAAGGCCGCATCGTTATCATCGTGGCCATGGCTCAGTTCGATCATCAGAAACTCCCGGCGGGGCAGGGTGGGGGCGCTACCGGCGCCGCGCTCGTCGACAAGATCCGCGCATGGGCGCGCGAGCTGGGTTTTGGTGCCATTGGCATTGCCGACATTCATCATCCCGAGGCGGAGCAAGGCCTGCAAGCCTGGCTGGATGCCGGATATCACGGGCAGATGGATTATATGGCCAAACACGGGATGCGCCGATGCCGACCCGCCGAGCTGGTGCCCGGCACACGGCGCGTGATTACCGCACGGCTCGACTACTGGCCCGGTCAGGATCAGATGATGGATGCCCGGGGCCAGTTGGGCGACACCCAGCGCGCCTACGTATCGCGTTATGCCCTGGGCCGTGACTATCACAAAGTGCTTCGACAGCGGCTCAAGAAGCTGGCGGAACGGATCGGGCAGGAGGTGCCGCATCAATGGCGGGTATTCACGGATTCTGCTCCGGTGGCCGAAGTGGAGCTGGCGACCAGATCGGGGCTGGGGTGGCGTGGCAAGCACAGCCTGCTGTTGTCCCGGGAGGCTGGCTCGTATTTCTTTCTGGGCGAAATCTTCACCGATCTGGATTTGCCACTGACCGACGCGCTGTCCGACCACTGCGGGCAATGTACCGCGTGTCTCGATAGCTGCCCGACCGGTGCCATCGTCGCACCGTATCAGGTGGACGCCCGGCGGTGCATCTCCTATCTGACCATCGAACTGCACGGCACCATTCCTGAAGCGCTACGGCCACTCATCGGCAATCGCGTCTACGGGTGTGATGACTGCCAGTTGTGTTGCCCGTGGAATCGCTTCGCCCACCCGTCGGCAGAAGATGATTTCATGCCGCGCCACGGGCTCGATGCTGCCACGCTGGTCGAGTTGTTCGGCTGGTCAGCCGAAACGTTCGCCGAACGCATGGCCGGAAGCCCCATCTACCGCATCGGCCACGCGCGCTGGCTGCGCAATCTTGCCGTCGGGCTGGGCAATGCGGCCACGAGTGAATCGGTGGTGGCGGCGCTTGCGGCGCGAGCCGATCATGACGACCCGCTGGTGCGCGAGCATGTGCAGTGGGCGCTCGCCCAACATCAGGCGTGAACGCATAGAATAGCGGCCACTTCCTTTTGCCTGAAAGCCGAGATCTTCATGCCCCACGACCGCTCCCTGCCCATTGGCGTCTTCGACTCCGGCGTCGGCGGGCTGACCGTGGTGCGTGCGCTGATGGAGCGCCTGCCGCTGGAAAACATTGTCTACTTTGGTGACACCGCCCGGGTGCCCTACGGCCTCAAGTCAGTGGCGACCATCGAGCACTTCACCGGTCAGATCACCGATTTCCTGCTCGAGCGCGGCGTCAAGATGCTGATCGTTGCTTGCAACACCATGGCCGCGGTGGCGGGCGATGTGGTCCGGCGCAAGGCGGGCGACATGCCGGTGCTCGACGTCATCGACGCCGGCGCCCGGGCTGCTGTGGCCCGTTCGCGTTCTCGCGCCATTGGCGTGATCGGCACGCCCACCACCATCAATTCCAACGCCTATGCGCGACGGATGCATGCAATGGATCCGGGGGTACGCGTCTACTCGCAGGCCTGCCCGCTGTTCGTGCCACTGGTCGAAGAAGGCTGGCTGGATCACCCGGTCACTCGCATGACGGCGCAGGAGTACCTCAAACCGGTGCTGGCCGAGCAGGTGGACAGCCTGGTGCTGGGCTGTACGCACTATCCGCTGCTCAAGCCGCTGCTCATGGACGTGGCGGGCGGTGGCGTGCAGCTGGTTGATTCTGCGACCACCGTTGCCGAGCAAGCGGCGCAGGCGCTTGCGCAGATGGATCTGGCCAATACCGGCGAGCATCTGTCCAATGCGCGTTATCACGTGACGGACATTCCGCTACGCTTCCAGACCATTGGCGAACGTTTTCTCGGCCGGTCGCTGGGGAGTATCGAGCGGGTGGAGTGGTAAGGGCGCGCGCCAGGGGCGTCTTGGCCGACGAGCGCGCACCCTTATGCGAGTGACATGGTTCGTATCGGTTGATCCAGTGCGGCGCTACGCTTGAGGTTCTTTCCCGCTCAACGTCGCCCCATGTTCAAGTACGCCGCCATCTTCACAGTCGTCAATGTTGTCGTTTCCTTTGCACTCAACACGCTGCTCGAGATGATCGGCGTCTCCTACGGCGCGAGTCTCGCGCCGTCAGTTCTGGCGGCCGGCTTCATCGCCGGGCACATGTTCGTGCGTGATCATCGCCGAGCGCCCGAACCCAGCGAATCACGCCGCTACGCCTTGTTGTCGTTGGCCCTGGTCTGGTTAGGCTCTGTCCTGCTGACCGCCGTGGCCTTCATTGTCCTGACGCCGCCTGCAGACTGGCACGGCATCTTCGCGCTTCTCACTCAACCGACATATCTCGTGTTCGTCATTGTCCTGGCGGCCGTGTTTTCGCTGATCCTTTATTTAGGGAATCGCTGGGCGTTCAACTGGTTCGCTCAACACCGTGCGTCAGTCCTCTGACGTGATTCTGGCAAACGCCCTCGTGATCGATGCGGATGCCTGACGTTCGTCAGATGCGGATTCGCCACTCGTTGGCGGCGTGCTGCAGGGGTGTCCGCTCAGGGCGCAGTCCTCTGTCTTGAGCCAGTAATGACCATGACTGATGCACCCGGTCTGGCAGATCACCTCTCGCGCTGTGAAAGCGGCGTCCAGATCATCCTGGTCGAAACTGCGACGCTGTTTCAGCGTCTTCCGGGCTGGTCGGCTGGCACCCGTCGAGGTGGCGATACTGGCTGTAAAGTGTGTTGCGCCGTTCAGTTCTCGCGTCAGCACGTCAATCCGTGACTGCAGCTGGCGGATCTGTCGCGTCAGGGCAAGCCGGTGCGGCAGATCCGGTGCGGCTGCGAGCGCTTCTTCCAACTGGGCCTGTTTGATCGCAATCAGCGTATCCCGGCGAATACGTTCGGCCTGGGCGAGCATCAGGTCGGCCTTGAGTCGTTTGATGGTTGCATCGCGCTCGGCGATGGCGTCGGTGCACCGGGCCTGCAGCGCAGCCAGATGCCGTATCAGGACGCGGTGCTCATCAAGTCGTTTCGGTTCCATGGTCACCCCTTCAGTGAAGCACTGTCGCGACCTGCGCGTGGCCTGTGTCTAGGGCCGTGCCCTGTGCGAGGGCTTCCCATTGGGCGTGCACGTTGGTGACCACCTGGCCGAACCCGACGGGCAGGTCCGGGTGGTGTTTGAGGAAGAACAGATTCGAGACGATCTTGCGCGCCAGCAGGGAGCGCATCCTGTGTTCGCAGATGCGGGCGTCGGGCATGGGCGAGGCATAGCGCGTCATGAGGGCGAACGTGGCCGCGAGCAGACTGAACGGGCAGGGGCGGGTCGGCAGGTCGGTGGCGGCTTCCATACGGTAGCTCCGGTGGCATCATGGATGGGGTTAATGTAAACAAGAATCATTATCATGTAAACCGTGCGCTGATCAGGGATATTGTCTTGTCACGCCCGGCGGGGCAGAACCGATCGACACGGGGTGACTCTGAACATCCGTAACGAAATAGCGTGGAGCGTGATCCGGTGATGTCGAGCAATCGTGTGTGGTGGGGGCTGGCCGGGTGGCTGGTGCTGTGTTTCGCTGCGGCCGGGCTTGGTGCGGTCGCATCGGCGTCGGCGGCATCTTTCTACGGGGAACTCAGGCAACCCGCCTGGGCGCCGCCGGCGTGGGTCTTCGGTCCGGTCTGGAGTGTGCTCTATGGCCTGATGGCCGTCTCCGCCTGGCTGGTCTGGTGTCAGCCCCCATCATCTGCCCGCCGACGGGCATTGGCCCTGTTCTGTGGGCAGCTGGTCGTCAACGTGGCATGGAGCTGGCTGTTCTTCGCCTGGCACCTGGGGGGCCTGGCGCTCATCGATGTGATGGTGCTGGTGGGGCTGATCGGGGCGATGATTGCCGCGTTCTGGCCGGTGAGCCGATGGGCTGCCGGCCTGATGCTGGCGTATCTGCTCTGGGTCGGTTTCGCCGCCGCACTCAATGCGGCGGTGTGGCAGCTGAATCCGGATCGTCTGGGGGCCGGGTGGGTCTGAGGGGTGTTATCCGGACAGGTCGTCGATCATGCGTTTCTTCAGATCGTCGGGCATCTCCAGGGTGCCCATGTCCCAGCCTTCGAGGGTCAGGATGTCCGTGAGGCAGGCCTCGACCTCGGGCCTGACTGCGGCAATCGCCTCGCGAATTCGCTGATGGACCTGAGCATTGGCCGAGGTGTCTTCCAGACAGTCACGCTGGTACTGAGTGAGCAGGGACAATTCGATCAGCAGTTTGCTCACTTGAGCCGGGCAGGCGCACTGATAGACCATGGCTTGTTCAATGATCTGGTTGAGTTGGGCAACCGAGTAACCGGTGGGGGTGCTCTTTTCAGTCATCGTGGGCTCCAGCGTCGTGTGCCGCTTGCACTGCAAACTTCCTGCCTGACGCTCAGCAGGGTACCCGGGTCTCTCCTGGCCTTGTGACACGGGGTTGAGTACAGGCTACCGGGTTTTGATTTGGCGCGGTTGGCCCGGACCGTTTCGCCGTCCGAATACGGGTCATGGCCCCCGGCTGTCTTGCGCTTGCGTCTGTCACGTCCCCTTCGCGACGGCTCGTGCCGGATCGGCACACCATTCACTCCATGAGCCCGGATACAGCCGGGTGCCGCCAAGGCCGGCCACTTCCATTGCCAGCAGATTGTGGCACGCCGTCACGCCCGATCCGCACTGATGGACAACGCGGTCCAGCGCTCTATCGCCGAGCAGGGTCGTGAATTCCGCCTTGAGTTGTGCCGCTGGTTTGAGGAAACCGTCAGCGTCCAGATTGTCCTTGAAGAACCGGTTGATGGCGCCGGGGATGTGCCCGCCCACCGGATCAATGGTTTCGTTCTCACCACGGAAGCGGTCGGGGCTTCGTGCATCGATGATGTGCATGCGCTCGGAGTCGTGATCGCGTACGACGGCGTCCACATCCACCTTGATGTCCCGGACCTTGGGGGTGAAGGTGGTCGCTTTCGGGGTGGTGGGCAGCTTGGTCAGTTCTCCCGCCGTTTGCTGCCACGCCTGCAACCCACCGTTGAGCACCGCCACGGCGTCATGACCGAGCCAGCGCAACAGCCACCACAAACGCGCCGCGTACATGCCGCCTGCGTCATCGTAAGCCACCACTTGCTTCGAACTGTCGATGCCCAAGGCACCCAGTCGGCTGGCGAGGCGGGCGGGGTCGGGCAACGGGTGGCGACCATTCCGGCCCGTCTTCGGACCGGAGAGTTCGTCGTCCATATGAATGAACACCGCGCCCGGGATGTGACCGTCGGCATAGGCCCGGCGACCGAATTCTGGGTTGGCCAGATCATGCCGGCAATCGACCACCACCCAGGCCGGGTTGTCGAGTTCTTGGGCGAGCTGGTCGCAGCTGATCAGTGTGGTCCATGTGCTCACGGCGAGGGCCTCAGGCGACCGGGTCGCCCGCCAGCCAGGCGCGCGCTTCGGGCTCTTCGGGGAAGACCTGAACGTCGGCTTCGACGAACAGCTGGGAGATCCAGGCGCTCCAGGTGGTCCACTGGTCTTCGGTAATGATCGCGATCTTGCCGAAGTCGCGCTTGTGCTCGCGACTGTACTTGATCTCTTCCCAGGCCACGTCGACGGTGAAACCGGTCATCTTGCGCAGGTCCATGAACAGATTCTGCGGGCCTTCGAACTTGATCTTGTAATTGACCAGTTCTTCGAATTCCTTGTAATCGGCCAGTTCGAATTCACCGAACACAGCCACCTCGACCAGACCCGGTTGATGATCCTTGGTAATCATTTTTCTTGTCCTTTGAAGCAGGCGGTCGCTCCCGCCGGATGATTCCACTATAACGAGGCCGCAGGCGGCCTACAAATGACCTGAGTCAGCCTTGTTGCGGTTTGTTCGCCGCGTGTCGCGCGCGTGAGACAAGCACACCGCTGGTGACGATCAGCAGCATGCCCGCCACCGTGAGCTCACTGAGGGTTTCATCCCACAGCCATAAACCGAACAGGCTGGCAAACACCACCGTCGAGTACGCCAGATTGGCGGCGACGATGGTGGTGCCATACCGGTAGGCGCGGGTCATGGCCAGCTGTGCGGCGGCACCGAACAGCCCCACACCCGCAAGCACGGCCAGCCCCTGGGCGTCGGGTGGCGTGAAGCCGCCGCCGAAGGCCACGAAGGGCAGTAGCGCAAGGGCCGTGAGGCATGAAAAATAGAACACGGTGCGGCTTTCCGGTTCCCCGAGCCGACCCAGTTCGCGTACATGGATGTAGGCCAGGCTGGCGATCAAGCCGGTGCCCAGGCCGGCCAGCGCGCCAGGCCACCGGGCCGAGGCGAACGTTGGTTGCAGCAGCACGACCACCCCGGCAAAGCCGATCGACAGGGCGACCAGGGCCAGCACCGGGAGATGCTCACGAAACCAGACCATGAGTATCACGGCCACAAACAGAGGTGATGTGTAGTTCAGTGTTACCGCAGTGGCCAGCGGCAGCTGCGAGATGGCGAAGAAGTAGCAGGCCAGAGACAGGGTGCCGGCCACGGCACGTGAGACCTGTCGTCGCCAGTGGGGCGTTGTGAACGCGGTACCGCTGGCACGCATGAGCGCCGCCATGACCACCACCCCGATGGCGCCGCGATAGAACGTGAGCTCGGCGGTGGTGAATGCGTCGGACCCAAGCTTCACGCACACGCCCATGCAGGCGAAGAAGAAGCTGGCGAGAATCATCCACAGAGCAGACATGGGGCAGGTCGATTGGGTGTAGGGTGCATTGAACCACATGGGCCGGAAATTATTTTGGCGGCATCTGTAAGAAAGCGCATGGGGTCCCGGTCTTGTCATGCGAGCGGGCCGGAAACGCCGACCGCCACCCCCGATTCCAAGGAGAGTGTGAAATGAAACTGACTCAGAAATCCGTGAAGACCGGCGCTGCTGTTGCCGCCACCATCGCCACCATGTTTGCTGCCGGCGCCATGGTGATGCCGTCCGTCGCCCATGCCGGTGAAGGCGTCAAGTGTATGGGTGTCAACAGCTGCAAGGGCACCAGCGAGTGCGCGACCGCCACCAGCCAGTGCAAGGGCCAGAACGGTTGCAAGGGCCAGGGCTGGGAGTACAAGAAGTCGGCTGAAGAGTGCGAAGCTGCCGGCGGCAAGGTCGAGATGAAGAAGTAAGCTTTCTGATCGACACGGGCGGCGCCGGTTGGGGCCGCCCTCACCAGGACGTGCCCATGACGACGCTTATCGAAGGTTTCGGCCTTGGCCTGCGGGTCGATCACTACACCGATTTCGCCGACGGTCCGCCACAGCCGGTGGATTGGCTTGAGGTGATTTCGGAGAACTATCTGGTCCCCGGTGGCAAGCCGCTCCATTACCTCGAACGTATCCGCGAGCGATACCCGATGGTGATGCATGGCGTTTCGCTGTCCATCGGCAGTACCGATCCGCTCGATGCCGCCTACCTCGATCAGTTGCGGCAACTTGCCGAGCGCATCGAGCCCGGTTGGGTGTCCGACCACCTGTGCTGGACCGGGGTGGATCACCAGAACCTGCACGACCTGCTGCCCATGCCTTACACCGAAGCGGTGCTGCGCCATCTCGAACCGCGAATCGCGCAGGTTCAGGACGTGCTGGGGCGTCCGCTGGTACTCGAGAATGTCTCGAGTTACATCACCTACGCGGCCGATGAGATGCCCGAATGGGACTTCATCGCCGAGCTGACCCGTCGCACCGGCTGCCAGTTGCTGCTGGATGTGAACAATGTATTCGTCAGCAGCGTGAATCATCGATTCGATGCAAGAACCTTCATCGATGCGATCCCGCCGGACCGTGTGGTCCAGATTCATCTGGCCGGACACGAGGATCACGGCGATCTCCTGATCGATACGCACGACCATCCCGTGCGTCCGGAAGTGCTCGATCTTTACGCCTACACGCTCAAGCGCATGGGGCCGGTGCCGACCATGATCGAGCGCGATGACCATATTCCGCCCCTGTCTGAGCTGATGGCCGAACTCGATACCGTTAGGGCCGTCGCTGCCGCAGCTGTGTTGCCGGACGTCGTGTTCGACGAGGAGGCCGCATGAGCATTTGCGTGGTTCAACAACAGATGCAAAGCGCGATCACCGCGGGCGGGGCGCCCCCCGCGCTGACCGGAAACGCGCGCGGTCTCGAGGTCTATCGCATTGCCTGGCGGGCCCGGCTGATCGAGGCCTTGCGTGCCAATTACCCGGTGGTTCATCGTGTGCTGGGTGACGAAGCCTTCGAGGCACTTGCCGACGCGTACATGCGTGCGCACCCCTCCCAGAATCGCTCCATCCGCTGGTTTGGCGATCGTCTGCCCAGCTACGTTGCCGCACATCCCGAGATGCTGCCGCACCCGGCCGTGGCCGATCTGGTGCGCTTCGAGTGGGCGATCTGTCTGGCCTTCGATGCGGCCGATTTCGCCCCTCTGGGCTTCGAGGCTCTCGCCTCGACGCCGCCTGACGCTTGGCCCGACATGACCTTCCGGCTGCAGCCGGGATATGCGCTCATCCCCATGGCCTGGGCGGTCGCGCCCATATGGCATGCGGCAGTCAATACCGATGATCCCAATGCACAGCTTCCGGTGCCCGAGGCGCACGCTCACAGCGTGCTGATCTGGCGACAGCAACTGAGTCCGGTATGGCGCACGGTCGAACCCTTTGAGGCTGACCTGCTGCACGCCGTCGAGGATGGCGAGGATTTTGCCCAGTTGTGCGAGCGCGGTGTCGAGGCGCTCGGCGACGAAGCTGCGGCAGCCGTCTTGGGGCACCTTCAGCAATGGGTCGTGGACGAGTTGCTTGCCACCTGATCGATTTGCGGAGCAAATCGGTGTTGGCGCTGTCTGAGGGGTAGAAACGGGGCGGATTCAGATGAATCCGGTCCGGCTTGTATCGACACGAGGCCAACCCCACAGAAGGACACGCACATGAAGAAATACGAAAAATCCGCGGAGGCGATTGCCCAGCTCACCCCGGAGCAATTCCACGTCACCCAGGAGAGCGGGACGGAAATGCCCGGCAGTGGTGAATATCTGGCCAACAAGGCGCCGGGCATTTACGTGGACGTCGTGTCAGGCGAGCCGCTCTTTGCATCGACCGACAAATACGAATCCGGGTGTGGCTGGCCCAGCTTCACCAAACCCATCGAGCCGGCCAACGTCAACGAACTGCGCGATACCAGCCACGGCATGATTCGTACCGAAGTGCGCAGCGCCCATGGCGACAGTCACCTGGGCCACGTGTTTCCGGATGGCCCGCAGGATCGGGGCGGTTTGCGTTACTGCATCAATTCCGCTTCCTTGCGATTCATTCATCGCGACGACATGGTCGAGGCAGGCTATGGTGATTACCTTGATCAAGTGGAGGACGTCTGAATGGCTCAGGAACGTGCCGTACTGGCCGGTGGCTGCTTCTGGGGCATGCAGGAGCTCATCCGGCAACTGCCGGGTGTGATCTCCACCCGGGTGGGCTACACCGGGGGCGATGTGCCCAATGCCACCTATCGAAACCACGGGAGCCACGCCGAAGGGATCGAAATCATGTTCGATCCCGAGCGCATTTCCTACCGTCGTCTGCTGGAGTTTTTCTTCCAGATTCACGATCCGAGCACGCCGAACCGGCAGGGCAATGATCGGGGGCCGTCATACCGGTCTGCCATCTACTACGTGAATGATGCGCAAAAGCAGATGGCGCTCGACACCATTGCCGACGTGGACGCCAGCGGTCTGTGGCCCGGCAAGGTGGTGACCGAGGTCGAACCGGTCGGGCCGTTCTGGGAAGCGGAACCCGAGCATCAGGACTATCTCCAGCATTACCCCCACGGCTACACCTGCCACTTTCCGCGGCCGGACTGGGTGCTGCCCAAACGGGCTGACTGAGCGGCCGCGTCGGCGCGGGCGAGTCAGTCGACCGCGCGCATCATCAGTGTGGCGCTCGCCGGGCACAGGCCGGCGAATTGCGCGGTACGCGTGATGGCCGCAGGGGCTGTTTCCCGCAGGCTGACGCAGTAGCCCACCGACTCGAAAAAGCCCTGTGCCGAGGTGGTGAGCAGATAGATCCGGCGGATGCCCGCCTGCGCGGCCTCGCGCTCGATGAACTGGATCAGCGCCTGGGCCAGCCCGCGTCCGCGGTGATCGCTCGCCACCACCAGCGATCTGAGCAGGCCGAAAGGCGGGTGCGCTTCCAGCCCCACCGCGCCCACCAGCGCTTCGCCTTCGAACAGCCCGAACATCGCCGGCGGGTTGGCGCCGGTCAGGTCCTCCGTGGGCAGTCCTTCGGCCGCAAGCATGCGGCACGCCTCATCCAGGTTGGCAAGGGCACTGATGCGCCGCGTCGTCATGGGCGCGCGAGCGTAAAGCGCATGAAGCGTTGCCCGTCGATGATGCGCTCGCCGGCTGGCTGAAAGCCGAACCGGGCCAGCGCGCCGAGACGGGTTCTGCTCGGGGGCAAAAGTGCCGTCACTTCGGTCAGCCCCAGTTGGCCGAAGCCGAGTTCCAGCATGCGCCGGCAAATCATTCTGCCGGCGCCCCAGTGTGCCGGGAACAGGACGAGGGCCAGATCGGCGTCGCCCGCCTCACGCTGAAAACCGCCCCAGCCCGCGAAGGCGCCGTCGACCAGGATGGCCCAGGGGCCGAAGCCGTTTTCACGCCATTGTCGTTCCTTGTCTTCGACCCAACGGGCGCATTCGGCCAGTCCGAAATGCCCGATGGCCAGCGGCATATGCTTGAGGACGCGGGGGTCGTTGTGGAGCGCGACGATGTCCTCGGGCGCCACCTGACCGAGGCGCACAAGCTCGATTCGTGGCGTCTGCATGCGCCGCCTTGTGTCGGGGGGAGGCGTGGCGCATGGGGTCATGATTCACTGGTCCTCTTTGGGGAAGTTGCGCGCCGGCCCGCATTCCACGGCCGGGCTGGGGACCTCGGTGCACTTCTCATAGGCTTCTTCCCGCGGGCCGGCGCCGACGCGCTGATAGGGTGCGAAGCACTCCTGCGACTCGAAGTATTCACGCCATTTGCGATCGCATTCACTCTCGCTGTCGCTTGGGACGGATCCGGAGATGACACCACCGATGCCGCCGCGCGTCTCCTGCGTGTCGCTGCCGGACGTTGGTGCCGGGTCGGGCTCGGTCACGGGGGCGACGGTGGGCGCTTTGGGTAGTTCGATGCGTTCGGCGTTGATGCCCTCGGGGGCCCGGTCCGAGATGTGCACGGTGCCTGCCGAGTCCGTCCATCGGTAACCGACTTCGGCGCGCGCCGGAAGGCTCGACAGGCCGAGGGCGAGCAGAACTGCCAGACCGACAGATCTGGCAAACCCTTGGGGGCCGGCACGGAAAGTGATCATGGTGCGTCCTCCTGATCATTGCGTTGGCATGGCGCTCAATGGCTTTGTGCAGTTTTGGCGGCCGAGGTTCCTTCCGACCGGGGACTGAATGCGTGTCGATGGTCGGTGCGCCGCCGGCTTGCACCGGTCAGGCTCACCTGCAGACGGTGCCATGATGAAAGACGACCTGCCAGCCGTCGGGCGTGTCGCGCCATAGCGAGGCACGGAGGGTCGTTCGCCCAGGCTGAATGAGCGTGTAGGTGGGCTGGTACAGGGCGTCACCCAGCGGGGTGAGCACGTGGGCATCGTCATGCCAGGACTCGGGGGGCGGCACCGTCGTTCGATTGGCCAGCACCTGGCGGGCAAACGCGCGACTGTAGCGCCGGCCCGAGGCGCCGATCTCCCAGAACTCAGGTGCGACCAGTCGATCGAAATCGGCCAGCGTGGCGTCCGGATGCGCCGCATGGTAGAGGTGTTAAAGCCGTGTCAGCGTGCGTAACTGCGCGTGCAAGTGGATGGGCGTGACCAGATCGGGGTCGTGACCATGGTGCATGGATCAGCCCTGACTGCGCGGGCGCATGTAATCGTCGAAGTGGGTGATGTAGTCGCTCAGATTCTCTTCGAGCATCTTCTGGTACTCGGCAACGAAATAGGCCACGGTGTCGTCCTTGGCCGCCGCCATCTCTTCGGCGTTTTTCCAGCCGCAGGCGGTGACCCAGGCATTGAAGCGGGCGGTGGCGTACATCATCGAGGCGCTGACCTTGCCACGGGTTGCGGTCTCGGACATCTGGTCGTTGGACAGGTGGATGTGCGCATCGGCTCGGCTGAAGAAATCGTCGTCGGTGTTGCTCATGGCATGGGTTCTCGCAGGTGGTCAGACATTGGCTCGACGCACGGGATGCTCTTGGCGTCCATGAAAAGGCCGATCCGGGCGAGGACGGCACAATCGATTTCCGTCCAGGCGCCGGCCGTATTGGCACGGTAGTCACCGATCACCCGGAAAGGCATGGCGCCGCAGACGCAATGCCGGTGTCGGTCACTGTCCTCGCCCCCGAGGGCGTTCTGGTCTTTGGCCTCGGTGCAGCGAATTGTGCGCGTTGGTGATGAAAACAAGCCTAGCCCATGTGGGTCGTCGCCGGAAGCGTCGCACAGATTTCCATGTCCGATCCGTTCGTGCGCGCCGATGGCGCAGCGCTCATAATCCGCTCATGGATCTGAACGCCGATGCCTGCTATGACGCCCTCGTGACCCACGATGCCCGCTTTGACGGTCGGGTGTTCGTGGGTGTCCGCTCCACCGGTATTTACTGTCGGCCGGTGTGTCGGGTGCGCACGCCGCGACGGGATATGTGCTCTTTCCACCCGAGTGCGGCGGCAGCCGAGGCAGCGGGTTTCCGTCCCTGCCTGCGCTGCCGCCCCGAGCTGGCGCCGGGCCTGTCTGCCGTCGATTCCAGCGGGGCCCTGGCCGAAGCGGCGGCCCGGCTGATCGACGGTCGGATGAGCGACGGGGTCTCGGTGGCCGACATCGCGCAGCGCGTCGGCGTGACGGACCGCCATCTGCGGCGCCTGTTTCTCGCGCGCTTCGGGGTTTCACCTGCGGACTACCTGCGTACCCGGCGGCTGCTGGCGGCCAAGCGCTTGCTCACCGATACGGCGTTGCCCGTCGAGGTGGTGGCCCAATCGGTGGGGCTGGGCAGTGCCCGTGCGCTGCAGGCCGCGTTTGCACGCCAATACCGCATGAGCCCGTCGTCTTTGCGCCTGGGCCGGCGCATGCGGGTGGAGGACGACGTGTTGAGGTTCGAGCTGCCGTGGCGGCCACCGTATGACGGCCCGCGCATGATGACGTTTCTCGCCGGGCGCACCATCGATGGTGTCGAGTCCGTCGAGGCGGGCGAATACCGGCGTTCGGTGCGTATCGGTCAAACCACGGGCTGGCTGTCGGCGCGCTGCGAGGTGGCAGCGCTGGCGGTCAGGCTGTCGCCCTCGCTGGCGCCGGTGGTGCCAGCCGTGCTGGGGCGCTTGCGCCAGCTGTTCGATCTCGATGCGGATCCGCAGGCGGTGCAGGCGTCGCTGGGGGCACTTGCCGGGCCCCGGCCGGGCTTGCGACTGCCCGGTGCCTTCGACGGCATGGAAATGACGGTGCGTGCGGTGCTCGGTCAGCAGATCACGGTGAAGGCGGCGCGCACGCTGGCCGGCCGCTTTGCCACGGCTTTCGGTGAGCCTGTGGAGACGCCGTGGCCGGCGGTGTGCCGTGTTTTCCCCAGTGCCGATCATATTGCCGGAATGAGTGTCGACGACATTGCGTCAAAAGGAGTGATTGCCCGTCGCGCGACGGCCATTATTCAACTCGCGGACGCGGTGGCGGCCGGGCGACTGACACTTGCGCCGGGTGCGCCCGTGGAAGAAACCATCGCACAGCTCGAGGCGGTGCCGGGCATCGGCCCGTGGACGGCCCAGTACATCGCCATGCGCGCGCTGGCCTGGCCCGACGCGTTTCCCGAGGGCGACTATGGCGTTCGCGCCGCCCTGGGCATGTGTTCTGCCGCCCAGGCGCGTCGGCACGCCGAGACCTGGCGTCCGTGGCGCGCCTATGCGGTGATGCATCTATGGGCAGGTCTGGCTGAAGGGGAAAACGCATGAATACGATCAAGGCAGCGCTGGCCATCGAAACGCCGCTGGGCCTGCTGCAGGTGCTGGCCAGCGACCATGCGCTGGTGTCGGCGGCGTTCGATCAGTCGCCCGTCGAGCTGCCGTCGAATGAGCACTGTCAGGCGGCTGCGGCGCAGCTGAACGCCTATTTCGCCGGTGAGCTCAGGGGCTTTGATCTTCACTTGGCGCCAAGCGGTACGGCATTTCAACGGCAGGTCTGGGAGGCGCTGGCTGAGGTGCCATGGGGACACCGGACGACCTATGCCGATCTGGCGACGCGGATCGGGCGCCCCCGCGCGAGTCGGGCGGTGGGCGGGGCCGTGGGGCGCAATCCGCTCGCGCTGTTCATCCCGTGTCACCGGGTGCTCGGTGCCCATGATCGCCTGACCGGTTTTGCCTGGGGGCTGGAGCGCAAGCGTGCCTTGCTGACCCTGGAGGGATTCGATGCGCCCTCGTGATCTGATGGATCTGGTGGTGTTGGCCGCCATCTGGGGAGCCTCGTTCCTGTTTACCCGTGTTTCGGTGCCCGAGTTCGGTTCGTTTGCGCTGGTCTTCGTCCGTGCCCTGTCGGCGGCGGTTTTCCTTGTGCCGCTGGTGTTCATGAAGCGGCAGTGGGGCGCCATGATGAAACACTGGCGGGCGATCGCGCTGGTGGGGATCTTCAACTGCGTGATCCCGTTTCTACTCTTTGCCTGGGCGCTGCTGTCCATCACCTCCGGATTCGCGTCCATCGGCAACGCCACGGCCGCGCTGTGGACGCCGCTGGTGGCGTGGTTGTGGCTGGGCGAGCGGATCTCGGGTGTGCGCGTTGCCGGCTTGATGCTGGGTTTTGTCGGCGTGGCCATTCTTGCGGCGGACGACGCCGGTTTTCACGGTGACCACGGTGGGTTGGCCGTGATGGCTGTCTTGCTGGCGACGTTGATGTACGGGATGTCGGCCAACATCGTGCGTCGGCATCTGCAAGGGGTTCCGGCACTGAGCATCTCGCTGGGCACGCAACTGGTGGCGGTCGTTCTGCTCGCGCCACTGGCCTGGGTGTCATGGCCGGCGCAGGTGCCGGGCGCTACGGCCTGGGGCGCCGCACTGGCGCTTGGCGTGGGGTGCTCGGCCTTGGCATTCATCCTGTATTTCCGGCTGATCAGCCACGTGGGGGCCTCGCGCGCCGCGGCGGTGGCCTACCTGATTCCCGCCTTCGGCATGGGGTGGGGCGCCCTGGTGCTCGATGAGAGCGTGACGGTACAGATGCTCGTCGGCGCGGTCGTGGTACTGATCGGCACCGCCATGTCGTCCGGCGTGCTGGAGCGGGAGCGTTTGACACGCTGGCGGGCTCGCCTGGCGGCCCTCGCCACTGCGCGCAGAAGCGAGTAAGCTCGCCTGTTTTCAGCCACCCGATCCGGTTTCAGCCGTGCCGCACCGACCTGCCAGCCTCAATCAGGCGTTTGATGTTCTGGGCCTCCCTCCGGGCGCCTTGCCCGACGAGGTCAAACGCGCCTATCGCAAGCTTGCCATGCACTGGCACCCCGACCGCAATCCGGCCCCCGAGGCGACCGAGCGATTCCGGCAGGTGCGTGCGGCTTACGATTTCGTGCTCTCGGGCGGTGAAGCGGTGGCCGATGACGCAGCATCCCAAGAGCCCGCAGCACAGCCCGAGCCGTCACCCGAGCCATCCTCGACGCCGGGCCCTGATCAACACGAAACCCTGTGGCTCACGATTGAAGAGGCAATCTTCGGGACTTCCCACGCGTTCGAACTCGGCGACGTGCTTGTGTGCCAGACCTGTGATGGCGACGGCAAGATCGAGTTGGGGCGTTCATGCCTGTGCGAGGCCTGCCATGGGAGTGGCCGCATTCGCACGCGCAAGGGGCTCGACAAGTGCGGTATCTGCAATGGTCGGGGTTTTGTGTCGGTGGTGCCTTGCGAGGACTGCAACGGCACGGGCGAACTCAAGAGTTCGCGCAAGGTGCGGGTGACCGTCCCGCCCTTGATGTGGGCAGGGCGCCGCCTGAGGTTGTCGGGCCAGGCCGAGCCGAAAGAGGGTCGAGCCGCAGGCGATCTGCTTCTTGAGGCGCAATTCAAACCCCACGGGCTGTATCGGATCGAGGATGACGATCTGGTCATGCAGATGCCGGTGTCCGGATTCGACCTGCTGTTCGGTCGCCGTTTGCGCGTCCCCGTGCCCGGCGGGGACGCGCAGCTCATCATTGAGCCCAGCACGGGTGAAGTGCCCATCCTGTCAATCGACGGCCATGGCTTGCCGAGACGAAGCGGCGGCCGGGGGGCGATGAGAGTCGTTCTGGAGCCCATGTGGCCCGACCTGAGTCAGACGGCCGATCAGGCGGCACTGGCGACCTTGCGTGCGCATCTTGAGGCGCGTCTGGATGACACCCTGCCTGCCGTGGCACAGTGGCGCCGCCAATGGCTCGGCTCGCTGGACGCGTCGGTGGCGGAGCCTGATGTGGCCGCCGACACGGATAACGACAGCGATCTGAACGCGGCTGGCGAGCCTGAGCGCGAGCCCAAAGCGCGAAAGGCCAAAAGCAAGAAGACAGCCGGCAAGCGCAAGGCCACGGCAGAAAAGGCCAAAGCGTCGGACGCCAAATCGCGCCGCAAAAAAAGCTGATCGCTGCCGGGGCTGGGTTCGGGTCGAGCTCGCGCGCAACCGTGTTGCGCCGCAGCCGATGCTTTATCGAACCATGCAAATCCGTTATCGTCGAACGGAGAACGCGAAACGGAGCGACCCATGAACTACGTGTTGGCCCTGGATCAGGGCACGACGAGTTCCCGTGCCATGCTGTTCGATGAGACGGCGCGGGTCATCGCGACAGCGCAGCAGGAATTTCCCCAGATCTTTCCGCGACCGGGCTGGGTGGAGCACGATGCCGAGGAAATCTGGCGCACCCAGATTGCCTGTGCGCGGCAGGTCATCAATGAATCGGGCGTGCCGGTGGCCAACGTCCGTGCACTCGGCATCACCAATCAACGTGAGACCACGGTTCTGTGGGATCGAAAGACCGGTGTGCCACTGGCCAACGCCATTGTCTGGCAGGACCGTCGTACCGCCGACAAATGCGATGCCATTCGTGCCCAGGGCCATGCGGAGCGCATCCGCAAGAGCACCGGGCTTGAGCTTGATGCCTATTTTTCCGCGACCAAACTGGCCTGGCTGCTTGATCATGTCGAGGGGGCGCGTGCGCGGGCGGCCCGGGGCGAGTTGGCCTTCGGCACCATCGACAGCTGGCTGATCTGGCATCTGAGCGGCGGTGCTTGCCATGTGACCGACATCAGCAACGCTGCGCGTACCATGCTCTTCGATATCCATCGAGGCGAATGGGACGCCGAGCTGCTCGCGCTCTTCGACATCCCGGTCGCCGTGCTGCCCGACGTGGTCGATTCGTCCGCGGTCGTGGGCGAAACCGATGCGACGCTGTTCGGTGAGCCCATTGCGATTGCCGGCATCGCTGGCGATCAGCAGGCCGCTACCTTCGGTCAGGCCTGCCTGAAGCCGGGCATGGCGAAGAATACCTACGGCACCGGTTGCTTCCTGACCGTTCACACGGGCGAGGCCCCGGTGCCTTCGCAACACCGACTGCTCAGCACCGTGGCGTGGCGTCGCAATGGCCAGACCGACTACCTGCTCGAGGGCAGCATCTTCACGGCCGGAGCCCTCATCCAGTGGTTGCGCGACGGGCTGGGCATCATTCGCTCGGCGCCCGAGGTCGAAGCGCTGGCAGCCCAGGTGCCCGACAGCGGCGAAGTGGTCATGGTGCCGGCCTTCGCTGGCATGGGCGCGCCCCATTGGGATGCCTACGCGCGGGGTACGCTCATTGGCCTGACCCGCGGTTCGACCGCCGCACACATTGCGCGGGCCTCGCTCGAGGCGGTCGCACTGCAGACCGCCGACCTGCTCACGGCCATTGCCGCGGACGGGGCGCCAGTGAAAGAGTTGCGCGTGGATGGCGGCATGACCCGAAACGATCTGCTCATGCAGCTGCAGGCCGACGTGGCGGGGGTGCCGGTGGTGCGCCCCGAAATGACCGAGACCACCGTATTGGGTGCTGCCTTTCTGGCCGGACGTGCGGTGGATGTCTGGCCTGACGATCAGGCCCTGATCGAGCACTGGTCGGCCGACCGGGTGTTCGAACCGCAAGCCTCGGCGGACTGGCGAGAAGCTATGCGGGCGCGCTGGAGCAAGGCCGTCGAGCGCGCCCGCGGGTGGGCTGATGGCGCCTGACAAAGCCGCGATCGTTCCCTTGGCGCGACCGGAGCTGCTGGTCCGCGCAGCCGAACAGACTGACTGGGACATCATCATCATCGGTGGTGGAGCCACCGGCCTCGGGACAGCGGTCGATGCGGCCAGCCGGGGCTACAGGACGCTGCTGCTCGACGCACATGACTTTGCCAAGGGCACCAGTTCGCGCTCGACCAAACTGGTGCACGGGGGCGTGCGCTACCTGGAGCAGGGGCGTATAGGCCTGGTACGAGAGGCCCTAGTCGAACGCTCGCGCATGGTTCGCAACGCGCCGCGGTGGGTCAAGCCATTGTCCTTCGTGGTGCCAGTCTATACCGTCTGGGACAAGCTCAAGTTACGTGTCGGCCTCACCGCCTACAGCCTGCTCGCCGGCCGCTTCGGCCTCGGGCCTGTGAGGGTGCTGTCGGTCGACGAAACCGTAGAGGCGTTGCCCGCCGTCAAGCGCGAGGGTTTGCTCGGCGGCGTGGCCTACATGGACGCTCAGTTCGACGACGCCGCATTGGCCGTCGCGTTGGCGCAGACCGTCCATGACCAGGGGGGGCTGGCGCTGAACTACGTGCCGGTCACCGGTCTTGCCATGAGCGACGGGCGCGTCAGCGGTGTCAGTGCGCGTGACCTCATTACCGGGCGGGAACTTGAATTCACGGCCAGGGTGGTCGTCAATGCGGCCGGGGTCTGGGTGGACAGCATCCGGCGCATGGCGCAGCCCGACGTGGCGCCCATGGTGTCGCCGAGCCAGGGCGTCCACCTGGTGGTCGATGCCAGATGGTTGCCCGGTGATCAGGCCATGCTGGTGCCGGAGACCGAGGACGGCCGCGTGCTGTTCATGATTCCCTGGCTGGGCAGGGTGTTGCTGGGTACGACCGATACGCCGCTCGATCAATTGCCGATCGAGCCGATTGCCTATGAAGACGAGATTGACTTCATCCTGCGCGAGGCGGGCCAGTGTCTCGAAAAGGCGCCCACGCGCGCCGACGTGCTGAGCGTGTTTGCCGGGCTCAGGCCCTTGATTTCGACCGATCCCGAGGCCAGCACCAGCGAGTTGTCGCGAGAGCACGTGATCCGCGTCGAGCATCAGAGCCTCATCACGATTGCCGGCGGCAAGTGGACGACCTATCGGCAGATGGCCGAAGAAGTGGTGGATGAAGCCATCAAGGCGGGTGGTCTGGCGCCCCGCAGTTGCAAGACGCAGGCGCTCGCCCTGCATACGGAGCTGCCCGAAGCCGGCGAACGACTCCATCCCGAGCTTGATCTGACGGAAGGGCAGGTGCGCCACGCGGTGCGCAAACAGTTCGCCCTGACGGTCGAGGATGTGCTGGCCCGACGCCATCGGGCTCTGTTTCTCGATGCAGCGGCGGCCATTGCCATTGCACCGGAAGTCGCGCGCATCATGGCCGATGAACTGGACCGGGATGCGCTATGGATCGCGACTCAGGTGGAGGCATTCATCATCATGGCCGAAGGCTATCGCTGCGCCCCGGCTCCCGTCACTGAGCGATGATCGATGCATCAATGGATGCAGGCGGCCGATAGGTGCCGAGAACCGTCAGGTTGAAATCGCCGGCTTACATGGGCACCGCGTCCCGATACGTCGGTTCCTGAGCATCGTTGCTTTCTGGAAGTGTCGGGTTGCTGTGCTCGCGGCTAGTGGACCGTCAGCGAGTGCGTGGTCCGGCGTGGGGGTGGCAGTACCGATGCCACCCGGACGCAGTTGTCACGGGGCCGAGGGCCGTCGCATGCAAGTCTCTCAGGTTACGGCGCACACCAGATCGCCGCGTGTTGCCCCATCGGTGGCCATGCGCTCCAGAACGGTAATCACTTCCATGCTCGCTTTCTCCATGGCTTCGACATGGCGGATGACTTCATCCTCGCGCGATGCCTGATGTGCCTGCAAGGCTGCGCTGGCGGCGTTGTGGACCTGAGCATGGGGCGACTCGAGCTGATTGAAGCCGGCCAGAGTCGAGAAGCAGGACTTGCCTTCACCCTCGTAATACCATTTCCCGAGTCGGCAATCGTGGTGGCCCACAACGGCTTCCTGGGGTCGCAGGTTGAAGAGCTGCTCGTACACCCGGAACTTGAACAGCAGGTGATCCATCTTCGCCAGCTCGCAGAATCCGCGCAGCGCGGCAATCGAAACACTGCGCCCCATGCCGGACGAGATGCTCATGAGCTGGTCCATTGTGCTGGCGGCTTTCTGCCCGTCGGAACTGAAGTGAGAAGACTGCTCGGCCAGCTTGGTCATTTGCGCGCTGCTTGAGCTGCTGTCCTCGCGGATCTGTTCGACAAGATGGGTAATTTCCGTGGTGGCGGTTGCCGTGCGTTCGGCCAGCTTTCGCACTTCGTCGGCCACGACGGCGAAGCCACGGCCCTGCTCGCCGGCACGCGCTGCTTCGATGGCAGCGTTCAGGGCGAGGAGGTTGGTCTGGTCGGCGATTTCGCGAATCAGTTCAACGAAGCGGCTCACCTCGGTGGCCCGTGTGTCCATCTGACTTGCCTGCTCTGCAGCCCGTGCCGAGGCTTCGGCCAACGAGTTCAGGCGCCCGGCGATACCGCTGACGGCGTTGCGTCCGTTCTCGGAAACGTCCCGTGCCTCCTGGGCGCGCGAGCGTTCACCACGCATGGTCTCTGCCATCTGATGGACGCCACTTTGCACTTCGACAATCGAGTCGCCGAAACTTTGCAGCTCAGCGACCAGCGACTGGAGCCTGCGGCACTGGGCGCCCGCTTTCCGCGAATCGGCCTCGATTCGCTCGATGTCTGCCTCTAGCTGAACGATGCGCTGATCCCGGGCGGCCAGTTCGGCCTCGAGTTGTGTGACGCGCACGTCCTGCGTGGAATTATTCTTCTTGAAAAACATGACCGCAATTCTCCTTGCGAAAGGGCGTTATCGACGTTCTGCGTATGCCATCTTCGGAGGAAATATCGGAGATTTTTGCCTCGGCTTGAGTTTTCAAGATCATGAACAGAGGAGAAAAAGCCTGCCAATTGTCTCAACTGGCGCCATGGTCGGAGCGTTTTCATGACAAGGGTGTATGACGTGAGCCATTCAACTTTCGGTGTATGCGGTCGTAGTCCACAGAACAAGGCGTTCAAGCCTGGAGGAGAACAATGACCACACCGGAGACACAACTCAAGACGATCGAAGCCCTGTCACCTGATCGAGGCTTTGCTGTCAGCCTGATGCGCCACCTGGTTGTCCCGACCTTTGTGCTCGACGCGAACTGCCGGGTCATCATCTGGAACAAGGCCTGCGAACGCCTGACTGGCGTAAAGGCCGATGAGGTGGTCGGTAGCTCGCGACATCGGCTCGCCTTCTACGGCAAGGATCGTCCCACGCTGGCAGACCTGATCGCGCAGCAGCGCTTCGACGAAGCCGAAGGCCTTTACGCTGACTATGATCTGACCTCGAACAACGAGCACGGTTTTCACGCCGAGAACTGGTGCGTGATGCCACGAGTTCGGACGCGGCAATACCTGCACATCGATGCAGGGCCGATCTTCGATTCCGACGGCAAATTGCTGGCCGTGATCGAGACCCTCCGAGACATGACGGTGCAGAAAGAGGCGCAGGAGGAACTGCAACGGCTGGCCTCGCGCGACTCCCTGACCGGACTGGCGAATCGTCGGGCGTTCGACGAGCACATCGGCAACGAATGGACACGCGGGCGCCAGAGCGATCACCTAGTCTCGGTGATGATGCTCGACGTCGATCATTTCAAGCAATTCAACGATACCTACGGTCACCCGCAAGGCGATGCGTGCCTCAAGAGCGTAGCGTCCGTGCTTGCGGGTGCCGCGGCACGATCGGGTGATCTGGTGTCACGTTACGGGGGCGAGGAGTTCGTGCTCGTCTTGCCGGGAACGACAGAAGAAGGTGCGATGGTGGTCGCCGAGCGCATTCGGGCAGCGGTGGCGGGTTTGCGTATCCCGAACGAAGCGTCAAAGCACGACGGCATGCTCACCGTAAGTATTGGCGTCGCGACCGGTGATCCGTCCTCAGTGACACAGGAGGTTCTGCTGCAGCGCGCCGACGAGGCGCTTTATCGGGCCAAGCACGCCGGGCGCAACCGGGTGGGCGTTGCCCGTGATGAAGCAGACTGTGACGTGGCATCGGCGACCTGACTCCGATCGGCCCGGGTCGAGACTGCCTGAAATGAAAACAGCCGCCCGAGGGCGGCTGTTTCTTCGTGTGCCGGCCACAAGGCCAGCGATCACGAATCTTAGTGGAACTGCTCTTCTTCGGTGGAACCGGTCAGGGCCTTCACGGAGGAAGAACCGCCCTGGATCACGGTGGTCACGTCGTCGAAGTAGCCAGCACCGACTTCCTGCTGGTGCGACACGAAGGTGTAGCCCTTGTCGCGAGCAGCGAATTCCGGCTCCTGAACCATCTCGGTGTAGTGCTTCATGCCTTCGCCGCGCGCATAGTTGTATGCGAACTGGAAGGTGTTGTACCACATCAGGTGGATACCGGCGAGGGTAATGAACTGGAACTTGTAGCCCAGTGCAGACAGCTCGTCCTGGAACTTGGCGATGGTGGCATCGTCCAGGTTCTTCTTCCAGTTGAAGGACGGCGAGCAGTTGTAGGACAGCAGCTTGCCCGGGCACTCGGCATGCACGGCCTGGGCGAATTCGCGCGCGAAGCCCAGATCCGGCGTGCCGGTCTCGCACCACACGAGGTCGGCGTACGGTGCATAGGCAACACCGCGGGAGATGGACTGCTCCAGACCGTTCTTGACGCGGTAGAAACCTTCCTGGGTGCGCTCGCCGGTCAGGAACGGCTTGTCGTTGGCGTCGTAGTCGGAGGTCAGCAGGTTGGCGGCTTCTGCGTCGGTACGGGCCAGGATCAGGGTCGGCACGTTCATGACGTCAGCGGCGAAACGGGCAGCGATGAGCTTCTCGCACGCTTCGCGGGTCGGCACCAGCACCTTGCCACCCATGTGACCGCACTTCTTCACGGCAGCCAGCTGGTCTTCGAAGTGAACACCGGATGCGCCAGCAGCGATCATGTTCTTCATCAGTTCGAAGGCGTTCAGCACGCCACCGAAACCGGCTTCAGCGTCAGCAACGATCGGCAGGAAGTAGTCGATGAAGGCTTCGTCGCCCTCGTTGACGCCCTTGGCCCACTGGATCTCGTCAGCGCGCTTGAAGGTGTTGTTGATACGACGCACCATGGTCGGCACGGAGTCGTAGGCGTACAGGGACTGATCCGGGTACATGGTTTCGGAGGTGTTGCCGTCGGCGGCGACCTGCCAGCCGGACAGATACACGGCTTCCAGACCAGCCTTGGCCTGCTGCATGGCCTGACCGGCGGTGATGGCGCCGAAGGCATTCACGTAGCCTTTCTTGGCGGAACCGTTCACCTTGTCCCACAGCTTCTCGGCACCACGCTTGGCCAGCGTGTATTCCGGCTGCAGGCTGCCGCGCAGGCGCACGACGTCGGCTGCGGAGTAGCCGCGCTTGACGCCTTTCCAACGGGGGTTTTCTGCCCAGTCTTTTTCCAGGGCGGCGATTTGCTGTTCGCGAGTCAGGGACATGATCAATTCCTTGTGTTGCAGTGATCAGGGAGGGAGATAGTTCTCGTTTGCCGAAGCGACTTCGACACCCGATTCAACTTCGTTTGAAGAGGGCAACGGCCATCGTTCAAGTGAGGGGAAGTATAGGCGTTATTTTGCAGAGCAGCAATAGGTCTTATATAAGATATAAGAAAAAAAATAACACAAAAAAATCAACGCATTATGCGTCGTGTTTTGAATTATGAAACGTAATTCACGTTGTGAAATGAAATCGCCGGTCGAGGCGACGATCGGTCGCCTCGATTGCCGCATTGCACGTTCAGGTCAGGGCATTTTCACTCACGATGACGCCGTCTTCATCGGCATACAGGTACTCGCCCGGCGTAAAGGTGACGCCGCCGAAGGTGACAGGAATATCCGTATCGCCGACGCCCTTCTTGACGCTTTTGCGCGGGTTGGTGCCCAGGGCAAAGACACCGACATCCATCTCACCCATGGCCTTGGAGTCGCGAATGCAGCCATAGACGACGATGCCAGCCCAGCCGTTCTTCACCGCCAGAACACCCAGCTGGTCGCCGACCATGGCGCAGCGCATGGAGCCACCGCCATCGACCACGAGAACGCGGCCTTCGCCCGGGCCTTCGAGGGTGGAGCGCACCAGTGTGTTGTCTTCGAACAGCTTGAGTGTCGTGATCGGGCCGCAAAAGACCGATTTGCCGCCGTAGCTGTTGAACATGGGCTCGACGACGCGCACCGCCTTGTCGTGGGTGTCGCACAGATCAGCAGTCTGGAAAGTCATTGTGATTCTTCCTGTAGCGATGGATGAGAGAAGCTTGAAAGAAGTTTACCAGTTGGCAAAAAAATGGCGGCCCCGGAGGGCCGCCTTGTTCATCACCGTGACGCTCAGGACGTCGTGGCGAGTTCTTCGTCGAAGGTGAGGGTGATCTTCTCTTCGTCGTCCATGTCGATGAGCACCTTGCCGCCATCGACCAGTTTGCCGAAGAGCAACTCGTCGGCCAGGGCCGAGCGGATCGAGTCCTGGATGAGGCGAGCCATCGGGCGGGCACCCATGAGCGGATCGAAGCCTTCGGCTGCCAGCCATGTACGCAGCTTGTCGGTAAAGGTGGCCTCCACCTTTTTCTCGTGCAGCTGGGCTTCGAGCTGGGTGAGGAACTTGTCCACCACCCGCAGGATGATCTCGTTGTCCAGCGCCTTGAACGGGATGATGGCATCCAGGCGGTTGCGGAACTCGGGAGAGAACATGCGCTTGATGTCACCCATCTCGTCACCCGTCTCGCGCTTGGCAGAGAACCCCATCACCGGCTTCTGCATGGCCTCGGCGCCCGCGTTGGTGGTCATGATGATGATCACGTTGCGGAAATCGGTCTGACGGCCGTTGTTGTCCGTCAGGGTGCCATGGTCCATGACCTGCAGCAGGATGTTGTAGATATCCGGGTGAGCCTTTTCGATTTCGTCGAGCAACAGCACACAGTGCGGCTTCTTGTTTACCGCTTCGGTCAGCAGACCGCCCTGGTCGAAACCGACGTATCCCGGAGGCGCACCGATCAGGCGACTGACCGCGTGGCGCTCCATGTATTCGGACATGTCGAAACGTTCCAGATCGATACCCAGCGTGTAAGCCAGCTGACGCGCGACCTCGGTCTTGCCAACGCCCGTGGGGCCGCTGAACAGGAAGCTGCCGATCGGCTTGCCGGGGTTGCCCAGGCCGGATCGTGACATCTTGATGGCTTTGGCCAGCGCGGCAATGGCATTGTCCTGACCGAACACCACGTTCTTCAGATCGCGGTCGAGCGTCTTGAGCGCAGCCTTATCGTCGTTGGAGACCGTGCGCGGCGGAATGCGTGCAATCTTCGCCACGATCTCTTCGATTTCACCTTTGCCGATCGTCTTGCGCTGCTTCGACTTGGGCAGCACGCGCTGAGCAGCACCAGCTTCGTCGATCACGTCGATGGCCTTGTCGGGCAGATGGCGGTCGTTGATGTACTTGGCCGCCAGTTCCGCCGCCGAAGCAATGGCTTCTTTCGAGTAGCGCACGCTGTGGTGTTCCTCGAATCGGCTCTTGAGACCTTTGAGGATCTCGACGGTTTCGGCCACCGAAGGCTCCATCACGTCGATTTTCTGGAAACGGCGTGAAAGCGCGTGGTCTTTCTCGAAGATCTGCCGGAACTCGGAGTAGGTCGTGGCGCCGATGCACTTGAGCTGGCCCGAAGACAGGGCCGGCTTGAGCAGATTGGAGGCGTCGAGCGTCCCGCCCGATGCGGCGCCTGCGCCGATCAGCGTGTGGATCTCGTCAATGAACAGGATGGCATTGGTGTTATCCAGCAACTGTTTGAGCACGGCCTTGAGACGCTGCTCGAAGTCGCCTCGATACTTTGTGCCGGCAAGCAGCGCGCCCATGTCGAGCGAATACACCTGGGCATCGGCAAGCACTTCAGGCACGCGGCCTTCAACCACACGGCGTGCAAGACCCTCGGCAATCGCGGTCTTGCCGACGCCGGCTTCTCCGACCAGCAACGGATTGTTCTTGCGACGACGGCAGAGAGTCTGGATGACGCGCTCGACCTCCTTGTCGCGGCCAATGAGCGGATCGATCTTGCCCATCAGTGCCTGCTGGTTGAGGTTCTGGGTGAAATTCTCGAGTGCTCCACCACCTTGCGGGGCATCAGCTTCGGTCTCGGACGACTCCGATTCGTTGCTGGCTGCCGGCGCCTCTGGTGCATTGCTCGGCGCGTTGTCCTTGGCAATCCCGTGCGAGATGAAATTCACCACGTCCAGACGGGAGATATCTTGCCGCTGAAGGAAATACACGGCGTGGGACTCTTTTTCGCCGAAGATCGCCACCAGCACATTCGCGCCAGTCACTTCCTTCTTGCCGGACGACTGGACGTGCAGGATCGCGCGCTGGATGACGCGCTGGAAACCCAGCGTGGGCTGGGTGTCGATCTCGTCTTCACCTTCGACCGTCGGCGTGTGCTCATCGATGAAATCGTTGAGCTCCTTGCGCAGCGTGTCGATGTTGGCTGAGCAGGCACGGAGAACCTCCGCGGCGGACGGATTGTCCAGCAGGGCCAGAAGCAGGTGCTCGACCGTGATGAACTCATGCCGCTTTTGCCGGGCCTCGACGAAGGCCATGTGGAGGCTGACTTCCAGTTCTTGCGCAATCATGCTTAGTTCTCCTCCATCACACAGGCCAGGGGATGTTGGTGTTGCCTGGCGTATGCGATGACTTGCTCAACTTTGGTCGCGGCAATGTCCTTGGGGTAGACACCACATTCACCACGACCCTCGGTATGTACCTGAAGCATCACGCGGGTAGCGCGCTCCCGGTCCATGATAAAAAACTTCTGTAGCACGCTGACAACGAAGTCCATGGGGGTGTAGTCATCGTTGAGCAGAAGCACCTTGAACATCCGAGGAGGACCCACACGGGTCTTCTCGGCCTCCAGTAGCGAATCATCTTGTTTCCGAATGGCCATGAAACTCATTCTTAATCAAGCGTCGTTGGTTGGCAAGCGATGAACAAGGACCAAATCGGTGCTTAATTCACACTTGAAGCTCAAAGTGCCTTTGCTGCACTGCGAGCAATTTGCCTGCCAGATTTTGGTCCAGCGACCGCTTTGGTTTTCAGGATGCGCCTTGGTGAAAACCTGTTAGATCAGTTCCACATATGGGGCTAATTTGCTGTATTGCAACATCTTTTTTGGAGAAAAAACCGTTGACGCCTTTGGGACAACTGGGTAAAAGCGGATTTGTACCCATGGGGATCGCGGCTCTGTTCCATTCATAGTCAGTGACCTCCGGGGACTGTCCGGGGTTCCGGGCGAGACGAAAAAAGATGTTTGTGAGGACTAAGGCAAGATGGCAACTGGTACTGTGAAGTGGTTCAACGACGCCAAGGGTTTTGGCTTTATCACCCCGGATGATGGCAGCGAGGATCTCTTCGCCCACTTTTCCGCAATTAACATGAACGGCTTCAAGTCGCTCAAAGAAGGTGAGAAGGTGAGCTTCGAAGTCACGCAAGGCCCGAAGGGCAAGCAGGCTTCCAACATTCAGCGCGCCTGATCTGGGAGGTCTCCCGACGCATTGTCGGGATTACAACAAAAAACGGCTGCCATACGGCAGCCGTTTTATTTTGTGCTCGCTCCGGCGTGCGGCATCAGCGCGACGCCGAAAAAGCTGAGGCCCGCAATGCGGGCCTCGTGCTTCGAAAACGCTCTGGAGTTTTCCCCGGAGGGGATTACTTCAGCTTGGTTTCCTTGTAGAGCACGTGCTTGCGTGCCACTGGATCAAACTTCATGAACTCCAGCTTCTGCGGCGTGGTGCGCTTGTTCTTGCTGGTGGTGTAGAAGTGACCCGTGCCAGCACTGGACTCGAGCTTGATTTTTTCGCGGGCGCCTTTGGCCATGTCAGTCTCCGTCTAGAGCTTGGGGTTAGATCTTGTCGCCGCGAGCACGCAGCTCGGACACGACCACATCGATACCCTTCTTGTCGATGGTACGCAGGCCGGCGTTGGAAACGCGCAGACGAATCCAGCGGTTTTCAGCTTCGCTCCAGAACTTGCGGTACTGCAGGTTGGGCAGGAAACGACGCTTGGTCTTGTTTTGGGCGTGGGAAACGTTGTTACCCACCATCGGTGCCTTACCGGTCACTTGGCAAACGCGAGCCATGACTGTGCTCCAGATAAATTCGGTTTTCGAGAAAGCCGCCGATCATACAACATCTTTCGATGAGAGATCAACACCTTCCGGCGATAATTGCCCGGCCGGTCATATCCAGCCGGATTCGGCGAAAGAGACCGTGTGGGTTCGGGTGACGACGAAATGGTCGAGTACGCGGACGTCCACCAGGGCCAGTGCGTCGCGCAAACTGCGGGTGAGCGCATGGTCTGCCGTGCTGGGTTCGGCGCAACCCGACGGGTGATTGTGCGCCAGCAACAAGGCCGCCGCATTGTACCGCAGTGCCAGCTTGACGACTTCACGCGGATAGACGCTGGTTTGTGTCAGCGTGCCGCGAAAGAGCGCTTCGGCGTGGATCAGACGATTCTGTGCGTCAAGCAGGAGAATATGGAATTCCTCGTGCCCGAGTTCGCCCAGACGCAGGCGCAGCCAATGGCGCACCTTCTCGGGCGCGTCGAAGACATCTCGTTCGATCAGTTCGGTCGAAAGCGTTCGGCGTGCCATTTCGAGGGTGGCCTGCAGCTGGCTGTACTTGGCGATCCCCATGCCCGGGACAGCGCACAGATCGTCGCACGACGCGGCACACAAGGCATTGAGGCTGCCGAAGTGCACCAGCAGGTCGCGAGCCAGGTCGACAGCGCTTTTGCCGACGATGCCCACTCGCAGGAAGATGGCGAGCAGTTCGGCGTCGCTCAATGCCTGTGGCCCGTGCTTGATCAGCTTTTCTCTGGGCCGTTCGCTGGCCGGCCAGTCGGTAATGGCCATGAAGTACAATCCTTCGGGTCGGTATGTGCCGACGCAGAGATTATGAGAATGTCATGGTCGAGCTGAAGGGAAAAAAAGTCATCCTGGGTGTGACAGGTGGCGTAGCGGCGTACAAGTCGGCCGAGTTAACGCGCCTGCTGGTGAAGGCAGGTGCCAGTGTCCATGTGGTGCTGACCGAAGGCGGTGCGCGGTTCGTGACGCCGGTCACCTTCCAGGCCCTGAGCGGCCACCGCGTGTGGACCGATCTGTGGGATCCGCGCATGGACAACAACATGGCGCACATCGATCTGTCGCGCGATGCCGATCTGATCGTGATCGCGCCCGCCACGGCGGACGTGATGGCCAAGCTGGCCAATGGCATGTGCGACGATCTTCTTTCCACACTCTGTCTGGCTCGCGATTGCCCCCTCATGGTCGCTCCGGCCATGAACCGGCAGATGTGGGAGCACCCGGCCACCCGCCGGAACGTGGCTCAGCTTTGCGCCGATGGTGTGACCTTGTTGGGACCGGACGCCGGAGAGCAGGCCTGTGGCGAGGTGGGGCAGGGCCGCATGCTCGAGCCTGACACCCTCTACGAAGCCATCTGCGACCATTTTCAGCCCAAGTGGCTGGCCGGCAAGACGGTGGTAATGACGGCCGGCCCCACCTTCGAGTCCATCGATCCGGTGCGCGGGATTACCAACAGCAGTTCCGGCAAGATGGGGTACGCGCTTGCACGTGCTTGTGCCCATGCCGGTGCCCGTGTGGTTCTGGTCAGTGGCCCGGTGAGTCAGCCGACGCCATTTGGCGTGGAGCGTATCGATGTGGCGTCGGCATTGCAGATGCGTGACGCGGTCATGGCGCATGTTGATGAGGCCGACGTGTTCATTGGCGTTGCCGCCGTGGCCGACTATCGTCCCGAGGCCAGCGCCCAACACAAGATCAAGAAATCGGGCGAGGCGATGACCATCACGCTGGTGCCGAACCCCGACATTCTCGCCGAGGTCGCGGCGCGCCCGAATCCGCCTTTCTGTGTGGGCTTTGCGGCCGAGAGTCAGTCGCTCGACACCTACGCTGAGGGCAAGCGCCAGAAGAAAGCGGTGCCCATGGTGGTGGGCAATCTGGTACAGGACGGATTGGGTAGCGACGAGAATCTGGTCGTGATCTACGATGACCACGGGAAGCATCCGCTGCCGCGTGGCGGCAAGATGGGGCTGGCACAGCGCATCGTCGAGCACCTCTCCGGTCTGCTGGCCAAATATCCGCTCTGACCCGAATTCCAGGAGTTATTTGAATGCATCACATTGACGTCATCCTGCTCGACGAACGACTCAAGGCCCAGCCGCCTCAATATGCCACGCCGGGGGCGGCGGGACTGGATCTGCGCGCGTGCATCGATTCACCCATCCTCGTGCAGCCGGGTGAAACGCATCTGGTGCCCACCGGTATGGCGATCCACCTGGCTGACCCGGGCATGGCTGCCATGATCCTGCCGCGATCCGGGCTTGGGCACAAACATGGCATCGTGCTGGGCAATCTCGTCGGTCTGATCGATTCCGACTATCAGGGGCAGATTTTTGTCTCCGTCTGGAACCGTGGACACGCCAAGTTCGAGATCGAACCCATGGAGCGTATTGCCCAACTGGTGGTCGTGCCGGTGCTCCAGGTGGGCTTCAACGTGGTGGACAGTTTTGAGGCCTCGACTCGGGGCGAGAGCGGGTTCGGCAGCACTGGAACGCGCTGACCATGGCCCCCCCGGGCATCCCGACCGGGGTGCACGTCATCTTTGAGCGGGCCGGGCAGGTGCTCCTCATGCGCCGCTGCAATACAGGTTTCTTTGATGGCCTGTTCAGCCTGCCCGGTGGTCATATCGAGCCGGGTGAGTCGGTGCGGGAGACTGCGGTGCGTGAAATGCGGGAAGAGTTGGGATTGAATCTGTCGGCCCATGCGCTTGAGTTGGTGGGGGTGGTTCATCGGCGTTCGGATACCAATCGCATTGACTTCTTTCTTCGTGCCATGCGCTGGCGTGGAGAGCCTGAACGCGCCGAGCCGCAGAAGTGCGATGCCCTGCTGTGGGCCGAGGTGAGCGATTTGCCCGGCAATACCGTCGATTACGTGTGTCAGGCACTCATGGAAAGTCGGCCTTCACCCTGGGTTGTTGAAGCTGGATGGTCTGACGCGCCTGATTATTTAGTGTATTAACGAATTCTGATACGCTCTTTCTCATACCGATAACAATCGTAGGAGAGAGACATGAGGTTGGTGTCCCGGGCGCTTTGCGTGGCGTCCAGTCTGATGACCGGCGTTGCAGTGGCTGACGCCCTTCCCAAGGTCGATCTGGCGCGCGCCGAGGAAATTGTCGGCGGCCAGTGCTTTCTGTGTCATGGCATGGAGGGCGAGAGTTCGACGTCGCTGTATCCGCGTCTGGCGGGTCAGCACTATCAATATGTGGCGAAGCAGTTGGCCGATTTCAAGTCGGGCAAGCGGGTCAGCGACACCATGAATGACATGGCCAGGGAGTTGTCATCTGAAGACATGCTCGCGCTTGGTGTCTACTTTGAAAAGAAGCCCGCGCTGTCGAACGATGTTGAAGACGCGCAACTGCTGGCCGTCGGGCAGTACATCTTCGAGCGCGGGAACGAGTTCTCGGGTGTGGCGGCCTGTGCTTCATGTCATGGTAAAAAAGGCTACGGCACCTCTCAGTTGCCTCGTCTGGCGGGGCAGGTGGCCAAGTACACCGAAAAGCAGCTCAAGTCGTTCAACGAGCGCCAGCGGACAAACGATAATGCCGTGATGCATTCGATCGCTTCAAAGCTGACGCCGCTGGAAGTGCATGCGGTGGCGAACTACATCAGTACGCTGGATTGATCTGGTCCGGCAGTCACAACAGTAAAAAACGGGCCGCTGATGCGGCCCGTTTGCGTTGCCCCGCGCACCTGGAGGACGGCGCGCGGAACGATGCTCAAGCAAGCATGTCGGCCCAGATGTTCTTGGCCCAGGACATGGCGGTTTTCGCTTCGAGCTGATTGGCCGCGGGCGACAGGCCGCCCGAACCGTCCACCTTGAGGAAGGTGTGCTTCTCGGCATTGAACTGATGAACGGAAGCGACATGCACCACGTTCTTCGGATCCACGAAGCTGTAGCAGGTGTTCATCACCACCGGGGTCGGATTCGGGTCCTTGCCTTCGAGCAGCCGAATGATCGCCGCCGCAGCCACTTTCGCGTGCTGGTTGGCCATATGCCCGGACTTGGGCATGCCCGGTGCCGGGAAGGCCGCATCGCCAATCACATGGACGCCCGGGACATCCTTGACCTCGGTGGTCAGCCAGTCCACGTTCACCCACAGGCCGTTGATCAGGTCCGAGCCGATCATGCCGGCGACCGCGCCGGCGCGTTGCGGCGGAATCACGTTGAGCACATCGGCCTTGACGCTTTCGAAGTCCATGACCGCGGTCTTGGTGGCCACGTCCACCTCGAGCAGGGCGTTGTTGGGTCGGTATTCCAGGATGTCTTTGTAGTGCGTCTCCCAGGCCTTGCGGAACAGGGCCTTCTTCGACTGGATATCCTCATTGGCATCGAGCACGATGACCTTGGATTTGGGCTTGTGCTGTTTGAGGTAGCTGGCAACGAGGCAGGCGCGCTCGTAGGGCCCCGGCGGGCAGCGGTAGGGCGCCTTGGGGATGTGCATGGCGAAGACGCCGCCATCCGGCATGTCTTCGAGCTGCTTGCGCAGAATCACCGTCTGCTCCCCGGCCTTCCAGGCGTGCGGGATCTTGTCTTCATTGCCTTCGAGTCCGCCGATCTTGCTGCTCATGAAGTCGATGCCCGGTGAAAGCACGAGGCGGTCGTAGCTGAGCGTCTCGCCATTGTCGAGCGTGACCTTCTTCGCGCCCGCATCGATGCCCGTGGCCGAGGCCTGAATCACCTTCACGCCATGATTCTTGACCAGGCCGTCATAGCTGACGGTGATGTCTTCCATCTGCTTCTCGCCGCCGATCACCAAGTTGGACATGGGGCAGGAGACGAAATGCGGGTTGCGTTCGACCAGGGTGACATCAACCCCGCCATCGCTCCACATACGGAGGTATTTGGCGGCGGTGGCGCCACCAAACCCGCCGCCGATGACCACCACGTGGCCGAGTTTCTTGCCGGATTCAGCCATGGCGGAGAAGGGGGTGGCCACTGTGGCTGTCGCCGCTGCGGACAGGCCTGCGGTCTTGAGAAAACTGCGTCGATTCATCATTCGGTTTGCCTCCCGCTCACTTCTGGGCCGAGAAATACTCGGTAATCATGTCGAGTTGTTCCTTGGTGTAGCCCTTGGCGATCTGGTGCATGATCGTGGCGGGTTTCTCCCCCGAAGCATATTCGTCAAGCTTGCGCAGCAACTTCTCCTTGGACTCGCCGGCAAGGCTCTCGGTGCCCCCCTGGCTGTGGCCGTTCGTACCATGGCAGTTAGCACAGGTGGCGGCAAGATTGCGCGCCAGATCCGGGTCCTGCGCCTGTGCGCTGATAGCGCTCAGTGCCAGTCCGGATGCGATCAGCATGTGTGTGAGTCTCACGGAATCTCTCCTCTTCTTCTGGGTGTGGACGGGCTCGGTGAAATGACCGAAACCGGCGTGCCTGCTCGCTTTCAGCGGTTCTCCATGATGGCATGCGGTGACTTGGACCATGCGCTCTTTTTTTAACCAATACCCGGCTTGGGAGGGAAAAGCATCTTGCGCCGCAACAATATTAGCCATTGACTATATAAGCATTTACTCATAAATTGACATGGATCAATGTCGGAGAAAGCGATGGACGCGCAGGGGAAAGTCTTCGAGCAAGTCGCGGGCTATTTCAGTCTGTTGTCCGAGCCGACCCGGTTGAAAATTTTGCACCGGCTTTGCGGTGGCGCCTGCTCGGTCAACGACCTGGCGGGAGCGACGGGCCTGACCCAGGCCAACACCTCGCGACACCTGAATCTGCTCTACCGGGCGGGGGTGGTGGACCGGGACCGCGACGGCGCTCAGGTGTTCTACCGAATCGTGGATCCCAACCTCGTGGGAATGTGCCGGCCCGTGTGTCTGGCCATTGCCGGGAGGGGGGATCTGCCGGAGGAAGAGCGCCAAGCGTTGATGCGCTGGGTTGATGAAGAGAAAAGGACCTGAGTCCGAATACACCGGAGATGGGGGAGAGAAACACAATGTCGCATGATGATATGCGGGCGGGGCGGATTCGCCGTGCGCCTGAAAACTTCCTGACCGAGGGGCAGATCGCCGACGTCACCAAGGGAAGAAGAGACTTTCTGCGCAAGGCCTTTCTGACGGCCAGCGCAGCCGTGGCTGCGCCTGGTGTGGCACTGGCCGCAAAAGGCGAGGATGCCATCCTCAACCTGCCGCCCTGGTCCACCAGCCTGGGCAAGCCGGTGGCCGCGAACCCGTACGGCGTGCCCTCGCAGTACGAAAGCAACCTGGTGCGTCGCGAATCGCCGGGGCTGACGCGGGTCGGCGGTTCTTCCGTCGCCTTTGCACCGCTGCAGGGCCTGTTCGGCATCATTACGCCCTCGGGCCTGCATTTCGAACGCCACCACCAGGGCTGGCATGACATCGACCCGGGGCAACACCGGCTGATGATCAATGGCCTGGTGAAGAAGAACATGGTGTTCAACATGGACGACATCATGCGTTTGCCGTCCGTGTCGCGTATCCACTTCATCGAGTGCGGTGCCAACACCGGGATGGAGTGGGGCAACGTGGCGGTGCCGACGGTGCAATACACCCACGGCATGTTGTCCTGTTCTGAATTCACGGGCGTGCCGCTGCGTGACTTGCTCGAATACTGTGGCGCCGACTTCAAGAAAGGGCGTTACATCCTCGCCGAAGGCGCGGACGGCTCGTCCATGACCCGAACCATCCCCATGGAGCTGGTCGAGTCGGGCGAAGTGATCGTGGCTTACGGTCAGAACGGCGAAATGCTGCGCCCCGAAAACGGCTACCCGTTGCGCCTCGTGGTGCCGGGTGTGCAGGGCGTGTCGTGGGTCAAGTGGTTGCGCCGGATCGAAGTGGGTGATCAGCCCTACGCCGCGAAGGATGAAGCGGTGCACTACATCGACATGATGCCGGACGGACAGCATCGCCAATATACCTCCACCCAGGAAGCCAAGTCGGTGATCACCAGCCCCTCGGGCGGTCAGATCCTGCTGACCAAGGGCTTCTACAACGTGACCGGTCTGGCCTGGTCGGGCAAGGGCAAGATCAAGAAGGTGGATATCTCCACCGACGGCGGCATCAACTGGCAGCCGGCACGCCTCGAGACGCCGGTGCTGTCCAAGGCATTGACCCGCTTCAATTTCGAGTGGAACTGGGATGGCAAGCCCTGCATTTTGCAGTCGCGCGCCACTGACGATACCGGCTTCGTGCAGCCGGGCTACGGCCAGTTGCGCGAGGTGCGCGGCACCAAATCGATCTATCACAACAATGCCATCCAGTCCTGGAAGGTCATCGAAAGCGGGGAGGTCAGCAATGTTCAGGTTCTCTAAGACACTGCTGGCAGCCGCACTCGTTGCCGGCGCCATGAATGTCCAGGCGTTTGAAGGCCTTGGCCGGGAAGCCACGCCTGACGAGGTGAAGGCCTGGGACATCGACGTACGCCCCGATTTCAAGGGCCTGCCCAAGGGCAAAGGCAATGTCGATGAAGGCATGGCGGTGTGGGAAGAGCGTTGCGAGGTCTGTCATGGCACCTTCGGCGAATCCAACGAGGTGTTTACCCCGATCGTAGGCGGTACGACCGAGGCTGATGTGCAGTCCGGGCATGTGCTTGCACTCAAGACCGGCTCGACGCCCCAGCGCACTACCTTCATGAAGGTGGCGACCATCTCGACCCTGTTCGACTACATCCAGCGCGCCATGCCCTGGACGGAGCCGAAGTCGCTCAAGCCGGACGAGGTGTATGCCATCCTCGCTTACCTGCTGAACCTGTCCAACGTGGTGCCGGCGGACTTCGAACTGTCGGACGAGAACATCGCCGAGGTGCAGAAGCTCATGCCCAACCGTAACGGCATGACCACCGACCACGGCATGTGGCCGGGCAAAGGCATGGGCAACGGCGGCAAGCCGGACACCAAGAACGTCGCTTGCATGAAGAACTGCAAGAAGGAAGTGGTGATCGGTTCGACCCTGCCGGACTATGCCAACGATGCCCACGGCAACCTGGCCGAGCAGAACCGCCTGGTCGGTGGTGTGCGCGGCAAGGTCACCGGTGAGCAGAAAGAGGCTGCGCCAGCGGGCGAATCCAAGGCACCTTCGGCCGAGTCGCTGGCCAAGGACAAGGGGTGCATGGCATGCCATGCGGTTGACAAGAAGTTGGTGGGGCCTGCTTATACTGATGTGGCGAAGAAGTACGCCGGTCAGGCGGACGCAGAAGCCGTGCTCACCGACAAGGTCAAGAAAGGGGGTGCCGGCGTGTGGGGGACCATTCCCATGCCACCGCAGGCACATGTCAAAGATGAAGAGATACAGGCCATCGTCGGATGGATTCTGAATGGCGCGCAAGCGCAGTAAAGCAAACTCATCGGAAGAGGAGAGAGGAATGAACCAATCACGTAGGGATGCGCTCAAGGCCGGCGCCGGCATGGGCCTGTTCGGCCTGCTGGTGGCCGCAGGCCTGATGAAGCCGGAAATTGCACGCGCCGAATGGAACAAGGTCGCTTTCGAGGCCAAGACCCTGGAAGAGGCGCTCAAGGCCATGGGCGCGTCTGACGCGGCCGAAAGTGGTGACGTGGTCATCACGGCTGCCGACATTGCCGAAAACGGCGCCGTGGTGCCGGTGGGCGTGACCAGCAAGATGGACGGCACCCAGCAGATCGCCATCCTGGTTGAAAAGAACCCGGCTGCCCTGGCCGCCACCTTCACGATTCCCGCAGGGACCGTGGCTGACATCTCCACGCGCGTGAAGATGGGCCAGACCTCGGACGTGTATGCCGTGGTCAAGGCGGGCGACAAGTTCTACATGGCCAAGAAAGAAATCAAGGTCACTCTCGGCGGCTGCGGCGGCTGATCGGCACACCGGACAAGGAGATTTGAAACATGGGTAACCCGATGCGAATCCGCGCCACCATGGAAGGTGACGTGACGACTGTAAAAGTGCTGATGAACCACGTGATGGAAACCGGTCAGCGCAAGGGCTCGGACGGTAACAAGATTCCGGCTCACTTCATTACCGAACTGACTGCCAAGCACAACGACAACACCGTGCTGATGGCCAACTTCGGCCCGTCCGTGTCCAAGAATCCGTACCTGAAGTTCGACTTCAAGGGCGGTGCGGCCGGCGACAAGGTGACAGTGAGCTGGGTCGACAACAAGGGCGACAGCCGCGAAGACTCCACCGTCATCAAGTAAGTGGACTCTGTCGGGAGGCGCGGCAGACGTCGCGTCGCCCCGAATGCATGGCCCAACGCCTGACCTCAATTGAGGAGGAGAGAGATATGAAGAAGCGACTGCTGAGTGCCGTTGCCGCTGCGCTTGCCCTGGCAGCCACCGGTGCATGGGCGGATGCCAACCAGGACAGCCTGGACGAATACCGTGAAATGCTCGCGGACGGCAACCCGTCTGAACTGTGGGAAATGAGTGGCGAAGAGCTTTGGACCACCGCACGCGGGCCAAAGAACGCTTCGCTCGAGAAGTGTGACCTCGGCATGGGGCCGGGCGTGGTGAAGGGGGCTTACGCCCAGATGCCGCGTTACTTCAAGGACACCGGCAAGGTTCAGGACCTGGAAAGCCGGTTGATGACCTGCATGGACGCACTGCAGGGCATCGCGCCGGACAATTTCATCAAGGGCAAGTGGGGCCAGGATGAAATGGAAAAGATGGAGCAGATTGTCGCCTACGTGGTCGGTCAGTCCAACGGCGCCAAGGTCAAGGTGAACATGAGTCACCCCGAAATGAAGCGCATGTACCAGCTGGGCGAAGAGGCTTTCTTCTATCGCGCCGGCCCCATGGACTTCTCCTGCGCCACCTGTCATGGCGATGACGGCAAGCGTATCCGCATGCAGGGGCTGCCGAACCTCACCAAACATGAGGGCGCCGCGGCCGGGTGGACCACATGGCCGGCTTACCGTGTCTCCAACGGTCAGTTCTGGACCATGCAGCACCGTCTGAATGATTGCTACCGCCAGCAGCGCTTCCCCGAGCCGATCTACGGTTCTGAAGTGACCCAGGCCCTGTCGGTGTACATGGCTGCGAAAGCGAATGGCGCCAAGATGGCGACCCCTGGCATCAAGCGCTGAGGAGACTGCGATGAAAACCAAGATGATGTGGATCGCACCGCTTGCGCTGGCGGCAGGTGTGGCTTTTGCGGGTGACGGCGACTATGCCGACTTCAAGCAGATGATGGATCACTCCTTCAAGAGCAAGGGCATTGCCGAGAAGCACCGGTTGTACCAGCTCGACTTCCAGAAGGAATGCTCCGGGACCGAGATGCCGGGCAAAGAGCGCATGGCTCAGATCGAGGCGGCGCAACTGGCGACGGTGAAGTATCCATCCGATGGCAAGTACATGGGTGACTGGCAGGCGGGCGAAAAGGTTGCCATCAGTGGCAAGGGACTGACCTGGAAGGACAAGGCCGACGCGGTCAACGGTGGGGGGTGCTACAACTGCCACGAGTTGAGCCACACGGAAATCGCCCATGGCACCATCGGCCCGAGCCTGAAGGACTACGGCAAGCTGCGCGGCAATTCAGAGGACGTCCTCAAGTACACCTGGGCGAAGATCTACAACGCCAAGGCATTCAACGCGTGCAGCCTGATGCCGCGTAACGGGGACTCCGGCCTGCTGACCGAGAAGCAGATTCAGGACGTCATGGCCTTCCTGCTCGATCCGGAATCGCCGGTCAACAAGAAACCCTGACTTTGGCCCACAGGTCCGGCCCCGGCCTGCCGCCGCCCAGTCTCCCTCTGGCGGCGGGCCGGACGGCCGGACTTTTTTTGCCTGAAGGACTCTACCCATGAGCATGAACCGCAGAGAATTCCTGCAGATGCTGGCGATCGCCGCTGCCGGTGGCATGACCCTGCACAGCGATTTCGTGCGCGCCGAAAAGGCCGCTGACAAGCTTTACGACGCGCCGAAGTTCGGCAACGTCAGCCTGCTGCACATGACCGACTGCCACGCGCAGTTGCTACCCATCTACTTCCGCGAGCCGGATGTGAATCTGGGCATTGGCGATATGCGTGGCAATGCACCGCACCTGGTGGGCGATGCGTTCCTGAACCATTTCGGCATGCCCAAGGGCGGCATCGAATCCCACGCCTTCACCTACATCGACTTCGAGGCGGCGGCGCGCACCTACGGCAAGGTGGGCGGCTTTGCGCACCTGGCCACCCTCGTCAAGCGCATGAAGGCCAGCCGTCCGGGGGCACTGCTGCTCGATGGTGGCGACACCTGGCAGGGCTCGGGCACCGCCCTGTGGACCAACGCGCAGGACATGGTCGATGCCTGCAAGGCGCTGGGCGTGGACGTGATGACCCTGCATTGGGAATCCACCTACGGTGCCGAGCGTGTCAAGGAAATCGAGGAGAAGGACTTTGCCGGGGCCATCGATATCGTGGCCCAGAACGTGAAGACCACCGATTTCGAAGATCCGGTCTTCAAACCCTATGTGATCAAGCAGATCAACGGTGTGCCGGTGGCCATCATTGGTCAGGCCTTCCCCTACACGCCGATTGCCAACCCGCGTTACTTCACCCCCGACTGGAGCTTCGGTATCCGTGACGACAACATGCAGGATGTTGTCGAGCAGGCCCGTAGCGAGGGTGCCCAGGTGGTGGTGGTGCTGTCCCACAACGGTATGGACGTGGATCTGAAGATGGCCCGCCAGGTGACCGGCATTGACGTCATCTTCGGCGGTCATACCCACGACGGTGTGCCCAAGCCCAGCATCATTTCCAACGCCGGGGGCAAGACCCTGGTGACCAATGCCGGCTCCAACGGCAAGTTCCTCGGTGTGATGGATCTGGACGTGCGTGACGGCAAGGTGCAGGACTTCCGTTACCACCTGATGCCGGTGTTCTCCAACCTGCTGCCGGCCGATCCGGACATGGCCGCGTACATCGAGAAGGTGCGCGCGCCTTACCTCGACAAGCTCGGCGAGAAACTCGCGGTCACCGAAGGGCTGCTGTATCGCCGCGGGAACTTCAATGGTTCGTGGGATCAGCTCATCCTCGACGCCCTGATGGCCGAGAAGAACGCCGAAATCGCCTTCTCGCCCGGCTTCCGCTGGGGCACCACGCTGTTGCCGGGTGACACCATCACCATGGAACAGCTGCTCGATCAGACCGCCATCACCTATCCGTACACCACCGTGACGGAGATGAAGGGCAGCATGATCAAGACCGTGCTCGAAGATGTCTGCGACAACCTGTTCAATCCCGACCCGTACTACCAGCAGGGGGGTGACATGGTGCGCGTGGGCGGGCTGCAATATGGTTGCGACCCGAGCGCCGACATGGGCAAGCGGATCTTCGACATGCGTCTGAACGGCAAGCCGATTGACGCCGACAAGACCTACAAGGTGGCTGGCTGGGCGCCGGTGGCCGAAGCGGCCCGCGACGCGGGTGGCGAGCCGGTGTGGGATACGGTCGCCCGATATCTGCGGGCTCAGAAAACGATTGCGCCGCGCCAGCTCAATCTGCCCACCCTCAAAGGCGTTGACGGGAACCCCGGCATGGCCTGATTGCAGCAGATTCTTCTGGAATTCGGCAGCCTTCGGGCTGCCGTTTTTTTGCGGGCGTTGGCCACCCGTGATTCAAGTTTGCCTGCAGGCACGCCGTTGATGAGGGGCGAAGCCACGGCTTTTGATCATCAGGATCGGACAACACGTGTTCAACACATCACCAAGGGAGCGAGCATGTTGATGGATGAGGTCGCGGACGCGGCCGAGATTACCGGAACGGTGCTCGTTGTTGACGATGTGGCCACCACGAGGGCGCTGCATCGGGGGCTGCTCGCGCGCCAGTTCGACGTCCTGACGGCCAGTTCCGGTGCCGAGGCGCTGGAGACCTGCCGGCGCCACCGACCCGATCTGGTGCTGCTCGACATCTCGATGCCCGGCATGGATGGTGTCGAGGCCTGTCGGCGCCTGCGCGAATGGACCGACGTGCCGGTGATCTTCGCGACAAGCTACGAAACCCTCGAAGAGCAGATGCGGGCCTACGACGCGGGTGGCAGTGACATCATCGTCAAACCGGTCAAGCAGCAGATTCTCATGCGCAAGGTGGCGCTGGCCATCCGGCAGCACCAGTCGGCAAAGGCACTCAAGGCAGAGAAGCAGACGCTGCACGAGATGGCCATGCAGTTTCTTTCCAGCGTTGGCCAGAAGGGGGCTCTGCTCAACTTCATGCGCGCCAGCGTCGGGTGTCGTTCCCATGAGCAGCTGGCCAACAAGCTGTTCGAAGCGGTCTCCGAGCTGGGTCTTGAGTGCAGCGTGATGCTGCGACACACCGAAGGGACCACCTATGCCTCTGCCGGCGGTGAAGCGACGCCCATCGAGCGGCGCATTCTCGAACAAACCGCCTCCCTCGGCCGTTTGTTCCAGTTCAAGCGTCGCCTGGCGGTCAACTACGATCATGTCTCCATCGTCGTGGCAAACATGCCCGATGAGGAGGAACACGCCGAGGAGGCCGGCCGGATCCGCGACAACATGGCGATTCTGGCGGAAATCACGGAAGCGCTGTGCGAGAACGTGGACATGCGTCGAGAATCCGTACAGCGCACCGAGCAGCTTCAGGTGGCCTGGGGCGGCACGGTGGCCGCGGTCGAGTCATTGCGGACGAACTACCTGAAGATGCTGGGCGATACCCGAATCCTGCTGCATGAACTGGTCAGCAAGGTGGAGCGCGGATTTCACTGGCTGGGCGCAAGTGAGCCGCGCGAAATCGAAATCAGCAATGAGCTCAATGATTCGATCCAGGCGATTCTGGGCTTGCTCGCCGAAGGCGGTGATTTCGACCAGCGCTTCGAGCAGGTGCTTGACGCGCTCAAGCAGGCCAGCCCGGCTGACGATGTGGAATTGTTCTGAATCGAATGCCTGATGAGGTCAGTCGAGTGACTTCATCCAGAAGGTCATTGGTTTGGGCGATTCCGCGCTTTCACCGATCTCCTTCCAGGAAAAGCAGGTGCTGAGCACCGGCTGTTTCCGGTAGCCCCGGTGCTGCCAGAATGCGTCGAGCGGCATATAGTCGGCCGGTCGTGCAGGATGGTCGTCCGGACGTTGAACCCCGCAGAAGCAGGTAGCCTTGAATCCCCCAAGTGACCGGGCGTGGTCCTCGCGATGCTCGAAGAAGGCAACCCCGGCGCCCTGGCCGCGGTACTGCGGCAGCAGAACCGATTCCCCCAGATAGAAGATGTCTTCAAGCGTGTGACCCGCGCGCTCGAAAGGTGCTCGCACCTCTTCGGTTTCTTCCACCAGTGGTATGCCCGTCGACGCGCCCACGATGGCGTCTCCGTCCCACGCAAGCACGACGACACTGCCGGGTGCTTCGACATAGGTCTTGAGATAGCGGGACTCGTAGGCCATGTCGCCATCGTAGAGATACGGCCAATCCCGGAACACGCGGATGCGAAGTCGTGCCAGGTCGTCTGTATAGGTGAGCAGTTGCGGGCCGCTGTGCCGTTCAATACGCAACATGTGTCGTCCTCAGTGATCGTGGTCGAGATCAATTGAGAAATGGTGGCTCGCAATCCGGAAGCCTTCCCGAAGATAGAAACGGTGCGCATCGAATCGTTGTACGCCGGAGTCCAGATGCAGTTGCCGACAGCCGAGTGACCGTGCGTGCGCCTTGAGCCAAGACATCATGCATGTGCCGGCGCCGATCGAACGCCCGCGTGCGTCAGTCACCAGGTCGTCCACATACAGGCTCTTGCCCCACGCGAGCTTCTCCTGAATGACAAAGCCCGCCACGCAAAGCACATTGCCGTCATCGTCGCAGGCCGCAGCGATTCGGTATCCCATGGTGTCGATCTGGCGCCGAAGCTGTTCGATCAAGCCGGATTCAGTGAACTGAGGGCGCAATTGAATGAGAATCCGCGCCACCGGTTCAAGGGAGGCATCGCGTTCGAGTTGATGAACTTGCATCACAGTCTCTCTTCAGTGAGTCAGCCGTTCTCCCTGGACGGGCGTAAAGGCGCCGCGGGATTCGGTCCAGAAGCGGAAGGGAAGCGAGATCGGTTGGGCACCTCCGTTCTTCTGCACGACAAAATGCAGATGCGGTCCGGACGAATAGCCACTGTTGCCCGATCGACCGATTTCCTGACCGGCCTTGATGCGTTTGCCCGGTGCCAGCGTATTGGAAAAGCTGTCCAGGTGGGCATACACCGCCCAGGTACCATCGTCATGGAGAATCCGCACGTAATTGGCGCGCATGAGTTGGTCTGCCGCCGGGGCGCCTTCGCCGAAATAACGCACGTTATCGATGACCCAGCCATCGCGGGCCGCAAGCACTGGCGTACCGCGGGGCAGGGTGATATCCACGGCGTCCTTTGCCTGAACTGTGTCGTGTGTGGTGAGCTTGCCACCGGGGGCCTGGCCTACAACGTACGAGGCACCGGGCGGAAAGGGCAGAAGGTAGCGCGCATCGGGATCGTGCACCGCACGCGGGTCACCCACCGTCTGGCGGGCTCGCCAGCCAATGCCCTGTCGTCCGGGCCGATCCGCAAGCTGAATGCGCGTCAGCGTGGTGGTGCTTCTCGGGGGCGCGACCGTCTTGAGCAAGCGGCCGCGGTCACTGCTCGCGCCGCCGCTCAATTGCAACTGGATGTCGAGCGCAATGGGGGCGACACTGCCGTTGTGAGCGAGCAGAAGGTATTCCTGACCTGGTTGTTGTTTGAGTTCCAGCTTGACGAGATCGGCGGCTGCACTGGCCAGCCCGGCGTACAGCACGCCAAGCGCGATCAGGGGACTGAGACAGAAGAGGCGTTGCTTGGGTGTCATGGGCTGAGTCGATGTCGCTCAGCCCGAGCTTAAACGGTTTTGGCGCTTGGCGTCTCAGCCGAGGATGTCCATGCCGACACCGACCAGGCCAATGGCGAGAATCAGCGCCAGTGCGCCGCCGACGCCACGTTGCCAGTTGGCGTTCTTGTGCTCACCGTTGATGAGAGCGTGAATCTGGGGGCCGAACGTCAGTTCGGCGATGCCGATCATTGCAAACAGGGCTGGAACGGCCATGGCAGCCAGGCGCAGCGGCCCTTGCTGGCCGGCGTCGCCCACATTGTGGGTTGATGCGACCAAGGTGACCAGCACCAGTGCGGCACCGGCGCCAACGACCTTGATCAGACCGTGGAATCGAGGACTCATTCTTTCGTCTCCACTCATGAGAGGGTTTGAGCGTTACGCATGATGCGTGTTGAGCCGGAATGTAACCCTTTATCTCTTACGCGGATGTGAAATTCTTTGCCTTTTGGCCCCACTCGTCGGGTCTGAAATCAAAAATGACAATTGCGTGATAACTATGTCTCGAATCGAGCGTTATTTTTCCGCCAGCAGGGGTGTCCGTGCCAGGCGGCGGGCATTGGCGCCGGCCTTCTGATGATAGGGCGCCAGCCCTTCATAGAGCACGCGGTTGGCGGTCAGATGAGGCGTGGCGAGGGTATGCCACCACGAGCTGGACCCACCGAGCCACGCCAGCCACATGGTCTGTTGTACCGAGACGATTTCTGCCCACATGGCCAGCCAGGATTCGGTCATTGCCAGCTGTTTTTCCAGCACCATGCCCAGAAATTCCTCTCGATCCTGTTCGCTGGGTTGATGGGCGGCAAGTGCAAATCGTGTCAGACGATGGCCGATCACGAAAGGCGCATCGATGCTCAAATCGCCCAATTGGCGAAAGGTCTTGGTGTGGGGCATGGGGTTCTCTGGTGGTGCGCAATACAGCGAAAACTGCTTTGAGGCAGATATCACTTAAGCGCTAAGGGGGGCATTGTGACCCACCTTTGTCTGATCGGGAAAGCAGTTTCCGCACTAAAGTGCGACAAGCGACTCAGGGAGCGACAGCCGCTGCGTCCGCCGTATCGACCATCAGCCGGGCGCGATTGTCTGCGCGGCGGTCAAACCACCAGTCGGTCAGTCCGGCACCGACCCACATGCCCAGCAAGGCGATCCATGCAGTGAGCGAAAAGATCGATGCGCCGGAGACGCCGTTGCCGACGGCGCAACCGCCCGCCAGCATGCCGCCAAAGCCCATGAGCATGCCGCCGGCAATGTAGCGACGCATCGAAGGGCCGTCCTTGAAACCTTCGAGTTTCAGCTCCCGTGCGAAAAGGCCTGCAAAGAAGGAACCAAACACCACCCCCGGGAGCAGCCCGGTGTCGAAATCGATGGATTTGCCTATCGGCACGAGTACCAGCATCAACATGTCGGCCGATGGCCCGGTGAAGCTAAGGCTCTGAGTCGCCACCGGGTCGAAGGCCTGGCGCCCGACCGAGTATGTGCCCAGCCACGCAAGCGCGACGGCCAGACCCACACCGAGTCCGCCGATGATCCAGCGCAGGGGCAGTTTGTGGCGGCGGACCAGATGAATGCCGACGGCCAGCCACGCGAAACCGAAGGCCATGCCCCCCACATGATTGAGGTGGAAGGCGGCCAGCAGGTCGCGCGCGGTACCGCCCTCGATGGTCCACAGGCCGGAGATCCAGGTGCGCACGGGGGCGAGGGCGCCGCTCATGGCCGCTTGCGCCGTGACGGCAAAGATCAAGCCGGTGAGCAGCGCGCGCAGATTGCCGTTGGCGGCGAGAATGAGCATGCGGCTGGAGCAGCCACGGGCGAGGATCATGCCGATGCCGAACAGCAAGCCCCCGAAAAGCGCGCCTGACAGGCTGCCGCGCGCAGACAGCTGACGGGCCGTGTTGGTATCGAGCCAGCCGAGCGCAACGAACAGTTGGGTGCACACGACCGCTGCGGCAAAGGCAAGTAGCCACACGGAGAGTTTTTCGCCCCAGCTGCCGCGCCAGAACTCGATGACCGCAGAGCGCAGGCAGAAGCGGGACTGTTGCGCCATGACACCGAAGAGCAGGCCGGCAGTGAGTCCGAATCCGGCGACGACCGTGCGTTCGCCGAAAGTGTCGAGAAGCGGGGTGATATCCATGGATGGCAGCCTGGTGATTACTGCGCGCCTTTCAGCGCTTCCTGTTCCATCTGTATATAGACGTTATAGGCGTTGAGGCGGTTGGCCGCCTTGAAGGCGGGCAGCTTGGCCCATCGGGACCAGTCGGCAGCTTCGTAAGCGGTGTCGAAATCGGTCAGGTCGGCGACGGCATCGCCCATCTGACGCCGCAGGTCGAGCAGGTAGTCGCGGGTCAGGGTGATGCCGTTCTGCGGCGTCTTGCTGGCATGACCATGTCCGGGGACGACGACCTTGGGCTGGGTATCGAGCATGCTGTCGAGGGCCTTGAGCCATTGCCGGGTGTTCGCATCGCCCACGAAGGGGACACGGCCATCGAAGAACAGGTCACCCGAGAACAGGACGCGGTCGTTTTCCACCAGCAGCATCATGTCGTCCGGGGCGTGGGCGCCATGGGCGTCGATGAGTCGAAAGCGCACGCCCCCGCGCTCGAACGCCTCTCCAGCGTCCAGAGGGCGGTCGGGTGCGACCAGATGGGTGTCTTCATTGACCCAGGGGAACAACTCTTCCTGGCGCTGGGCGAGTCGTTGCCTGGCGATGTCGCTGGCCAGGTAGATGGCGGCGCGCTTGTTCGCCCACACCTGTGCGCCGAGAGCCTTGAAGGCCTGCAGTCCGTAGATGTGGTCGGCGTGGTAATGGCTCACCACCACCAGCTTGATCGGCTTGTCGGTGAGCTTGCGGATCGCCTCGATCATGCCTTGCGCCAGTGCCGGTGTGCCGAGGGTGTCGAAGATCACCACCTGGTCATCGGTGATGACAAAGCCGGCGTTGGACATGAAGCCCTTGTTGGCGGCCGAGGCCGCGCCCGATTCGCCCTGGAAATACCAGGAGTGCTCGCCGATCTGGATCGGGGTGAGCGTGATGGCGTCGTCTGCCTGCGCCAGGGGGGCACAGGCGATGCCCAAGAGCATGGTGACAAGACCGAGAAGGGCGCGCAGTGAATTCATGATGCGGTGACCTCAGTTTGGACCGTGGAGGCATCTTCGGGGAAACGATTGCGGAAACGGAGTTCTTCCGGGTAGGGAAAGAAGTCTTCCACGTGACCGGCTTCGATCTGGGCCTGCGCACTCTTCCAGAACTTGGGCGTGAGCAGGTCTTTGTGATGCTTGATGAAGGCCTTTCGAATGGGCATGCGCCCGAGCAGGAAGGTGGCGAACTCTTCGGGGAAGATGTCCCGCGGGCCCGCCGAGTACCAGGCTTCGCCCGACATCTCCATCTCGGGGTAGGGGGCGGGCGGAATGGGGCGGAAGTTGCAGTCGGTCATGTACTCGATCTCGTCGTAGTCGTAGAACACGACGCGACCGTAACGGGTGACGCCGAAGTTCTTCCACAGCATGTCGCCCGGGAAGATGTTGGCGATGGCCAACTCGCGAATCGCGTTGCCGTATTCGCGCACCGCGTGCTCGGTTTCGACTTCGTCGGCGCCTTCGAGATACATGTTGAGTGGGGTCATGCGCCGTTCGATATAGAGGTGACGGATCACCACCGAGTCACCGTCCAGTTCGAAGGCCGAGGGGGCGAGGTCGGTCAGTTCCTTGAGCAGGTCGGGATGAAAGCGCGACAGGGGCAGGGCGACCTTGGAGAATTCGAGCGTATCGGCCATGCGGCCCACCCGGTCCACATGCTTGACCATCAGGTATTTCTTCTTGACCGTGGCGCGGTCCATGTTCTTGGAACTGCCGAACACGTCCTTGATGATCTTGAAGACGTAGGGGTAGGAGGGCAGCGTGAACACCAGCATGACCAGCCCGCGGATGCCCGGCGCGACAATGAACTGGTCGTTCGAGTGGCGCAGGTGGGCAATCAGGTCGCGGAAGAACATCGTCTTGCCCTGCTTGCCCAGGCCCAGCATGGTGTACAGCTCGCTGCGCGGCTTGTTGGGCATGATCGAGCGCAGGAACTGGACATAGCCCGAGGGCACTTCCATATCCACCAGAAAGTATGCGCGCGAGAGCGAGAAGAGGACCGAAATCCGCCAGGCATCGAGCAGGATGGTGTCGATGTAGAGCTTGCCTTGCTCGTTGTGTCGAACGGCGAGCGCGAACGGGTATTCCTGATAGCCGTTGATGGCCTTGCCGATGATGTAGGCGGTCTTGTTTCGATAGAAGGCCGAATACAGCACCTGGATCTGGAAGTTGACCTCACGGTCAGGCAGTTCGCTCTTCAAAAAGGCCTCGACTGCCATCGAGACGTGTTGCACGTCCCGGTCAAGGTTTTCGAAGGGGCGCTGCCAGTCAAAGTCCTCGATGATCTGTTTGACGGTGGCCCGGAAGCCGTCCTTGTGCAGGTAATAGCTGGTGTAGACCGGCGGGAACGATTCGATGTACTCCACCGACACGGTCGGGCGGGTGAAGATGTAGTCGTTGTTGAAATAGGTGCGATGCAGGATCTTGCAGCACACCGAATTGAAGAAGGTTTCGGCCAGCTCCGGTTGCTTGTGGTTGATCAGCATGCCGATGAAGTGGAGCTTGACCTGCTGCCAGGTGGCGTCATCGAGCGAGTCGGCGTCGAACTCGCGCCGCAGGCGGGCAACCGTCTCTTCCACGCGGTCGTCGTAGAACTGAACCCGGTTGCGCACGGCGGTCAATTGACCTTGCCAGTCGGCGGATTCAAAAAGGTCCTTGGCGCGTCGGCTCGTGTCGCGAAAGATCCGGTAATGCTTGTTGAAGCCTTCGATCAGTGCGTGGGCGATGGCCTGGGCGACCGGCGTTTCTCCCGAAGCGACCTCCATGCGATCTCCTGTGATGTGTCCTGAGCCGATCAGGCTATCTCAGCGTATGGCGAACCTGAACCAGATCAGCGCATTTTAGCATTCTCTAACATAGCCGCGGGAGATCTGTCTTATATCTGATATTTCACAATGAGGAATGAGATTCCATTAAGCGGTATACGCTATAATCGGATCTTTCCGGGATCACCGGAGGCGTGCGTGAGCGCATGACACAGCCCGACTGGCCAGCGGAGCAGCATGATTCACAGGGCCGGCGGGGAGAACCAGGTCAATCCACTCAGGAGAAGGCCTCCGGTTCTGCCTTTGGACGAGGCGTCAGACCAAGCCAGGGCGTCATGACTCGACCGGCCTTTCCGGACCGGATGTATCGCTGTCCGTCACGGGGCAGCCAATGTCAGACCATCGGGCCGACACAACCTTGAGGGAGGTTTTCCATGACGTCGCGTCAACCCACGATCATCTACACGCTTACTGACGAAGCTCCGCTGCTCGCCACGTATTCCCTGCTTCCCATCATTCGAAAGTTCACCCAGCCGGCCGGCATCAATGTCGCCGAGAGTGACATTTCCGTCGCCGCCCGCGTGCTGGCCGAATTCGGTGAGTTCCTCAATGACGATCAGAAAGTGCCGGACAACCTCGCCGAGCTCGGTCGCCTGACTCTCGAGCCCGACACGAACATCATCAAACTGCCCAACATCAGCGCCTCGGTGTCGCAGCTCAAGGCATGCGTCAAGGAGTTGCAGGACAAGGGCTACGCGATTCCGGATTTCCCGGACGACCCCAAGACGGACGAAGAGAAGGCGCTGCGCGTCCGCTTCGGTAAATGTCTCGGTTCCGCAGTGAACCCCGTTCTGCGTGAAGGCAACTCCGACCGCCGCGCCCCGGCCGCCGTCAAGAACTACGCGCGCAAGAATCCGCATTCCATGGGCGAGTGGAAGCAGTGGTCCCGTACCCATGTGTCTCACATGCACGAGGGCGACTTCTACCATGGCGAGAAGTCGATGACCCTCGACAAGGCGCGCACCGTACGCATGGAACTCATCACCACGGGCGGCGAGAAAGTCGTGCTCAAGGACAACGTGCCCTTGCTAGACGGCGAGATCATCGATTCGATGTTCATGAGCAAGAAGGCGCTGTGCGATTTCTACGAAAAGGAGATCGAGGACTGCCGCGAGGCCGGCATCCTGTTCTCCCTGCACGTGAAAGCCACCATGATGAAGGTCTCGCACCCGATCGTGTTCGGCCACTGCGTCAAGATCTACTACAAGGATGCTTTCGAGAAGCACGGCGAACTGTTCGACAAGATCGGCGTGAATGTGAACAACGGCATGGTGGATCTGTGGGACAAGCTCAAGACCCTGCCTGAGTCCATCCGCGATGAAGTCATCCGCGATCTGCATGCCTGCCAGGAGCACCGCCCTGAGCTGGCCATGGTTGATTCGGCCAAGGGCATCACCAACTTCCACTCGCCGAACGACGTGATCGTGGACGCCTCCATGCCGGCGATGATCCGCTCCGGCGGCAAGATGTGGGGTTCGGACGGCAAGCAGTATGACTGCAAGGCCGTGATGCCCGAATCCACCTTTGCCCGTATCTATCAGGAGATGATCAACTTCTGCAAATGGCACGGCAATTTCGACCCGGCTACCATGGGGACCGTGCCGAACGTCGGCCTCATGGCGCAAAAGGCGGAAGAATACGGCTCGCACGACAAGACCTTCGAAATGGCTCAGGCGGGCGTCGCCAATATCACCGACGTGGCCACGGGCGAGGTATTGCTGTCCCAGACGGTTGAAAAAGGCGACATCTGGCGCATGTGCCAGGTCAAGGATGAGCCGGTGCGTGACTGGGTCAAGCTGGCCGTCAATCGTGCCCGCAACTCCAATACGCCGACCGTGTTCTGGCTCGATCCGTATCGCCCGCACGAAAACGAGCTGATCAAGAAAGTGAAGCTGTACCTCAAGGACCACGACACCACCGGTCTGGACATCCAGATCATGTCGCAGGTGCGAGCCATGCGCTACACCCTCGAACGCGTCGTGCGTGGCCTGGACACCATCTCGGTGACCGGCAACATCCTGCGCGACTATCTGACCGATCTGTTCCCGATCATGGAGCTGGGCACCTCGGCCAAGATGCTCTCCATCGTGCCGCTCATGAACGGTGGCGGCATGTACGAGACCGGCGCTGGTGGCTCCGCGCCCAAGCATGTGCAGCAGTTGGTGGAAGAAAACCACCTGCGCTGGGATTCGCTGGGCGAATTCCTGGCGCTGGCCGTGTCGCTCGAAGAACTGGGCATCAAGGAAGGCAACGACAAGGCCAAGATTCTGGCAAGTACTCTCGATGCCGCCACCGGGAAACTGCTCGATGCCAACAAGTCGCCCTCGCGCCGCACTGGCGAGCTGGACAACCGCGGCAGCCACTTCTACCTGGCCATGTACTGGGCTGAAGCCTTGGCTGCCCAGGAGGATGACGCGGAACTGAAAGCCTACTTCGCCCCCCTGGCCAAAGAACTGGCTGCCAATGAAGCCAAGATCGTGGCCGAACTCGAAGCGGTGCAGGGCAAGGCGGTCGATATCGGTGGCTATTACATGGCCGATCCGGAGAAGACCAAGGCGGTCATGCGCCCGAGCCCGACGCTCAATACGTTGTTCGCGGCCTGAGATGTAGCGCGCTTACCCATTCATGCTGTTTTCGCCCGACCGAGTGTCGGGCGTTTTTTTGTCCGGGGGCATCGGCGGGTCGGGAGAACGATTCCGGTTTTTGGGCGATAATGTGTGACGGAATGCACACGGAGTGCGGTGCATCCGCGTCCAGCGGCGAGAGCCTCAGGGTTCTCGCGCGTCGGCGGTCTGGCTGCCGAATGTGCGCTGGCGCGTCCTGTCAGTTACACAGAAACAGTGAGGGAGTAGGCATGAGCGATAGTCATATCAAGGTTCCCGCAGAAGGGCAGAAAATCGTCCCGGGGCAGCCGATTCCGAACAATCCGATCATTCCGTACATCGAGGGTGACGGCATCGGTGTGGATATCACGCCGGTCATGATCAAGGTGATCGATGCCGCGGTGAACAAAGCCTACGGCGGCGAGAAACAGATCCACTGGATGGAAGTGTATGCCGGTGAAAAATCCACCCAGATCTACGGGCCTGACGAGTGGCTGCCCAAGGAAACCTTCGACGCCCTGAAAGAATTTGCCGTGGCCATCAAGGGGCCGATGACCACGCCGGTGGGCGGCGGCATCCGTTCCCTGAACGTCGCTCTGCGCCAGGAGCTGGATCTCTACCAGTGTGTACGCCCGGTTCGCTACTTCACCGGTGTTCCGTCTCCGTTGAAGGATCCGTCGAAAGTGGACATGGTGATCTTCCGTGAGAACACGGAAGACATCTACGCCGGCATCGAGTGGGAGCCCATGAGCGACGGGGCCGGGAAGGTGATCGCCTTCTTGCAGAATGAGATGGGCGTGAAAAAGATCCGCTTTCCCGAAACTTCGGGTATCGGCATCAAGCCGGTGTCGAAGGAGGGTACGGAGCGACTGGTCCGTGCCGCCATGCAGTATGCGATCGACAATGACCGCGCGAGCGTGACCCTGGTGCACAAGGGCAACATCATGAAGTTTACCGAGGGCGCTTTCCGCGACTTCGGCTACGCTCTGGCCAAGAACGAGTTCGGGGCGGTCGAGATGGATGGTGGCCCGTGGTGCAAATTCACCAATCCGAAGACCGGCAAGGAAATCATCGTCAAGGATGTCATTGCTGACGCCTTCTTGCAGCAGATTCTGTTGCGTCCCGCTGAATATGACGTGATCGCCACCCTCAACCTCAATGGGGATTATGTGTCCGACGCGCTGGCGGCGCAGGTCGGTGGTATCGGTATTGCTCCGGGCGCCAACATTTCGGACAAGTACGCCGTGTTCGAGGCGACGCACGGGACTGCGCCGAAGTATGCCGGTCTCGACAAGGTGAACCCTGGCTCGCTCATCCTCTCTGCGGAGATGATGCTGCGTCATCTGGGCTGGACGGAGGCGGCCGACCTGGTCATCAAGGGCATGGAAGCGGCCATCGGCGACAAGCAGGTGACCTACGATTTTGCACGACTGATGGACGGTGCGGACGAGGTGTCCTGCTCCGAATTCGGCGATGCAATGATCGCACGCATGTAAACGCCATGAAGGTCGTAAGCCCCCGTTCCGGCGGGGGTTTTTTATTGTCCGGGGTATTTGATATGGCTGAAAAGCTATGACGTTTGAGATATGATATGCAGATTTTTCGGCGCCCCGGTTGGCGCCGAGCCAAGTTGCTTGTTCATATCGATCATAACGAGGTCCCCCTGATGAAACTCACCGTTGTCGCTTCGCTTGTCTCTTTGTTGCTGGTCTCTGCCTGCGCCACTCAGCCGGCACCCAAGGCCGATCCTCAACCCGCGCCCGAGCCGGTTGTCACCCTGCCCATGGATGAACTCATGGCGCAGCTCGAACCGCTGGAGCAGATGGGCCTGACCGTGGAAAAGACGGACAGCGGGATGCGCGTCGTCATGCCCGGTGCAATGGCCTTTGCCTCGGGTAGCAGCGAGATCGATCCGGCTGCATACGAAGCCCTCGACCGCGTCGCCACGGCGATGACCGCCTTGTCCGCAGCCCGGGCCGACATCGTGGGGCACACCGACAGCGCAGGGCGCGCCAGCTACAACCAGCGCCTGTCTGAAGATCGTGCTGAAGCCGTGCGTGCCTATGTTGCCGGCAAAGGGGTCGAGACGGCGCGCATGAGTGCGTCAGGCAAGGGTGAAGCCGAACCGATCGCCGACAATGCCACGGCCGAGGGCCGCGCCGCCAATCGTCGCGTTGAAATTTCCGTGACGCTCAACTGACCGAGCGCGACTGGTTCATAGAAAAGGCCGGAGCGATCCGGCTTTTTTCATGAATGAAGCGGATTCAGATCAGGCCTTCGAACATCTGCACATCGACAGTCTCGCCGGCGGAGACGCTGAGGCGCCCTTCGGGCAGGACGATGAAGCAGTTGGCATCGGACATCGAGCGCAATACGCCAGAGCCCTGGGCGCCGGTGGGTTCGACGACGGCCTCGCCGTTCTCGAGACGGAAAATGGCGCGGATGAACTCCATGCGCTTGGGCGCCTTCCGGATGTCAGCCAGGCAGCGCGCGGGATGCGTCGGGCGGGCGGGCAGAGGGCTGACGCCCATCAACGCAAGCAAGGCGTCCTGGACGAACTGGTAGAAGGTCACCATCACGGCCACGGGATTGCCCGGTAGTCCGAAGAGCCAGGTCTCGCCAATACGGCCGAAAGCCATCGGCCGGCCGGGCTTGATGTTGAGCTTCCAGAAATCCACCTGCCCCATGCGGTTCATCATCTGCTTGATGAAATCGGCTTCGCCCACCGACACGCCTCCGGAAGTCAGGATGACATCCGCAGAAGCCGAGGCGTCGGCAAAGGCTGCCTCGAGCGCATCGGGCTGATCGGGAATGACGCCCATGTCGATGATGTCGCAGCCCAGGCGCGTGAGCACCCCGTAAAGCGTGTATCGATTGCTGTCGTAGATCTGTCCCTGTGCGAGCGGCTTTCCGATCGAGGCCACCTCGTCGCCAGTCGAGAAGAAGGCCACCCGCAGGCGACGCACCACGTTGACCTCCGCGATCCCCAGTGAGGCGATCAGTCCGAGCTCTGCGGGGCCGACCCGGGTGCCGGCGCTGAGGGCGGGTGCATCCTTGGTGAGGTCTTCGCCCGCGCGCCGGATGTTGGCACCGGCCTTGATCGGCTCCTTCAGCGTCACGGTGTCGCCGTCCGCGTCAGTGAACTCCTGCGGGATGATGCAATCCGCGCCGCGCGGCACCATGGCGCCGGTCATGATGCGCACGGCCTGACCGCTCCCCACGATGCCCGAGAACGCGTTACCCGCGAAGGCTGTGCCGACCACTTTCAGCGTGGTGCCGTTGTTGCCGCAACAATCGGCACTGCTGACCGCATAACCATCCATTGCCGAATTGTCATGCGCGGGTACATTGTGCGGTGCAATAACATCTTTGGCCAGAACTCGTCCCAGTGCATCACGAATGGCGACGGTTTCCCAGCCTCGGATCGGCGTGATTGCTTTCGCAATGGATTCACGGGCTTGATCAACAGAAAGAGGCGCCTGGGGCGCAGTGCTCGGAGCGGATGTGTCGTTACTCATTCGGATTCCGTTTTCATGGGCGAGGGTTGGATGGTATCGCTTGTGCTGCGGTGCGTCGAATCATGAGCGTATGGATTGTCCTGAAAGCACCGTGGTTACAGGCTTTGTGACGTTGACAATGTTGCGTTTCACGTTATGCTGACACCACGTTCGCGGTGCTGCAACCAAAGACCGCGTGAGGGAGAGAGAGGCGCCCTCCAGTTTTTTTGCGAGGCGCTATCCAGAAAAGTAGACAACGGTCCAGAAGAGACCGGAGGTGCTTTTCGTTTCGGGTAGCGCTATCCAGCTGGAGAGATAACGGTCCGACAGAGACCTCGCCGACGATATGAATATCCAAGAGGAATCGGTCGATGCAGAAATCACTTCATATTGACCCCGCCAAGTGCACAGGCTGCCTGCAATGCGAAATGGCATGCTCGCTTGAGCACCACGGGGTGTTTAATCCCTCCAAATCCCGGATCAAGGTCTTCAACTTCGAAGACGAGGGCCGCAAGGTGCCGTACACCTGTACGCAGTGTGCCGAGGCCTGGTGCATGACGGCCTGTCCGGTCGATGCCATCACGCTCGACGCCAGTACGGGCGCCAAGATCGTTCATGAAGACATCTGCGTGGGTTGCAAGGTGTGCACGATTGCCTGCCCGTTCGGTACGGTGAATTACATGGCCGACGCCGGCAAGGTCCAGAAGTGCGATCTGTGCGACGACAATCCTGCCTGTGCGAACGCCTGTCCGACCGGTGCGATCACCTACATCGACTCGAGCTGGACCGGTCTGGACAAGATGCGTCAGTGGGCTGCCAAGTCCCAGACCGCGTAAGGAGGATTGAAAAATGGCATGGAACCGCAAAGTCCTCCGCGTCAACCTGACCGAAGGCACCTGTAGCTCCGAACCCCTGAACATGGAGTGGGCCGATCAGTACCTCGGCTCCCGTGGTCTGGGCACCAAATATCTGGTTGAAGAAACCGACCCGAAGGTCGATCCTCTGTCTCCGGACAACAAGATGATCATGGCGACCGGTCCGCTGACCGGCACCATGGCATCCACCGGTGGCCGCTACACCGTGATCACCAAGGGGCCGTTGACGGGCGCCATCGCCTGTTCGAACTCCGGTGGCTTCTTCGGCGCCGAAATGAAGTTCGCCGGCTGGGACATGATCATCTTCGAGGGCAAGTCTCCGAAGCCGGTCTACCTGTATGTCGAGAACGACAAGGCCGAACTGCGCGATGCGTCCCACCTGTGGGGCAAGACCTGCTGGGAAACCGAAGAGACCATCAAGGAGCACCTGCAGGATCCGCTGGTGCGTGTCTGCTCGATCGGCCGTGCCGGTGAAAACCTGGTCCTTTATTCGTGCATCGTGAACGACCTTCACCGTGCAGCGGGCCGTTCCGGCGTGGGTGCCGTGATGGGCTCCAAGAATCTGAAGGCCGTTGCACTGCGCGGCACCAAGGGGGTCGGTGGCATCAAGGACCCGAAAGCCTTCTTCAAGGCAACTGAAGACGGCAAGAAAGTGTTGTCCGAAAACGCCGTGACCGGCGAAGGTCTGCCGACCTACGGTACCCAGGTCCTCATGAACGTGATCAACGAGATCGGCGCGCTGCCGACCCGTAACCACAAGGACATTCAGTTCGAGGACGCCTCCAAGATCTCGGCAGAAGCCATGCACGAGAAGCGCGAATCCGACGGCAAGTCACAGCTGATCACCAATGCAGCCTGTTTTGCCTGCACGATCGCCTGCGGTCGTATCTCGCAGATGGACAAGGATCACTTCACCGTCAAGAACAGCCCGAAGTATTGGGGTGCCTCAGGCGGCCTCGAGTACGAAGCGGCCTGGGCGCTGGGCGCCGCCAACGGTGTGGGCGATCTGGAAACCCTGCAGTACGCCAACATGCTGTGTAACGAAGACGGCATGGACCCGATCTCCTTCGGCGCGACCATCGGTGCAGTCATGGAACTGTACGAAATGGGTGTGCTGACCAAGGATCAGATCGGCATCGAAGCGCCTTTCGGTTCTGCCGAAGCGCTGGCCAAGATGGCGGAAATGACGGCTCAGGGCGAAGGTTTCGGCAAGGAAATCGCTCAGGGTTCCGCGCGTTTGTGCAAGAAGTATGGCCACCCCGAGCTGTCCATGAGCGTCAAGGGCCAGGAGTTCCCGGCCTACGATTCCCGCGGCATCCAGGGCATGGGTCTGACTTACGCAACGTCCAACCGCGGTGCCTGCCACCTGCGCAGCTACACCGTGGCTTCCGAAGTGCTGGGCATCCCGGTCAAGACCGATCCGCTGACCACCGATGGCAAGCCTGAGCTGGTCAAGGCGTTTCAGGATGCCACCGCGGTATTCGACGCGGCCGGCATCTGTGTCTTCACCTCTTTCGCCTGGACCCTGACCGACGTTCAGCCGCAGGTCGCAGCTGCATGCGAAGGCGACTGGTCCCTCGAGAAGCTCAACGAAGTGGGCGAGCGCATCTGGAACATGGAGCGTCAGTACAACCTGGCGGCCGGTTTCACGAAGGCAGACGACAACCTGCCGCCGCGCCTGACCACGGAGCCGGCACAGGCGGGTCCCGCCAAGGGCCTGGTGAATGGCCTCGACAAGATGCTGCCTGAGTATTACTCGATTCGCGGCTGGACCGAAGAAGGCGTTCCGACTCAGGATACGCTCTCCCGTCTGGGGCTGTAATCCTTCAGGCTGCTCAATAACCCCGGCCGCGACGCCTCGTCGCCGCCGGGGTTGTCGCGTCGCGGGCAGGGGGTCAAACTGCCAGCACGCCACTCCAAGTGAGGACAACACTCATGAAACACGTAATTTTGGGGAACGGCCCCGCGGGTGTCGTCGCAGCGGAAGCTCTGCGCGCCCAGGACAAGGATTGCGAAATCCTCATGGTGGGCTGCGAAGGTTTGCCGCCGTACTCCCGCATGGCGATTCCGTACCTGCTTGAAGAAAATATTGACGAGCACGGCACCTACCTGCGTAAGAAGAAAGGGCATTTCGAAGCGCTGCGCATCGATCAGAAGAATGCCCGCGCCGCCTCGGTCGATGCCACGAAGAAAATGGTGCACTTTGCGGACAACAGCGTCGAATCCTACGATCGACTGCTGATCGCGACGGGTTCTCACCCGGTGCGTCCACCCATTCCGGGTCTGGACCTCCCGCAAGTGCAGAACTGCTGGACGCTTGAAGACGCTCGCGCCATTGCCAAACTGACCAAACCGGGTAGCCGTGTGGTCCAGCTCGGCGCCGGCTTTATCGGCTGCATCATCATGGAAGCCCTGGCCAAGCGTGGCGTTGAGCTGACCGTGGTCGAAATGGGCGACCGGATGGTCCCCCGCATGATGACGCCCAAAGCTGGTGGCATGATCAAGCAATGGGTGGAAGAGAAGGGCATTCGGGTGCGCACCGAGGCCAAGGTCGAGAAGATCGAGCCGGTGGGCGCCGCGCCTGCGGCACAGCAGGAAAGTAGCGGTTTCTTCAGCAAGCTGGTCAACACGCTGACCGGCGGGGGCAGCAAGGAAACCCCGTCGGCACCGGCCGCTCACGAGGGTCCGGTTTCTGTCACCTTGTCGACGGGCGAAGTGCTGGAGGTGGACGTGGTCATCGTGGCCGCGGGCGTCAAGCCGAACATCGACTTCCTGGAAGGTACCGGAGTGAAGGTCGAAGGCGGCGTGATCGTTGATGCCGGCATGCGCACGAATGTGGCCGATATCTACGCCGCAGGTGACGTGGCCGCTGGCCTAGATTTCTTCACCGGCGAGCCGATGGTCTCCGCCATTCAGCCGAACGCGGCTGATCAGGCGCGCGTCGCTGCGGTCAACATGACCGGTGGCAACACCGAGTTGCCGGGTGTGCTGGCGATCAACGTGCTCGATACCCTGGGTCTGATTTCTACGTCCTTCGGACAGTGGTGGGGCGACGAAGATGGCGATAGCGTGGAGCTGGTTGAAGAGTCCAAATATCGCTACATCAGCCTTCAGTTCAAGGGGGACGTGCTGATTGGGGCAACCTCCATCGGCCGTACCGATCACGTCGGCGCGTTGCGTGGCCTCATTCAGGGGCGCCAGGAACTGGGTGAATGGAAGCAGCGTCTGATGGAAAATCCGGCGGCATTCTACGAAGCCTACATTGCCGTCACCCAGCCGACCGCACTGGCCCGGAACGTTGCATGAAGATTGCCTTCAAGCTGTTCGCGACACTGACGGATTATCTTCCGCCAAATCGCAAGGGCAACGTGTTGTCGCTGGACGTTGACGAAGGCACGACGGTGCAGGACATGATCGACCGGTACAACGTACCGGAACGTCTGGCCCACCTTGTGCTCGTCAACGGCGTGTTCGTGGCCCCTTCGCAGCGGGCCAAGCATGTGCTTCGGGAGAGTGACGAACTGGCCATCTGGCCGCCAGTCGCTGGCGGCTGATCGTGTTCACGCCTGAATCCCTGGCGTCATTCGAACGTGAAGTCGGGGCGACCCTGACCGAGTTCGAACGCAGTCTCGAAAAAGCCGCCCCGGGCGCCGTCACTGTGCTCGGGGCTGGCGTTTTTGAAGTCGATTGCGATAATGTCACGCTTCGCATGGATGCGAAGCCGGTGGCACCCCGGCGTATCGGCCTGTTCGTGTTGCCGGTGCTCAAGGTGTCCTATCAATTCTCGGGAGGCGACGAGAAAGCGCGCAAGGCGCTGCTCGACCATCTCGATAGAGCGATGCAACGAGGGGGAGGCTAAGACCGCTTGGACGGACTGACGCAGGCTTTCATAGATGCGTTCGCCCTGTTAGGTGGATTTGATTATCGGGTTGCTCAGATCGTCTGGCTGTCCATTCAGGTCAGCGCGACGGCGGTCTTGATCGGTACGCTAATCGGGCTACCACTGGGTGCCTGTCTGGCAGTCGGGCGTTATAGCGGCAAAGAGATAGCGGGCGTCTTGATCAACGGCTTCATGGGCTTGCCCCCGGTCGTTGTCGGGGTTGTCGTCTATCTCGCCCTGTCTCGCTCAGGCCCCTTCGGGTCTTTCGGTCTGCTCTACACGCCGCAGGCCATGATCATCGCTCAGGTTGTGCTGGTGGTGCCGCTCATGGCGGCCATTTCGCGCCAGACCATTGAAGACGCGTGGCGTACCTACGAAGAAGAACTCACCGCCCTGCGTTTCAGCTGGTGGGGCATGGTGAAGGTGCTGCTTCACGACTGTCGCTTCTCCCTTATGGTGGCCGTGCTTGCCGGACTGGGGCGCGCCATGTCCGAAGTGGGCGCCGTCATGATCGTGGGCGGCAACATCGACCGCTTCACCCGTGTCATGACCACCACCATCGCCCTTGAAACCAGCAAGGGCGATCTGCCTCTGTCGATTGCGCTGGGCATCGTGCTGATGAGTGTCATCCTGCTCATCAATGGCGCAGCATTTGTTCTGCGTACCTGGGTCATGAGGCGTTTCGGATGAGCCTCTTTCCCTTGCGCCTCGATCAGGTCCGCTTTCAGCCCAACGGGCGCACCGTCCTCGATGGTGTCGATCTCGAACTCTCGGACGAAGGCATCACCATCATTCTCGGCCCCAACGGCGCAGGTAAAAGCGTCTTGCTGCGCACCTTGTGCGGGCTGCTTGTGCCGACCGGTGGCCATATCGACTGGGGCGGCTGCCCTTTTGATGGAAGGCACATCGGCATGGTGTTTCAGCACCCCATGATGTTGCGCAGTTCCGTGCTGGACAACCTCACCCTGGGCATGCGCCCTCGCGGGATCGGCAAGGCGGACCGGGAGCGGCAGGGCATGGCCATGCTCGAACGAATCGGCCTGGCGGATCGCTGGAAGGACAATGCACGTCGTCTTTCCGGTGGCGAGCAGCAGCGACTGGCCCTCGGGCGTGTCTGGCTGACCCAGCCCCGTTTGCTGCTGCTCGATGAGCCGACCGCGAGTCTTGATCCCTCGGCGGTCGAGGCGGTCGAGCGCATCGTCCGCGAGATCCGCACGGAAGGGGCCAAGATCGTCATGACCACACATAACCTCGGTCAGGCAACGCGTCTGGCCGATGACATTGTTTTTCTCGCCGAAGGCAGGGTGCGCGAGCACACCGCCGTCCGCACGTTTTTCACCCATCCGGCTTCGGAAGAAGCCAAGCGATTCATTGAAGGAGAGCTTCCATGGCACGTCACTTTCTGAGCCGCCTTGCGGTTGGCCTGTTGGTAAGCGCGGCGGCACTCACGGCACACGCCGATGAGAGCATTACCCTGGCCTCGACCACGTCCACCCAGAATTCAGGCCTGTTCGACTACATTCTGCCGATCTTCGAGAAGGAGACGGGCATTGGCGTCAAGGTGATCGCCCAGGGCACCGGCAAGGCACTGGACACCGGTCGCCGTGGCGATGCCGATGCGTTGCTGGTTCATGACCGCGTCAAGGAAGACGCTTTCGTGGCAGAAGGTTCGGGCGCTTACCGCAAGAACGTGATGTACAACGATTTCGTCATCGTCGGGCCGAAGAGCGATCCGGCCGGCATCAAGGGCATGAAGGATGCGACCGCGGCGTTCGGCAAGATCGCGCAGAGCGGTTCTGCCTTTGCGTCCCGCGCCGACAAGAGTGGCACCAACGCCGCAGAGAAGCGTTTCTGGGTGGCCACGGGCGCTGGCGTGCCGGAGGGCAAGGACTGGTACAAGGAGACTGGCTCCGGCATGGGCGCGACCCTGAACACGGCAGCAGGGATGGATGCCTATACGCTCACGGACCGCGGCTCCTGGGCCAACTTCAAGAACCGCCAGAACCTCGACATCCTGGTCGAAGGCGACAAGAAGCTCTACAACCCGTACGGCGTGATTCTGGTGAACCCGGCAAAGCATCCGCACGTGAAGGTCGAGGCCGCTGAGAAGTTCATCAACTGGATCACCTCCGACGCAGGCCACAAGGCCATCGCTGACTACAAGCTCAACGGTGAGCAGCTGTTCTTCCCGCTCGAGGCGGAGTGATCGAATCTGGCAGAAGCCTTTCGCCGTATGGTGTGTGCCCGGCCGCGTGCCGGGCTTTTTTTCGTGCTCACAAAAAAAGCCCCCGCAACAGCGGGGGATCAAAGAGGATGAATGAGACAAATCGTGTAATCAGTTGGTGATGATTTCCGGGCCCATCATCAGGGTCGGCAACCAGGTCGACACCCACGGCACGTAAGTCACGATGATCAGGAACACGAACATGATCGCCACCCACGGCAGGGCCGCCTTGACCACGTTCATGACCGACATCTGGGCCACGCCTGCCGTCACGAACAGGTTCAGACCCACCGGTGGGGTGATCATGCCGATCTCCATGTTGACCACCATGATGATGCCCAGATGGATCGGGTCGATACCCAGCTGCACCGCAATCGGGAACACCAGCGGCGCCACGATGATGAGCAGGCCCGACGGCTCCATGAACTGGCCGCCGATGAGCAGCAGCACGTTCACCACGATCAGGAAAGCAATCGGACCGAAACCGGCCGAGAGCATGGCCTCGGTGATGGCCTGTGGGACGCGCTCTTCGGTCAGCACATGCTTGAGGATGATGGCGTTGGCGATCACGAACATCAGCATGATGGTCAGCTTGCCGGCCTCGAACAGGGTGCGCTTGGTGTCTGGGTGCCAGAACACTTCAACCACCTTGATGGCCACATTGCGCTTGTTCTCCGGGTCGGCGAACGGGCCCATGTCGCGGTACACGTAGTTGGCAATCAGGAAGGCATAGACTGCCGCCACTGCGGCGGCTTCGGTCGGGGTGAAGATGCCGCCGTAAATACCGCCCAGAATGATGATGATCAGGAACAGGCCCCAGGCCGCCTCACGCGCCGCACCAAAGACCTCACCCCAACCCGGGAAGGGCTGCTTGGGCAGGTTCTTCACCCGCGCGGTGATGTAGATGGCGGTGATCAGCATGGCGCCGGCCAGCAAACCCGGAATCACGCCACCCAGGAACATCCGGCCCACCGAGACATCGGTGGCAGCGGAATACACCACCATCACGATCGAGGGCGGAATCAGGATGCCCAAGGTGCCGGCGTTACAGATCAGGCCGGCGGCGAATTCCTTCTTGTAGCCTGCCTGCACCATACCTGCGATGACAATGGAGCCAATGGCCACCACCGTGGCCGGCGACGAGCCGGACAGGGCAGCGAACATCATGCAGGCCACCACCGACGCGATCCCCAGACCGCCGCGGATGGAGCCGACCAGTGCAATGGCGAAACGAATGATCCGGTTCGCCACGCCCCCGGTGGACATGAAGCTGGAGGCCAGAATGAAGAACGGGATGGCCAGCAGCGTGTAGTGGCCGTCGAAGGCCGAGAACAGAGTCTGGGCGACGCCGGCGAGCGATGCATCGGAATGCATCATCAGGAACAGCATGCTCGACAGACCCAGCGAAATGGCAATGGGCACACCGATCAGCATGAAACCGATCACCATGCCGAAGAGAATCAGGATATCCATGGATCAGGCGCCCTTGTTCTGACCGTCGCTCATCTTCTGCAGAGCACGATCGGAATTGTGATGATGGCCGTCTGCGTGTGCATCGACCGCTTCTTCAAGCATTTCTTCGACTTCGTGAGAGGCGATCAGCGAATCACGCTGGTTGGTCACCACCTGCCAGCCGGCCTGCAGAAATCGGTAGACCAGCAAGGCCATGCCGAGCGGCAGTGCGAAGTAGGGGATGAAGCGCGGCAGCTTCTCGTAGTGCTCGCCCTCGTTCAGCCAGGGTTCGATGAAGCGCAGAAAGTCGAGCATCGGAATGTCGTTGGTCTCCATCCAGACGCGCTCGGTCGCGAACGGGTACCAGTAATCCCAGGCGCCTTTGAGCAACATCAGCGAAAAGGCGAGACAGGCCACCACGGTTGCCAGTGCGGCGATCTTTTTCAGCGGCGCCGGCAGGATGTTGACCACCACATCCACGCCGATGTGGAAGGTTTTTTTCACCCCATAGGAAGCGCCCACCAGCACCAGCCAGGCGAAGAGCACCACGGTGACTTCCAGGGCCCAGAGGACGTTGTCGTTGAATACGTATCGCGCCACCACGTTGGCAAACGTGATGATGGTCATCAGACCCAGGGCGACGGCAATGAAGGTCTCTTCAATGCTTTCGACCGCGCGGGAAAAACGGCTTTGCGCTCCTGTCATTTCCCTCTCCGAAGTTTGTGTTTTGGTGTGTCGGGCCAAAAATATGCGCGGAGGCTTGTGGCCTGCCGCGCACGAGATGTTTCAGCGCGGGGGGCTGGCCCCCGCAACCGTGATCAGCCGTTGTTGGCTTTCTGCGCGGCTTCCATCAGGTCGGCGCCGATGTCGCCTTCGAACTTCTTCCACACCGGCTTCATGGCCTCAACCCAGGCTTGACGCTGTTCCGGCGTCAGGGTGCGGATCACGGTACCGGTCTCGGCCACCTTGGCACGGTTTTCTTCGTCGACTTTCTTGACGGCCGCGTTACGCTCGGCGGTCACTTCATTGACGATCTTCACCAGCTGGTCGCGAGTGGCCGGCTCCAGGCTGTCGAGCCACTTGGTGGAAGTGACCACCATGTAGTCGAGCACGCCGTGGTTCGATTCGGTGATGCCGTCCTGCACCTCGAAGAACTTCTGACCGTAGATGTTGGACCACGGGTTTTCGCAACCGTCGATGGTCTTGGTCTGCAGCGCGCCATACACTTCGCTGAAGGCCATCTTCTGCGGGTTGGCACCGAGTTGCTCGAACTGGGCGACGAGCACGTCAGAGGCCTGAACGCGGAACTTCAGGCCCTTGGCATCTTCCGGTTTGATCAGCGGCTTGTTGGCGGACAGCTGCTTCATGCCGTTGTGCCAGAAGGCCAGACCCTGCAGGCCACGGCGCTTCATGGAGTCCTTCAGCTTCTGGCCGTCTTCGGAGTTCTGGAAGCGGTCGACCGCGTCGATATCGGTGAACAGGAAGGGCAGATCGAAGATGCGGAACTTCTTGGTGAATTTCTCGAACTTGGACAGGGAGGGGGCCGCCAGCTGAACGTCGCCGTTGAGCATGGCTTCGAGCACCTTGTCGTCGTTGTACAGGCTGGAGTTCGGATACACCTGCATGCAGGCCTTGCCGTTCATCTCCTCGTTCACTCGCTTCTCGAGCAGGGAGGCGGCGATGCCTTTCGGATGCTTGTCGGTGTTGGTCACATGGCTGAACTTGATGACGATTTCACCGGGGTCGCAGGCGCCCTCGGCTTGGGCGACACCGGTGGTGCCGGCCAGAACGGCAGCTGCTGCAATTGCGATCATATGCTTGCGCATGAGTACTCCTCCTCAATGGTGCGAACTGGCTCTGCCCTGCTCGGGCACGCCGCTGCCGCGTGTATTCACACGGCGCCTGGTTGGTCTTGTCCATCAGGCCTGCGCATGGTCTTCCTTTTGGCCGCGCGGGTGAATACGTAATGTCACTTATCTGATATAGAAGACCCGGCCCGTGCCCGCCACGCGGGTATACGCGCAGTCCTGCAAACCCGCGGCCGATCCTCAATGCACCATCGAGAGCAGGGCAGAGAAAACACCGGTGAGCGATTCGCCCGCAATCAGGCCTGCCGAAGCGGCGATCGCATAACGCGTCGCCCATGCGGGGCGCCAGCGCGCCAGCAACGCCACGAGCACGGCCCCAAGGCACATCATGATCGAGATCGATGCCGGGATCACGAAGGCCAGCCCAAGGGCGACCGCACTGGGCAAGCAGCGTCTGCGGGCCGGTGGCAGAACGCCCTCGGCGATGGCAATGAACATGCCGGTCAGTGTACCGATGAGCATGGCCGGGCCGGCGCCTTGCGGTACCGCTGACCAGCCGACCGCGAGGGTTTCGGCCACGGCTTTCCAGGTGGCGACGGCCGGGGCCGGCCAGGTTTCGGTCAGCAGCAGGGCCGGGTCGGGAATCAGCACCAGATACACCAGCACCCCAATCACGCTGCCCGTGAGGACACCCAGGCATTGAGCGATCACCTGTCGGTCCGGACTCGCGCCGATGCCGTGGCCGGTGCGAAAGTCGTTGAGCAGATCGGCGCATTGACCCGCGGCACCGCCAGCCACGTTGGCCGGCATGAGGTTGGCAATCGCCTGCCCCGGTGCGAGTACGCCGAACCCTAACTGCGAGACCTTGCCGATAGCGCCGATCGGCGGTATGCCGGTGTCGCCCACGACGCGGGCCGCCACCGTCGCCAGCAGAACCGCGAAAGGCACCGCCAGGATGGCCAGCCATAACGAGATATCGAACAGAAGAACTTGCAGCATCACGGTGAGAACCGTCGCCAGCGCAAAGCCGGCGACCGGTGGCCATCGCCATGAGAGAGTTGCTTCGCTCGCCGGTGTCCGGGTAGATCCAGCCCTGGATTGGAGTGCCCGACCCAGTTGAATGGCGAAGCTGGTGAGGCTGGCGCCAACCATGAGCGCCACGCCGGGCCATAACAGCCACTCGACCAGGGGGCCGAACAGGCTGCCGGCGTCAGTCTCCGGCACCACGATCCAGCCGACCTCAAGCAGCCATGGCGCCAGCCCCGCCCATGCAACGACGGCCCCCGCGAGCAAGGAGAGGCCGACCCGAAGGCCGATGATGCCGCCGAAACCGACCAGCAGGAGCGACGGCTCAAGGGTGAACGTGAACTTGGCCCAGAGTGCCGAGGGGGACCAGCGCGGCAGGGCGACGACAAAATCGTTGATGGCCTTTGCGCTGGCCGAGAGGGCGCCTGCAGCGGCGAGCACGACAATGCGGCGGATGGCTTCCCTGCCATGGCCAAAGATGTCGTCGAGAGTTTCGAGCGTGGCCATGCCGGCAGGAAATCGCAGTGCGCTGCGCACGACCAGCATGGGGCGCAGATACCAGGCCACCCAGATGCCGAGAAAGCTCACGGCGAACACCCAGGCCATCATGGGGCCCACGGTCATCGGATCGCCCGTGATCAGCGCATGGGCCGGAATGGGGGCCACCAGCCCCCCCGAGATGATCGAAGCCGCGGAGGAGGCCGTGGTCTGGCTGATATTGCTTTCCTTGCGCGTCCACTCGGGGGCGCCGCGCGTGGCGCTCAGGGTGCGCCAGAAACCGAAGCCCACCAGCAGGGCGATGATCGACATGTTGAACGACCAGCCAATCTTGAGACCCGCATAGACGTTGCAGGGGGTGAGGGCGGCACCCAGCAGCAAGCCGGTGAGCAAGGCGCGCAGGGTCAGTTCGCGTTCCTGAATCATTGGTCCAGCATACCGCCATGAGCTGAACGATCAAGGTGCATCCGTAAAAACGGCGACCCGCAGGCCGCCGTTCATGTTGGAGCACCGCCAGTTCAGTGCAGCTTCACGTGCGGCTCGGTCCGGCGCAGCACGAAGCGGCCAATGGTGTCGAGCAGCATCTTGAAGTAGCCGTGCAGGGCGATCAGGTGCATCTTGTAGAGCGACTTGTACATGACCTTGGCAAACAGGCCCTGAATCTTCACATTGCCACCGATGATGCCGCCCATCAGGCTACCCACCGCGCTGTACTTGCCCAAAGAGACCAGGGATCCGAAATCCTTGTACTTGTAGGCTGGCAGTGGCTGGCCATCCAGGCGAGCCCGCATGCTCTTGATGAGCAATGACGCCTGCTGATGTGCCGCCTGGGCGCGGGGCGGCACGAAACCGCCCTCGGGCCGGGCGCAGGCCGCGCAGTCACCGAGCGCAAAAATGTTGTCGTCGGTCGTGCTCTGCAGGGTGTCGCGCACGACGATCTGGTTGATGCGGTTGGTTTCCAGGCCGAGATTGGCTAGAAAGGCCGGGCCCTTTACGCCCGCCGCCCACACCTTGAGTTCGCTCGGGATGACTTCGCCATCTTCGAAAACCACGCCTTCTTTCGTGATCTCTGTGACCTTGCGGCCGGTCAGGACGTCCACGCCCAGCCCGCGAAGCAGGTCGGCCACGCCGTCGGAGAGCGGCTCGGGCAACTGCGGCACGATGCGCGGGCCCGCTTCGATGAGGGTGAGCTTGACCGTTTTGTCGAAGTCCAGACTGTCGAGGCCGAACGAGGCGATTTCGCGGGTTGTCTTGTGCAACTCGGCCGCCAGTTCCACACCGGTGGCTCCAGCGCCAATGATGGCCACATGCAGCTGCCCCGGGCGCAACTCGCCGTGCTGCGAGTTGGCGCGCAGGCAGGCATTGATCAGTTTGCGATTGAACTTGACGGCCTGTTCAGCCGAATCCAGCGCAATGGCGTTCTCGGCCACGCCCGGCGTGCCGAAGTCGTTGCCGGTACTGCCCACCGCCAACACCAGGGTGTCGTAGGGCACGGCACGGCGTGGGGTGATTTCGTGGCCGTCTTCGTCGAGAGTCGGCGCAATGAAGATGCGCTTGCTCTCGCGGTCCAGCCCGTCCATGGACCCGTTGAAGTAGCGGAAATTATGCCAGCGGGCCTGGGCCAGGTATTCCAGCTCGTCGTCGTCCATGTCGAGGCGGCCGGCGGCGACCTGATGCAATAGCGGCTTCCAGATGTGGGTGCGGTTGCGGTCCACCAGCGTAATGTTGGCCTGGCCCTTGCGACCCAGCTTGTCACCGAGTTGCGTCGCCAGTTCAAGACCGCCGGCGCCGCCGCCCACGATCACGATCCGGTGCAGATTCGGATCTGAGGTGCAGCGCGCGTCGGGCACATGGATGCCATTTTCGTTACTCATGCTGTAACTCCCTGAAGAGGTTTAATAATTTTTTATGTTGGTGCGCATCTTACGAGGGATTAAAACGGATGTATAGGAAAAATTGTGCAGTGCACCACGTGCCGTTACACCCACTTTCCCAGTCGTTTCACCCTCCTGCGCTTCTCCCTCTTGGCAGGAACGGGCAGGGTGCCGGCATCGTGACCGACACACCGCTTGCCGCCGTCGACTATAGCCGCGACGTTGCGCCAGGGGTAAGGGTTCGATAGCATCCCCGGCGCATGCAGGCGAGACGCGCACCGAGCGATCCTGCTACCCGGCTCATCCACCACATCAGAAGACGCCATGCAGACCATCGAAGAGATCAAGGCCGCATTTCGCGCTGGCCGCCAACGCGAGGCGCTTGCTGCCTGTGATGCCCTATGTCAGGCAAACCCGGCCGATGTGGCGAACAGGAAACTTGCGGCCACCATGTATGGTCTGGTGGGGGACTACGCAGCCTCCGCACAGCGCATGCGGGATGTGCTTGCCGTGACGCCTGACGACACGGAGGTGCTCTTCAATCTGGGCGTATGCGAGCGCGAGATGCGCAACTTCGAGGCGGCCAGGGCCTGCTACCTGAGCTACACCCAACGGCATCCTAAAGAATGGGAAGGGTGGGTCAATCTGGCAGAGTGCCAGGTGCAGCTTGGCGAGGCGAAAGCGGCCGTGGCCTCGGCAGACAACGCCCTCAAGATGAATCCGAAAGCAGTGCCAGCCCTGATCGCCCGGGGCGATGCGCAATTGCTGCTCAACCAGAACGAAGACGCCCTCAAGAGTTTTGACCGGGCCAAGGCCATTGTTCAGAGCGCGGCGATCATGCTCAAGACGGCAACGGCGCTGGTCCGGCTGGGGCGTCACGACCAGGCGCTCGACCGGATGGGCAAGGCCCTCAAGCTGGATGCCGATTTTCATCCCGCCCGCTTGCAGCGTGCAGAGCTGTTCGCCAAGCTGGGCCGCACGGAAGCGGCGCTCACGGATTACAAAGCTTATCTCGCCGCTGCGCCCGACAATGAAGAAGTGCTCAAATCCGTCACCGAAATGCTTGTGGGCATGCGTCGGGGGCAGGAGGCCATTGATCTGTGTCGCCAGGCGCTGACGAAGAATCCCGACAGCCTGACCGCCAAGCTCGGCATTTCATGGGTTATTGACCGCGTTGTGCCTAACTGGCACGTGCCGATGATGAACGAGCACCGGCGAAACAATGCCTACTTCGAGGGCATGAAGACACATGTCAGTGACGGCAAGCTCGTCTTTGAAATCGGCGCCGGTTCCGGGCTGCTGTCGATGATGGCCGCACGGCTGGGCGCGCGACGGGTGGTCACTTGCGAAGGAGCCCCCATGATCGCTGAGAAGGCGAAGTCAATCGTTGCCACCAATGGGTTTGCCGATGTGGTGACGGTGCTGTCCAAGCCTTCGTTCGAGGTTCAACTGCCGGAGGAGCTTCCGGAGAAGGCCGACGTGCTGGTGCACGAGATCTTCTCCAGTGGCCTGATCGAAGAGCATGTCCTGCCCGCGCTCGAAGATGCCAAGGCCCGCTTGCTCAAGCCCGATGCGGCGATCGTGCCTGCGCGCTCAAGCCTGATGGTCGCGCTCGTCGGTGGCGAAGGGATGGCCAACTACTTTCATGTGAGCGAGCCTTTCGGGTTCGACATACGTGCATTCAATGAAATCACGCCGAAGAAGTTGCCGGTGTTTCGCGCCGATCTCGATCCTCAGCTGCTCAGCGACGCGGTCGAAGCGTTTCACTTCGACTTCGTACGTGACAGCCAGTGGCCTGCCGAGCACAAGACGATTGAAGTCACGGCCACGCAGGCCGGTGTGGCGTACGGCGTGATTCAGTGGATCCGGCTCGACATGGACGGCAGCACCACTTACGAGAATCATCCATTGGACAAGGTCCCGGTGTCGGGCTGGCAGCACATGTTCTATCGCTTCGATGAACCGCTGGTTCTCGAAGCGGGACAGACGGTGCGGCTGTCTGCAGCACATGACCGTGCGACGCCCTGGTTCGATCTGGCGACGGACTGATTCACTTTCTCTCGGAGCGGGCTTGCCCGTCCTGACTGGACACCATGATGCAAGACCTGCCCCAGATCGACGCGGACGAAGAAAACGCGGTTGCCCGCCGTAATGCCGTGCTCTACGCCGCTTGCCAGGCCTTCGGTGGCGCGGTGGGGCCGATCAATATTGCGCTTGGGGGTCTGGCGGGCAGTTACCTGCTTGGCGTGGACAAATCGCTGGCCACCTTGCCGGTCAGCGGCTACACCCTGGGGATTGCGCTGGGTGCGTTGCCGGCGGCCGCGCTCATGCGCCGCGTCGGTCGCAAGGCCGGGTTCATGGCCGGGGCGGTCGTCGGGATTCTGGGCTTGTTGATGGCCGCCTGGTCATTGTCGATACAGGCCTTCTGGCTGTTCGGCCTGTCGCTGCTGGCCAGCGGTGTTTCCGGCTCTTTCGTTCAGCAGTATCGATTTGCCGCTGCCGACCGTGGCACGAGCAGCTTCAAGGCGAAGGCGATTTCGTGGGTGCTGGTGGGCGGGGTGTTTGCCGCGATTCTGGGCCCCCAGGCCGTCATCTGGACAAAGGATCTGTTGTTGCCGACGCCCTTCGCCGGTGCCTTCCTGAGTGGAACGGCGCTGCTTGCCGTCACTTTGGTGGTGTTGGCGTTCCTGTCCCCGTCGACGCCATCCGGTGCGGGGGGCAGTGCGGCGACCCGTCCGGCCCGGCCCCTCGGGGAGATCATGCGCCAGCCGCGTTTCATGGTCGCTGTCCTGTGCGGTACGGCGTCGTATGCGCTCATGAGCCTGGTCATGACGGCTGCGCCCTTGGCGATGATCGGCTGTGGTTTCACGGCGGAAGACTCGACACTGGGTATCCAGTGGCATGTTCTCGCCATGTTCGTGCCCAGCTTTTTCACCGGCAATCTGATCAATCGTTTCGGCAAGGCGCCCATTGTGGCGACCGGTCTGCTGATCCTGGTCGCGTGTGGTCTCCTCGCACTCGCAGGTGTGGAACTCATGCACTTCTGGGGGGCGCTGATCCTGCTGGGCATCGGCTGGAACTTCGGTTTCATCGGCGCAACCGCCATGGTGACCGAGACGTATCGGGCAGAGGAGAAGGGCAAGGCTCAGGGGGCCAATGACTTCATTCTCTTCGGGACCGTCGCCTTTGCGTCTTTCATGTCAGGCCAGATGCTTAACCACTGGGGTTGGGGGTCTGTGAACTGGACGATTTTCCCTGTGGTCGTGATCAGTCTGGCCGCGCTGATCTGGCTCGCACGGCTTGAGCGACGCGCTGCAACGTGACCCATTTCACATTAGAAAAGGGCTTTATACTCAAATCAGAACATTCGTTTGGTGCGACGCAGCACGCTGTGCTTGAATGAACCTGACCAAAAATTTTCTCGTCTCGTGAATGGCACGAAAACAGCCCTTAGAGGGCGCCGCCGGGACGAAGTCAGGATCTTTTATTCAGGAGTACAGCCATGAAAACCACTATGACTGCAATTGCAGCTGCCAGCATTTTTCTTGCTGCCGGTGCCACGACGGCGTCTGCCGAGTCGAGCGAGAACTACGGCAAGCGTGTGAGCGCCATCGAGCAGGTTGCCGCCTCCAAGGCCGGTTCCTACGAAGTGTATATTGACGTGCCGACCGGCTTTGCCTTCGTAAACACCATCGATGGCTGGACTTTCACCCGCAAGGTCAGTGCCGAGGCACTGGCGGCCGAGAAGAGCGCCCAGCTGGCTGCTGCCGAGATGTAATTGGCGCCATGCCAGACAGAAACGGCGACCCTCGGGTCGCCGTTTTCTTGTCTACACGCCCTGCTGGCCGCGCACCAGGCTCATGATCTGGTTCATGTCGAGGGATTTCGCTTTCTGCTCGATCTGCGGCAGGTACTGCGCCTGCATCTGCTTGGCGGGGCCGAGCAGATTCTGGAAGGCGTCGCGCAGCATGTCGGTGCTCATGCTTCGGCCCCCGGCGTAGTAGCGCTTGGCCACCTGGCCGAGTGCATAGGTGGTGGCAAACGAGAACGCCATCCCGGTGGCCGCACCGCCAAGTTTTCCAAAGGTTTTGCCTGCGGCCTTGCCCAACAGACCGCCAATGAGTTTGCGACCGAATTGCTCCAGGTATTGCGAGGTCAGGCCGACGCCCGCGGCGGCAATGAATTCCTTGATGTGCCCTTGATCCAGTTCGACACCATGGGCCTGGCCGATCGAATACACCATGCGTATCTGCATGGGAATGATGGCCATCGAGGCCCAGCTCTGAGGCAGCAATTCGAGTGCGCCATTGAGCAGTGCAGTGTTGAGGATGTTTCTGTCCAGCGCCTCATCGTCGATGCTCGGGGTGGGTGAGGGCATCGGAGCAGCTTCGGCGGCCTCGACCACAGGCCCGATATCGCCTTCGATCGCGGTGCTCTGCGATGTGTCGAGGCCCAATGCCATGCGCAGTTCGTTGAGGAACTGACGTTCAGACGCCGAGATCCGGCCATCGGCCTCGCAAACACAGACGGCCATCTCGTAGGCGTACTGGCGTTCGCCAAGTTCGGTCAGCTCGCCTGCCGCAGCGCCGACGCTCAAACGGCCGAGCAGTACGTCCTGATACAAGCGGGGCAGGTTCAACCGGGTGTCGTCATTCCCGATTGAATCGGCAATGCCGCGCACGGCCTCACGTTCCCGATCATCCTTGACGCCGTCGGCGAAGGCGGCATGCAGGCTGAGTGCGAGCAGGGCACGTTGGGCTTGGGGTGTCATGAGGCGTCCTTGGATCAGTGTTGACGGGATGCGGAACGGGTTTCTTCCATGCCCTGATGGACCGCGATGTCGCTGCATTGTTCAGCGCGCGCAGCGTAAAGAAACGCAAAAACCGGTGCATGCAAACCGGGGGAGGGGCTACTCGTCGAGCGCGGCGGTGCTGTCGTCCTTGAGCGCGACGCCGGTCTGGCCGAGCCGGCGCGCCGCGGCGATGAGCCACCAGAGCTTCCGGGCCGCCGACTCGTAGCCCAGTCCTTCTGGCCTGACGTTGGAGATGCAGTTGCGTTCGGCGTCCAGTCGACCGGCACGGGGGGCATGGGTGAGGTAGATCCCGAGGCTGTCGGGGGCACTCAGACCCGGCCGCTCGCCGATGAGCATGGCGACCATCGGAGCGCCCATGGCTTCGCCAATGACATCGCCAAGCGCCACCCGGGCCTGGTGAGCCAGCACGACGGGGCCTAGCGTGGTGCCTGCGGGGCACCGGGCGACGATGGCATCGACAAGCGGTACGGCATGGCGCTCAATCGCCATGGAAGAGAGGCCGTCCCCGATCACGAGCAACAGGTGGCAGGGGCGCGCCAGTTGCTTGAGCCGCTTCTCATCTTCGCTGCCCAGCCTGCGCCCGAGATCGGGCCGCAAAAGATAGGTTTCGCGGTCGCCGGCCTGGCTGCTCACTGCAATGCTGTCGAGCCCCCGCTGCTGCAGTTGTGCGGCCATGGCGGGCATGTCCAGCGGGAGGTGGACGGCATCACGCGCCATGGCGTGACTGAGGCCGAAGCCGAGAACTTCGCGCGTGGGCAGGCTGACGCCGCTGCGACCAAGCGCCAGCCTTGCCGCCGTGTATTGCCGCAGCTCAGCCCAGGCGTCAACGCGCGTCGTGGCGTCTTGTTTACTCGCATGGGGTCGGGGGGGGGTCTTCATGCGGGCAGCAGCTTCATGCGCTGGATCTGGCCGAGCAGGGCAGGCGCTGCCTGAGTTGGCCGAAGGCGCCCGTCCGCGTCCGCGATGCCGATGCGGGTCAGCCATTGGCCAAACTCCGGCGCATGCTTGAGATCCAAAACCTCACGCAGGTACAGCGCATCGTGAAAGGACGTGCTTTGATAGTTGAGCATGATGTCGTCCGCACCCGGCACACCCATGATGAAGTTGACGCCGGCTGCCCCCAGCAAGGTCAACAGGGTGTCCATGTCGTCCTGGTCGGCTTCCGCGTGATTGGTGTAGCAGACGTCGCAGCCCATGGGCACGCCGAGCAGCTTGCCGCAAAAATGATCTTCCAGACCGGCGCGGGTGATCTGCTTGCCGTCGTAGAGGTACTCTGGCCCGATGAAGCCGACGACGGTGTTGGTGAGCAGCGGGTCGAATGCGCGGGCCACGGCGTAGGCGCGCGCTTCGCAGGTTTGCTGGTCGACGCCGTGGTGGGCGTCGGCCGACAGGGCGCTGCCCTGGCCTGTTTCGAAGTACATCACGTTGTCGCCGACGGTGCCGCGCCCCAGGCTCAGCGCGGCCTCCCGCGCTTCGTGGAGCAGGGCGAGGTCGATGCCAAAGCCTGCGTTGGCCCGCTCGGTGCCTGCGATGGACTGAAAGACCAGGTCCACCGGTACGCCTTGCTCGATGAGCTTGAGGGTGTTGGTGACATGGGTGAGCACGCAGCCCTGGGTCGGTACGCCGAGACCGTCAATCACTTCGTCGAGCATGTGGTTGAGTTTGCCGAGCAGGGGCAGGCTGTCGCTGGCCGGGTTGATGCCAATGACCGCATCGCCCGCGCCGTAGAGCAGACCATCGACCATGCTGGCGGCGATGCCGCGCAGATCGTCGGTGGGGTGGTTGGGTTGTAGTCGCACCGCCAGATGGCCGGGCAGGCCGATGGTATTGCGAAAGCGGGTGATCACACGGCATTTGCGTGCCACCACAATCAGGTCCTGATTGCGCATCAGTTTGCTGACGGCGGCGACCATTTCCGGGGTCAGGCCGCGCCGAACAGCATCGAGTTGAGCGGTCTGCGCACAGAGCAGCCAGTCACGGAAGCTGCCCACGTCAAGGTGGGCCACCTGGGCGAATGCCCGGGCGTCGTGCGTATCGATGATGAGTCGGGTGACTTCATCCTGCTCGTAGGGGATCAGCGCCTCATCGAGAAAACGCTGCAAGGGTACTTCGGCTAGACACAGCCGCGCCGCCATGCGCTCGACCGCCGACCCGGCAGCGATTCCGGCCAGTACGTCGCCCGAGCGCAGCGGGCTGGCCTTGGCCAGTACCGTGCGCAGGTCGTCGAATTGCCAGGTGTGCCCGGCAATGGTGTGTCGGTAGGGCATGCGCCATCCTCGTCGATCAGCTCCAAGGGTATGACCCCTTTCTGGACGATAGATTGCAATTGCTTCAGGTTGAAGTTCACCTTGCTGTCGAAAGAACGCGACTCGGGCAAACCGGGTCGTCAGGGGGCGAATGCCAAGCAGTGAAAGTTGGTGGTCTGGTCGAGGAACTAGCCATTTACGCGGCGGGCAAAAGCTCCGAGCAAGCCAATACCTGTCAGCCACATGGCGTAGTCGCTGGGTTCGGGCACTGCGGAGACGAGACGTAAATCGACGGCCCCAATGTAGTAGTAAGTGGTGGATTCGGCCGTGAAGGTGGAGAACGAAAAGCTCATGGAGCTATTGTCGAACGATCTCGGGTCGAATGCCGAGCGCGGTAAGTGCATGTCGTCTTGAAGAGCGTCCGGCATTCCCGCAGGTGATAAATCGGAGAAATAGACCTCAACGTTGAGGTCTTGTGCCGGCTCTGTTGTTAGTTCAGGGCCGGAGAAATCGCTCGCCCAGAAGCTAACTCGGTCGATGGCCCCACCTAGGCTCTGACGATATATCTCATCGTTCGAAAGATACGCCTCATTCGGACCACCAACCCAGGTCCAGCTTTCGGAACCGAGTGTGACACTCATCGAGGTAATTGCATGGGGAAAACTGTGGCCTAGGATTCCCTCTCTGGGAGCCACCGACGCGTTATATCTGAAGGCGACCGTCATCTGTTCACCGATGAAACCGAGTCCGCGATCCGAGGATACAGTGCCGGTATAGATCGCGGCGACCTCGCTAGGTGCGTTGTCGGCGAGTGCTGGCGCACCGAATAGTGCGGTCATCAGGACGAGGCTCGACGGCAGTGGGAGTTTCCGGGTCAGTCGTTGCTGTTGCATGGTTCCAGGCCTTCTCTCTTATTGAATTCGCGCCCAAACGCCGGGCTCGAAGGTAGAGCGTGACGATATAATCGATTGGCATTCTTGTCCATGCGATTCGGATGGTCGTGGCGATCACTGGCTTCGTGGATCCCTCGCGTGAGTCGTCCGTTGCGCGGCCAGCGGCATCAAATGAGATCGATCGGCGCCGGGTGTGGATCGGGTGCGAGAGTCCGGTCTCCTCGGATCCCGGTGAGGAATCTGCTACTCGGTATCGAACCCGAGCAGCCGCTCGTCCATGATCAGCTTCACCGCGTTCTCGGGCACGTCGGCTTCCCATTCCCCCCGACCCCGCTTGAGCCCGGCCAGCACGTCCGCCGCGTCGATGTGCAGCTTGCTGTCGTCCAGCGGTTTGATGGGCAGCAGTTTGCGGTTCTCTTTCAGGTGAGCGAGGAGGAAGCGCAGGTTTTCCGGCACTTCGACGTTGTCCAGGGTGACCTGGTTATCGGTGCCGCGAGGCCGCGAAGGGTAGACATACACATGGGTGTTGTCCGGGAAGAGCTTGCCGAAGGCCTCGAGAATGCCGCCCTCCATGCCTTCGTAGTACTTCTCGTCGAACAGCACCGCAAAGTCGCGTACCGACAGCACGATGCCGATGGGCTTCTGGGTGTAGCGACGCAGGTAGGCGCGCAGGCGGAAGAAGCGCAGGTAGTCGGAGATCATCACCGTGTAGCCCTGCGAGGCGAGCAGATCGATGCGGGCGAGGAAGTCGGCGCCGTCGATGTTGTCGCCGGTCACCAGCGAGTTCATGGTGATTTCGGCCAGCGACACCACGTCTTTTTCATCCACCGCTTCGAGCTGGGCAAACTGGCGCTGCCCGGCGCACATCATGTCGACGTTGACCGAATTGACCGGTTTGAAGGTGCCGCGCATGACCATCACCGGCTTGCGGTAGAACAGCTCGCCCGGCACCACCACCTCGCCATTCGGGTTGAAAATCACCGCGCGGGTCAGCCAGCTGCTGATCAGGTGCAGGTTCATGAGGCGGTTTTCCACCTCTTCGAAGTAGGGGCCGGAGAAGTGGATCACGTCCACCTCGATCCGCTCCGGCTCCAGCCCGTCCGCCAGACTCTCGACCACCCATTCCGGATGCTGGAAGTAGTTGAACAGGCCGTGGATGAGATTCACGCCCAGGATGCCCAGCGCTTCGGACTGCAAGGCATTGTCGTTGTCGAGCATGCGCACATGCATGATCACGTCGCTCGGTTCGGCGCCCGGATGCAGTTGCACCCGCATGCCCACCCAGCCGTGGCACTCGTTCTTCTGCTTGAAGCTGCGCGCGGTCACCGTGGCCGCATAGGCGAAGAAGGTGGTGTTCTTGGGGCGCACGTCGGTGAGGCGCTGCACCACCAGCGAGAACTCCTTGTCGAGCATTTGCAGCAGGCGTGAGCGGCTCACATAGCGGTCAGCGTGACCGTAGATGTCGTCACTCACCGCCATGTCGTAGGCCGACATGGTCTTGGCGATGGTGCCCGCTGCCGCGCCCACCGAGAAAAAGCGCCTCGCCACTTCCTGCCCCGCGCCGATTTCCACGATGGAGCCGTATTTGAGCTTGTCGAGGTTGATGGAAAGGGCTTTCTGATCGGTCGTGAGCTGGGTGTCGCGTTTGCGCATGGTGGGGTCTCGGCGGTGTTGCGGGCGAGGCTTCAGTTTAACCCCGATCGGCGCGCAAACCGCGACCGAATGGGCGTTCCCGTCATTGGTGCAGGTGTTTCGTGTCCCCGATTGATGCCATAATGCCATTGGCATTATTTGCGGAGTAAAAAATGACTTGGGTCTACGATCAATCCGACGGAACCTTGCTGCATGATGGCAAGCCGGTACCGAATGCGGTCGGCTACGCTGGCAAGGGGGCTCACAAGAACCGGCCCGCATCGGAAAATCTCAAGAACCTCGGCCCCATTCCCAAGGGGCAATGGTTGATTGGCGGCTACACCAACAGCAAAGGACCGTTGACCATCACGCTGACACCAAACGCCGGTACCAATACTTTTGGGCGAACTGCATTCCGGATTCACGGGGACAGCATCAAGAACCCGGGCACGGCATCGGAGGGATGCATCATCATGCCTTACAGTGTGCGCACTGCGATCATCAATTCCGGAGACCATGACCTTGAAGTCGTCGAATAAACGGGCGAGACTCGACACAATTGCCCCGAGGCGTCTGGCCGGGTTCGCGCTGACCCTGATGTGTGCGTCGGTCGCGTCGGCGCAAGATGCGGCCACCGCCAACGCGCCACCGTGTTACGGCCCCGACAACTACGCCACGCAGGCGGCACTGACGGCACTCGTGAATTCAAATAACGTGGCCGACGCCACCGACCTCTATCACGACGACACGGTGCCCTATGGCCTGTCCACGACCTTGCTGGATGCAGCGCCCATCGGCCCCATGCCGGGGGCGGGCGGTGAGGGTGTCACCGTGTTCCGCCAGGTGCAGAAGATTCAGGTCGCGACGCGCGACAACACGGTGTTCGAATTGTTGACCATCAGTGAAGTCAGTTCCGTTGAGTGCTCGCTGACTGCGCCCACCGTGGTCCTGATGGTCCCGGGCTACAACGTGCTTTCGGTAGGGGATAGTCTCTTCGCGCCCCGAAAGCCCTGATCGAGTGGTATTGCCAGGGGGCAACCGTTTTGTGCTCTAGTTTGCCGAGTTGGGTGATACAAATCTGACTTGTTCGGTGAAGAGAGCATGGTGCTGCGCGCGGGTTACGTCGGGTATGAGGCGCTTCGAGAGCATCACAACTATCCGGTCGACCCGTTTGGCTTCATGGATGCCCACACTTTTTCAGGATGCCGGTGAAGCGCCTCAGGACGGGGGCAATGGCCTCATCACCTGGTTTCTCAAATGCTCCAACCCCCAAGACCGACTGTTTGTCGATTGCCTTCGCGAGCATCACATACAGGCGTGAGCTGAAACGACATCGGCGCGCGGCGCTGGGCCGACGCGCGCCGATGCGTTGGGGACGACGCGGGATCAGTGGTTCAGGATGATCGAGGCGATGATGCCGGTGGCAACGGCCATGAGCACGTAGTCGCCGCCCACCTGTACCCAGACATGGCCGCGCGGCGGGCGATGCAGATGATGATGACCCCAATCGGTGACGTAGTAGACCCGGTCGCGATAACGCACGTCGATTCGATCACCCCGGTGATAGTGGCGTGCGCCTTCGTAGTAACGACGATCGTAGCGGCGATCGCGTCGGTCATCGTGGCGGTCTCGCCGCTCGTCGCGGTAGTACCCGGTATGTCGATCATCCCGACGGTCGTCGCGACGATCATTGCGGCGTTCACCCCGGTCACGCTTGTCGTAGTGACCCCGGTCGTCACGATGGCTGTGGCCATGCGAATCGCCGCGATCATCGCCCCGGTCGTGTCGCCTGCCATCGGCCAGCACACTGGTGCTTGCCAGCGTCAGGGACAGCAGCAGCGCAGAAGCAAAGCGGGTGTTCATGTCTGACCTCCTTGAGGTGTTGTCATTCTCGGCCATGGGCATCAGCGTCACGGCCGGCCAGTAATTTGTATCACCGGCAAATGCAAACGAACGTCAAGGAGGGGTTACGGATTGTGAGGGGCGGGCTGACTCAGAGGCGTAGTCCCGGTGCGCCGCAGCGCAATCCGAGGGCCGCTGTTGCTTGCGAGGGACATCGGTCCCAGATTCAGGCCGGCGGCCCTGTTCGCGCAAGTCTGGATGGAGCTGTTGTCCGCAAAGAGGATTCAGCTCGGGTCACCCTGCGTGTGATTCCGCTGTCTCAAGAAACCAGAAGCACCGCCGATACTCATGCTTCATAATTCATATTGAGTGAAGTGCGCATGTTTTACATTCTGCCCCGTTCTCTGATGCTCGGCTTGCTCACGCTTCTACTGGTGAGTGGCTGTGCAACAACTCCGAATGTCGTCAAAACACCGGAAAAATTTGCGCATGTGTTGAGAATCGCCGTCGCGAAGCCTGAGCCGACGAAGTACCAGACTGTCGTGAACCGCGCGAACGAACCCGTCATGATCGGCATTCTGCCCGCGTTGCTCGGTTTGACGCCGGGTCCATCGGGACCTCAGTCTCTGGGGATGTCGACGTCAAAGGATCTGAACAAAGACTTTACCGTCTCGCTTGAAAACGCGTTGGCCGGGCGCGGATACGCTGTTAGCGAGTTCAAACCCATCATCAAGCGAGAATCTCGAGCATATGTGAAGGCTGAGGTGATGTATCCGTTTCTTCAAAACGCTCCTGACGACACTGATGCCGTACTGCTCTTGAGGATTCATGCCGGGTATTTCGCCATCGGCAGTGTTTACCCATACAAGCGAGACGTGGTTGTGGATTACGCTCTCTTCGATCGGCTCTCCGGTGACGTGATCGTGTCGGGCTGGCGGCGGTTTGAAGAAACATCGGACGAGTACAGTTTCATGAAGCTTAGCGACCTCAAGAGTCGACGGACGTTCGCGATCGGCGGTCTATACGACGCGGGCATGAGTATGCTCCCTGGCATGCTTGCCGAGATTGACAAGGCGCGCAGTGGGCAATGATTGGCGGTTCAGTCGCCCAGATGCAGGGCGACGAAGTCCCGATACGGCCTCACTCACGTAAAACACTGGCCCTGGAGTCGCGCCTGCGGCTCTCGTTCGGGCTGCCGGACTACTTTGATAAGTTGCGCCAATACACGAGCACATCTCTACCCGGGCTGATTGCCAAGGCATGAATCATCGGGGGATTGCCCGGGACCGCGACGCTTGTATCTGCTTCAGGCGCGTCACAAGCGTAGAAAGCAAAGTGGTCAAGGGAACTGGGCAACCATTCGCGTGAAAATGCAGGCGCCATGAACTGTCCGCCGTTCGCGTGCCGACACGCATCAGGTGAGAACTTTGACTCATTCGGGAGTTTGGCAACGAGCGCACCCTCGTTTGAATCAAGGTCGTGAACTTCGTAGATATCCACGGCTTCCTCGGGTAGCCACGGAGGGATCCATCCATTGGCCGCAGCTGGAGAACCAAGGGCGTCTGCTGCCGTGGGAAAGCTGCTCTCGACGGTTTCCCGGTAACAGCCTGTCAGGATGGTTGCAATAAGCGAGATCAGGCACAGGAAGAGTCTGGGGCTGAGCATCATGAATACCGAAATTTGATGATGTGAGTCTGTTTTGTCGCCGGATGCCGTGTGGCGATATCTGCGAAAAGCTTCATTTGACAGAAATGACGTTTCCGCCGTCTTGTCTTGGCCTCTTCTCCTTGACAGGATATTCGATGGGCTTGTCTGTCGGCGAGGGACGCGGGAGCCGAGCTGGACTGCGTGTATTAGGGAACTGAATGCCGCGCCCTGTACGAGAGGTTAGAATGACGTTTGATTATTTTGTTTTGCGTGAGTTCAGATGTCTCTCAATTTGCTTGTTGCCTTACTTTTTCTTCTCTGTGCCGCGGGTTGCACGACGCCCGTCGAGCACCGTGTTGACGATACGTTCCAGATTCGGGCCGCCAGTTTTGAGCCACTCGCCAACATGGAGAGGGTTGAATCCGAGGCTCTCCAGCGCGAGTTGTATCTTGACTCCGAAAAAATTATCGATGCTCGGCATGTGACTTCAGCTGACGTTGTTTATCTTTCGGAGGGGCAGATAGGACTGAATCTTACGCTGACAGAAGAAGGCGCCAAGCGGATAGCTTTCGCTACTGAGAACAATATCGGGAGGCCATTGGCCATCCTCGTCGACGGGACCGTTGTTTCTGCCCCGATCGTACGAGAGCGTATCGACGGGGGCGGTCTAAGGATTTCCGGTGACTTTACGTTTTCCGAATTGGATGCACTTGCAAAACGAATTGCGCCGAACTAGGTCTTCGGATCCAGATGTACCGTGCCTGTCCAGTGGTGCTACTGGTTGCTGCGATAGAAGGACCACGCTCAGTATTAGTAGCCCCAGTGCCGTGGAATAGCGGCTCCGAGGCGGGTCACCCTAAGAATCCAAGCGTCGGGTCTGCGTCCTTCTCCTTGGGTACGTTCGCGAAAGGGGTATTTGTGGCGAAAGCACTTATTAAAGTCGATGTCAGATCGCCTTCTGTACTGCTTACCCGGCTGCACGATGAGGCCGCGTGGAGAAGGACCTTTGGTGAGATCAATTTTTGTGTCTCAGTTGAGGATGCGAAGAGGAATGTTGGCTACGTAATTTTGCAGTGGACAAGCTTTAAGGCGCTTGAGAGGTTTATCGAGTCGGATGTTGCACGCGCGGCCATGAATGAGTGGCCTGTCCGCGAGATATTCGATGTAACTTTGCTTCGTGACATTGAGACATCTCAGCCCGGATGCAGCGCAGTGGAGTCCTGAAGCGGCGGTGGGTCAGCCGGTGAATCCCGCCGTCGGGCCTGCAGCCCTCGTCCTGGCTACGCAATCAACCGATCCCACGAGCGAAAAACGGCGACCTCCCGGTCGCCGTTTCTCTTTTCTCCCACCTCATCACGGGTGTTCTTGCTGCATTACTTCTTTTTGCGCACCGGCGGTATGTCGGTGCAACTGCCATGCGCCACTTCGGCGGCCATGCCCACCGTCTCACCCAGGGTCGGGTGGGGGTGGATGGTTTTGCCGATGTCGACTGCGTCGGCGCCCATCTCGATGGCCAGGCATACCTCGCCGATCATGTCGCCAGCGCTGGGGCCGACGATGGTGCCGCCGATGACGCGATGCGTTTCGGCGTCGAAGATGAGCTTGGTGAAGCCGTAGTCGGCGCCGTTGGCGATGGCGCGGCCGCTGGCAGCCCAGGGGAACTTGGCGGTGTCCACCTTCTTGCCTTCGGCCTTGGCCTGGGCTTCGGTGTAGCCGACCCAGGCCACTTCCGGATGGGTGTAGGCCACGCCCGGGATCACGGTGGCGTCGAAGGCGCTCTTTTCACCGGCAGCCACTTCGGCGGCCACGTGGGCTTCATGCACGGCCTTGTGGGCGAGCATGGGCTGGCCGACGATGTCGCCGATGGCGAAGATGTGCGGCACGTTGGTGCGCATCTGCGCATCGACCGGGATGAAGCCGCGATCGGAGACGATGACGCCAGCTTTCTCGGCACCGATCTTCTTGCCGTTGGGGCTGCGCCCGGCGGACTGCAGGATCAGGTCGTACTTCTGCGGGCCTTCGGGAGCGGCATCGCCTTCGAACGTGACATACAGACCATCGTCCCTGGCCTCGACCGCGGTGGTCTTGGTCTTGAGCATGATCTTGTCGAAGCGGTGGGCATTCTGCTTCTCCCACACCTTGACCGCGTCGCGATCCGGGCCCTGCATGAGGCCATCCATCATCTCGACCACATCCACCTTGGCACCCAGGCTGGAATAGACCGTGGCCATTTCCAGACCGATGATGCCGCCGCCGATGACGAGCATCTTCTCCGGCACCTGACGCAGTTCCAGCGCGCCAGTGGAGTCGACGATGCGATCGTCGCGGGGGATGAAGGGCAGATGCACGGCCGCCGAACCGGCAGCGATGATGCACTGCTTGAACTTGATCACCTTCTTGGCGCCGGTCTTGTCCTGGGCGGAGCCGGTGGTTTCCTCGACTTCCACATGGTTGGGGTCGAGGAAGTGGCCGTAGCCGCGCACGATGTCGACCTTGCGGCCCTTGGCCATGCCGGCCAGGCCACCGGTGAGTTTGCCGATCACGCCGTCCTTGTGCTTGCGCAGGGCGTCGATGTCCACGCTCGGTTTGGCGAAGCTCACGCCGGCGTGGCTCATGTGTTCGGCTTCGTCCATGACCGCAGCCACGTGCAGCAGGGCCTTGGAAGGAATGCAGCCGACGTTGAGGCACACGCCGCCGAGGGTGGCGTAGCGCTCGACGATGACCGTCTTGAGGCCGAGGTCGGCGGCGCGGAAGGCCGCCGAGTAACCGCCGGGGCCGGCGCCGAGCACGAGCATGTCGCACTCCAGCGTGACTTCTTCGGTCCACGCGCCCGCGGGGGCCGGCGCGGCGCTTCCCTCGCCCTCAGGGAGAGGGACTGAGGGAGAGGGTGGGTTATTGCCAGCGGCTTTGACCCCATCCCCACCCTGGCCCTCCCCTTGAAGGGGAGGGGAATCGGTCGCGGCGCCGGCGGCAGCTTCCACCTTCACCAGCACGGTGCCTTCGGCCACCTTGTCGCCCACGGCGACCAGCACTTCCTTGACCACGCCCGCGTCGGAAGCGGGCACGTCCATGGTGGCCTTGTCGGACTCGAGCGTGCAGATGGCGTCATCCACCTTGATGGTGTCGCCCACGCTCACGAACAGTTCGATGATCGGCACTTCGTCGAAATCGCCGATGTCGGGGACCTTGATTTCAATGATTGAACTCATCTTGGTCCTCCCTTAGAGCATGACCCGACGGAAGTCGGCCAGCATTTGGGCGAGATAGACGTTGAAGCGGGTGGCCAGCGCGCCGTCGATGACGCGGTGGTCGGCCGTCAGCGACAGCGGCAGGATCAGCCTGGGCGCGAACTCCTTGCCGTTCCACACGGGTTTGATCTCGCTCTTGTTCACTCCAAGGATGGCCACTTCCGGCGCATTGACGATCGGCGCGAAGTAGGTGCCGCCGATGCCGCCCAGGGATGAGATGGTGAAGCAGGCGCCGGACATGTCAGCCGGGCCGAGCTTGCCGTCACGGGCCTTCTTGGCCAGCGCACCGGTTTCCTCGGCGATCTCGAATACGCCTTTCTTGTCGCAATCCCGGACCACGGGCACCACCAGACCATTGGGCGTGTCGGCCGCAAAGGCGATGTGGAAGTACTTCTTGTAGATCAGGTTGTCGCCGTCGAGGCTGGTGTTGAACTCGGGGAATTCGGCCAGCGCCTTGGCGCTGGCTTTCATCAGGAAGGCGAGCATGGTGAGCTTCTTGCCCGACTTCTCATTCTCCTTGTTGAGCTGCTTGCGGAAGTCCTCGAGGCTGGTGATGTCGGCATCCTCGTGATAGGTCACGGCCGGGATCATCACCCAGTTACGGGCGAGGTTGGCGCCGGAGATCTTCTTGATGCGCGACAGCGGCTTGGACTCGATCTCGCCGAACTTGGCGAAATCGACCTTCGGCCACGGCAGCAGGTCCAGACCCACGCCGGAACCGCCGGCAGCGGCCTTGCCCGGTGCGCTGCCGGAGCTCATGGCGCCCTTGACGAAACCCTTGACGTCGTCCTTGGTGATGCGGCCTTTCGGGCCGGTGGCTTTCACCTGCGCCAGATCCACGCCCAGCTCGCGGGCAAAGGTGCGCACCGACGGGCTGGCGTGCACCTTGCCGCCCAGCTTCACGGCTGACGGTGCGGCAGCTGCCGCAGGGGCGGCTGCCTTAGCGGGAGCTGCCGCCGGCGCAGGGGTTGCGGCCGGGGCCGGTGCGGGCGTGCTCTCGGCCGCCGGGGCAGGGGCCGCAGCGGCACCCGCGCCGGATTCGACCGTGATCAGCACGGTGCCTTCGGACACGCTGTCACCCACAGCAACCTTCACTTCTTTGACGGTGCCGGCCGCCGAGGAGGGCACGTCCATGGTGGCCTTGTCGGACTCGAGCGTGCAGATGGCGTCATCCACCTTGATGGAGTCGCCCGGCTTCACGAAGAACTCGATGATGGGCACGGCGTCGAAATCGCCGATGTCCGGCACCTTGACTTCAACCGTGCCGCCACCGCTGGCTGCAGCGGGTGCTGGCGCGGCAGCCGGCGCGGGTGCGGCTTCTTCCTTGGCAGGGGCGGGTGCTGCCGCAGCGGCACCGGCGGCCTCGACCAGCACCAGCAGGGTGCCTTCCGAGACGCTGTCGCCGACGGCGACCTTCACTTCCTTGACCACGCCGGCGGCCGGGGAGGGCACGTCCATGGTGGCCTTGTCGGATTCGAGCGTGCAGATGGCGTCGTCCACCGCAATGGTGTCGCCCACGCTCACGAACAGTTCGATGACCGGCACGGCGTCGAAATCGCCGATGTCCGGGACCTTGACTTCGATGAGTTGGCTCATTGGTCTCTCCCTCGGCTCAGACGGTGACGGGGTTGGGCTTGCTCGGGTCGAGCGCGTACTTGGCCATGGCTGCGGCCACTTTCTCGCGTTCAACCTTGCCCTCGTCGGCCAGCGCCTTGAGCGCGGCCAGCGTGACCCAGTAACGGTCCACCTCGAAGAAGTGGCGGAGCTTCTCGCGGGTGTCCGAACGGCCGAAGCCGTCGGTGCCCAGGGTGAAGTAGGTGCCCTTCACGTACGGACGGATCTGCTCGGAGAACATGCGGATGTAGTCGGTGGCGGCGATGGTCGGGCCATCGATGCCGGCGAGCATCTGCTCCACATGCGACTGCTTCTGGTCTTCCATCGGGTGCAGCAGGTTCCAGCGCTCGATGGCGTGACCGTCGCGGGCCAGCTCGTTGAAGCTCGGGCAGCCGAAGATGTCGGACTCGACACCCCAGTCGCTCTTGAGCAGTTCGGCGGCGGCGATCACCTCGCGGAAGATGGTGCCGGAGCCGAGCAGCTTCACGCGCGGTGCGCTGCCGGTCTCGCCCTTACGGAACACGTACATGCCCTTGATGATGTCGGACTCGGCGCCTGCCGGCATGGCCGGGTGCTCGTAGTTTTCGTTCATCACGGTGATGTAGTAGTAGACGTCTTCCTGCTCGGCGAACATGCGACGCATGCCGTCCTGCACGACCACGGCCACTTCGTACTGGAAGGTGGGGTCGTAGCTGATGCAGTTGGGGATCATCTGCGCCATCAGCAGGCTGTGGCCGTCTTCGTGCTGCAGGCCTTCGCCGTTGAGGGTGGTGCGACCGGCGGTGCCCCCGATAAGGAAGCCGCGGGTGCGCTGGTCAGCCGCGGCCCAGCACAGGTCCATGGTCCGCTGCATGCCGAACATGGAATAGAAGATGTAGAACGGAATCATCTGCACGCCGTGCACCGAGTAAGCGGTGCCGGCGGCAATCCAGTCGGCCATGGAGCCGGCTTCGTTGATGCCTTCCTGCAGCACCTGACCGGTTTCCGATTCCTTGTAGAACATGAGCTGGTCATGGTCTTCCGGCACGTACTTCTGGCCTTCCTGGTTCCAGATGCCGTACTGGCGGAACATGCCTTCCATGCCGAAGGTGCGCGACTCGTCGGGCACGATGGGCACGATGTTCGAGCCGATCTGCTTGTCCTTGAGCAGGGTGTTCATGATGCGCACGATGGCCATGGTGGTGGACAGCTCGCGCCCTTCACCCGAGGCCTTGAGCAGTGCGTCGAACTTCTCCAGCGCCGGGACTTCAAGCGGAGCGGCCTTGGTGCGGCGGCTGGGCAGGAAACCGCCCAGCGCCATGCGGCGCTCGCGCATGTACTGGTATTCGGGCGAGTCTTCCGGCAGCTTGAGGTAGGGCAGCTTCTCGATCTGGTCGTCCGGCACCGGCAGGTTGAAGCGGTCGCGGAAGCGGCGGATGGCGTCCGGGTCCATCTTCTTCTGCTGGTGGGAGGTGTTCATGGCTTCGCCGGCTTGGCCCATGCCGAAGCCCTTGATGGTCTTGGCCAGGATCAGGGTCGGGGCGCCCTTGTGATTCACTGCAGCGTTGTAGGCCGCAAAGATCTTGAAGATGTCGTGGCCGCCACGGTTGAGCTGCCACACGTCGTCGTCGGTCCAGTCTTCGACCAGGGCACGCAGTTCGGGCGTGTTGAAGAAGTGCTCGCGCACATAGGCGCCGTCCTTGGCCTTGAAGGTCTGGTACTCGCCGTCGCACAGTTCCATCATGCGCTTCTTGAGGATGCCTTTCTTGTCGCGGGCGAACAGGGCGTCCCAGTGGGTACCCCAGATGAGCTTGATCACATTCCAGCCGGCGCCACGGAATTCGGATTCGAGCTCCTGGATGATCTTGCCGTTGCCACGCACCGGGCCGTCCAGGCGCTGCAGGTTGCAGTTGATGACGAAGATCAGGTTGTCCAGCTTCTCGCGGGCGGCCATGCCGATGGCGCCCAGGGACTCGACCTCGTCGGTCTCGCCGTCCCCCAGGAAGGCCCAGACCTTGCGTTGCTCAGCCTTCTTGGCATCGATCATGCCGCGGCTGGCCATGTACTTCATGAACCGGGCTGAGTAGATCGCGCACAGGGGGCCGAGGCCCATGGACACGGTCGGGAACTGCCAGAAGTCCGGCATCAGCCACGGGTGGGGGTAGGACGAGATGCCCTTGCCGTCCACTTCCTGGCGGAAGTTGTCCATCTGCTCGTCGGTGAGGCGGCCGAGCATGTAGGCACGCGAATAGACGCCCGGCACGGAATGACCCTGGAAGTAGATCAGGTCCCCGTCGTGTTCTTCCGAAGGGGCGTGCCAGAAGTGGGAGAAGCCCACGTCGTACAGCGCGGCGGCCGAGGCAAACGAGGCGATGTGACCGCCCACGTTGGTGTGCTTGTTGGCGCGCACCACCATGGCCATGGCGTTCCAGCGGATGTAGGAGTGCAGACGGATTTCCATGTCTGCATCGCCCGGATAACGGGGCTGCTGTTCTGCCGGAATGGTGTTGATGTACTGCGTGGTGTTGGAGAAGGGGATGTCGATCCCTTCCTCCCGGCCTTGCTCGATGAGTCTTTCGAGCAGGTAGTGAGCGCGGTCAGCGCCCTCGTGTTCGATGACGCCTTCGAGCGCGTCCATCCATTCGCGGGTTTCTTCCGCGTCGGTGTCCGGCTGCAGGCCGACTTTTTGTGTCGTGCTCATGCTTCTCTCTCCTCTCCACATCAAATTGTTTCGATCGCCGCGTTTGTGGGCGGCGATCGGGAGCGGCGTGGGCGCAAGCTTACCCGGCCCAGGACCGTTGTTGCACACTATAAAACGTCATTTCAGAATGCGCAATAAAGAACCAGTGCGTATTTTCCCTAATCCGGCGTTTCGTGTGCCTCCCTGAAGGTTGGTTGGCTTTCGCTCGTCATGGTTCGGTTGTCATGTGTCCGGATGCTTGAAAGCAGCGTCGTTTCTTGATCGTAGACCACGCCGCGCGAAGCAATGGACGCAGGCCGTCAACGCAAAGACCGCCACGAGGGCGGTCTGAGAGCGCGACGACTTGCTGAGAAAAAGACCGGCCAGGGATGAGGGAGGGAGGGAGAAAATCCCCGGCCGGTCGTGAAATGGGCTCAGGTGTGGAGCTCATCGGTTGGCTGCACGCACGAGGTCTTTCGGATAGGCGAAAACCACGCGGCCGTTCTTGACTTCGCCCATGACCGGAATCGAGGTATCGTCGATTGCCTCGTGGTCATCGGCAGAAAAGGGCTTGTCGTAGGTCATCACGACACCTTCGATCCGTTCCTGGAGGTTCTCAAGCGCCTCTCGGATCTTGTCACTATCGGTGTCGCCTGCCTGGCGAATTGCCGCAGCCAGTACCAACATCGAATCATACCCTTGTGCGGCCGCCGGGGGAACTGGAATCCGGTCCGATCCGAACGTTTGTTTGTAGCGGTCCGCGAAGGCTTGCTGTCGGGTCGAAGCCCCTTGCTGTATATAGGTTTGCGGCATGCGCGCACCCTCGGCATTGGGGCCTGCCTGCTCTATGAAATTCGACATAGCGAGGGTCCAGCTTCCGATGAGTGGTACTCGCCATCCGACCGTCGCCATGGCATTGGCGATATGCGCCAGTTCCGGGCCGATACCGTAGGTGAGAATCACCTGCGCGCCGGCGTTGCGCGCGCGCCTGAGCAGGGGGGTCATGTCGACCTCGCGCAGATTGAAGCGCTCGACCACCACCGGGCCCATGCCGCGCTCGGCCAGCGCCTTGATCAGATCCAGCTTGCCCAGCTCGCCGTAGTTGGTGGCGTCGTGGAAGATGGCGATTTTCGTGAAACCGCGGTTGTCCACTGCCTCTTCGACGATCATGCCGGCCTGGATGGTGTCATTGGCCGACATGCGGAATACATAGTTATTGAGATAGCGCGGCGGCTGGAACTGCTTGGTGACGACAGAGCCGGTGGCCACGCTGGTAATGATGGGGACGCGGGCCCGCTGGTAGTGCTGCTGCGAGGCGAGGGCCACGCCCGTGTTGACGATGCCCAGGCCGGCGACAATGCGATCTTCCTCGATGAGCTGCTGTGCCACCTTTGCGCCCAGCTCGTTTCGCGCCTGATCGTCGCGCTCGATGAGTTTGACCGGCCGGCCAAGAATCCCGCCGCTGGCATTGATATCCGCCGCCGCAAGCCGGATACCATTGCGCATGGAGATCCCCATGGGAGACGAGCCTCCGGTGAATGGTCCAGAGACGCCGACCCGAATGGGTTCGGCCGCCCCGGCGGTGGCGGCAAGCCAACAGCACAGCAGCCAGAGCAGGCAGGCGCGCAAGGGTGTCTCCTCTTTTTGGGTCGGCCCAATGTAAGGGGCTGAAGGGTGAGGCAAAATTGGCGAAAACCCTATCGAACGCAGCACCGCAACGCAGCCGGCTGCTAGGGAATCACCCGATGCCAAGCAGGGGCGGGGGCTTGGACAATGCATATGTCCGAAACATCGGACCTTTTTGCAAACGAACGGATTTCTGTGCCCGATGGCAAAAACGACAGCGCGTGTGAGAACGCCCGGCCTGACCAACCGGCTCTACTGGGCGGCCCCCTATGTGGCCGTGGTGCTGTTCGCCGTCACCATGCTGATTCTGGTGCTCATGCTCCAGCGCCAGGAAAACGCTGTCCAGCAGAACGCCATTGCGCGCGACGTGCAATGGGCCGAGCAGACGATGCGGCTGCACATGCAGGGGACGGAAGAGTTTCTGACGCAGATGGCCCGTGATCTGGCCGCCGGGGTGCTCGATCGCGATGATTTTCAGGTGCGCGCCAACCAGCACATTGCCAACAACCCGCAACTGATCAATCTGGTCTGGGTGGGAGAGAACGAAACCGTTCGCTGGAGTGCGCCCTTTGATACGACTGATTGGCTGACCGGCGATCCACTCACCGCGACCCAGAGCGTGCCGTACTTTCGGGCTCGTGACGTGAGCCGGGTGGTGTACGGTGAGGCCTATGTGAATCCGCGAGGCGAGGCGGTGCTCGAGGTCTACATGCCAGTGCGCCATGGCCGGCGCTTTCTGGGCGCCATGGTGGGGGTCTATTCGATCGAGCGCATGGTGCGTTACCTGGTGCCCGACTGGTTCGCCGAAAAGTACCGGATAGCGCTCATCGGGCCGCGAGGTGACCAGCTGGCCGTCAATTCCTCGGTTGATACGCTCGACGAGAACGTGTCTTACGCGATCGCACTTGATCCGCCGGGCAATGGCCTGAATCTGCGCGCCACCGCTTTTCGCGAACTGGGGGACGTGCCGCGCGCGTTGCCAGTTGCGCTGATTGTGGGACTGTCGTTCTTCGTGTTGTGGAGTCTGTGGCTGCTGCGCGGACACACGGTGGGGCGGGTACGGGTCGAGAAGGAGCGCGACCGACTATTCAATCTGTCGCTCGATATTCTCAGCATCTTCAACGCCGATGGCACGTTCCGGCGCTGCAACCCGGCTTTTGAACGTTTGATGGGCTATCCCGCGGCCGGTATGCCGGGGCGCACCCTGCTCGAGTTCGTCCACGAAGAAGACCTGGGTGCCACGGTGGAACAGCTGCGACAACTGGCGTCGGGGCGGCCGGTGAGCTTCGAAAACCGGATGCGCTGCGACAGTGGCGAGTACAAATGGCTGGCGTGGAGCATCAACCCGGTGCCCGAAGAGCGTCTGCTCTATGCCGTGGCGCACGATGTGACCGGCCGCAAGGATACTGAAGAGGCCTTGCGTGCCGAGTCCGCCTTTCGCCGTGCGATGGAAGAGTCGGTGATCACCGGCCTGCGTGCCATCGACATGAGCGGATGCATTACCTACGTCAATCCCGCCTTCTGCCGTCTCGTGGGAAGCAGCGCGGAGGATCTGGTGGGGGTTCAGGCGCCTTTCCCTTACTGGCCGGAAGACAAGCTCGACATCTGCCAGGCCAATCTGGAGATGACACTCAGCGGGCAGGCGCCTCCGACGGGTTTCGAAATGCAGATCGTGCGCAAGAACGGCGAGCGCATCGACACCCGCTTCTATCTGTCGCCCCTGATCGACAGTTCCGGCAAGCAGACCGGCTGGATGGCGTCGGTGACCGACATTACCGAGCCCAAGCGGGTGAGGGCAGCGCTTGAATCAGCCCAGGCGCGATTCGAGGCCGTGCTCGACGGGCTGGATTCGGCGGTGTTCGTGTCTGATCCGCACACGGATGAGGTGCTGTACGCCAACCGTGCGTTCATGGCTCTGCATGGTTTCGACGCGGTCGGGCGCTCTGCGCGCAAGGTGGGCGATCCGCAGCCGGAGCAGGGCGACTACCGGGTCGATCCGCGTCGTCTGAGCCCGGCTGACGTGCCGGTGGAGTTGTTTGACGGTGAATTGCGCCATGCCCTGAGCGGGCGCTGGTACCACGTGCGCGAGCAGGCCACGCGTTGGGTCGATGGCCGGGTGGTGCGCATGGCTATTGCCACCGACATTACCGATCGCCGCCAGATGCAGGCCATGGCACGACAGCAGGAAGAGCGCCTGCAACGCACGGCGCGCCTGGTGACCATGGGGGAGATGGCGTCCACGCTGGCCCATGAACTCAACCAGCCGCTGGCTGCCATCTCGAACTATTCGATGGGCTGCGTGCGGCGTCTGGAGAGTGGCGAGTACAAAGAGGCCGATCTGCTCGCCGCCATGCAGAAAGCCAGCTTCCAGGCCGAGCGCGCGGGCAAGATCATTCGCCGCATCCGCGATTTCGTGCGCAAGGCCGAGCCGCGGCGCTCGGCGGTGCCGCTCGTGGATATCGTCGAGGACGCCGTTGGTTTCGCTGAAATCGACGCCCGCAAATCGGGGGTGGTGATCGAGCGCGATATCAGCAAGTCGCTGCCGCCGGTGTACGCCGACCGCATCATGATCGAGCAGGTGGTGCTCAATCTGGTGAAAAACGCCATCGACGCCATGGGCGATGTACCCGAAGCCGAGCGCCAACTGCGCATCTCGGCTCGCCAGACCGAGGCGGTGGTCGAGATTGCCGTCTCCGATCGAGGGCACGGTATTCATGCTGAAGACGTGGAGCGGCTGTTCACCCCGTTCTACACCACGAAGGCGGAGGGTATGGGCATGGGCCTGAACATCTGTCGCTCCATCATCGAGTTTCATGACGGGCGTTTGTGGATCGAGCCGAACCCGGAAGGTGGTACCGTATTCCGCTTTACCCTGCCCGTGGAGATCGCCAGTGAACGTGACGCCCGCCGTGCCTGATCAGACCGTCTACATCGTTGACGACGACGAAGCTCTGCGCGATTCACTGCTTTGGCTGCTTGAATCGAACAATCGCAAGGTGGCGCAGTTCGATTCCGCCGAGGCCTTTCTGGCAGCGTACCGGCCCGAGATGACCGGTTGCCTCGTGCTGGACGTGCGCATGCCGGGCATGAGCGGGCTTGAACTCTACGAGCGCTTGCGCGAGCGACACGCGACCTTGCCGGTGCTGTTCATTACGGGCCATGGCGATGTGCCCATGGCGGTTTCGGTGCTCAAGAAGGGGGCGGTCGATTTCATCGAGAAGCCGTTTTCGGACACCGACATGCTCAAGCTCATCGACCAGTGTCTGACAACCGAACTCGAGAACCGCGAGCGTCTGCGCCAGGACGCGGCGGTGGCGCGCAGGCTCGACCAGCTGACCGGGCGGGAGATGGAGGTGCTCGAACTGATCATCGCCGGGCGACTCAACAAGCAGATTGCCGATGACCTTGGCATCAGCATCAAGACGGTGGAAGTACACCGGGCGCGCGTGATGGAAAAGATGGAAGCCAATTCACTGGCCGAGCTGGTGCAATCCGTCATGACCTGCGAATCGGCCAGAGGACGTTTTTCGACGCTTTGATGGCAAAACCGACGGGCGCATGGGCGTGCGCGATGTCTCGCACAAGCCTATGATCCTGCGGTAGAATCGCCGGTTTTTTCCAAGGACGAGTTTTCCATGTCCGCACGCATTCTCGACGGTAACGCCTTGTCTGCCGATGTTCGCGCCCAGCTGGCCGAACAGGTCGCCGAAATCAGGAAACGCGGCATCACGCCTTGTCTGGCCGTGATCCTTGTCGGGGACAACCCGGCCTCCGCTGTGTATGTGCGCAACAAGGTGGCCGGTTGCGAGAAAGCGGGCATGCGTTCGCTCAAGTTCGACTACCCGGCCGACACCGCGCCCGAGATCGTGCTCGACAAGATTGCCGAGCTCAATGCCGACGACAGCGTTCACGGCATTCTCGTGCAATTGCCGCTACCGCCGCAGTTCGACGAAAAGGAAATTCTCGAAGCCATCGCCGTGGAAAAGGACGTGGACGGCTTTCACGCCGAAAACGTCGGTCGCCTCTCGCAAGGCCAGCGCGCCTTCTTCCCGTGCACACCGCATGGCGTCATGAAGTTGCTCGAAGCCGGCCAGATTGAAGTGAGCGGCGCCGACGCGGTGGTGATCGGCCGTTCCAACATCGTGGGCAAGCCCATGGCGATGTTGCTGACGCAAGCCGGTGCGACGGTCACCGTGTGCCATTCCAAGACCCGCGATCTGGCCAGTCACACCCGCCGTGCCGACATCCTCATCGTGGCCATCGGCCGTCCGATGTTCGTTACCGGTGACATGATCAAACCCGGTGCGGCCGTTATCGATGTGGGCATGAATCGCATCCCGGCCGGCATGCCCAACGAAGGCAAGCTGTGCGGCGATGTGGAATTCGAGTCCGCCAAAGAGGTGGCTGGTGCCATTACGCCGGTGCCGGGTGGTGTCGGACCGATGACCATCACCATGCTGCTGTCGAACACGCTCGAGTCCGCCGAGCGCCAGGCCTCGCAACAAGGAGTCTGAACGTGGATATCAAGGTTCAGGTCGGCATCATCATGGGTTCCAACTCCGATTGGCCCACCATGCAGGCAGCAGCCCGCATTCTTGAAGACTTCGGGGTCGCCTTCGAGGCCCGTGTGGTATCGGCCCACCGCACGCCCGATCTCATGTTCGAATACGCCGAAACCGCGCGTGAGCGCGGACTCAAGGCCATCATTGCCGGTGCCGGCGGCGCGGCCCATCTGCCAGGCATGGTCGCGGCCAAGACCACCTTGCCCGTGCTGGGCGTGCCGGTGCAGTCGCGCGCGCTGTCCGGTCAGGACTCCTTGCTCTCGATCGTGCAGATGCCCAAGGGCGTGCCCGTGGCCACCTTCGCCATTGGTGAGGCCGGTGCAGCTAACGCCGCCTTGTTCGCCGTGTCCCTGCTGGCCAATGAAGACGCCGATCTGGCTGAAAAACTGGTCGCCTTCCGCCAGCAACAGACCGACACCGTTCTGGCCATGAACCTGCCCCCCGTCGAACGGAACTGAAGCCATGAACCCGATCGCCGATTCCATCCTGCCGCCGGCCACCCTCGGCATGCTTGGCGGCGGTCAGCTGGGCCGCTTCTTTGTCCATGCCGCCCACGAAATGGGCTACAAGGTCTGGGTGCTTGATCCGGATCCGAACAGCCCGGCAGGCCAGGTGGCCGAGCGTCACCTGCTGGCGGATTACGAAGATTTCGCTGCCCTGGACCAGATGGCCGAGGTCTGTGCGGCGGTCACCACCGAATTCGAGAACGTGCCGGCCGCGACACTTGAGTACCTGGCCAAGTTCGTGCCGGTGCGCCCGGGCGCGTCCGCCGTGGCCGTGTGCCAGAACCGGATTGCCGAGAAGAGCTTCCTGGCGGACAACGGCTTGCCGCATGGTCCGTTCATCGCCGTGAAAACAGCGGATGACCTCAAAGTCGTCCCGGCCGACATGTTCCCCGCAATTCTCAAGGTGGCCCGTTTCGGTTACGACGGCAAGGGGCAGGCCACGGTCTACGATGAACACGAAGCCGTTCAGGCCTGGCAGGGTTTCGGTGCCGAGCCGTGCATGCTCGAAAAGCGCCTGCCGCTCGATTGCGAAGTCTCGGTGGTGCTCTCGCGCGAAGTCAACGGAGCTGTCAAGGTCTTCCCTGTGGCGGAAAACCAGCATCGAAAAGGCATTCTCGACGTGTCGATCACGCCGGCGCGAGTCAGTGATGCACTCGCCGAAAAGGCTCGTCAGGTCGCGGACACCGTCGCCACGCGCCTCGGCTACGTGGGTACGCTGGCGGTCGAATTCTTCGTCAGCGGTGGTCAGCTGTACGTGAATGAAATGGCACCGCGGCCACACAACAGCGGCCATGCCACCATTGACGCCAGTATCGCCGACCAATACATGCAACAAGTGCGCGCCCTGTGTGCCTTGCCGCTGGCAGACCCGTCTGCGCACAGCGCTGCGGTCATGGTGAATCTGCTCGGTGATCTGTGGTATCTGCAGGACAGCGAGCGCTCACACGAACCCGACTGGTCGGTGCTGTACGCCATCCCCAATCTGCGTCTTCACCTCTACGGCAAGCACCACGCCCGGCCCGGGCGCAAGATGGGGCATTTCACGGTGATCGACTCATCCGTCGAACACGCGCTCAAGGTTGCGATGGCGGCTCGGCAGGCGATCGGCATCACTGATGACTGAGCTCGCTCGACAACTGGAAAACGCCGTCGAGGCATTGAGGCGAGGCGAGCTGGTCGGCATGCCGACCGAAACTGTTTACGGGCTTGCCGCCGACGCAAGAAATCCCGAAGCCGTCCTGAAAATCTTCGCCGCCAAGGGGCGACCATCAGATCATCCGCTGATTGTGCACATTGCCTCTGCAAATCTAGTCGAGGATTGGGCAAGCGATGTACCCCCTGTTGCGAAACGCCTCGCCAAAGCTTTCTGGCCTGGACCGTTGACCCTGATCCTGAAGCGACTGCCGAGCGTGCCCGATGAAGTAACAGGCGGGCAGGACACTGTCGGTCTGAGAGTACCTTCTCATCCGATCGCGCTGGCCCTATTGAAAGCATTCGGTGGTGGAGTTGCCGCGCCATCTGCGAACCGGTTCGGTCGCATTAGTCCGACACGGGCGGCGCATGTCTCCGAAGAATTGGGCGAACACGTGGCTGTCGTTCTCGACGGTGGTGAGTGTGAAGTAGGTATCGAGTCGACCATTATTGACGTCTCAAGAGGCGCGCCTGTGCTGCTCCGCCCGGGCCGAATCACCAAGGAAGAAGTAGCTCGCGTGGCAGGCGAGGTGGTGCTGGAGTCCAACGAGATGACTGCCGGGGCGCCGCGTGCCAGCGGCACTCTCGCGTCGCACTATGCGCCGGTAACGCCCGTGTCCTTGGTAAGCGCGATTGAGCTCTTCAAAGCGGTTACTCAGGCGCGATCAAGTGGCGAAAATTTCGCCGTACTTGCCCGCACGCTGATCGACGACGCCCCGCCGCCAGGGTCGGTTTGGCGCATGGCGCCAAGCGATCCGGCGGCCTACGCACATCGCTTGTACGCCAGTCTTCGCTGGCTAGACCAGTGTGGTACTGCGAAAATCTTCATCGAAGTGCCTCCACCTCACGCAGAGTGGAGGGCCGTTAACGATCGCCTGAGCCGAGCAGCAGTCTTCACGGGTTGAGTTCGCAGGCAGCAATAATGTCTCCGTGGGCTCCGGCGACCGGGATCAATCCAACCAAACGTAGTCATGTGTGGCAAAATATCGCGCTTAAGAAACTACTGTTATGCCTTGGCCTTCGCGCCATGGGCTCAAGCGTGAACCTCAGGGTTTTGGGCGTTCTCATGCGGCAGCTTAAGGGTTCCTCGCAGACCCCGAACGCGACGGTTTGCGAATCGTTGGCGGATTGCGATCAGGTGTTCTCCTGATCAGATATTCCGATTTGTAGAGAATATTTGCTTGCCAAGCAGCTTCAACCGAAATCGTCGGCAAAAGTGTAATGGGAAAAATGATGCATTTTTCGTGTAAGAAAGTACTGATTTTTGGTGGTACCGGTTCGCTGGGGCGGGCTCTTGTGCGCCGCTTGTCTCGTGATAACGAACTCATTCTGTTCTCGAGAGACGAGGCCAAGCACTGGACGATCAAGAACCAGCTTTCTGCTGACCAGAATGTGCGCTTTGTTGTGGGCGATATGAGAGATGAGGCCAGGGTGGAGGAGGCGCTGCTACGCGTGAATCCGGACGCTGTCATCATCGCTTCAGCGCTAAAGCAGGTTGATACATGCGAATTGTCGCCCTACGAGAGTGTGCAGACCAATATCCTCGGTATCCGGAATGTCGTCGAAGCAGTGACGCGTCAGGTTGATCGCCTCTCTCAACTTGACGCCGTGCTCATGGTCTCCACCGACAAGGCCTGCGCGCCGGCAAACGTTTATGGAATGTGCAAGGCCATCGCCGAGCGATTGGTGACGAGTTCGTCCCTTGCGTTCGATCGCCCCCGGTTCATCGGTGTGCGGTACGGAAACGTGCTTGAGTCGCGTGGTTCGATCATCCCGCTGTTCCGCCACCAGGCCGAGCACGCAGAGAGCTTCACGATTACTCACCCTGAAATGACGCGCTACATCATGACGCTTGATCAAAGTATCGATTTGATCGTGGCGACGATTCTGGGCGCAAGGTCGGGCGAGATGTGGCTTCCCAAGCTTAAGTCCATGCGAATCAAGGATCTTGCCGAAATCTTTTCGGAGAAGTACGGAAAACCGATCCGCACGATTGGCATCCGTCCAGGGGAAAAGCTCCACGAGGATTTGATTAGCCGGCCGGAATCCATTCGTGTGCGCGATGAGGATGGTTACTACAAGATGATCCCCGCGCACTGCGAGGTCGCGCTGGATGCTCAGATTTTCGACTATGCGTCTGATCAGGACGTGATGCCAAAGGATGAACTCGCAGCATATCTCGACTCCCTGGGTATCTTTACCCGGTCCATGAATGAGTTCGTGGGCAAGGAAATCGAAGAAATCAAAACTTCCAGCTAGGACGAGCGAATGAATTTCCCCCTGTTCAAGGTTCACATGCCAGTTGAAGAGGCGCTGGCGGGTGTGCGCGAGGTACTCGAATCAGGCTTCGTTAACGAGGGCGTTCAGGTCACTGAGTTTCAGAAGGCACTGACCGATTTTCTTGGCACGCGAAACCTCGTCCTGACCAATGCATGTACTAGTGCACTGACGATTGCGTACAAGCTTGCAGGCGTTGAGCCCGGGACTGAAGTCGTGACGACAGCGATGACGTGTGTGGCAACCAATACGCCAATCGTCAATCTGGGGGCAAATATTGTTTGGGCAGACATTGATCCGTTGAGTGGTTCGATTATTCCCTCAGACATCGAACGCAAAATCACGGATCGAACGCGCGCTATTGCCTACGTAAACTGGGCTGGGACGCCGTGTGACCTTGAGGCGATCTATGAGGTCGGGCAGCGTCACGGTATCCCGGTGATTCAGGATGCAGCGCACGCCTTCGGCGCAAAGTGGAAAGGAAAATCCGTCTGCCATTTCGCCGATTTCACCTGTTACTCGTTCCAGGCGATCAAGCATCTGTCGTCGGGCGACGGTGGTGCGATCGTATGCCGAGACGACGAACATTACGTACTCGCCCGCAAGCTGAAGTGGTTTGGCTACGACCGCGAAGCGGCAAAAGATGAAAAGGGTGAATGGAAAGGCCAGCGTTGGAGTGCCGATATACTCCCCGAAGAGGTTGGATACAAGTTCAACATGAATAATGTGTCAGCGGCTATTGGTCTTGCGCAGATGCCGCATATTGAGGGCCTCCTTGGCGCACATCGTGCCAACGGTGCCGTGTACAACGAGGCTTTTGCCGCCACGGCATTGATTGAGCCGATCAAGGTGCCTGCGGATGCAATCTCAAGCTATTGGGTCTATACCTGCCTGTTTTCCGGGACTGAATCGCAGCGTGATGCACTGATCGAGCGACTCAATGCCGAGGGCATCGCTGCGGGTCTCGTGCACCTGTCCAACGACATCTATACGGCGTTTCAGCCGTTCGAGGCTGACTTGCCTGGTACGCGTGAATTCGGGCGCCGGCAAATTTCGCTTCCATGTGGGTGGTGGATGTCGGAGGCTGACTGTCGGCTTGTCGCAGACCGGGTTCTGAGCATCGCCGCCGGTTTATAACTCGGCCTCGATGACCGCTCCCCGGATATTTGTTGGCACACTGGCGTGCGGTGAAGCTGAGCTCGAAGTATGCTGCTCGGCAATCGCATCCCAAATCGGCGTTCAGGTGACGCACCGTGTAATCTCGGACCAGCCGGAATTCGAGGCTCACAACCTTTTGTGGGCTGCTTGGGGTCATGCAAAGGCAGATCACGATTTGTTCGTCAAAGTCGATGCCGACACGATACTGAACGGCGATTCTGCTCTTGAACGGATTGCCGCGCTATTTGCGGATCGTCGAGTCACCGGTGCTCAAATGCTATTGCATGACTATTTCACCGATCGCCTGATTGCGGGACTGAACGCGTTTTCACCGCGTGTCGAGTTTCGACAGGCGTCGAGTCGGCTATTTGCTGATCATGCAGACCGGAATCACGATCTGGTGCTCAAGGGTGATGCAACTGCGCACCTTGCTCCGATTGGATGGCACTGTAAGTTTCCTCATTCGCGTCAGGCGTTTCATTTTGGACTGCATCGAGCCCTCAAGAAGCAACGTGAAGTCATCAGTCGTTGCGCGGAGGTGTGGTTGCAGCAGCGCGATGAGGCGAGGGCTTGGGCGCTGGCAGGGGCGATGAGCGCTGGTTGGCGAATGAGAAACAGCCATGATTACGCGAATGATCGATTCGAGAAGGCCTTTCTTCGATTAAAGGACGATCCCGCGCGTCTTGTGATCGAAGTCGAAGCATTCGTTAGAAAAAAACTTGGGGTGGAAGCCTGATGAATCCTTTTCCGGATAACGGAACATCTCGATTGATCATCCGCATCATGGAGCAGTGCGACGCGGAAGAGGCTCGGCTGCTTCACAACGAGGATTCGACGTTGATGCGGCTGTCCGACGTTGCCCACGTCTCTGAGGAGTCTCAGCTTGCCTGGTTTCGGTCAGTGAGCCAGTCTTGCTCTTCCAAACGCTATGTGGCTCGTACGCGCGCAGCGAACGATTTTGTGGGTGTCTTCCGGCTTGATCGTATCGATCACTGGAATCGCAGTGCATTTGTTGGAGCCGACGTTGCTCCGGCCGCTCGAGGTCAGGGTTACGCGTCAGAGATGTACGGCTATTTCTTCGAGTATCTGTTCAACCAATGCGGACTGAACCGGCTAGCATTGGTCACTCTTGAGAGTAATGAGCCGGCATTGCGCCTTTACGAGAAACTTGGTTTTGTGGAAGAGGGACGGGAGCGTGAGGCCATTTTTCGCGATGGCCGGTTTCAAGATCTCGTATCGATGGGGTTGCTCGCGAGTGAGTGGAGGCAAAAGGCGTGAGTCAGACACCTGATCGCACGCTGTTCTTGCTGGTGACCTGCTCGCGAGATGCTTCACGCAGGGACCTTGCGCTGCAGGTGTGCGACAACCTCGTCGATCGGTTGGGCGCGCTCGATCTGCTCGACAGGCTGGTTGTCTTCGACAACGCGTCAACATTTCCGGAGCATCTGGACGGCCTCCCCGACGCGGTACACGTGTGCCGGAGTGATACGAATCTGGGATATTGGACGGCGATTCAGTGGGTGCTGGATCACCTCGATCAGTTTGCGTTTGAGGGGATGGACTTTATCTACATGATTGAGTCAGACCTCTATCATTCCGATTTCTCCGCACTCCACTCGTGCGAGCAATTGCTCGATCAGCATCCTGAGCTCTCGTCGGTTCGTACCCAGGAATTTTCGGTTGGTCAGCGCTGGCGCTATGATAAACGGCTCAAGTTTCTTCCTTTCCACAAGGAGCGTTCGCACATCGCACTGAAAAATGCGATCACAGGCGAGAAGGCTTGGTTCAAGCGTGTGAAAGATCAGAATGGCTTGTTCATTTCCAATCTCCACCCGAAGCTTCCCGCTCTACACCGGATCGGCGATCTGAGGACTGTATTTGAGCAGCTCCGGACCTACGACGCGTTTGCAGAAAGCGACTTCTTCGCGGAGATGATGAAGCGCCACGAACTCATCGGAGTGCTCGACGGCGGAATCTTCTGGTCATTGATTTCATGGTCTGATCGCGATCGTGTGGTGTCTGGAAGCTATGGAAACGCCAAGCAACTTGAGACGACCGGCTACCAAGCAACCAGGCATAGTAAAATCAATGATTACGGCGCCGCCCGGATCTCGACCCACCCCTCTGCGTGGCGGGGGAAGGCTCCCGCATGAAGCCCCAAGCCCGACTTCGTCTGCTCGCAATCGTCGATTCGACTGAATACGTCATGAGCAATTGTTATCAGCATCAGCTCATGGCGGCGCTGAAAACAAAGTTCGACCTGAAAATTTGCAGTGTGCGAGAGTTCCTCCTCAATCCGTTGATCTGGCCGAATTCGTTTGACCGGGTGCTGTTGGCGATGAAGCAGCGTACCTTGCTTCGCCAGGTGGATGCTGTTTCAAAGCGCCTGAGTGGTCGAGAGGTTTTTGTTTACGATCAGGATCCGTGGCAGGCGTACATCGACGATTCCGCCAGCCGGGGCGCATACCCCGTCTTTGCCGACCGCCTGACCATCAGGGCGATCCTGATGACGACACGCTGGTGGACCGAGTTCTGCGTGAGCAAGGGAGTCCCGGCGCGTTTTGTGCGTATGGGGATGCTCCCCGAGTACTGCGTTATGGGAGGCGCTTGGGCCGATAGACGTGTCGCCCTTGGGTTTCAGGGGTCGCTGCATCCTCACCGCAGAAAGTTTTTCGATGAGTTGTCCGCGCTCGGCCTGCATGTGGACGTGATGGGCTCGCGCTCTTACTCGGACTATCTGGAATCCCTTGGTGACATCCAGATCTACATTCACACCGAGGATGATCCATGGTGTGTCGATGGTCAGATGATTCCGAGAAATGCCCTTTGGATCAAAGATGTCGAAGTGGCCGCCAGAGGTTGCTTTGCGATCCGGAATTGGGATGTCGACGCGGATGCCTACGATATTGATGAAGTGCCTACCATCAGGCACTTCAAAAATGTCTCTGAAGTGCCAGGAATCGTATCCGAGATTCAGTCCATGGATTCGCACGCACGCGACGATGCAATGCGTCGAGCAGTTGAGATTGTGCGTCAACGGGACGACTGGCAAACCGTCGTTCGCGAAATCGAGAGCGAAGCATGAGCATGTCGGATGGCATGATGGTCTGGCGTTCGGCCTTCCGGCTTGGCGGGAGTCGATCCCGCCGCTGGGGTAGTGTCTCGACAGCGACGGGATTGCTCGCCTTCGTGTTCGACTTCTGTTTCGCACTGACTTTGCAGCGCTTTTTTGTGTCGATTGGTCTCGTGAGCGGATCGGCAGACATGCCCTTGCTGGGCGCCCCCGGCTCCCCTGCATCCGAGGCCATGCTGTTCGTTGCTGCCGGACTTTTGAAATCCCTTACGGTCTGGGCCAACAGTGTTTCGACAGGGGCAACTCAGGTCGCGTTCGAGGCCAGAGTGAGAAGTCTGATCGCGCAATGGTCACTCGCCGACGGCAAAGTGGCCTCGGGTCGTGTTGCAACTCTCTTTGGTGACATTACACTTTGCAGTGCGGCCGCGGTCAGCACGTCATACTATTTTGTGGGGCGCCTGTTGATGCTGGGTGCCACGCTCGTCACCCTGCTGGTTTACTCGCTGGAAACAACGGCAGCCGTTCTCCTGTTGCTTATTTTCCTCACCCCTGCCCATCGGTTGCTTGATGGCGTGATCACCCGCGCCTCGGCCGACATTCAGCAGTCTCTGGCTTCGGTAAACGATCGCCTCATGCGCGGCGTGAAGAACGCGATCTTCCTCCACATCCATGGCCGGCTTGGCCGCGAAGTTGAAGATCAGCACGCATTGATCTCGCGCTTTGAAAACTCATCGCTTCGTTACTACTCGTTTGCGTCAGCCAGAGGCGTCATACCTCAGGTGGTCGGCATCTGCGCAGTTGTTCTGATTGCGCTCCAGGGATCGCAGGTGTTCGCCGACAACAGCGCAACCCTGATTGCCTATCTCTACATGGTGATGCGTTTTTTCCAGACTCTGGCAGAGGTTGCGCGTGTCACGGCCAATATTCGTGGCAACTGGCCACGACTACAGGTGCTATCCGATTGGTGTCGCATGGACCTTGCGCCGGTCGATGAAGCTATCCGGAGCGAGCTTCACCATTCCCGTCAGGCCGTCAGTGGTTTTGATCGGGTCGGCCTTACGCTCAAGGAGGTCGACTACGCCTGGCCGGGCGCGTGCCGTGGCCTCGAGAAGATCGATCTTGAATTCGGTCCAGGTAGTGCGACAGTGATCGTCGGGCCGTCCGGCGTTGGCAAGACAACGCTGCTACTGTTGATATCCAGCTTGATTCGTCCTGATCAGGGTTCAATCACGGTGAGCACTCGCGAGGGGGCGTTTGAGGCCTTCGACGTCAAACATCGCCTGCTGGCTACCGCAGCGTACGTTGGCCCAGATCCATTCGTGATCGACGGTACCGTGCGTGAGTTTCTCGCCTTCGGTCAGTCCGAGTCGAAAACTGACGAGCAGATGTGGCAGGCATTGGCCAAGGCCCACTGCGGTTTCATCTCTCAATCCGGTGCGGGCCTAGAGCACCGTTTGTCCGAGCAGGGAGGTGGCCTTTCAGCGGGTCAAAAACAGCGGCTCTCGATTGCGCGTGCACTTCTGCGCTCGCCGCACCTGCTGATTCTGGATGAAGCGACCTCGAATCTGGACGCTGACTCGGAACTGGCCATCATCGATACAGTGCGCCAATTGAAGGGCGAGGTCACGATCATCGCGGTAACCCACCGGGATGCGGTTCAAGCGATTGCAGATTCAATAGTTCAGTTTGACAGCGAAGGTCGAGTGACACAGGTTGCAGGTGAGGCATTGGTGGAGCGGGGTGAGCCGGTCAAGGAGTGGCATGAATAAGAAAATTATGGTGTTGGGAGGCAGTGGAATGCTGGGTGCCTCCCTCACGAAATGGTTTGCCAGGGTCGAAGATGTTGACACAACAGTCACGACGCGCACCGGCGCAATTCCCGAGGGCCTTGAGCGTTTCAGTCGCGATGTGGTGTGGAGCGTTCTCGACGCAGACTCGGCATCGATCGATTCGGTTGCCCGGCTGATCGAAGGCTATGATCTCGTCATCAACGCGGTCGGGCGAATCAAGCAACGTATTCGCGAAGGATCTCTTTCAGACAAGGAAGATACACTCCGGGCAAATTCCTTGTTCCCGCTCACCTTGGCTCAGGCAGCCGAACGAAGCGGAACACGCGTCGTTCAGATTGCAACCGATTGCGTCTATTCGGGTGAAAAAGGTGCTTACGTCGAGACGGACAGGCACGATGCGACTGATTTGTACGGTTTGAGCAAGAGCCTGGGTGAGGTCACCAGTCCGCACACCATCAATCTGCGGTGCTCCATCGTCGGGTTCGAACTGGCAAGTTCGTTCTCGCTGCTCAATTGGTTTCTTCACCAAGAGCGTGGCGCCACGATTCGCGGATTCACCAATCACTGGTGGAACGGCGTCACCGCGATGCATTTCGCGCGCCTGTGTGAAGGAGTGATGCGCAGCCCTGCTTGTGCCGGATTCGATACTCACGTTGTGCCAGCCGATTCAGTCACCAAGCACGATTTACTGTGCGCTTTCGCGCGCGCTTTCGACCGCGAAGACATCACGATTATCCCCATGGAAGCTGACTGCGCCGTAGACCGGCGCCTCGCTACGAATCGCCCCAGTGTGAATGATTCCCTCTGGCGCGCAGCTGGTTTCGAGCTCGCTCCCACGATTGAGCAAATGGTTTTGGAGTTGTCAGAATATGCATAACGATGGTGATCACGCTTACCGGATTAAGCGTAAACTTGTCGAAGCGTTCGAAAAAGTCGTCGGCTTGCGATCCGTACCCTTGCGACATGACGGGCGTGTGGATCACAAGTGGCATCAGGATTTCATCCTACACATGGCAAGTGTGGTGCGTCCCGAGCGTTACCTTGAAGTCGGCATTTTTCGGTGCGGGCTTTTCAACCAGATGATTCCGTTTGCCGGTAAATTGACGGGCGTCGACATTGCCGAAGAGGCAGGCGCTTCAATGAATCGCACCAGCAAAACGCGATTCATATGCTCGAAGTCGGTCGATTGCGCACTTGAACTCAAAGCGAAGGGCGAAACCTTCGATATGATCTTCATTGATGCCGACCATTCCGAACAGGCAGTCGATGCCGATTTCTCTCACTATTTCGAACTGCTGACGCCGCACGGAATCATGATGCTTCATGACACGCACCCGATCGATACGGCAGCGACCTCTCAAGAGCGGTGCGGCGACGGGTATCTTGCGATTGATCGGTTGTCAAGGCAGACGGACGCGTTCGAAATGATGACGATCCCGGTGCACCCGGGTCTGACGATCTGTCGTCGTCGAACCACTCAATTGTCGTGGCAGGAGGCGTGAGTCAGTGAAAATTCATGTGCATGCCACGGTGTCGAGTAACTCTGTCCGCTACTTCGAGTACGTCCGAGCGAATTACGAAGGGCTGAGCACTGGGTCGATCCCGGTTCACTACTATGCTTACTGCCTTGACAGTGCGTCTCATAAGGCTCTGGACGGTAGCGGTATCGTCGACGAAGCGATTGCGCTCAAATTCGGTCGTGGGTCGAAGGGGCATGCGATGTCTATCGACACAGCAATTTCGCGTTTCGTGCCGGGCGATATCAACGTTATTTCCGACACCGATATTACGATTCTGATGCAGGACTGGGATCGGGTGATCGTGGACCTGCTCACGGGCGAAAATGCAGTTGGCGTGGTGGCGACGCGGCTGGAGGGAATTGGTGGATTCAGTACCGGCGACACCAAGTATCAACAGTACAAGAACAAGCCGTCTACGACCTGGATGGCCATGTCGCCGGATTACGATTTTTCCGGTCTGACTGTCATGCCGGATAAAGACAATTTCATCGAAGTGACTACTCAGGAGTTGTCCGACCTCTACCAGTTGCCCATCGGTTTCTTCGTCGTCAAGGACACGGGGTGGCAGGTACCCTCTTATCTGCACAATCACCAGATTCCCTACCTCGCGCTTGATATTGTCAAACCCACCAGTGCAGACGCCAAAGCGCTGAAAGGGTGCAATCCGTACCACGACGAATTTCAGCTCAACGGTCAGCCGTTTCTTGCCCACCAGCGCGGCTCGATGAAGCATCGCTTCAGGATTGATCCGCTGTCTGTCGATTTTTACAACGCCTGCGATGCGTATCTCGGACAGCCGTCCTGGGCGGTGCATCCGGGCGCCGCAGACAGGCTGCGAGCGAAAGGGCAGGACCTCGTCAATTTGGCCAAACAGCCCATACGCGCGCTGCGCGATGCAATCAAGTCATGATTGCTCGGGCGGTCTGACGCCAGACTCTGCACTCAGATGAAGGTTGCGATCGGATTTCAGATTCAGGATGGGCCATGGGGCGGCGGGAATCGCTTCGTCAAGTCACTGAGCGAGGCATTGCTTGCCCGTGGGCATCACGCCGTGACCACTCTAGTCGACGCTGATATCGACATCATACTGATGGTCGATCCCAGATGGCGCCATCCAAACCTGACGTTCTCGTCAGGCGCGGTGTTGAGATACCTTCTGTTCAGGAATCCGCGCGCGTTGGTCGTGCATCGCATTAATGAATGTGATGAGCGAAAAAACACGCGGAGCATCAATGGCAAACTGAAGACGGTCAATTACTGTGCAGACCATACCGTCTTCGTCGGTCGCTGGCTGCAGGATCTGGATCTATGGCAGTGCTCATCGCAGTCAAGCGTCATCACCAACGGTGCCGATACGGCGACATTCAATCCTCTCGGGTGGTCTCGGTGGGCGAGGCGCGGGCCGCTCCGGCTGGTGACCCATCATTGGGGCGGAAACTGGATGAAGGGATTCGACATTTATTCCCGCGTTGACAGAATGCTCGACCAGCCGGAGTGGAGAGATCGAATCGAATTTACCTACGTCGGTAATTTACCCTCTGGCTTCCGCTTCACGACCGCGAAGCACGTTGCGCCTCTTGATGGTGAAGCTCTAGCCGGCGAACTGAGACGTCACCATGGCTACCTCACCGCGTCAATCAACGAACCGGGCGGGAACCACCAGAACGAAGGGGCTCTGTGCGGGCTACCGTTGCTGTACCGAGACAGTGGCTGTATGCCGGAGTACTGTGACGGCTTTGGTGTGTGCTTCACGCCTGACAATTTCGAAAATTCACTGACACGATACATTGATGAATATGATTACTGGGCTGATCAGATGCCCAGCTATCCCCACACCTCCGCGCGCACCACTCAGAATTACGTTGCGCTGTTTGAGCGCATGCTCGATGACCGGGAAGGCTTGTTAAAAAAACGTCAGCTCTGGAGAAAGCCGGGGGCTGTTCTCAGAAACCAATTACCGCTGTGAGCCATGAGAAAAGATTACATCCAATCTTCGAACGGCAACATTGAGTCGGAAGACGATTTCGTTGAATCCTATTGGACCGACGTATGGGAAAAGAACGGTGGTATCAAGGGCAACACCGAACGAATCGAGCGGCAGGACGAATACAAACTGATGCGTCCTTACCTCGAAGCGCTCGAGCCTGGTGCCAGGGTGCTGGACGGTGGGTGCGGAGTCGGCGAATGGGTGCTTCACTTGCGTGAGAGTGGCTACGACGCTGTCGGTATGGACATTAGTCGAGCGACAATTGCAAAGCTGGGAGAGCGGTTTCCAGGCGTCGAGTTTGTTCCTGGCGATATTCGAAAGACGGGATTCGCGGACGAGAGCTTCGACGCGTATTTTTCGTGGGGCGTTTTCGAGCATTTCGAGGCAGGGCCTCAGGCATGTATCGAAGAAGCCTACCGTTTGCTCAAGCCGGGGGCGTATCTGTTCATCTCAGTGCCGCTTGATAACGTCAGGCAAAGCGTGCGGGGAAGCCTGGCCAGGCCGGCGGTCGCACCTCAGAGTGAGCGTTTCTACCAGTACCGCTTCACGCGCGCGGAGCTCGCGCGTGAGCTGATCAATGGTGGCTTCGAAATCGAGAGTATTCATCCGATTCATAAGCGCCAGGGGGTGCTTCGTTCGTTGCATCACGAGCTTGGCCTCAAATACGAATGGTTTCTGACGCGCGCAATGTCGGTCGCGCTTGCGCCTGTCCTGCCGAGCTGGGTATTTGCCCATATGGCGCTGGCGGTGGCCCGACGTCCCGCTTCGTTCGAAGAAGGCGCGCTTAAGTGATGCCGACTTTCCTTTTGAATCCTACCGGGGAGCCTGCAACTTGGTAGCAGCGAAAGATCTGGCTCGCGCGGTCGTGGCTGCGCCTTGGCGGGGGCTGGCCTCGATTGGAATCAGGCGTGTGGCAAACAGGCCGGTTTCATTCATCGTGGAGCGCCAGAACTGGTCCATTCGCTGGGATGGCATACAGATTTGCGAGCGAATCAACCTGCGCAGTCCTGGGGTGGCTGGAATCTGCGCAAGTCCTGAACGGGTGACGGGGGCAGTGGCGCACTTCGGCAGTCAGTTCCTGTGGCAAGTGTGGCATCCGTACCAGTCAACATCGAACAAGGTGGTCATCAGCTACTTCCATGGCAAGCCCGAAGACGGCCCGGAGATGGCGCGGCATGTTGACTGTTTTCTCAAGCACCTAGACCGCATTGATCGGGTTATCGTCGCAAACAGATCAGTCCATGAGCGATTGCTTTCGTGGGGTGTGCCTGCTCAGCAGTTGGCATTGATTCCGATCGGCGTCGACACAACCCGCTTTCGACTTCCGACGGATGCAGAACGCATGGAGGCGCGGCGCCGTTTCGGCGTGCCTGACGGTATGGTTGCGATCGGATCGTTTCAGAAAGACGGTGTCGGCTGGGGTGATGGGATGGAGCCCAAGTTGATCAAGGGCCCAGACCTTTTCGTAGAGACTGTCGAAAGGCTCAACCGCGATTTCCCGGTTTTCGTCGTGCTTACCGGACCGGCGCGCGGCTATGTCAAACAGGGGCTGGACTCCCGGGGAATCCCTTATTCCCACCACTACCTCGAGAATTACTTCGACGTTCCTCACGCTTACCATGCGCTCGACCTGTATCTGATGACCAGCCGCGAAGAGGGCGGGCCTAAGTCGCTCCTAGAATGCGCGGCCTCGGGTGTGCCCGTCGTCTCATCACGGGTCGGCATGGCGCCTGATGTGATTGACGATGGCGTGACCGGCTGCCTCACCGATGTCGGAGACATCGATGCAACGCATGCCGCCGCAGCGAGCCTGTTGTCGGATGTCGCGAAACGAGTCCAATTGAAGGCGGTCGCGCGTGACCGAGTCGCGGCCTATGACTGGTCGGTGGTGGGGGATGCGCATTTCTCGGAAGTGTACGAACCTTTGCTCAGGGACATGGGTTTGCGCGCGTGACTCGGCAACATGACCCACTTCTCAAATCTTTGGCGCGAACAGGTTACCGGACCGCGCTCGGCCTCAAGACCGTGTCGGATACGCTCTGGCCGACTCCGCAGGACGTTAGGGTCTTTTATGGAGGTGCCCGTAGCGGTGATGTCGGCGGGCCATTGGTCAAGGTCAAGCGGCTGCAGGAGTTTTTCCCGGAATACCGTCAGGGCTACTCACTGGTCTATCTGCTGAGTAACGCGCCTTATCTGCCCCCATTCGCGCTCTCTGTTCTCAAACACCGAGGGATTCCGATGGTGCATAACCAGAATGGTGTGTTCTATCCGGGCTGGTTCGAGGGTGACTGGGCGCGAGAAAATCGCAAGATGGCGGATTCCTACCACGCTGCGGATTACATTTTCTGGCAGAGCGAGTTCTGTCGCCGCTGCGCTGACCGCTTTCTGGGCGATCGCGACGGGGAAGGCGAGATTCTGTTCAATGCTATCGACACGGGCCGATTTACGCCGCGCAGTCGGGGCGATGAGCACGAAGGCCCTTTCGTATTTCTGCTGACAGGCAAGATCGGCCGACATCTGGCCTACCGTATCGACGGCTGCGTCGACGCATTGGCCGAGGTGACGCGGGCAGGACTCGAAGCGAAGCTGGTGGTTGCCGGGTGGGTTGATCCAGAAGTTGTCAGTCACGCGTGTCGTCGGGCTGAAAAGGCCGGCATTGGAGAGAATTTGAGTTTCACCGGAGCCTACACACAGGAGCAGGCACCGGGGATCTACCAATCGGCCGACGCCTACTTGATGACCAAGCATAATGATCCTTGCCCAAACACCGTACTCGAAGCGATGTCGAGCGGGCTCCCAATCGTCTACTCCCATTCGGGCGGTGTGCCGGAACTCGTCGGGCCGGATGCTGGCGTCGGGGTCTGGGTTGAAGAAGACTTCGAAAGACACCATGAGCCTGAGTCCTCCGCGCTTGCAGATGCCATGTTGCAGGTGGCCGAACGCCAGCCGGTCATGTCGGATCACGCACGGAAAAGGGCGGTTGCCCGCTTCGACATCGAGCACTGGATTGAGCGCCATTCAGTCGTCTTCAATCGTTTAGTCAAGGAGAGATCATGATTCGTGGGGCGACCAAGCGCTTTGCCCTAGGTTTGGCGGGGTTGTTTTCGACGCTATGGAGAGTCGTTCCGGCATTGGTGCGAAAGAAAGTCTTTTTTGGGATGTTCGTGCTCGAATCGAGGCAGCGTGATCCGGCCGAAGGGCTCAGACGGTTACTGGAGATCAAGGATAAACTCGATCTGACGATCAATGAGCGTGCGATGGCGTACGGCAAAGCCGAGCATCCGAAACATCGACTGACCCGGTACCACGATTTCTTTGTCAATCGGATCACGGATGGCGAGCGGGTTCTGGATATCGGTTGCGGTTATGGTGCTGTGGCGCGCAGTATCGCGCGGGCTCATTCGAACAGTGTCGTTGTCGGCGTCGACCAGGATGTTCCGCGCCTCACTCAAGCACGCTCTTCTGAGAACCCCGAGAATCTGCGCTTCCATGAAGGGGATGCCACCAAATCCGTGCCGGAGGGGCCATGGGACGTTGTTGTCCTCAGCAATGTGCTCGAACACATCCATGACCGGGTTGGCCTTTTGGTCGCGCTTCAGACGTCCACCCATGCCGCGCGCTACCTGATCCGTGTTCCGCTGTTCGAGAGGGATTGGCAAATGGCGCTGCGTAGGGAACTGGGCGTTGATTTCCGCTCGGATGATGACCACAAGATTGAGCATACGCTCGCAGAGTTCCAGGCAGAGGCCGAACAGGCAGGTCTTGTGATCGATCACATGGCAACCCTATGGGGTGAAATCTGGGCTGAATGTTCATTGGCCTCGCCACAGGTTATTGCGAGATGACTCAGCGAACGCTTGTTTCCGTCGTGATCCCTTGCTACAACAGCGGCGCGACGATCGAGCAGACGGTGGCGTCGGTGCGTGGCCAGAGTTGGGAAGAGGTCGAAGTGGTCGTCATCGACGACGGATCGTCTGATCCGCAAACGGTCGAAGTGCTGTCGCGATTGCAGGGTGTCCGCCTGATTCGACAGGAGAACAGTGGCTTGCCGGCGGCGAGGAATCGAGGTTTTGAGGCCGCGAACGGGCACTTTGTTCTACCACTGGACGCCGATGACTGGATTGAGCCCGACGCTATCGAGTCGCTCATGAGGGCGCTTCAGACCCAGCAGGATTGCGCTTTCGCTTACGCGCACATGCAAATGGAAGGCGAGGCGAGTGGTGTGCTACGCAAGTCGTACAATTTCTTCGAACAGCTGTTCCTGAACCAGATGCCGTATTGCCTGCTCATTCCCAAGTCCGTTTGGCAGGAAGTCGGCGGCTACGACGCTTCGATGCGTCGCGGCTACGAGGATTGGGAATTCAACATCCGTCTCGGTGCCCGCGGATATTTCGGCACCGTTGTTCCACGTCCGCTATTTCATTACCGCGTGGCTAGTTCAGGCATGCTGATTTCCCAGTCAAACAGACTCCACGGTGCGCTGTGGCGCGAGATTCAGGATCGTCATCCGGGCTTGTATCGTTGGCCGTCAATCTTCAGCCAGTGGAGGTTGTGGCGCGGACGGCCGTCCACCTATCCGCTGCGCTTGTACTTCCTATGGCTGGCGGCGCATCGGGTACTGCCCGAGGCCATGTTTGGCGCCATGTTTCGCTGGTTGCGCGATCGGTCTCACTCCAAGCGTGTCACCGCTAGGGCCGCCGGAGGCTGAGGCATGTGTGGCATTGCTGGATTCTGGCACCGGACCGTTTCAGGCCTCGATCTGCAGGCCATTGCCGGTAGAATGGCCGATGCTTTGACGCATCGAGGCCCCGATGAACGCGGCGTTTGGGTTGAAACGCATCGGGGTTTCGGCATGGGGCATCGGCGGTTATCAGTGGTGGATCTGTCGCCTGCGGGCGCCCAGCCGATGTGTTCGAGCGATGGACGCCTGGTCGTCGCCTTCAACGGGGAGATCTACAATCATCTCGCGCTACGCGAGGATCTCCCTGCGCAAGAATGGCGGGGCCATTCGGATACTGAAAGCTTGCTCGCAGCGTTCTCGCATTGGGGCGTCGAAGCGACGCTGCCAAGACTGGCGGGCATGTTTGCAATTGCCGTATGGGACCGCGACCTGGGCTCGCTCTTGCTAGCGAGAGATCGTCTTGGCGAGAAGCCGCTGTATTACGGTTTCACTGATGGGGCACTGTTCTTCGGGTCGGAACTCAAGGCGCTCGCCCAGTTTCCTGGCTGGCGGGGTGAAATAGACCGATTTGCGCTCGAACGTCTTGTTCGTTTCGGGTACGTGCCCACGCCACTAACGATCTGGCAAAACGTATTCAAGTTACCGCCGGGACACTTTTTGCGTATTGGTGATGTGGCTGAACTGTCGCCCGCTAGGAAGCCACGCCCATACTGGCGGGCGGTGGATCACTGGGGCAACGAGAAAATGCTGCTCGATGACGGTGCGGCGGTCGGTGAGCTCGAGTCCCGGCTCAAGGAGTCGATATCTGGTCAAATGATTGCGGATGTGCCGCTCGGCGCATTCCTATCCGGTGGTGTTGATTCGTCGACTGTGGTGGCGCTGATGCAGGAGGTGTCTCAACAGCCGGTCAAGACCTACACGATCGGTTTCGACAACGAAGCGTACGATGAGGCGAGATACGCAAGACCCGTGGCCAAGCACCTCGGTACCGACCACACGGAACTCATACTTTCTGCCGGTCAGGCGATGGAAGTCATTCCACGGTTGAGCGAAATCTACGATGAGCCTTTCGGAGATTCGTCGCAGTTGGCAACGGCCCTGGTGTGCTTGATGGCTCGACAGCACGTCACGGTATGTCTCTCGGGCGATGGCGGCGATGAGCTATTTGGCGGCTACAACCGGTATCTCTTTGCTCCCGGCATATGGAGGCGAATGGCTCCGCTCCCAACCTCCGTCCGGGCATTGTTACGCCGTGTCCTAAGCTCGATCTCGCCCGCCTCATGGGATGCTCTTGGGCGTGCGCTTCCACAGCGATTTATGCAGCCCATGATGGGGGACCGCATCCACAAGCTGGCCGGTCTTCTCGATGCCGGTAGTCCTCAAGAACTCTACCAGCGGCTGACCGCCCAAAACCTCGCTGCAGACAAGGTCGTACGCGCTGCTCCTGCGTCACGACCGTTGTTCGCGTTGGCGCAGAGGAAGGATTTCGATGATCGATGCCCAGAGGCTTCGTTTGCTCAGCAGATGATGATCGAAGACCTGCTCTCCTACCTGCCGGATGACATTCTGACCAAGGTCGACCGGGCCGCCATGTCGGTCAGTCTGGAGACTCGCATACCCATGCTTGATCACCGGGTTGTTGAATTTGCTGGAGCACTGCCGCATCGTTTCAAAATTCGCGACGGGCAGGGCAAGTGGTTGCTCCGGCAGGTGCTCTACAAGCGTGTCCCCCGGCATCTGATTGAGCGACCCAAGCAGGGCTTTGGTGTGCCGATTGATGCCTGGCTACGAGGCCCGCTCAGAGAGTGGGCTGAGCATCTTCTCGACGAGCGACGGATGCGCGAGGATGGCTGGCTCGAACCAGAGCTGATCCGAAAGGCATGGGCTAACCATCTGTCGGGGCGCCAAAACTGCCAGCACTGGCTCTGGAACATCTTGATGTTTCAGGCGTGGCGGGAGCGTTGGACGTGAAAGTCTGCCAGTTGTGTAATGTTGATTTCTTCCTGAAGAAATTCTTGTTGCCGTTGGTCGACGGGATGGTGGAAGCAGGTTGGGAAGTCACGTCCGTGTGTTCTGATGGACATTACGTGCAGGGCATGCGGGCCGATGGCTATCGTGTCCATACGGTACCGATCGCCAGAAGCATGAATCCATGGTTGGCTTTGCGGTCGGTATGGGCGCTAGCGCGCTATTTCAAGCGCGAGAGATTCGACGTCGTCCACACGCATACGCCGGTCGCGGCGCTGATCGGTCGTCTCGCCGCCCGCATTGCGGGCGTTCCGCTCGTGGTCAACACAGCCCATGGTTTCTACTTTCACGATGAAATGCCGCCGTGGAAGCGCAGGGTATTTGTTGGGCTCGAACGCTTCGGCGGCCGCTTTACGGACCTTCTCTTCTGTCAGAGTAATGAGGACGCGGACGATGCCGTGGTTGAAGGTATAAGTCCGGCTGACCGCACTGTCGCAATTGGTAACGGAGTAAACGTATCGGCATTCGATCCTGCACGGGTGCGAGACGCGCTGAGTGTGCGCGCTGAGCTTGGCATCCCTTCGGAAGCCTACGTTGTCGGTCTCGTTGGCCGACTGGTGCGCGAGAAAGGCGTCGCCGAATTCCTGAAGGCTGCGACCGTGCTTGCGCCAGAATATCCGGACCTCTACGTTTTGCTTATCGGTGAGCGCCTGGCAAGTGATCACGCTGCCGGTATCGACGAGGAGTTTGCCGATGCCAAGCGCGTGCTGGGCTTGCGCCTTGTGGCGCCCGGCCTGCGCAATGATATCCCTGACCTGGTCGGTGCCATGGATGTGTTCTGCCTGCCATCCTGGCGGGAGGGTATGCCCCGTACCATCATTGAGGCGATGATGATGGCCAAGCCGGTCGTTGCGACCCGTATTCGTGGCTCAAGAGAGGAGGTCGTTCATGAAGAGACCGGATTGCTCGTGCCATTGAAATCGACCACTGATCTGGCGGCAGCAATTGGCCGCCTCGCTGCCGACCCCCAATGGGGGCGTGGGCTGGGACTCGCCGGGCGTGAGCGAGCACTCAGCATTTACGACGAGCAGAAAGTCGTTGCGCTGCAGATCGAGCGGATTCGTCACGAGTCTAAGGTCAGGGGGTTGAATCGGCAGGTGCTGTAACCGGGCCATCTTTGTTCGGTTGACTAACAGATGAAGCGTTACAATACAGGCCATTTTTCAGACGGAATACGGATTCGATGAAAATCACTTTCCTCGATTTTGAACAGCCCATCGCCGAACTTGAAGGCAAGATCGACCAGCTTCGCTATACGCAGGACGATTCGGCTGTCGATATCTCGGAAGAGATCAAGCGCCTCGAAGGCAAGAGCCAGACGCTGACCAAAGACCTGTATGGCAAGCTCTCGCCGTGGCAGATCAGTCAGGTGGCGCGTCATCCGCAACGGCCGTACACGCTTGACTACGTCAAGCACATGTTCACCGATTTCCAGGAACTGCACGGCGACCGGGCCTTTGCCGATGACAAGGCCATTGTGGGCGGTCTGGCGCGTTTCGACGGGCAGTCGTGCGTGGTGATCGGCCACCAGAAGGGGCGGGACACCAAGGAAAAGATCCTTCGCAATTTCGGCATGCCACGGCCTGAGGGCTATCGCAAGGCGATGCGCCTGATGCGCACGGCCGAGAAGTTCAACCTGCCGGTGTTTACGTTTGTCGATACGCCCGGTGCCTATCCGGGCATCGGCGCCGAGGAGCGGGGGCAGTCCGAAGCGATCGGGCACAACCTGTTCGTGATGGCCGAGCTTAAGGTGCCCATCATTTCGACGGTCATCGGCGAAGGCGGCTCGGGCGGTGCGCTGGCCATTGCCGTGGCGGACCAGTTGTTCATGCTTCAGTACTCGACCTATTCGGTGATTTCGCCTGAGGGCTGCGCCTCCATCCTGTGGAAGAGTGCGGATCAGGCGAGCGTGGCCGCCGAAACCATGGGCATCACGGCGGCCCGCCTCAAGTCGCTGGGGCTGGTGGATAAGGTGATCAGCGAGCCGACCGGTGGTGCGCATCGCGACCATGCTGCCATGGCCCAATCACTCAAGAAGGCCTTGGCCGATGCCTTGCGCGTGCTCTCCGACATGCCGACCACCAAGCTGATCGAGCAGCGCTACGAGCGGCTCATGAGTTATGGCAAGTTCAAGGACGGGGCAAACAGCTGAGCCCATGGCCATCGTCATCGAGACGGTGGCCGATGTCCTGGCCCGCGCCGGCATCGGGCCCGGCGACCGGCTCCTGGTGGGTTACAGCGGCGGGGTCGATTCCACGGTACTGCTCCATGCGCTCGCGCAATTGCGCGGGCGTTTTTCGTTTGAGCTGCTGGCGCATCATGTTCATCACGGGCTGAGTCCCAACGCGGATGCCTGGTCGGCCCATTGCGAGGCCGCCTGCCGGGCGATCGCTGTGCCGTGCACCGTGACCCGAGTCGCACTGAGTCGCACCGGGGAGGGCCTCGAGGCGGCGGCCCGAGCCGCTCGTCATCGCGCGTGGGCGGCCAGCGAAGCGAACTGGTGGGTGACCGCGCACCATCAAGGCGATCAGACCGAGACCGTTCTGTTCCGGCTGTTGCGCGGGGCGGGCGTGGCCGGGGCCGCGGCCATGGCTCCGGTGGTGTGTGTGCCGGGTCAGCCGGGGCGCTTGCGACCGCTCCTGGACGTGCCACGGGCCTGTCTCGTAGAGGCGGCGCGTGCGTCCGGGCTGGGCTGGGTCGAGGATGAGAGCAACACCGATACCCGCTACAGCCGGAATTTCCTTCGCCAGGAGATCTTGCCGCATTTGAGATCGCGTTTTCCCGGCATGGATGCGGCCTTCGGTCGGGCCGCATCGCACTTTGCCGAGGCAGCGCAGATGCTCGATGAGCTCGCGCAGATTGATCTTGAACAGTGCGGCGAACGTCCGATAGCGCGGCCCGTGTTTCTGGCTCTCAGCCCGTCACGGAAGGCGAACTTGCTGCGCCATCTGCTGCGGAAGATGTCGAGCCGAATGCCGGATGAATCAATGACGACCGAGGTGCTCAGGCAGGTGACCCATACCCATGCCGACAGATCACTGACCCTGCGCCTGGGCGATGTGGTCTTGCACGCTTATCGCAACCACCTCTGGCTGACACCATCGCTTCCGTCAGTACCGGATGCGGTTGAACGTTGGTCGGGCGAATCCCTGTTGACGTGGGGTGAGGGGGAGGTGTGCATGAAACGTGTCGTTGGTATGGGGCTGGATGCCGCGCTGATCGAGCAGGGTGTGTTGAGCGTTCGTCGTCGTTGGCCCGGATGCGCGATGCGCATGCGCAACCGGCCGCTGAAAGCTTTCAAGCAACTGGCCCAAGAGGCTGGGGTGCCGCCGGTGGAGCGTGATCGGCTGCCGGTGGTTTGCCTCGATGGGCAGCCGATCTGGATCGCCCGGATCGGTGAGTCTCAGCAAGCCCTGTGCCCCGCAGGGCAGGCGGGAGTTGTGTTCGAATGGGTGCGACCCGACATCTATTGCGACGTGATCGACTGATCCGGCAAGGTTTCAATGGCGGCGGGCGGTGTCATGCCGAACAAGGCCATGGTCTCCTCGATCATCTGGCGGTGCTGGTCAGGACAGGCGGCGTGCCAGGCTTTGAGCAGAGCTTCAAAATCCCCCGTTGCGCCGCCTTCACACCGGCTGAGGTAAGCCATGGAGGCAATGCTGCCGGGCGCGGCTTCGAACAGGGTGAGCAGGTGGTTGGCAACGACCTCGTTCTTCTGACGCTGGTACGGATCGGTGCCCAGACTGTGTGCGTGCGCTTCATACCATTGCGCCAGGCTCTCGCCGTCAGGCAGTTGCCGGTGCGGCGCCTCGCGCAGCAGTCGTTCGTATCGCTTGAAGAGTGCTGCGCTGGGATGCCAGGGGTGGCCCGGATCTGCCCAGCGCTCGGCGAGACGTCTGAGTGAGTACAGGCTTGCGGCCTCACACAGACTCTCTTCGAACCACTGCAGTTCATTGTTGGTTCGTGACTGTGACATGTGCCGGAGCGAAAAATTGGCATACACATGGCACAGCTCATGGGCGTACTGGTACGCGAACTGATACCAGCGCCCGTCTCTGGCCGAGAGGCGCACCTGATATGTCGTTTCCGGCCCGCGATCCCGAAGTACGATCGGGCCGTCATGGGTGGGTGCGACATGAAAGCGGGCGGGGCCGGCGCTGACGCGGGCATTGGCATAGATGGCGTGGACTTCGCGCAGCAGGCCTTGGAGCGTGTCGATGTCGGTCGCGCCCCAGCCGAACGGTTCGATCTCGATGAAAACCTCGCTGGCAGACCCGGCGACTGGCAATGCGTCAGCGCCGCTTGCGTGCGGGTTCGCCATGACGTTGGCCGCCAGCAGGCCGAGGGCCAGGGTGGCGACGTGAGCCGTGCGTCTCGTCAGCTTCTTGAGCATGTTCTCCATGGCGAGCGAGGGAGGAACCGGGTCATCCAGTGTATGCCGCGATCCGGCATTGGAAAAGAATTGTCGGGGGCGGTGTAAGAAATCCGGAGGTGGGTCTGTCTCATCAGTGCAGGCACGAGAAACCCGTGCGGAATATGCCGATGATCTGAAATCACGGTTCCGCGCTTGTCTCGATGTCCAGACAGTCACCGGCCTGACGCCGGCTATCAAATGTTCAGGAGTACATCATGAAGACCCAAATCAAAACCGTTATCGCCCTTGCCGCCATCGCCCTCGCACCGCTTGCCGGCGCTACCTCGGCCGATCCGCATCTCGTTGTCCAGTCTGCACTCTGGGGTGACGGCCCGAGCTACGGCTATACTCAGAGCGCCGCTGCCGGCCTGCGCGGTCCGGCCGGCCCGGTGATGGATGATGGCGCTGTCAGTGCCGACCCGCACGCGTCACTGCAGCACGTCTTTTTCGCTGAAGGGCCGAGCTACGCCTCTCGCGATGCGCTGGGTGCCGGGCTGCGCGGTGCTGCTGGTCCGGTCATGGAAAAGAGTGTCCATGCGAGCACGAACGTCTTCGTGTATCGCGATCACTTCACCGCTGACTGACCGGAACACCTGAGGCACTTCACGGCGGCCGGCTGTCCCTGAGGGGCAGTCGGCCGTTTTGATGTCAGGGGTTTCAGGCGTCGCTATCTGCCTCAGGGGTGATGCTTTCGTAGAGGCCGGCCAGGGTCAATTGCTGGGCCAGTTCGACCGCGGAGCGCACGCCCATCTTGTCGAACACGCGTGCTCGATGAACCTCGACCGTCCGCATCGAGATGTTCAGTTCGTCGGCGATGACCTTGTTGAACTTGCCGGCAAGTATCAGCCCCATGACCTCACGTTCGCGCGTGGTCAGTTGCTCCATACGGTGGGCGACATCCTCCTGGGTGGCGCGCTGCTCAGCCAGGCGTTCGTCCTCTGCCAGCGCGGACTGGACGATGTCGACCAGGGCGTTGTCGTCGAAGGGTTTTTCGATGAAATCGAAGGCGCCCCGCTTGAGCGCGCCCACAGCCATGGGGACATCGCCATGGCCCGTGATGAAAATGATCGGCATGAGGTTGCCGCGCCGGCGCAATTCATTCGAGCAATCCAGCCCGCTCATGCCGTCCATGCGGATATCCATGACGATGCAGCCGCGACGGTCTGCGGTCCACGCGTCGAGGAAGTCCTCGGCCGAGCGCCAGGTCTCGCAAGGCACGTCGCGGGTCTTGAACAGCCAGGCGAGGGCGTCGCGAATGGCTTCGTCGTCGTCAACGATGTGGGTCAGCGGCTTGGCGTGTGTGCTCATCATGCGTGCGGGAGTGAGAACGTGAAGATCGTACCACCGTGCGGGTTGTCTTCGAAGGTGAGCCGGCCGTTGTGCAGTTCGGCGATGGAGCGGCAGATATTCAGGCCCATGCCCATGCCTTCGTCCTTGGTGGTGAAAAAGGGCTCGAAGATCCGCTTGGCGGCTTCGGGGTCGATACCGCGGCCGGCGTCGGTCACACGCAGGTATACCTGACGATCCTCGCCGAAGGTTTCGACCCGGATGGTGCGTGGGCGGTCCGTGGTATCGCGCATGGCGTCCATCCCGTTACGGATCAGGTTGATGGCCACCTGTTCGAGCATGACCGGGTCTGCGTTGACGGGCAGCGGCATGGGGGCGAACTGGGTGTCGATGTTGACCACCCGCTTACGGGCATCGGCCTCAACGAGGGCGACCGCTTCGGTGATGATGCTGTTCAGGTCGATGGATTCGCGTTTGGGTTCGCTGCGCCGGACGAAGTCGTGCACGCGCCGGATGATGTCGCCGGCGCGGCGGGCCTGGCGGGTGATCTTGCCGATAATGTCGCGCAGTTCAGCGGTGTCCGACAGCGGTTTTTCGAGCTGGTTGATGCATCCGGAGCTGTAGCTTGAAATGGCGGCCAGCGGCTGATTGAGTTCATGGGCCAGCGTCGATGCCATTTCGCCCATGGTGATCAGGCGCGAGGTGGCTTGCAGGCGCTCTTCTTGCTGGCGGGTCATGGCCTCGGCCCGTTTCTGGCTGGTGATGTCGAGGAATGAACCCATCCACCCGGCGTGGGTACCGGTGGCATCGATCAGGGGTGCCTCGAAGATCAGTGCGTCGATCATGTGTCCGTCTTTATGGCGGAAGCGGATTTCAACCCCTTCACGCGGTGCACCGCTGGCCAGGATCTCATCGTGGATGGCCCGGGTGCGTTCGATATTGTCCGGGTCCCAGTACGGCATGGGGGGGGCGACGCCGATGAGCTCGTCCTCGGCAAAGCCGGTCATCCGGCAGAAGGCCGGGTTCACAAAGGTAATGCGTCCCTCCATGTCGCGCGCTCGAAGTCCTGTGAGCAGTGAGCCTTCCATGGCCTGACGATAGGAGATCTGCTCGCGCAGGGCCATTTCCGCCTGTTGACGGCCGATCGTGTGCTGGCGCAGTTGCCACAGGCTCCAGACGATGACGCCGCCGAGAAACACCAACGCGCTGATGAGCAAGACCGGCACCCAGCGGGTGGGGGCCTTGTAGGCGGTGACCTTGAGTGTGAGCCCGTAGCCGGGCGGGTCGAAGGCGATGGCGTATTGCTGGTGGCCGGGCTGGGCTTCGACCTTGGATTTGGCGGCGATCTCATGGCCATCGGCGTCATGAACGCTCACCCGGTAGCGCTCCGAGAACCACCAGGGCAGCTCCCGCACCACGAGGTGCTGCATCGAGTAGACCCCCACAACCGTGCCCACGTAACGGCTGCCCGTGAAGACCGGCACGTGCACGTTGAAGCGCCATTTGTCGCCAAGCACCGGATAGGCGGCACCGTAGACGGGGCGCCCGACGGCCTGTGCCAGCCGGGCGTCTTCGGTCGAGGGCAGGGCGCCGCGGGTCTCACCCACGCTGACATCTTCTGATGCGTAGGGACGCCCGCCGAGCGTGTTGCCTTCGCTGTCCAGCCACTGAATCTGGACCAGGCCGGTATCCGGCTTCAGTAGCTGGTCGATGCGGGCATCGGTCTTGGCGCTGACTTCGTTCTCCGAGAGCAGGGATTGTCCGGCCTCGGCGAGGTATTCCTCGTTCCGGTCCAGGCGAAAGCGCAAGTCCTGCTCCATCCACAGCACGTCGTTGATGAGGGTCTCGCGCTGCTTCTCGTCGTCGAAGTGCCGGGTCATCCATACCAGCGCGATGATCCCGATGAGCATCAGGCCGAGCGTGATGGAGGGCAGGCGCCAGTACCAGGCGGGTGTGGTAGCGTAAGCGCGTTGATCGGTGTGGGGCATGGCGCGGAAAAAAGTCGGTGGTTCAGCGCATGATGCCCGCTTTGTTCGGTCTAAGAAATGCTGGAAAACAACAACAGGAGGAGATGGACCCGTGTGTTTGCGTACATGGATCCTCGGGCTTGTGCTCGGGTGCAGTGCCCTGCCGGTCATCGCTGCCGAACCGATGGTGCTTAAATTCAGTCACGTCGTGGCGCCGAATACGCCCAAGGGGCTGGGGGCAGAGAAATTCGCCGAACTGGCGGCGCAATACACGGCAGGCGCCGTTCGCGTGGAGGTCTATCCAAACAGTTCCCTCTACAAGGACAAGGAAGAAATGGAGGCGCTGCAACTGGGCGCCGTCGAATTCATTGCGCCGTCGCTGGCCAAGTTCGGCCCATTGGGCGTGCGTGCGTTCGAAGTGTTCGATCTGCCTTACATCTTTGACAGCGCCGAGGCGCTGCACAAAGTGACTCGCGGGCCGTTGGGCCAGGAAATGCTCGCATTGCTTGAGCCTCGCGGCATCAAGGGACTGGCGTTCTGGGACAACGGATTCAAGTCCTTCTCTGCCAACCGCCCCATCCGCCGGCCGGAAGATTTGCGTGGGCTGTCGATGCGCATCCAGTCGTCGAAAGTCCTCGACGCACAGATGCGCGCGCTGGGCGCTTCTCCGAGGGTGACTGCGTTTTCCGAGGTCTATCAGGCGCTGGCGGCGCATGTGGTCGATGGCACCGAGAACCCGCACTCGAACTTCTATACCCAGCGAATGAACGAGGTGCAGTCGCATATGACGCTCACCAATCATGGCTATCTGGGCTACGCCGTCATTACCAATGCAAAGTTCTGGAATGGCCTGCCTGGCAGTATCCGGGCTGCCCTGGAGCGCGCCATGCGCGATGCCACCGAATACACCAACACGATTGCCCGGGCCGAGAATGAAAAGGCGCTCGAAGCCGTGCGTTCAGCCGGCACGACCGAGATTCACGAACCGACCGAGGAGGAACGGATCGCCTTCAAACGTGCCCTGCTGCCTGTGCACAAAGCCATGGCGGGCTGGATTGGCGAGGGCCTGATCGAGGATATCTACGATGAGACGGGATTCGACCCGGACGCCCTCGAATGAGCGTGGTCAATTCCGGTAACGGGTGAAGATGGGAGTTGTCGCCGTTTATTGCTAGAATGCTCCGTTAAGCTTTTTCTTGAACCACTTAGACGTACTGGAGCACATCCATGGCAATCGAACGCACCCTGTCCATCATCAAACCCGACGCCGTCGCCAAGAACGTGATCGGCAAGATCTACCAGCGTTTTGAAGACGCTGGCCTGAAGATCATCGCGTCGAAGATGGCTCACCTGTCCGAGCAGGAAGCAGGTCAGTTCTACGCTGTGCACAAAGAGCGCCCCTTCTTCAAGGATCTGGTCGAGTTCATGACCTCCGGTCCGGTGATGATCCAGGTGCTGGAAGGTGAAGGCGCCATCGCCAAGAACCGTGAGCTGATGGGTGCCACCAACCCGAAAGAAGCCGCTCCGGGCACCATCCGTGCCGATTTCGCGGAATCCATCGACGCCAATGCGGTCCACGGTTCCGACGCACCGGAAACCGCCGCGGTTGAAGTGTCCTTCTTCTTCCCCGGCATGAACGTTTACAGCCGCTGATCGCTGCGGTTTGCTCGCCAACAGGGTCGGCCCGGTCGTCGGGCCGATTCCTATTTGAGGCGAGGAGTAGAAACACCATGGCAGACAAGGTCAATTTGCTCGATTTCGACGTCGATGGTCTCATCGACTGGTTGGCTGCGCGCGGTGAAAAGCCGTTTCGCGCAAAGCAGGTCGTGCGCTGGATTCACCGTTTCGGTGTCAGCGATTTCGATCAGATGACCGATGTCGCCAAAAAGCTGCGCGCCACGCTCGCCGAAGAGGCGGTCGTGAGCTGCCCGCAACCGATTCGAGACGCCGAATCGTCCGATGGCACGCGCAAGTGGCTGATCGACGTCGGTAACGGCAACGCCGTCGAAAGCGTCTTCATTCCCGAATCCAATCGCGGCACCCTGTGCATTTCCTCGCAAGCCGGCTGTGCGCTGGACTGCTCGTTTTGCTCCACCGGCAAGCAGGGCTTCAATCGCAACCTGAGCGCCGGTGAGATCATTGGTCAGCTGTGGCTCGCCAATCGCCTGCTGGGCGCGACGGCCGATGGTGAGCGTGTGATCAGCAATGTGGTCATGATGGGCATGGGCGAACCGCTGGCCAACCTCGATAATGTGGTGACGGCCCTCAAGCTGATGCTCGATGACCACGCCTACGGCCTGTCGCGTCGCCGCGTCACGGTGTCCACGTCCGGCATTGTCCCGGCGATGGATCGATTGCGCGAAGCCTGCCCGGTGGCCTTGGCGGTCTCCCTGCATGCACCGAATGACAAGCTGCGCGACGAACTCGTCCCCATCAACCAGAAGTACCCGCTCAAGGAATTGCTGGCGGCCTGCAATCGCTATCTGACGGCAGCGCCGCGCGATTTCGTGACGTTCGAGTATGTGATGCTCGACGGTATCAACGACGCCGACAGCCACGCCCGCGAGTTGATCTCCATCGCGCGCGAAGTGCCCTGCAAGTACAACCTGATTCCGTTCAATCCGTTTCCGAACTCGCCTTATCGTCGAACCCCTGCCGAGCGGATTCGACGCTTTGCCGGTATCCTTCAGGACGCTGGACTGGTCGCGACCACCCGCAAGACCCGCGGCGATGACGTGGATGCGGCTTGCGGCCAGCTGGCGGGCCAGGTGCTCGACAAGACCCGCCGCACCCAAACCATTCAACCTGCGAGTACGCTCCGTTCATGACGTTCAGCAAAACTGCGCTAATGGCGATCCTCCCGGTCGTGGTGCTGGCCGGGTGTAACACCAATCCCGCCCGCAACACCAACCCCAATTCCTCGGCCGATTTTCAGCGGCCCGCGTCCGAGCGGCCGGTCACGACCAGGAATCAGCGAAGTGCCAAGGTGCATACGGATCTGGGAATGGCTTACTACTCGGCCGGACGCTTTGGTGTCGGGTTGGACGAAGCCCGTATCGCCCTGGCTTACGACCCCAACTACGCGCCGGCGCATCATCTCAATGCATTGTTGCTGGTCTCTCTGGGGGACAAGGCGGCGGCTCAGCAAGCCTTCGAGCAGGCCATACGCCTGGCGCCCGGTGATCCTGAAATCAATAACAGCTACGGCTGGTATCTGTGCGTCGAAAAGCGCTATAACGAGGGCATGGAGCGCCTCGCCATGGCGTCCAGGAACCCGTATTACGATGCAGTGACGCGGCCCCTGACGAACTCTGGTCTGTGTCTGATGCTGCAGCAAAAGTATGCAGAGGCAGAGCCATTCCTTAAAAGGGCGGTTGCGGCAGACCCGAACAACACGCAGGCGCTGCTCAATCTGGCTGCCGCTGCCTTCTTCCGCGAAAACTACGAGGCGGCCCACGCCTACCTCAACTCGGCCCATCAGCAAGGTGCGGTCTCGGCCGAGTCCCTGTGGCTGGGCGTCCGGATCGAGCACAAGCGCGGCGACAAGGACAGTGAGGCCACCTATGCGAGCCAGCTCAAGAGCCGTTTCCCGACGTCCCGGGAATATCAGCAGATGATTGAAGGGAAATACGAGTGAGCGAGATGCTTGATCATTCCGGCGAGGCTTCAATCCCGGCGGCTGCCGGCGTCGGTGATGTCCTTCGTTCGACCCGCGAAGCCCAGGGCCACACGGTGGCCGATGTGGCGCAGGCGCTCAAGCTGACCCAACGCCAGGTCGATGCGCTGGAATCCGAGCGCTTCGAGTTGCTGCCGGGGGCTGCCTTTGCGCGGGGTTTCTTGCGCAACTATGCCAAGCTGCTCGGGCTTGATCCCGAGCCCTTGCTGCAGTCGCTGGCACGAACCGATGGCGTCGGCTCACCGGAGCTGGCGCCCGTATGCAATGCCGAGGGCACCATGCCGGCGGGCAACGACGGTTTTCGGCCGTTCGGTGCCCTGGTGGCGTTCGCGGCCATCATTCTCCTCGGTGCCGTCGCGCTGGGCTGGTATTTCGACTGGTTTGCCCAGCCGCGAGAGACCGGTGATACGGCGGATGCCATGGAAACGCCCGTGGCACCGGCCCCGGTGACGCCCGTACCGCCGAGCATCGACGTGACGCCGGTGGTGATTCCGGATGACGCGCCGGCTTTGCCGGCCGATGCGCCTGTGGGGATGCCCGACAGTTCGACTGTCGAGAGTGACGGTGTCGGCGTGCCAGGCGAGGCCGTGCCCGGCGACGGCGTTGCGCCGGGGGTGGGTGGCGACGCTGTCGCACCCGCGGGAGAAGCGCCGCAGCCTGCCCCTGAGACGACGGCGGCCCCCGAGGCCCAGTCGACGGCCGCTGAAGCGGCTGGCGTTACCTCCACGGCCGAGGCCGGTGAGCCGACGCAGAGACTGGTGTTCCGGTTCAGTGGGGAGTCCTGGGTTGAAGTGCGGGACGCCTCCAACAAGATCATTTTTGCGCGCACCAATCGCCCGGGCTCTGTTCAGGAGATCCAGGGCGAACCACCCTTCAGGCTGGTGGTGGGCAATGCAAAGGATGTCGCACTCGAATACAAGGGTAAGGCAGTCGATCTGGCGCCGCATACCAAGATCAGTGTGGCCCGTCTGACGGTGGAATGATCATGCGGGAAACGATTCACGCAGGCGCGATGAAGCGTCGGCAGACGCGTCAGGTCCGGGTCGGGAATGTGCTGGTCGGCTCCGATGGGCCGGTCGTGGTCCAGTCGATGACGAATACCGATACCGCCGATCCGATCGCGACCGCGATTCAGGTGGCCGAACTGGCGCGTGCGGGCTCCGAGATGGTTCGCATCACGGTGAACAACGAGGATGCTGCCCGGGCCGTCCCCGATATCCAGGCTCAGCTCGACCGCATGGGCGTCTCTGTGCCGCTGGTCGGGGACTTTCATTACAACGGCCACCGTTTGCTCAATGCGGTGCCCGAATGTGCCCAGATTCTGGCCAAGCTGCGGATCAATCCCGGTAACGTCGGTGCTGGCGCCAAGCGCGATACGCAGTTCGCGGAAATTGTCGAAATCGCCTGCAAGTACGACAAGCCGGTGCGTATCGGCGTCAATTGGGGCAGCCTGGATCAGTCGGTCATGGCCCGCGTCATGGATGAAAACGCCAGGCGGGTCGAGCCGCTGGATGCCGGCGCTGTCATGCGCGAAGCACTGGTCACCTCTGCCCTGGAATCGGCGCAACTGGCCGAAAAGGTCGGGCTGCCGGGTGACCGGATCATCCTGTCCGCGAAAGTGTCGAGTGTCCAGGATCTGATCGCCGTGTACCGCGACATGGCTCGGCGTTGTGATTATCCGCTGCATCTGGGTTTGACCGAGGCCGGGATGGGCTCGAAAGGCATCGTGGCGTCCACGGCAGCCCTGTCGGTGCTGTTGCAGGAGGGTATTGGCGATACCATCCGCATTTCCCTCACGCCGGAGCCGGGTGGCGCCCGGACTCAGGAAGTGGTTGTGGCGCAGGAGATTCTGCAGACCATGGGGCTGCGCGCCTTCACGCCCATGGTGACCGCGTGTCCCGGCTGCGGGCGTACCACCAGCACCTTTTTCCAGGAGTTGGCATCGAAGATCCAGTCCCATGTTCGGGATCAGATGCCTGTCTGGCGAGAGCAATACGATGGCGTCGAGAACATGACGCTGGCCGTCATGGGATGCGTGGTCAATGGGCCCGGGGAGAGCAAACATGCCGATATCGGCATTTCACTGCCTGGCACCGGCGAGACCCCGGCTGCGCCTGTGTTCGTCGACGGCGAAAAAAGCGTTACCCTGCGGGGCGACAATATCGCCGCCGAGTTTCAGGCCATCGTGGACAACTACGTGGCAACCAGATACACGAAGAAAGCGGGCTGACCCGCATAAAAGATAAGAAAGACAGACCAATGAGTCGAAGTTTGCGTGCCGTCAAAGGCATGAATGACATTTTTCTGGACGAGGCGGAGACCTGGGAACAGTTCGAAACGCTGATCCGGGACTGGCTGAAGAGTTACGGTTATCGCCCCATCCGCACGCCCATCGTCGAACCGACTGCGCTGTTCACCCGGGCGATTGGCGAGGTGACCGACATCGTCGAGAAGGAGATGTACTCCTTCGAAGATGCCCTCAACGGCGACCGGCTGACGCTACGGCCCGAGAACACGGCCTCGTGTGTTCGTGCCGTCATGCAGCACAGCCTGCTCCATTCGGGGCCGAAGCGCCTGTATTACTACGGCCCGATGTTCCGCCATGAGCGTCCGCAGAAAGGCCGTTATCGTCAGTTCCACCAGATCGGTGCGGAAGCCCTCGGCTTTGACGGGCCCGACATCGATGCAGAACTGATTCTGATGTGCGCTCGCCTGTGGGATGACCTGGGGCTGGAAGATATTCGTCTGGAGCTCAATTCACTGGGTTCTTCCGAAGAGCGAGCCGGGCACCGTGCCGCACTCATTGAGTATTTCGAGGCACATGCCGAGCAGCTCGATGAGGACGCCACGCGGCGCCTGCACACCAACCCATTGCGTATCCTCGATACCAAGAACCCGGACATGCAGGCGCTGGTTGAGGCCGCACCACGGCTGGATGCCTATCTTGGTGAAGAGAGTCGAGCGCACTTCGATGGTGTGCAGCAGATTCTCAAGGACGCCGGGATTCCCTACACCGTGAATCCTCGTCTCGTCCGCGGGCTCGATTACTACAACCGGACCGTGTTCGAGTGGGTGACCGATCGGCTGGGTTCCCAGGGCACTGTCTGCGCTGGTGGCCGGTACGATGGCCTTGTGGAGCAAATGGGCGGCAAGGCGACGCCTGCCGCCGGCTTCGCCATGGGGGTCGAGCGGCTTCTCGCCCTGTGGCAGGAGTCGGGTGGCGAGCCGGAACGTGAAGTGCCCGACGTCTACCTCGTCCATCAGGGTGAGCTTGCCGATCGCATGGCGTTTGGCGTGGCCGAAGGCCTGCGCACGCAGGGTTTCTCGGCCATCCTCCATTGCGGTGGCGGTAGTTTCAAGAACCAGATGAAAAAGGCTGATGCCTCCGGCGCACCCTGCGCCGTGATCATTGGTGATGATGAAGCGCAGGCGGGTGAGGTCACCCTCAAACCGATGCGCGATGGCGGCGAGCAACAGCGTGTTGCCGTCGATGCCCTGGCCGATGTGCTGGCCGACCTCCTATTTGCCGTGGAAGACGACGATGGCAGTGTATGACCTCGAAGAACAGGAACAGATTGACGAACTGAAGGCCTGGTGGAACAAATGGGGCAATCTGATTACCTCGATTGCCGTGGCCTGTGCCGTGGCCTCTGTCGGCTGGCAGGGCTGGAAGTGGTACCAACGCCAGCAATCTGCCGAGGCCGCCGGTCTGTTCGCCGTGGTCGAGAAGGCCGCTGCCGCTGGTGACGCTGCCGCCGCTCGTGAAGCCACCGGCAAGATCGTCGGCGAGTATGGTGGCACCCCTTACGCCACGCTTGCCTCCTTGCGCTCGGCCAAGATCCAGGCGGATGCCGGTGAAACCGACAATGCCGCACTACCGCTGGAGTGGGTCATGAAGCACGGTGACCTGCCCGCCGTTCGGGACATTGCACGGTTGCGTCTGGCCGCGGTACGCCTGAATGCTGGCGATGCCGCTGCAGCCGAGAACCTTCTGACCGATCCGGTCGATGAAACGCTGATGGTGCGCTACAACGATTTGCGTGGCGATGCGCTGGTGGCAGCAGGCAAGCCGGCTGAGGCTCGCGCGGCCTACGATGCTGCCATCGAGTCGCTCAATGCCTCTCCCGTGGTGGGAGATCGCAGTATCGAAATCATTCGCCTGAAGCGCGACGCGCTTGCCGGAGGTGCCCAATGACCGAATCGCGTTCCATGTTCCGTCTGCTTCCCGTGGTCGCGGCACTTGCGTTGGGGGCGTGTTCGTCGCTCAACCCGTTTTCTGACGATGGTCCGAAAATGGCGGAATTGCGGGACATTCAGTCAAAAGTGACGGTGTCGCCGCGTTGGTCGGCCAGCCTGGGTGACGCGGGCATCTACCGGTTCAACCCAGCCGTGGTGGGCAACGATGTCGTCGCCGCCAGCGCGGAAGGCGTGGTTGCCCGTTTCACCGAGGCGGGGCAGGAGCGTTGGCGAACCAGGCTCGAAGGCGGTCTGACGGCCGGAGTGGGCGCTGACGAAGGGCTTGTGGTTGTGGCCAACGGGAAGGGCGAAATCATTGCCCTGGATGGGGCGAACGGTCAGGAAAAATGGCGCAAGCCCGTCAATGCCGAGGTGCTCGCCGAGCCTGCCGTGGCCCAGGACTACGTGGTCGTGCGCACGTCGGACAACCGGCTGTTCGGGCTCGATCGCAGCACCGGTGAAACCGTGTGGACATACAAACGAGTGACGCCGCCTCTGACGCTGCGCACCCAATCGGGCATGCTGGTCGACAAGAACGTCGCCGTGACCGGTTTCCCGGGAGGCAAGCTGGCCGCGCTGAATCTGAATAACGGCGGGCTGATCTGGGAACTGACCGTGGCCTACCCCGAGGGGACCACTGAGATTGAGCGCTTGGCGGATGTGACCGGTGTCCCGGTGCTGTATCGCCAGAATCTGTGTGCTGCCACGTTCCAGGGGCGCGCATCGTGCTTCGATATCACCAACGGCAAGACCATCTGGAGTCGACCTGCATCGACCAGCGTCGGCATCGCTCGTGATGCGCGTCAGGTCTACGTGTCGGAGACCGCCGGTGCTGTGGCTGCGCTGGATGCCTTCAGCGGTGCCAGCATGTGGCGCCAGGGAGATCTCACCAATCGTCAGCTGAGCGCTCCGGTGTTGACCGGTGGTGGCATTCTGGTGGGCGACGCCGAGGGCTACGTTCACGTGCTGGACCGATCGACGGGAGCCTTCATCGGCCGCGCCCAGACGGATGGCAGTGCCATCAAGGCGGCGCCTCAGCCGCTGGGTGACTCGGCCGTCGTACAGACCCAGAAGGGTCGTCTCTACGTCTTTGACGTACGCTAAGGTGGTCGCCAGACTGTGAAACCCACGCTTGTTCTTGTCGGCCGTCCGAATGTCGGCAAGTCGACTCTTTTCAATCGACTGACCCGCTCCCGCGATGCGCTGGTGGCTGATCAGCCGGGTCTGACCCGCGATCGGCATTACGGGATCGGTCGACTTGGCAATCGGGACTATCTGGTGGTCGATACCGCCGGTTTCGATCCGGTTGCCAAGGACGGCATCATGCATGAAATGGCACGACAGGCCGAGCAGGCCATTGTCGAAGCCGATGTGCTGATGTTCCTCGTCGACGGGCGTACCGGTCTGACGCCCCATGACGAACAGATCGCCATTCGCCTGCGCAAGGCGGAGCGCCCGGTGTTTCTTGTGGTGAACAAGGGCGAGGGCATGGACCGTGCGATGGCCGGCGCTGAGTTTCACGCACTCGGGCTGGGGGATCCGCTGGTCATTTCAGCGGCCCACGGCGACGGTGTCAAACCGTTGCTCGACGTCGTGCTCGAAGCGTTTCCGGAAGATGTGCCGGACGAAAAGGCCGAAGATCACGGCCCCAAGGTTGCCATTGTCGGTCGTCCCAATGTCGGCAAGTCGACCCTGATCAATTCGCTTCTGGGTGAGGAGCGGGTGATTGCCTTCGACATGCCCGGGACGACTCGGGATGCCATCACCGTTCCCTTTGAACGCAACGGCAAACAATACTCGCTGATTGATACGGCCGGTTTGCGCCGTCGCGGCAAGGTGTTCGAAACCGTTGAAAAGTTTTCGGTCATCAAGACGCTCAAAGCCATCGAAGAGGCAAATGTGGCCGTGCTGGTGCTTGATGCCAGCCAGGACATTTCCGAACAGGATGCCCACATTGCCGGCTTCGTCCTGGAGGCTGGGCGCGCGCTGGTGGTGGCGATCAACAAGTGGGACGCGGTGGACGACTACCGCCGGGAGCGTCTCAAGGAAGCCATGGCGCACAAGCTGCACTTTCTCGGGTTTGCGCGGACACATTACATTTCCGCGCTCAAGTCCCGCGGCATCAACGGGCTGCTCAAGTCCGTGGACGGCGCATACGCGGCGGCCATGGCGAAGCTCTCGACACCGCGCCTGACGCGCACCCTGCAAGAAGCCGTCGAGAAACAGGCGCCGCCGAGGTCCGGTGGGTTCCGCCCGAAAATGCGCTACGCTCACCAGGGCGGCAGCAACCCACCGGTCATTGTCATACACGGGACCGGTCTGGAAAAAGTCTCCGACACCTACACCCGATATCTGTCGCGGACTTTCATGGAGGCGTTCCGGCTGCAGGGAACGCCTTTGCGGATACAATTCAAATCCACGAGCAATCCGTTCGCCGACAAGGATTGAGTCCACACCCCGACTTCCAATGCCGTTAATTGGTGTTGCAGTGCGAAATCCGATAAATTACGAAAACATAACGATAGAGGCTAAACATGAGCAATAAAGGCCAACTGCTACAAGATCCCTTCCTCAATGCACTGCGGCGTGAACACGTGCCCGTGTCCATTTACCTGGTCAACGGCATCAAGCTTCAAGGTCAGATCGAGTCTTTTGACCAGTATGTCGTGCTGCTCAAGAACACGGTGACGCAGATGGTGTACAAGCACGCCATTTCCACGGTGGTGCCTGCTCGTCCGGTGAATTTCCAGCAGCAACAGGATGGCGAAAACGGAAACTGATCTCCACATGATGCACGGACGCATGCCGGGAGACATGCCACGTGTTTGACCGCCCCAAATCGGGTGAGCGGGCGGTTCTCGTTCAAGTTGATTTCGGTCAGGATGCCATTGACGAGCGCCTGAGCGAACTTGAGTTGCTTGCTGGCAGCGCGGGCGCCTCCGTAGCAGGCGTCGTGCGCGCCAAGCGACGTTCGCCAGATCCAGCCCTGTATATCGGCAAGGGAAAGGCCGAGGAGCTCGGCGAGGCTTTGCGTGATTGTGAAGCTGACCTGGTGATCTTCAGCCACGATCTCGCGCCGGGTCAGCAGCGCAACCTAGAGCGTAAGCTTGAGTGCCGCGTCATTGACCGCACCTCGCTGATCCTCGATATCTTCGCCTTGCGAGCCCAGAGCCACGAGGGCAAGTTGCAGGTCGAACTTGCGCAGCTCGAGCATCTGGCCACGCGCCTGGTGCGTGGCTGGACCCACCTGGAGCGTCAGAAAGGGGGTATCGGCCTGCGTGGCCCGGGTGAAACGCAGCTCGAGACCGACCGCCGGCTTCTTGGAGAACGCGTCAAAACCCTGCGTGGAAAGCTCGCCAAGCTCGAGAAGCAGCGTGGCGTGCGCCGACGCTCCCGCTCACGTCGTGACGTGCTGTCGGTGTCGATCGTGGGCTACACCAACGCGGGCAAATCCACCTTGTTCAATACCATGACCAAGGCAGATGCCTACGCAGCCAATCAGCTGTTCGCCACCCTCGATACGACCTCCCGGCGCCTGTATCTGGGCGAGGTGGGGAACATAGTGCTGTCTGACACGGTCGGATTCATTCGGGAGCTGCCGCACACACTGGTGGCAGCGTTCCACGCAACGCTGGAGGAGACCGTCGGGGCTGATCTGCTGCTTCATGTCGTAGATTCGAGCAGCGAAGACCGTGACGCCCAGATCGAGGCCGTGAACGAAGTGCTCAACGAAATCGGAGCTGGGGACATTCCCCAGATTCTGGTGTGGAACAAGATCGACAAGACCCGCTTGGCCCCGCAGGCCGATCGGGACGCCTGTGATAGAATCAGGCGCGTTTTTGTGAGCGCCAGGACAGGTGAGGGCTTGGACCTGCTGCGATCGGCGTTGACCGAAGCGGCGCAAGCCTTTCATGAGCGCATTCGCGGCGACGAGACGCCACCGGCGTCCTCCAGTTACGATCCACTCCATTCCTGACGGAAAAATTCATGTCGCTTAACGATCCTCGCTGGGGTAACCAGGGGAATGACAACGATCGGGGCGGGCCCAAGGAAGGGCCTCCCGATCTCGATGACCTGTGGCGCGATGTCAATCGCCGGCTCGGTGGCCTGTTCGGGCGCCGCAGCAACGGTGGCGGTGGCAACGACGGCGGTCAGAGCAACGGTGGTGGCCTGAGCCCCAAGCAGTTTTCGGGTGGCCTCGGCGCCTTGATCGTGCTGGCCTTGCTCGTCTGGGCTGCCAGCGGGTTCTACATCGTAGATGCCAACCAGCGCGGCGTGGTGCTGCGCTTCGGTGAGTACGCCGAAACCACGGATCCCGGCCTGCAATGGCGCATGCCTTACCCGATCGAAACGCATGAGCTCGTCGACGTGGCGGGCGTGCGGACCGTCGAGGTGGGCTATCGCAACGCAGAACGCAACAAGGTGCTGCGTGAGTCACTCATGCTGACGGATGACGAAAATATCGTCGACATCCAGTTTGCCGCGCAATGGGTGCTCAAGAACCCGGAAGAATATCTGTTCAACAACCGTACGCCGGATGAGGCCGTGAAACAGGCTGCCGAAACCGCAATGCGTGAGGTGGTCGGACGCAGCAGCATGAACTTTGTCCTGTACGAGGGGCGCGAAGAAGTGGCTCAGCGTGCGAAGGATACGATGCAGACGATTCTGGACCGCTACCAGACCGGCATCGAAATCAGCCAGCTGACCATGCGTAACGCGCAGCCACCCGAGCAGGTTCAGGCAGCGTTCGACGATGCAGTCAAAGCCGGGCAGGACAAGGAGCGCCAGAAGAACGAAGGTCAGGCTTACGCCAATGACGTGATTCCGAAGGCACGTGGTACTGCTTCCCGACTCAAGCAAGAGGCCGATGCGTACAACGCCAGCGTAGTCGCCAACGCCGAAGGTGAGGCCAGCCGTTTCGAGCAGGTGCTCACCGAGTATCGAAAGGCACCCAAGGTCACCCGCGAGCGCATGTACATCGATGCCATGCAGGATGTTTACACCAACACGACCAAGGTCATGATTGATGCCCAAAGCAATGGCAATATGCTCTTCATGCCGCTCGACAAGCTGATGCAGGCGGCCGGCGCTAATGCCGCGAGCAATTCATCAGGCGCACGCTCGCCAAGCATGGCGAGTACGCCGTCGAATGCATCCATCGCACCGTCGACGACAAAAGGTTCCGGCGCAAACGACTATCGTAGCCGCGACTTCCTTCGTAACTCACGCGATCAGGGAGGCCGATAATGCGTGATCGTACTCCCATCATTCTCGGGGTCGTCCTGTTTGCTCTCGCTGTGGTGTCCATGTCGATGTTCACCGTCGATAAGCGCCAGTTCGCGATTGTTCGCCAGTTTGGACAGATCAAGAAGGTCATCAAGGAGCCCGGCCTGAACTTCAAGGTGCCGCTCATTCAGAATGTGACCTACTTCGACCGACGTATCCTGACCATGGATACGCCCGAACCAGAGCGCTTCATAACGTCCGAAAAGAAAAACGTGCTTGTGGATCTTTTCGTGAAGTGGCGGGTTGCCGACCCGGAGTTGTATTTCGTTTCAGTGGGCGGTATCGAGTCCCGCGCCCTGACCCGGATCGAGCAGACCGTCAATGCGGGGTTGCGCGAGGAATTCGGTAAGCGCACGGTGCACGAAGTCGTGTCAGGTCAGCGTGACGACATCATGGAGCGCATGCGGGTCAAGGCAGATACCGATGCGCGCAAGATTGGCGTCGAGATTGTCGATGTGCGTCTGAAGCGCGTCGATCTGCCCACGGAAGTGTCCGAATCGGTCTATCGCCGCATGGAGGCCGAGCGCAAGCGCGTGGCCAATGAGTTGCGGTCCGAAGGTGCGGCCGAGGCGGAGCGTATTCGTGCTGACGCGGATCGCCAGCGGGAAATCATCGTGGCCGAAGCCTACCGGGATGCGCAGAGCGTCAAGGGTGAGGGCGATGCCAAGGCCGCAGCGATTTATGCCGATGCGTTTGGTCAGGATTCCGAGTTCTACAGTTTCTACCGCAGCTTGCAGGCGTATCGCGAGACGTTCTCGGACAAGGGCGATGTACTCGTGGTTGAGCCTGACAGTGACTTCTTCAAGTACCTGCGCCAAGGGAGCGGACGCACAAAGCCAAAAGCTGAATGAAGTCCACCTTATTGACGGCCATTGCCCTCATGTTGATCATCGAGGGCATTTTGCCGTTTATTGCGCCCGCCACCTGGCGGGAAACCTTTCGCCGCCTCGTCGAGATGGCGGATGGCCAGATTCGATTCATCGGTCTGAGTTCGATGTTGCTCGGACTCATTCTGCTTTTTTTCTTCAGTGAATAAGTAGACTCATGCGCTGGGTGCTGCCCGAATACTTCCAGGATGTGCTGCCGCCCGAGGCAGACAAGCTCGAACAGCTGCGTCGCCGGTTGCTCGATGCATTTCGCTCGCATGGGTACCAGATGGTGGTGCCGCCACTCATCGAGTACCTCGAATCCCTGCTGACCGGTGCAGGGCAGGACCTCACGCTGCGAACTTTCAAGTCTGTCGATCAACTGAGCGGTCGCACGCTCGGCGTTCGCGCCGACATGACGCCGCAGGTGGCCCGGATCGATGCACATCTGCTCAATCGCGAAGGCGTTACCCGGCTGTGTTACTGCGGCGCGGTGGCGCACGCGATGCCGGCGACGCTGACCGCTTCTCGCGAGCCCATGCAGTTGGGGGCCGAGATCTACGGACACGCCGGTATTGAAGCGGACATCGAGGTGATGCGGCTGCTCAATGAGGTGATGACGATTGCCCGCGTCGAGACCTCGCGCATCGATGTCAGCCACGTGGGCCTGTTCCGTGCCTTGATCGAACGCAGTGGTTTCGACGACGAGGCGGTGCGTGACGTGCTCGGTCTGTTGCAGACAAAGGATATTCCGGGCTTGTCGGAGCGTCTTGCGGATTGCGCCGAGCCGGTCAAGAGTGCCTTGCTGGCGCTGCCGCGATTGTATGGTGGTGTCGAGGTGCTCGACGATGCTGTCCGCGAACTGCCGGACTGGCCTGAGGTGGTCGCGGCGCTCGACGAACTCAAGGCCGTCGCGGCTGAGCTGGACGGTTTGCCGATCAGCATCGATTTGGCAGACCTCCGGGGCTACCATTACCACAGTGGTGTCGTGTTCGCGGCCTATGGTGCCCACTCTGCCGCCGCATTGGCTTTGGGTGGTCGCTACGACGCTGTGGGCGAGGCTTTCGGGCGCGGACGTCCCGCGACGGGATTCAGCCTCGACCTGCGTGAGCTGGTCCGGGGATTGCCGGACATGGAACAGCCGGGTGCGATTCTGGCGCCGAAACTGACCGAAGAAGCGCTCGTGGCGCAAGTGGCGCAGTTGCGTCAGCAGGGCGAAATTGTCATGGAAGCGCTGCCGGGTCATGACGGCTCGTGGCGTGAGGCGGGGTGTGACCGCCAGCTGGTTAAAGAGGGCGACCGATGGACGGTCGTGCCGCTCGTTGGAGATTGAGTAATAAATGGCTAAGAACGTAATCGTCATCGGTACCCAGTGGGGCGATGAGGGCAAGGGCAAGATCGTCGACTGGCTGACGGACCATGCCCAGGGTGTGGTGCGCTTCCAGGGCGGACACAATGCGGGGCATACGCTGGTCATCGGCGATCAGAAGACCGTGCTTCACCTGATTCCATCCGGGATCCTGCGCGAAGGCGTCGCCTGTTACATCGGTAACGGGGTCGTGGTTTCCCCTGAGGCACTGCTGGCAGAAATCGACAAGCTCGAGGCAGCGGGTGTCAACGTGACCGAGCGCCTGCGCATCTCCGAAGCCTGCCCGCTGATCCTGCCGTATCACAAGGCGATGGATCTGGCGCGCGAGGCCGCTCGAGGCGCCAAGAAGATCGGCACCACCGGGCGCGGTATCGGGCCAGCGTATGAAGATAAGGTGGCCCGTCGCGCCTTGCGTGTGCAGGATCTGCTGCGTCCGAAGCGTTTTGCCGAGCAACTGGGTGAGTTGCTCGACTACTACAACTTCATGCTGACCCAGTATTACCAGGTCGAGCCGGTCGATTTCCAGAAGACACTCGACGAATCCCTGGCCATGGCGCCGCGCCTTGAGCAGTTGGTCGCCGACGTGCCGCGTGCGTTGTACGAAGCCCATCGTGATGGCGCGAATCTGCTGTTTGAAGGTGCTCAGGGGACGCTGCTCGACATCGACCACGGGACCTATCCGTTCGTCACCTCCAGCAACTGCACCGCAGGGGCAGCGGCGCCGGGTGCCGGTGTCGGTCCCAGCATGCTGCACTACGTTTTGGGCATCACCAAGGCATACACGACGCGGGTGGGTTCAGGCCCGTTCCCGACCGAGCTGTACGATGCAGAAAGCAAGCTGGATCCGATCGGTAAACATCTGGCCACCAAGGGCAATGAATTCGGCTCGACCACGGGTCGTGCCCGTCGCTGTGGCTGGTTCGATGCCGCTGCACTCAAGCGTTCCATCCAGATCAATGGCGTGTCCGGTCTGTGCGTGACCAAGCTGGATGTGCTCGACGGCGTTGAAGAAGTGAAGCTGTGCACCGGCTATGAACTCGACGGCAAAGTGTGTGACATCCTGCCCGTGGGCGCAGAAGAGACCGAGCGCTGCGTGCCGGTGTATGAATCGCTGGCGGGTTGGAAGGAAAGCACCGTTGGCGTCAAGAACTATGAAGATCTGCCGGCGGCTGCACGTGCTTACCTGAAGCGCATCGAAGAAGTGTGTGCGGTGCCCGTGGATATGATCTCCACCGGTCCGGATCGCGACGAAACGATTGTTCTGCGCCATCCGTTCAAGTAATGCGAAACGCCCCGGGAGACCGGGGCGTTTTACTTTGACTCGTGACGGTTTGCCGGGTGGAGTAGACTGCCGGTCAACGAAAAAGAGCCGACCGAATGGTCAGCTCTCGGAATCTGGTGCCCAGGAGAGGACTCGAACCTCCACGTACTTACGTACACTAGCACCTGAAGCTAGCGCGTCTACCAATTCCGCCACCTGGGCAAGAGGCCGAATTATAGCTTCTGTTTTTGAAAAAGCAAACGAAATTCGGGCGGGTGTGTCCAAGCGGACAGACAAAGAAAAAGCCGGTCAGCGAACTGACCGGCTTGATCTGGAATTTGGTGCCCAGAAGAGGACTCGAACCTCCACGTACTTGCGTACACTAGCACCTGAAGCTAGCGCGTCTACCAATTCCGCCATCTGGGCGAGAAGGCGCGCATTATATCGACTCCTAGAAGATTGTCAATGAATCGACCAAACAAAAAGAACGCAAACAAGAAAACCAGTACATCCAAGTCTCCGGCGGCAAAATCAGCTGCAAAGCCGAGAGCAAAATCAGCGGACAAGAACAGCCAGGTCAAGACTGCGGCCAAGAAAGCCGGCAAGCCCTCGGCCGCCAAGGCCGCGTCAAAGAGCCGCGCCAAGAAGCCTTCGTCTTCTCCAGTTGTCGGGACGCGCCGCGGTGGCGCCGCAGATACGAGCGTGCCGGCGCTTTTGCGCGCGCCAGCGGCGAGCGCTGCGCGCACGAAGACAGTGCCTGAGACAGAGATCAGCCAGTCACGTCCCCCGAAAGCCAAGCCGGTCAAGGCGAGCGCTGTCCGGCGCGCTGACCCTTTCTACGCCCGCGAGTGTGAGCGCTATGACAACCCGCTGCCAAGCCGCGAGTACGTGGTTCAGATGCTGGCGGAGCAGGGGCGTCCGATGACCATGGAGCATCTGGCCGACGCGCTGGATATTCTCGAACCGGAGATGCCCTTTTTCGAGCGTCGTTTGCGCGCCATGGAACGCGATGGCGATCTGGTGCGCAACCGGCGCGACGCCTACATCATCCCCGACAAGGTCTCGTTGATTCGTGGCCGCGTTGAGGGTCACCCCGATGGTTACGGCTTTCTGATTCCCGACGAGGGTGATCAGGATGTGTTCCTGGGTCCGCGCCAGATGCGCGATGTGCTTCATGGTGATCGAGCCATGGTCCGCATCACCGGTACCGATCGGCGCGGTCGGCCGGAAGGCCAGATCGTCGAAGTGCTCGAGCGCGCCAATTCGCGGATTGTGGGGCGTGTGATCGAAGAACATGGTGTGCTGATCGTGGCTGCGGAGAACAAGCGCATCGCACGTGACATCCTGCTGGCGCCCGGCGGGCGCAAGAAGGTGAAAACCGGCGACGTGGTGGTGGTCGAGCTCGTCGAGCAGCCGTCCAAGTATCAGGCGCCGATCGGCAAGGTGGTCGAACTGCTTGGCCAGTATGCCGACCCGGGCATGGAAATAGAGATCGCCCTGCGCAAGCATGAGTTGCCCCATGAGTTCTCGCCCGAGGCCAAGGCTCAGGCGCGGAAGATTCCCGACAAGGTCCGCAAGAAGGACATGGCGGATCGCGAAGACATCCGCGACCTGCCGCTGGTCACCATTGACGGTGAGACGGCCCGGGATTTTGACGATGCGGTTTACTGCGCCCGAGAGGGGCGGGGGTTTCGTCTCGTGGTGGCGATCGCCGACGTTTCTCACTACGTGACGCCCGACTCGGCGCTGGATCAGGATGCGCGCGAGCGGGGCAATTCGGTCTATTTCCCGCGCCGGGTCATTCCCATGCTGCCGGAAAAGCTCTCGAACGGGCTGTGCTCGCTCAATCCGCAGGTGGATCGTCTGTGCATGGTCTGTGACATGTCGATCAGCGCGACCGGGGCGATCAAGCAGTATCGCTTCTATCCGGGGGTGATGTTTTCCCATGCGCGCCTGACCTACAACCAGGTCGCAGCTGCTCTCTACGATAACGACGCCGAGGCACTGGATGTCGTTGGTGAGCGTCTTGATGACCTCAAGAGTCTGGACAAGCTGTTCCGTGTGCTGCTCAAGGCGCGCGCCAAACGGGGCGCCATCGACTTTGAAACCACCGAAACGCGGATGATCTTCAATGAAAACGGCAAGATCGACCGCATCGTGCCCGAATCGCGCAATGACGCACACCGGATCATTGAAGAGTGCATGCTGGCCGCTAACGTGTGCGCTTCCGAGTTTCTCGCCAAGCACGAGCATCCGGCCCTGTATCGGGTTCACGAGGGGCCCTCGGCCGACAAGCTCAAGCAGTTGCGCAGCTTCATGGGGGAATTCGGTCTGCAGCTCACTGGCGGCGATGACCCTCAGGCGGGTGACTACGCAAAGCTGCTGGAGAAGGTGAAGGGCCGGCCGGACGAACAATTGCTGCAGACGGTGATGTTGCGCTCCTTGCGTCAGGCCATCTACAGCCCCGACAACGTCGGCCATTTCGGCCTTGCCTACGAGTCGTACACCCATTTCACGTCGCCAATTCGGCGCTATCCCGATCTGTTGATTCACCGCGCCATCAAGGCCGTGCTCCAGGGGCAGCAGTACACACCCGGCGACTGGGAAGAGATCGGTCTGGCCTGCTCTCAGACCGAGCGCCGTGCCGATGAGGCCACCCGCGATGTCGAGTCCTGGCTCAAGTGCTTCTACATGCAGGATCGCATTGGAGAAGTGTTCACCGGCTCGGTTGCCTCGGTGGTACCCTTCGGCCTCTTCGTGGCGCTGGACGATGTGTTCGTGGAAGGTCTGCTGCACATCTCCGAGCTGGGCGAAGACTATTTCCAGTATGACGACGCTCGCCACGAGCTGCATGGCGAACGTACCGGCAAGCGATTCCGCCTGTCTGACCGCATCACCGTTCAGCTCATGCGCGTCGACCTGGAAACGACCAAGATCGATTTCCGGCTGGTGAAAGACGTCAATGATGCGGGTGCCTCACCCAAGGGTGGATCTCCCGGTGGCAGAAGAAAGGGCAGGGCACGTGGCTAAGTCACAGGGGCGCGATACGCGTTTCATCTTCGGGTTTCACGCGATTCAGTCGCGGCTGCGCAACGATGCGGAATCCATTCACGAGATTCACGTGGCCGAGGCCCGTCAGGACGCACGCTCGCGCGATCTGGTGGCGCTGGCCGAATCGCTCGGGGTGCGGGTCATTCCTACCGATAACGGTCGTCTTGATGGCATGGCCAGCGGTGCCCGGCACCAGGGTGTCGTGGCCCGTGTCGACGCCCAGCACAAGGTGCTCAAGCTCGAAGACGTGCTCGAGACCATGAACGGCACCGCGCTCATGCTGGTGCTTGACGGGGTGACCGACCCTCACAATCTGGGGGCCTGCCTGCGCGTGGCCGATGCCGCCGGCGCGCATGCGGTCATCGCCCCGAAGGATCGTTCGGCCAGCCTGAACGCCACGGCCATCAAGGTGGCCAGTGGTGCAGCGGACACCGTGCCTTACGTGACCGTGACCAATCTTTCGCGCGCCTTGCGCCAGATGCAGGACGCCGGCATCTGGATCATCGGCGCGGCAGGGGAGGCAGACCAGTCACTCTACGACGTGGATCAGACCGGCCCGGTGGCCTGGGTACTGGGGGCTGAAGGCAGCGGCCTGCGGCGCCTGACCCGCGACACCTGCGATGTGCTGGCGAAGATTCCCATGCAGGGTTCGGTCGATAGCCTCAATGTGTCGGTGGCGACGGGTGTGTGTCTGTTCGAAGCCGTTCGCCAGCGCGTCGCGGGCAAGCGATAAACTCGGGACCCGCGATTTTTCAAACCTGTTAGAATTCGCCGCGTGGCGGGTCTCCCCGCATTGCAGCGCGGTGAACCTGGTCAGGGCGGGAACGCAGCAGCCACAGCCGTTCCCTGCAAGTGCCGGGGGTTTGGCTCGCCACCCTAATAAAGAAACGCCGACCCTCAGGTCGGCGTTTTGCTTTTCGTGCCGTATTTCGCGGCCGGATTTTCAGGCCAGCGCGGTGTCCAGCAGCATCATCAGGGCGAAGCCCACAGTCAGACCACTGGTGGCCAGCGAGGCGTTGCCGCGACGCTGCGACTCGGGAATGATCTCATGGCTGACCACGAACAGCATCGCGCCCGCCGCGAAAGCAAGCGCCCAGGGCAGAATGCTGACGAAGACGCCGACGACGCTGGCGCCCATCACCGCCGCGACCGGCTCTGCCAGGCCCGTGAGCGCGGCGACCACGAAGGCGAACACACGACCATAGCCGGCACTGACCAACGCTGCGGCCACCACCAGTCCCTCCGGGATGTCCTGAATGGCAATGCCGCCGGCCAGCGCGGCGCCTTTACCGATTTCGTCTTGCGCGAAACCGACGCCAATGGCGAGTCCTTCGGGGACGTTGTGAAGCGCAATGGCGGCAACGAACAGCCACACGCGGGCGATGTCCGCCTGGCTTCGGTTGTCGACGAGCGCATTTTCGACGTGCTCGTGGGGCATGAAGTGGTCAGTGAGCAGCAGGGCGCCTGCGCCAAGCAGGATGCCGGCCACCACGACGCCGCCCGAGCTCCAGGTGCTCATGCCGAGTGCTGCGGCCGAAGCCAGCGCCGGCATCACCAGTGAAAAGGCGGTGGCAGCCAGCATGACGCCCGCGCCGAAACCCAACAGCGTGTCCACCGTTCTGGCGCCAATGCTGCGTGCAAGCAGCACCGGCACGGCGCCGGCAGCCGTTGCCATGGCAGCGATGAGACCGCCGCGCAGGGCCGCAGTGACCACCGGGTCTTGCGTGCTTGCCTGCACGCCCCAGAGGGCCATGGCGATGACGCCGACAAGCAACACGAGCATACCGACGGCTTCGGCTACCGGGTGTTTGCGCTCGCTGGTTCCCATGACCAGTTGCTTGATTTCCTGTGCAGACATGCCGACCACCTCCAACAAATGATGGTTCCAGTCTGATGCTTGGTTGGTAATAAATCCAATGAATTGATTCTAATAATTCAATATCTACTGGATATGATGCGCTGTGTCGAAGCCGATGCACGGATACGTGCTGAGGATGTCCGGGTCAGTGCGCCTCCGCCAATGCCGCCAGCCAGTTCAAAATCGGTGTTTTCCAGTCGTCGTTTGAATTCATCGTCGTTCTCCCTGAGATCCTGCTCCCATGGTGCCTGCGCGGGAGCGAGCGAACCAATTGATTGTTGGCATGTGCCGCATTGGCATTTTTGATCGTGCTGTCCATATGGCGATGAAGTGCTGGCCTGTGCCTGCTAGAATTCCGGCCATGTCCTATCAAGTCCTGGCCCGCAAGTGGCGCCCGAAGAGTTTCGACACCCTGGTTGGCCAGGAGCATGTCGTCCGCGCGCTGACGCATGCGCTTGAAACACAGCGCCTTCACCACGCCTATCTGTTCACCGGCACCCGCGGGGTGGGCAAGACCACGATTGCACGGATTCTGGCCAAGGCGCTCAATTGCGAGACCGGTATCACGCCGACGCCATGTGGGCAGTGTGCTTCGTGTCAGGAGATTGACGCGGGTCGTTTTGTCGATCTGCTTGAAGTCGATGCCGCGACCAACACCCGCGTCGACGAGATGCGCCAGTTGCTCGAGAACGCCACCTATGCGCCCACTCGCGGTCGCTTCAAGGTGTATGTGATCGACGAGGTGCACATGCTCTCGAATTCCGCCTTCAACGCGATGTTGAAGACTCTCGAAGAGCCGCCGGCCCATATCAAGTTCATTCTGGCGACCACCGATCCACAGAAAATCCCGGTGACCGTGCTGTCGCGTTGCCTGCAGTTCAATCTCAAGCAGATGCCGCAGGGCCATATCGTCGATCACCTGACGCGCATCCTGGAGCAGGAACAGGTGCCGACCGAGCCGGCTGCACTGAGGCATCTGGCCAAGGCGGCATCGGGCTCCATGCGTGACGCCTTGTCCTTGCTTGATCAGGCCATTGCGCATGGCGCCGGCAAGGTGGAAGACGAGGCTGTCCAGGCCATGCTCGGTACCGTGGGTGACGACCACCTGTTCGCGTTGCTGGACGCGCTCAAGGATGCACAGGTGGCGGCCATGCTCGACACGGCAGCAGCCATGGACGCACGCAGCCTGTCCTTCGAGGCGGCCTTGCAGTCGCTGGCGTCGCTGATCCAGCGCATCGCCGTCTATCAGTTTGCGCCGGAGGCTGTTACCGATGGTTTTGAGGTCGAGCGGCTGCAGCCTTATGCCGATGCCTTCGACCCGGAATTCCTTCAGCTGGCCTATCAGATTGCCATCCACGGGCGCGACGAACTGCCGTTGGCTCCGGATGAATACGCCGGTTTCACGATGACGCTGCTGCGCTTGCATGCCTTCCGGCCGGAGTCGGGCGGCGGGGCCGGGCCATCGGGTAGTGCCCAGGCACGACCCACGCCACCGGGAGTGGCCGCGCCGGCAGCCAAGGTGACGCCGGTGCAAGCGGCCGCTCCCCTGCCGAAGCCCACGGGCGTTGCGTTCGACAACAAGCCTGTCGCGACTGCGCCGGTCGTCGAGCCCGTTCTCGCACCGGCCCCTGCACCCGTGACGGTCCCGGCGCCCGAGCTTAAACCGGCGGCGGTTGAAACCGTGCCGAAGCCGACCCGGTCGAGTGGTGACGTTCCTCCGTGGGAAGATCTGCCGCCCGAAGCGATGGATCATTCGCCGGATGGGATGCTGGATGATGATCGTCGACATGCAGAGGCGTTTGACGAGGAGCGGGTCAGCCAACACGAGGCGGCCGACCGGGATGTGTCGGGTGATGCGCCGGTTGCCGCGCCCGCTGAGGCGCCTGCAGTTCAAGCGCCGCGACCGCGCCCAGCGACGGTTTCGGGTGAAGGCGCTTTCGACTGGCATGGGCTCATCCGCGAGGTCGGGCTGAAGGGGATGGTCCGCGAACTGGCCCAGCACTGCATCTGGAACGGCATGTCCGAGGGCGTGATTTCCCTGACGCTGAGCGAGGCGCACAAGCACCTGATGACCATGCCCTCCAACCCGGAGCGACTGCAGAACGAACTGAACCAGTACTTCGATCAGCCCGTGCGGGTGCAGATCGAGGTCGGTGCTATCGAAGGCGAGACGCCGGCGGAGCGGGACGCTGCAGATCGACAGGCGCGTCATCGGGAGGCAGTGGCCTCACTGGAGCAGGATCCTTTCGTGCGCGAGATGATCGAACGATTTGATGCGACGCTGCATGAGGCGTCGGTTCGCCCCCTGTGAGGGGCTCATTGATTTCAGGATTGGAGAAAGAATCATGATGAAAGGCGGAATTGCAGGCCTGATGAAGCAGGCCCAGAAGATGCAGGAAGGGCTGGCCAAGGCCCAGGAGGAGCTGGCCAGTATCGAGGTGGAGGGGCAGTCGGGCGCCGGCATGGTCAAGATCACCATGACCTGCAAGCACGATGTGCGTCGCGTCGAGATCGACGAATCGGTGATGGACGACAAGGAAATGCTCGAAGACCTCGTTGCGGCCGCCGTCAATGATGCCGTCCGTCGCATCGAAACCACGACCCAGGAAAAGATGGCGGGCTTCTCGCAGGGGCTCAACCTGCCACCCGGCTTCAAGATGCCGTTCTGATTGATGGCGTCTGGCGCTGAATGACGCCCTCCGCGCTTGATGCGCTGATCGAAGCCTTGCGTTGCCTGCCGGGGGTAGGCCCCAAGTCGGCGCAGCGCATGGCTTACCACCTGTTGCAGCGCGACCAGCGGGGTGCCGCCCGTCTGGCGGCGTCGCTGGGGCACGCACTTGAAACCCTGCGTCATTGCGCGCGCTGCAACGCGTTTACCGAACACGAGGTCTGTCAGCGGTGTTCGAATCCCCAGCGTGATCATCGCCAGTTGTGTGTGGTCGAAATGCCCTCGGATCTGGCCATGATGGAGCAGACTCACATCTACACCGGGTTGTACTACGTGTTGATGGGACGCATGTCACCCCTTGATGGACTCGGTCCGCGTGAGCTCAAGCTCGACAAGCTGGTTGAGCGCGCAACGGACGGTGTCGTCGAAGAAGTGATTCTGGCGACCAATTTCACCAATGAAGGTGAGGTGACGGCGCACACCGTAAGTGAGCTGCTCAGGGCGCGAGGGCTGAAAGTCAGCCGTATTGCCCGGGGCGTGCCGGTTGGGGGGGAACTCGAACACACCGACATCGGCACGATTGCGCAGGCGCTGCTCGAGCGCCGGTCGGTGGCAGAGGACTGAACACACGTCGCATTCTCGATGCGCACTTGAGCGGCTGATGCCAGGGGACGGAGACCCGAACATGAACCAGAAACCGCTGGCCGGGGTGAGGGTGATCGAATTCGGTACCCTGATCGCCGGCCCTTTTTGCACCCGGATCATGGCCGAGTTCGGCGCTGAAGTGATCAAGATCGAAACTCCGGGCACGGGTGACCCCCTGAGAAAATGGCGCAAGCTGCACGGCGACACATCCCTGTGGTGGTACGTTCAGGCGCGCAACAAGCAGTCGGTCACGCTCAACCTCAAGTCCGAAGCGGGTCTGGAAGTGGCGCGCAAGCTCATTGCGAGCGCCGACATCGTGGTCGAGAACTTCCGCCCGGGGGTAATGGAAAAGCTCGGCCTGGGCTATGAGGCGCTCAAAGAGGACAACCCCGGTCTGGTGATGGTGCGTCTGTCCGGCTTCGGGCAGACAGGCCCGTATCGGGACCAGCCGGGATTCGGGGCGATTGGCGAGTCGATGGGCGGGCTGCGCTACATCACGGGTTATCCAGATCGCCCGCCGGTGAAGACCGGCATTTCCATCGGTGACTCCATTGCCGCCTTGTGGGCTGCGCTGGGCGCCTTGATGGCCTTGCGTCACCGCGAGGTCAACGGCGGGGCGGGGCAGGTGGTGGATGTGGCGCTGTACGAGGCTGTCTTCGCCATGATGGAATCCATGGTGCCCGAGTTCGATATGTTCGGATTCATCCGCGAGCGCACCGGCAACGTGATGCCGGGCATCACGCCGTCCAACACTCACACCTCCAGAGACGGGAAGCACATCATCGTCGGCGGCAATGGTGATGCCATCTTCAAGCGCCTGATGAGCGCGATCGGGCGCCAGGATCTGGCAGACGACCCCGCCCTTGCGGACAATGCCGGCCGCGACGCACGGGCCGCCGAAATCTACGGCACCATCGATGACTGGGTGCGGTGCCACGACGCCGTTGACGTCGTCAATATCCTCAAGGCGGCAGACGTCCCCACTTCACCGATCTTCTCGATCGCCGACATGATGGCCGATCCCCAGTTCCAGGCTCGCGAGATGTTCGAATCCCTTGCATTGCCGGGTGGTGCCAGCGTCAAGGCGCCAGGCGTCGTGCCGCGATTGACCGGTACGCCGGGCGGGACCGAGTGGCCCGGGCCGGCGCTTGGTGAGCATACTCAAGCCGTTCTGCATGCGCTTGGCTATTCCGATGACGATGTCGCCCGACTGAAAGCCGACGGGGTGATCTAGCGCAAGGAATTGCCACCGGGTTTGGGCAAAATTGCTGTTTTGCAGCATCCAAGCCCTTATTGTGGCGTGGTTTTTTCGGGTCCGTGGGCGTGCTCTGGGTGTAAGTCGATGATCTGAAAGGGATAACTGAGATCGGACTTTTTTTGCACTGCCGTATTCGTTATACTCAGCAGGTTTTTGTACAAGATTTTTGCTTCCTATCTTTGGGGAAATGGCTCATGAGTGAAGAGAAGATGGACAGTGGCCGTCGCGAGCTGCTCGTGGCAACTTCGGTTGCCGGCGGTGCAGCAGCAGTGGCCACGGCGGTGCCGTTTGTCGCCAGTCTGACGCCGTCCGAGCGTGCCAAGGCCGCGGGTGCGCCCGTCGAAGCCGATGTCGGCAAGCTCGCGCCGGGTGAGATGATGACCGTCGAGTGGCGTGGCAAGCCGGTGTGGATCCTGCGTCGCACCGAGGAAATGCTGGCGACCCTGCCGAAAATCGAGGATGAACTGGCCGATCCGGCGTCCGATAATTCCGTCCAGCCGGAATACGCCAAGAACCAGCACCGGTCCATCAAGCCGGAATTCCTGGTGACGGTCGGTATCTGTACCCATCTGGGCTGTTCGCCGTCCACCAAGTTCAAGACCGGTGAGGCCAGTGGCCTGGGCGGTGACTGGGTTGGCGGTTTCCTGTGCCCCTGCCACGGCTCCACCTTCGATCTGGCTGCCCGCGTCTACAAGAGCAAGCCGGCGCCGACGAATCTGGACGTGCCGCCGCACAAGTATCTGTCCGAGACGAAAATCCTGATTGGCGAAGATGGGACGGCCTAAGTCATGACGACCAAATCACAAGAATTGCTCAACTGGATCGACGCGCGCTTCCCGCTCACGTCGACCTGGAAGGCGCACCTGTCCGAGTACTATGCGCCGAAAAACTTCAACTTCTGGTACTTCTTCGGCTCGCTGGCCCTGCTGGTGCTGGTGATCCAGATCGTGACCGGCATCTTCCTGGTCATGCACTACAAGCCGGACGCCGCCCTGAACGCCGCAGGCGTGCCGGCCGCGTTTGCCTCGGTCGAGTACATCATGCGTGATGTGCCGGGGGGCTGGCTGATCCGTTACCTGCACTCCACGGGCGCCTCCGCCTTCTTCGTGGTGGTGTACCTGCACATGTTCCGTGGTCTGCTCTACGGCTCCTACCGCAAGCCCCGCGAGCTCATCTGGCTGTTCGGTGTGGCCATCTTCCTGGCGCTCATGGCCGAAGCCTTCATGGGCTATCTGCTGCCCTGGGGACAGATGTCGTTCTGGGGGGCACAGGTGATCGTGAACCTGTTCTCCGCGATTCCTGTGATCGGCCCGGATCTGTCCGTGGTCATTCGTGGTGACTTCGTGGTCTCCGACGCAACGCTGAACCGCTTCTTCTCCTTCCACGTGATCGCCGTGCCGCTGGTGCTCATCGGCCTTGTGGCAGCCCACATCGTGGCGCTGCACGAAGTCGGCTCCAACAACCCGGACGGTGTGGAAATCAAGAAGAAGAAAGACGCGAACGGCATTCCGCTCGACGGCATTCCCTTCCACCCGTATTACACGGTGAAGGACATTGTCGGCGTGGTCGGCTTCCTGATCGTGTTCACCGCGGTCGTCTTCTTTGCCCCTGAGGGTGGCGGCTACTTCCTGGAGTACAACAACTTCATCCCGGCCGATCCGCTCAAGACGCCGCCGCACATCGCGCCGGTGTGGTACTTCACCCCGTTCTATTCGCTGCTGCGTGCCGTGACCTATCCGCTGTTCGGTCTCGACGCCAAGTTCTGGGGTGTGGTCGCCATGGGCGCCGGGGTCGTGATCTTCGCCTTCCTGCCGTGGCTCGATCGTAGCCCGGTGAAGTCGATCCGCTACAAGGGCCCGATCTTCAAGACCGCGCTGGTGATCTTCGTGATCTGCTTCTTCATCCTCGGCTATCTGGGCGTTCAGCCGCCTGACAACGGTGGCATCAAGGACCGCACCGCCCAGATCTGCTCGGTGCTGTACTTCGCCTTCTTCCTGCTGATGCCGTGGTACAGCAAGATGGACAGCTACAAGGCCGAACCGGAAAGGGTGACGTTCAAATGAAAGTAAGTGCTATGAAATTCGTGAAACGTCTGGCCGCCGCGATTCTGTTCGTGCCGGCGATGGCGATGGCGTCGGGCGAGGAGCTGCATCTGGACAAGGCGCCGGTCAGCATGGACGGCGCATCCCTGCAACACGGTGCCAAGCTGTTCGTGAACTACTGTCTGAACTGCCATGGTGCGAGCTATCTTCGCTACAACCGTCTGGAAGAGATTGGTCTTTCCGAGACCATGATCAAGGACAACCTCATGTTCACCACCGACAAGATCGGTGAACAGATGAAGATCGCCATGCGTCGTGATGATGGCAATCAGTGGTTTGGTGCGGCGCCCCCGGATCTGAGCCTGATTGCCCGCTCCCGTGCTTCCGAGTTCGGCAGTGGTGCGGACTGGCTTTACACCTACCTGCGTGGTTTCTACCGCGATGAGACACGTCCGACCGGCTGGAACAATACCGTGTTCCCGAACGTGGGCATGCCGCATGTCCTGTGGCAGCTGCAGGGTGATCAGATGGCCAAGGAAGGCGAGCACGGTGTTGAGCTGGAACTGGCCAAGCCGGGCACCATGACCACCGAGGAATACGACAAAGCCGTGGGCGATCTCGTGTCCTATCTGGTGTGGATGGGCGAACCGGTTGCCGAAAAGCGCAAGGCCATTGGCATGTGGGTGCTCATTTTCCTCGCTGGCATGTTCGTCCTGAGCTACGCGCTCAAGAAGAACTACTGGCGCGACATCCACTAATAAAAGTCGCAAAGGCCGCGTGTCACGCGGCCTGTAGCGTGTTACCCGCGCCGTATGCCTTCGGGCATGCGGCGTTCAGCATTCATGGAGCTGATACCGACATGATGAATCTGTACTCCGGAACGACGGACCCCTTCAGCCACCGTTGCCGGATTGTGCTTTTCGAAAAAGGGATGGATTTCCAGGTCATTGATGTGGACCTGGATCACAAGCCCGAAGATATCGCCGTCATCAACCCGTACAACCGGGTGCCGGTGCTCGTTGATCGTGACCTCGTCCTGCACGAAGCCAACATCATCAATGAGTACATCGATGAGCGCTTCCCCCATCCGCAACTGATGCCGCCAGACCCGATCATGCGTGCGCGTGCGCGCCAGTTGCTGCACACGTTCGAGCAGGAGCTGTTTGCCGACATCGATCTGCTTGAGAAGAATGAAAAGGGCGCCGACAAGGTGCGCGCCAATGTGCGCGACCAGCTCACTCAGCTGGCACCGATGTTTGCCAGCCAGACCTATATGCTGGGTGAGGAGTTTTCCATGCTTGACGTGGCAGTCGCCCCGTTGCTGTGGCGCCTGGAGCATTACGGCATCGAGCTGCCGAAGGCGGCTGCGCCGTTGATGAAGTATGCTGAGCGTATCTTCAGCCGTCAGGGCTTTATCGATGCCCTGACGCCGTCCGAAAAGGTCATGCGTCGTTAAGCTGTCCTGGCCGGCCCTTGTGGCCGGCCGTCGAACCAAGAGGTGCTCATGTCTGCAGTGTCCACCAAGCCCTACCTGATTCGTGCCATTTACGAATGGTGCGTGGATCAAGGCTTCACTCCGTATCTCGCCGCCATGGTGGACGAGAACACGCGCGTGCCGCCGGGAACGGCCAAGGATGGGCAGATCGTGCTCAATCTCAGCCCCGATGCCACGCATCAACTCGACATGGGCAACGATCTGATCGAGTTTCAGGCCCGTTTCGGTGGTGTGGCACACATGCTTCGGGTGCCCGTGGGCAACGTGATCGCGATCTATGCGCGCGAAAATGGCCACGGGATGGCATTTGAGGTCGAGGCCGAGGAGGCATCCGGGATGGATGCGGATGACGAGGTCGTCGAAGAGGAAATCGAGCTGGTCGACGTGTCGGCGCCGGACCACCCGCCGGAAGATTCGCCCCCACCCACGGGTGGCGGTCGAAACCACCTCAAGGTTGTCAAGTAACTGAAGAAAGCCCCGCCCAGCGGGGCTTTCTTCATGCTGCGGGGCGAAGTGTTCGCTGGGCCACGGGGCCTTTGCCGGCATCGACGCCAGCCAGTTCCTGGTAGATCTTTGCCATGCGCGCGGCCATGGCTTGTGCTGACCAGGTGCGCGCGTAGTCGTGGGCCTCCTGCGCCAGCCGGGTGCGCAGGGCGGGGTCATTCAGCACGCCGTCAACGATCTCGGCGAAACCAGCCGGATCGCATGGGGCGATCCGGCAGCCTTTCTCGGGGCCGAGAATGTCCCGGGTGCCCATTTCGGCCACCGCGACCACGGGCGTGCCAAGTGCCATCGATTCGAGCAGCACCAAGCCTTGCGTTTCCGTTCGCGAGGCGAAAACGAACAGGTCCGCTGCCCGGTAGCAATCATGCAGGGCCTGGCTGCGGTCCAGATACCCCAGGAAGCGGACGTATTCCTCCAGCCCCAGACGTCGGCAGCGCTCGCGCAGGCTGGACAGGGCCGGCCCCTCTCCGGTGACCACCAGGACGGTGTCCGGATGGCGTTGGCGCAAGGTGTTCATCATGTCGATGAGCAGGCCGATGTTTTTCTCGTGCGCCACCCGGCCCACAAACAGCAGGACCTTGCGTTCCATCGGGATGCCGTAGCGCTCGCGAAAGTACGCCCCGTCACCGCCATGAAAACCGCTGCACGGGATGCCGGTGGGGAGGATGTGCATGGGCTTGGTCACACCATAGTGCTCCAGGGCATTTCGCATCGCCGTGGACGGCACGATGATCGCATCCAGATCGTTGCACTGGGTACGCGAAAATCGGCGGGCCGCGGCTTTCATCCAGGCGCGGGGCGCGAAGGGCACGTAGTGGTAGAGGTATTCTTCGAAGAAGGTGTGATAGGTCGCAACGCAGGGGACCCCCAGCGCTTGAGCAAGCTCCAGCCCGGCGTAGTGGGCCACGAACGGGGTCTGGATGTGCACGACGTCCGGGGCCAGCGCGCGCAGTTGGGGCAGCAACTTGCGGATCTGGCCCCGCTGCATGATGCGGTCTTCCGGATCGAGCGGCAGATAGCGCGAGGGAATGCGCAGGGTGCGTTCGTCGTCCTGCCAGCTGGCCGGGTAGGCCGGTGCGATGAGGGTCGAATCAACGCCGAATTCGGGCAGGCTGCGACGAAAGGTGTCGATCGAGGTGCTGACGCCGTTGATTCGGGGGAAGAAGACATCAGACAGCATCAACACGTTCATGGGCGATCTCCGGGTGTAATGCCGACAATCTATCCGGTGTGCATGACCGTTTGTTTGCAGCGCCCGTCGGGCAATTGACCTGAATCACGCCAAAGCATGCGGCTTTCGCTTATCCTTCGGCCTCGAATAAGACGACGATGGTGTCGCTTGAGTGGTTTGGGAGTCCGCTATGAATCCGATGGAATGGAACGAGAATCTTGAACTGGGCCTGGCGCCGATGGATGCCACGCATCAGGAGTTCATTGCCACCTACAACGCCCTGGCAGCGGCTGACGAGGCCAGCTTCCTTGCTCGCCTTGACGACTTCATGGCGCATTGCGTTGCGCACTTCGATCAGGAGAACGAGTGGATGGCAGCGGTGAACTTTCCCGGATGCCACAAGGCGGAGCACGACCGTGTGCTGGCTGTGATGACTGACATCCGCAAGCGGGTGGAACTGGGTGACCTGGCGTTGGGTCGCCGTCTGGTCGAGGAGTTGCCGCCGTGGTTCGAGAATCACGCCACCGGGATGGATGCGGCGCTCGCGTTCCACCTCGAGACCATCGGCTTCGATACCGACACCAACACGATCGGCAAACCCGAATTGCTCTCTGGTGTGAGTTGCTCGACGGCTGATGCCGTTGCGCCCGCCGAGGCGGAAGCTCAGTCCTGATCGAAGCGACGGCCGAGAAACGGGAAATCGGGTTCCGGCCGCTGTCCTGACATCAGGTCCGCCAGTGCAGCGGACGAACCACAGGCCATGGTCCACCCGAGGGTGCCATGGCCTGTGTTGTAGTAGAGGTTGAGCAGGCCGCTCTTGCCGATCAGCGGCATGTTGCTGGGCGTTGTCGGCCGAAGACCGCACCACGGCGTCGCGTGTTCCAGATCGGTCGCGCCCGGAAAGCTGCGTGCGACCCAGGCCTTGAGTGAGGCGACGCGCTTGTCGTCCAGATCGAGATCATAACCATTGAGCTCGGCGGTTCCGGCCACACGCAAGGTGTCACCCAGCCGGGAGCACACGATCCGGCGTGCCTCGTCGGTAAGGCTGACGGTGGGCGCGCGTGAGGCGTCAGCAACAGGCACGCTGATGGAATATCCCTTGACCGGGTAGATGGGCAGCCGCTCCCCCAGGGGCGCGACCAGCAGCGGACTGTAGCTGCCCAGGCACAGGACGTAGCTGTTGGCCTCAAGGCGCGCCTTCCGACCGTCCTGATGGGTGACCCGCACGCCGTCGATCAGCCCGCCAGTATGGTCGAGCCCGTCAATGCGCGTGTCGAAGATGAAACGCACCCCATCTTGTCTGAGGCGCGTGGTGAGCGCGTTGATGAAGTCGTGCGCGTCGCCCGACTCATCGTCAGGTGCGTAGATGCCGCCCAGTGGCGGCGTCTTCATGTGGGCAAGCGCCGGTTCAATCTCGATGCACCGGTTGGCATCGCAGGCTTGCGCTCCGATGTGATGTGCCGCGAGTGTCCGGACGCGCTCCGGAATCAGCCCGGCCTCTCGCGCATTGAAGAACACATGCAGGATGCCGCGCTCGGAATGGGTGTACTGCAACCCGGTCTCGGCACGTAATTCAGTCAGGCGTTGGCGGCTGTAGCGCGCGAGCTCGGCAATGGCGCGGGTGTTCGCGTGCGTGCGCCAGGGGAGACACTCACGCAGAAAGCTGGCGGCCCATCGCCACTGGTGCCAATCGGCACGCGGGCGGAATCTGAGTGGCGCGTCATCGCGTCCCAGCCAGCGCAAGACCGTCAGAGGTGCGCCAGGATTGGCCCAGGGCTCCGGATGGCTGACTGAAATCTGGCCGCCATTGGCGAAGCTCGTTTCCATGGCCGGCGCGCTCTGGCGGTCCACCACGGTGACGTCGAGACCGGCTTTTTTCAGATACCAGGCGGAGGTGACGCCGGCAAGGCCGGCGCCGAGCACAAGCACGTGCATGGATGAGCGTCAGATCAGGGGGCTGGAAACGGAGCCAAGATCATACCGCCAACGTGCAGTCAGCTGCGGAAAACGGGATAATCCCGCCTGACAGAGAATTTTCAATCTCCTGGAGTTCAACCCCCATGCAGAGAAAGACGCTGACCCAGTTTTTGATCGAGCAGCAGCGAGCCGGCGACATGACGGCTGACTTGCGCCTGTTGATCGAGGTGGTGGCTCGCGCCGTGAAAGCCATCAGTGTGAATGTCTCCAAGGGCGCGCTGGCCGGCGTGCTTGGTGAAGCCGGTTCCGACAACATTCAGGGTGAGGCCCAGAAGAAGCTCGACGTGATCGCCAATGACATTCTCATTCAGGCGAATGAGTGGGGTGGGCACCTGGCAGCCATGGCCTCGGAAGAAGTCGAAACCATTCAGGCCATTCCGCGCGATTACCCCAAAGGTGGCTATCTGCTGCTCTTCGATCCGCTCGACGGTTCGTCCAACATCGACGTCAATGTGTCGGTGGGTACCATTTTCTCGGTTTTGCGTTGCCCGGGCGATTGCCAGACGCCGACCGAGGCCTCCTTTCTGCAGCCGGGCGACGATCAGGTGGCTGCCGGCTACGCCGTATATGGCCCGTCGACCCAGCTGGTGCTGACCGTCGGCCGTGGCGTCCACGGCTTTACCCTGGACCGCGAGATGGGCAGTTTCATCTACACGCACGCGGACATGAAAGTGCCCGAGGATACCCAGGAATACGCCATCAACAGTTCCAATGCGCGACATTGGGAGGCCCCGGTTCAGCGCTATGTGGCCGAACTGCAAGAGGGCAAGACCGGCGTGCGCGGGAAGGACTTCAACATGCGCTGGGTTGCCTCCATGGTGGCGGATGTACATCGCATCCTCACGCGTGGCGGTGTGTTCATGTACCCGATGGACGAGAAGTCCCGCTCGAAGGGGGGCAAATTGCGCCTCATGTATGAAGCCAACCCCATGGCAATGCTCATGGAGCAGGCGGGCGGCGCGGCAACTACGGGACGCGAGCGCATTATGGGGCTCAAACCCGAAAAGCTGCATCAGCGCGTTCCGGTGATCATGGGCTCCAGGAACGAGGTCGAGCGCGTCACCGGCTATCACAATGACGCCTGAGACAACGGATTCGCCGGAACCATAAGACGAGCCGCCCACCGGGCGGCTTTTGTTTGCCCGGCCCGAGCGAACGAAAGCCGGGCCGGGCCGGTCACATGGATCGAACACCGTCATTCTCCGGGCACCCTGGTGTCCGGGCGAGGAGATGCTCATGATGCCAACGCCCATGGCTCGGGACGCGGCGGCGCTGCCGGAAGGGCCCCGTGGCCCGCTGCGACGTGCCATCGATGCGGCCTGGCGGTTGCCGGAGGCCGAATGCCTGCCGCCGCTGCTGCTCGCGGCGCGCCTGACCGACGAGCAGGCAGGCCAGGCCCGATCGCTGGCCCGGGCGCTGGTGTCCGGCATTCGCGAGAAACGCATGCGTGCTCCGGGGGTGGATACACTCATGAAGGAGTTTTCGCTCTCCAGCCAGGAGGGGGTTGCCCTCATGTGCCTGGCCGAGTCCCTGTTGCGTATTCCTGATCGTGAAACGGCGGATCAGCTCATTCGGGACAAGCTGGCGGAAAAGGATTGGGCTGCGCATCTGGGGCACAGCCCGTCCATGTTCGTCAATGCAGCGGCCTGGGGATTGCTGCTGACGGGCAGGGTCGTGAGGCCGCACGAAGCGACGGGGCTGGCAGCGGCCGTGGGGCGGCTCGTTCAGCAAGGCGGGGAGCCGCTGATCCGGCGAGGGATGGATATGGCCATGCACCTGCTCGGTGAGCAGTTCGTCATGGCCGAGGACATCGACGCGGCGCTCTTGGCTGCACCCGCCGGCGAGGCCAAAGGCTATCGGTATTCGTTCGACATGCTGGGCGAAGCGGCGATGACCATGGCGGATGCCGACTGCTATGACGCGCGGTATCGCGATGCCATCGAAGTAATCGGCAAGGCCAACGCGGGGCGGAGCGTGATCGAAGGTCACGGCATTTCCATCAAGCTCTCGGCACTTCACCCGCGCTACGAATGGTCGCAGCGCGATCGTGTCATGGCGGAGCTGCTGCCCCGGGTCCGGGCGCTGTTGGTGCAGGCCAGGGCGCACGGGCTGGGTGTGAATATCGATGCAGAAGAAGCGGACCGGCTCGACCTGTCGCTCGATCTGTTCGAAGCCTTGGCCATGGATCCGGTGTTCGCCGGCTGGGACGGGCTTGGTTTCGTGGTGCAGGCCTACCAGAAGCGGGCACCTTATGTGCTGGACTTTCTCGTCGGGCTCGCGCGGCGAAGCGGTCACCGGCTGATGGTCCGCCTGGTGAAGGGCGCCTACTGGGACAGCGAAATCAAGCATGCCCAGGTGGCCGGTGCCAGCGACTACCCGGTATTCACACGCAAGGTATTTACCGACGTCTCGTATCTTGCGTGTGCGCGCAAGCTGCTTGAAGCGCGCGACCTGGTCTATCCCCAGTTTGCAACGCACAATGCCTACTCCGTGGCCGCCATCATGCAGATGGCTGGCGGTCAAGCCACGGCGGAGGACTTCGAATTCCAGTGCCTGTTCGGCATGGGCGAGTCCCTGTACGACCAGGTCGTCGGCCCCGATCAACTGGATCGCCAGGTGCGGATCTACGCGCCGATTGGGGACCATCGCTCCCTGTTGCCGTATCTGGTCAGACGCCTGCTGGAGAACGGGGCCAATTCGAGCTTCGTCAATCGCATCGTTGACGAACGCATTCCGGTCGATGCCCTCATCAGCGACCCGGTCGTCTCGGCCGTGATCGCAGGCGACGGGTCGAATCCGAATATTCCACCTCCGGCCTCGCTCTTCGGTGAGCAGCGTCGCAACAGTCTCGGACTCGATCTGGCCAGCGAACCGGTGAGAGAGGCCTTCGGTATCGCGTTGCAGGACAGCTACGGCCAGATGCCGACCGTGGCTCCCATGGTCGATGGAGTGTGCCCATCACATTCATCGACAGAGGCAGTGCGAAATCCTGCAGATACTCAGGACATTGTCGGAAATGTCGTCGTTGCCGATTCCAGTGCCGTCGAACAGGCGCTCTGTATTGCCATGCGCGCGGCAGAGGGCTGGGCGTTCACGCCTGTCTCGGCCCGTGCCGATCTGCTCGATCGCATGGCTGACGCCCTGGAGAGTGACCCTTTTCCGTTCATGGCCCTCGCCGTGCGCGAGGCGGGCAAGACCTGGGGCAACGCGCATGGTGAGGTGCGCGAGGCCGTGGATTTCTGTCGATACTACGCGGCCCAGGCCCGACAGACGCACGTGGCGGCCGAGACACGGCCGTTGGGTCCAGTGGTCTGCATCAGCCCGTGGAATTTTCCCCTGGCGATATTTGTCGGGCAGGTGGCCGCCGCCCTGGTTGCCGGCAATCCGGTCATCGCCAAGCCAGCCGGGCAGACGCCACTGATCGCGGCCCGTGCCGTCGGCCTGTTTCATGCGGTTGGCGTGCCGACATCGGTTCTGCAGTGCCTTCCCGGACCGGGTCGGCGGGTCGGTGCGGCGCTGGTGGCTGACGAGCGTGTGAAAGGCGTGATCTTTACCGGTTTGACCGCCACGGCGCGCCAGATTGCTCGGGCGCTCGCCGCTCGGGGAGGCGATATCCCGCTGGTGGCCGAGACAGGGGGGCAGAATGCCATGATCGTCGACTCGTCCGCCCTGCCCGAGCAGGTGATCGCCGATGTGATGAGCTCGGCGTTCGACTCGGCCGGACAGCGCTGCTCTGCCTTGCGCGTACTGTGTCTTCAGGAAGACGTCGCCGACGCCATGCTGGACATGTTGCGCGGTGCGGTTCGCCAACTGCGTGTCGGTGACCCGGCCGATGTGCGTACCGACATCGGGCCGGTCATCGACGCCGGTGCCCTGGTGCGGCTCCAGTCTCATGTGGCCGGGATGCGCGCTGTCGGGATGCCGGTTGAAGCGCCGCCGCTCTCAGAGGCGCTGCACCAAGGGCACTTCATGTCGCCCACCCTCATCGAGATCGACTCGCTTGAGCGGCTCGATGGTGAAGTGTTTGGCCCGGTATTGCACGTGCTTCGCTACAAGGCGAGTGAACTCGCCGCGCTGGTGGCGAAGATCAACGCGACGGGCTATGGACTGACCCTGGGAATTTACTCGCGCATCGATGCCCGCATTCACGCCGTGGTCAAAGAAGCACGCGCCGGCAACATCTACGTGAACCGCAACATGATCGGCGCTGTCGTGGGCGTGCAGCCTTTCGGTGGCGAGGGGTGCTCCGGGACCGGCCCGAAGGCGGGAGGCCCTTTCTATCTGAGTCGACTCACGCGCCATGCTGCACCACCGCTGAATTCGGCAGAACCTGTCGGCAACCCGTTGCTTGACGTGTTCGAATCATGGCTGTCGGACGGAGACGTACCCGGGCTTTCCGACGGCGTGCGAAGCGCGCTGATCGGCATCGCCGCTCGCTACGCCAGCCAGTCGCCGGTCGGGCTCGAATGGATGCTCACTGGCCCGACGGGAGAGCAAAATTGCTGGAAAGTGGTGCCGCGTCGCCGAGTGGCCGGCGTGAGTGAGTGCGCCCGGGGGGTGCTGCATCAGCTTGCCGCAGCGCTGGCGACCGGGAACCGTCTCTTGCTCAACGATGTCCCAATGGCGCGGTCACTGTTTGCCCAGGCGCCGGCTCAAGTGACGCAACGTCTTGTGTGGGTGCCGAACGTACTCGAGGCCGCCCCCGAGCTTGTGTTGTTCGACGGCGCCGTGGCGACGGCTGATGCCATGCGTCGGCAGCTTGCAGAGGGCAAGGGCGGTCTTGTGCCCCTTGTCACGCCATCGCCACATTACGACCTGATGCGGCTGGTGGTCGAGCGCACCGTCACGGTCAATACGACCGCGGCTGGCGTCAACGCAAGCCTCATGTCTATGGGCGATTGAGCCCTAACTCGAAACAGGAATTGCCTACAATCGCTTCCATGATCTCGATTGCGCCTTGCGTGCGCCGCTGGCTGTGCCTCGGCGCCTGTTTTTTGTCCCAACCGCTGTTCGCTCAGTCGCCCGTGACGCTCGATGTGGATCAGGCGCTGCGTCCGTTGATTGAAAAGCACCTCAGCGTGCTGCGTGACGGCATGGTCGCCGAATCCCCGTCTCCTCGAGAGCAACAGGCCATCGTCCAGCGCGCTCGGGGCGAAATCATCGATTTGCTTGCCACCGAAGGCTACTTTTCACCCACGGTGACGCGGGCAGGGCAGGGGTTGCCGATTCAGCTGAAGATCGATGCCGGGCCGCGCACGAGGATTGAATCGGTGGCTGTGAGCTTTGAAGGCACCATCAGTGAAGAACCGTACGCCGAACGACGACGGCGTATCGAAGCGGAATGGCCGTACAAGGCCGGCCAGCCTTTCCGCCAGGCCGACTGGGATGCGGCAAAGGCGTGGTTGCTTGAACAAGTGGGCGAAAAAGACTTTCCCGCAGTGCGTTTCGCCAAAACCGAGGCTCGGGTCAATCCTGAAACGCGGCAGGCGACATTAAGTGTGGTTGTCGATTCCGGCCCCGCCTACACCATGGGTGCATTGCGCATTGATGGTCTGGAGGAATATGACGAGAAACTGGTCCGCCGATTCAACGATATCGAGCCTGGCGACCCGTACGACCGTCCTCGATTGCTCGAACTTCAGCGTGCGCTGCAGGCAACGCCATACTTCGCCTCGGTTGTCGTGGATATGCCGACGGATGGGCCTACCGAACGCGCGCCGATCGATGTGGTGCTCGTGGAAGGCAAGCCCAAGAAGCTCACCTTCGGTGCGGGCGTCAGCAGCAACAATGGCTACCGTGCTCAGGTGGGTTACCGGGATGCCGACTTTCTCGGTCGCGGGTGGCAACTGAGCACGGGCATTCAGCTCGAACAGAAGCATCAGCTATTTTTCTCGGACGTCTACCTGCCGCCGTCACGCGAAGGGCATCAGGACAGTTTCGGTGGGCAGATCGAACGCAGCCGCTCTCAGGGGCTGACCATCCAGAACGCGGCCGTCGGTGTCGCCCGCAAGGTGCAACGCGGCAACATTGAAACTCACCTTGCGTTCAAGCTCCAGCGCGAGATCTACTCACCTGATGGCGCGGAGCGCGAGCGAAACAAAGCGCTGACGGTCAATTGGACGTGGACGTGGCGTCAGATCGACGATCTGTTCAACCCCCGGGACGGTTTCGTGGTGTCGACGCAGATTGGCGGTGGCGCAAAAGCCGCCTTCTCGGATCAGAACTTCCTGCGTCTGTTCGGTCGGGCCGCCTGGTACCGGCCCGTGGGCGATCGTGATGTTCTTTTGCTGCGCGCTGAAGGCGGTGCCACGCTGGCCCCCAGTCGAGAAGGGATCCCGCAGGATTTCCTGTTTCGCACCGGGGGCGCACAGAGTGTTCGCGGGTACCAGTACAACAGTCTGGGTGTCACCGAAGGGGACGCGACGGTCGGGGGGCGTTACATGGCGCTGCTCAGCGGCGAATACACCCGCTGGTGGGAGAACAACTGGGGCGCCGCCCTGTTCTGGGACGCGGGCAACGCCATGGACGATCGCGAATCGTTCCGTCTCTACAACGGCTATGGCGTCGGCGCGCGCTGGCGCAGCCCGGCCGGCCCGATCGCGCTGGACCTCGGGTACGGAGAAGAAGAGCGCCGGGTGCGCCTCCATTTCTCCATTGCCGTCGCTTTCTGATGCCTGATGCCTCGGCTGTTGCACAAAAGCAACACGGCTGGTCCGGCCCAAAGTAAAACCCTCTGTTTTCGCTTGCTTGCCCCTGCGTGGATTTGCATCATTGCAACAACCTTCTCAATTCGAGAGGTCGAGCGGGCCAATCAAACGGTCCCTACTTCGAAAAAACAGGAGAAATCCATGCAGAAGAAACTGATTGCTCTGGCCGTTGCCGGCCTGATGGCCGCCCCGGCTTTTGCTCAGTCCAACGTCACCATCTACGGTCGTATCGACTACGGTTTCATGAACCGTTCTGGCGATGACGGCGGTGCTGGTTTCACCCGTGATAACACTGGTGCGTTCGTTTCCAAGGGTGCGAAGCGCCAGGGTAAATCCGAGATGGAATCCGGCATCCAGGGCGGTTCCCGCCTGGGTTTCAAGGGCGCTGAAGATCTGGGTAACGGTCTGAAGGCCATCTTCGAACTCGAGTTCGGTTCCATCAGCATGGACACCAACGGTGGTCTGGGCACTAACCGTCACGCCTGGATCGGCCTGACCGGTGACTTCGGTACCGTGATCGGTGGTCGTCTGGACGGCGTTCGTTACGGCATCTACAACACCTACGATCCGTTCGGCGGCGGTAACGTGGGTAACTTCACCCAGATGACCGCTCAGGTTGATCGTGCCAACAACGCTATCGCCTATGTTTCCCCGACCTTCGGCGGCTTTACCGGTGTGGTTGCTTACTCCACCGCTACGAACACAGACGAAGCCGCTGGCAACCGTCCGACCGCGATCGATGGCGACTGGCGCCTGAACACCCTGAACCTGAAGTACGCTAACGGCCCGATCAAGGCCGATATCGACTGGGAAAAGGTTTATCAGCAGAGTACCGATCTGGAAGCTGTCGTGATGACCCTCGGCGCATCCTACGACTTCGGCGTGGTCAAGCTGTCTGCCCTGTATGACATCCTGAAAGGTCAAGACCAGGCTGGCGATGATATTGATGACATCCGCACATGGCTTATCGGCGCCAAGGCTCCGATCGGTAGCAACATCGTGTTGAAAGCTGTGTATGGCAAGACCAAGCAGAAAGAAGATGGTGGCTCCGGCACGATCTTCTCTCAGTGTGTTCCCGGTCAGAAGTGCGATGCCAAGAAGTGGGGTATTGGCATGGACTACCTGCTGTCCAAGCGCACCAATTTCTACGCTTCCTACGGCAGCATCAGCAACGACAGCGATGCTGGCTACGAGCTGAGCCCGGCTGCCAACAGCCAGGGTGCTGGCTACGGTACGCGTGGTTTCGATCTGGGTATCGCCCACAAGTTCTAATCGTTCTCGAACGATCTGAACTGAAAACGGCCACCTTCGGGTGGCCGTTTTCTATTGGGGCTGATCAGTGCTCAATTGAGTTTCTTGAGATATTCCTTGGTGAAGAGCTTGTCAGGCAACGGGCGTGGATTCATGGCGCTGTATGTCAGCACGGAAACGCTGCCTTGTTTGAGCGCATCTCGCATGACCAGGCGTGTGGGGCGCGGTACGCCCGCCAGTTCCTTGATTTCTTCATAGCTGCAGGTTTTGAGCAGACGTCCCGAGACCGCGTAGAACTCGGCTTTCAACGGCCGGTTGTCGCTCACACGGACCCAGTATTTGACGCGCGCATAGGTGACGCCTCCGTCCACCGCGTTCAGATCAAGCACGTGGGCCTCTTCGCCGTCGATCGTTTCCAGGCCAACGTAGGTTGGCGTGTAGTCTCCCTGAAAATTGGCGCGGGCCAGATCGCCGTTGGCAACCTGACCGGTGAGCCGCTGCGCTAGGGAAAGTCGAACCGGCTGGGAGACCGAGGGAAGGAAAACCCAGAGATTTCTGCCACTCATCAGCAGAATCTGTCCGCGCTCACTGACCGGTTCCATGGTGAGGACAACTGTGTCGTCATTGCCTTTGGAGAGAACTCGATACCGGTATTTTTCACCTTCGGGGTTTTCGGCTGTCGTGCTGACAATGTCGATGTCCACCTGAAAGCTTTCCTGGGGAAATCGAGCGGCATCCGCGGCAGCCACAATCGCTGCCGCGTCGGGTTGAGTTTCAGCATGAGCGCCAAATGCCGTGAATAGACTCAGGCTCAGCGAGGTTGCGCGAAAAAACTGCCCGAAGCCACATAATTGCTCTGTCATGAATGCTATCCTTCTTTGATTCTTGAAGCTTAATCGGCAAAAAATGGCGATAGTTCAGGTTGAAAACGTATCCAAGCAGTACATGCTTGGTGAACAACAGGTGACGGCACTCCATGATGTCACCCTCTCCATCGAGGATGGTGTGTTCCTGGCCATTGCCGGACCTTCTGGTAGCGGGAAGTCTACGCTATTGAACATCATCGGTTGTATTGACACACCATCGGCCGGTCGGGTGCTGATCAACGGGAGTGATGTCTCCGGCCGTACCCCGGATGAGTTGGCCGATCTGCGGGCAAGAACGATCGGTTTCATTTTTCAAACGTTCAATCTCTTGCCCGTTCTGTCTGCCGAGGAAAACGTAGAATACCCCCTGCTTCAGATGCCCGAACTCTCCAAAGCGGAGAGGCAAAAGCGGGTCAAGCAATATCTGTCCATGGTCGGGTTGCGTCGATACGCAACGCATCGACCGAATCAGCTGTCAGGGGGGCAACGCCAGCGGGTGGCGATTGCCCGGGCGCTGGCGACACACTCGAAAATTGTCCTGGCCGATGAGCCGACGGCGAACCTGGACAGGAAAACGGGCGAAAACATTCTTCGCCTGATGAAAAAAATCAATCGTGAGTCCGGGACGACCTTCGTCTTTTCGACGCACGACCGTCGCGTCATGAACATGGCCGATCGTCTCGTGCGGATCGAAGATGGCGATATCAAGGCGCTGGGCATGAGAAAAGAAGACGGTTGGGTGTTCGTTCAGGATCGCCGCGATCAGGACGAAGTCGATCCGGAAATCTGAGGAGATGTGAATGCGATTCAAGCAAATCTGGCTTGGCTTTGTGGCGGCTTGTGCGATGCAGGTCAGCTGGGCTGATGAGATGGGTGATCTGGATGGTCTGCTCGACGTAGCGAAACCAGCGGCTCAGGAGGGTGCTTCCTACTTTGGCTTTGTCGAGTTCTCTGCGGCTCGGGCTTATGAAGATCCAGAGCACTGGTCCAAGTTGCGCGCTCGCACCAATCTCGGTGCGTCGGGTCGGCTAGGCGACGCCGCAAAATGGAAAGTGAGCGGACGGCTTGATGTGGATGCGGCCCCCGATCTTGAAGACGATATCTATCCATCGGCGGTCAGGCGAGATCAACGTCTCGATGCCATGATCCGGGAGGCGTATGTCGACTTCGCCGCAGGTGGGCTCGACTATCGTGTTGGGCGGCAGCACGTGGTGTGGGGCGAGATGGTCGGGCTGTTCTTTGCGGACGTTGTGTCAGCCCGTGATTTGCGTGAGTTCATCCTTCCAGAGTTCGATCAGATGCGCACGCCTCAGTGGGCGGTTCGTGCGGAACATTTTGGTGAGGATTTCCATCTTGAGGGGCTCTGGATTCCGTTCCCGAGTTACGACGACATTGGCCGTCCCGGCGCGGAGTTCTACCCGTTTCCAGTTGCGGACGGGGTGCGTATCAACGGCGAGGAAAAACCGACCAACCGTCTGGGCAACATGAACTGGGGCTTGCGTGCCTCGGCTCTCGTCAATGGCTGGGATTTTTCCGGATTCTATTACCGCAGCACTGATGTCCAGCAAACGTTCTACCGGTCTTCCGTAAGCCCGCTGACGTTCACGCCAAAGCATGAACGCATTCGACAGATCGGCGCCACGTTCTCGAAGGATTTCGGACAGTTTGTGCTCAAGGGAGAGGCGGTTCATACCCACGGCAGGAAGTTCAATTCCGACGATCCGCTGGCATCGGACGGACTGGTCGAGTCCGGGACCGCCGAGTACGTGATTGGCGTCGACGTGCCGGTCGGCACTCAGTGGCGCTTCAATGCCCAGTATTTTGGGCGTACGTTCTTTGATCACGACGACGGTATGTTCTGGGACGAGCATGAACAGGGCGTGACACTACTGGTCAATCACACGCTTCGTTCGGATCTTGAGGCCGAAGTTCTGGTAGTGGCCGGGCTCAATCACAGCGACTACATGGTTCGACCGAAGCTGGTCTGGCAGGTCTCACCCGAATGGAAGGCGACGACCGGGCTGGATGTATTTGGTGGCGATGAAATGAGCTTTTTCGGCCGCTACGACGACAAGGACCGGGTTTACGCTGAAGTGAGGCGGAGCTTCTAGGCTCCTGAAGCCGAATTACGCGGCCTGTTGTGCTAGCTCTGAACGGAGTCGTCGCAACAGGCCGTTTTGCTCCTGCTCGCACAGGAAGTGTCCGTAAAGACCTTTGCCGCTGGCGCCGCCGGTGCCGCCATGCGCCTTGATTTGAGCGTCTACGTGGTCCAGCCGGAGATGCAGCAGCACGGCGGGGGCGTCCACTCGTGGGCAGATGCGCTCCTCTCCAGCCACTTCAAAGCCGAGCATTCGGCGGTAGAACGCGACATGACGCGGGTGTACCTCTATGAAGAGATCGCTCATGCCGTGGATCAGACGCGCGTAGATGTACGCGAGGTGAAAAATCGACGCGAGCACCTCTTTGGAATTGAACGCAGGGTCAATCGCAAGACGCGTCAGCTCGCAAATCCGGGCCCCCTGGTTGCGGTAGCTCGCGATTGCTTCGGGATACAGCTCTTCGGCATTGATTCCGTTCCCGGCGTCAAGTCGAAGTGTCAGCGTGCCGAAAAGATCGGAAGATCGAGACGCGACCAGCGTGATCTGGTTGGGGTGGTCGTCAATGCGTGCAGGCGCCTCAGTCAACAACCCGCGCCAGGCATACATACGCTGAATCAACATGCTTACACGGCTGCGTTTGCCGGTCTCGCTGGAGCCCAGGCGGATCTGGAAGTCACTTCGTGAAAGAACGAACTCACGGGGCTCACGCGATCGAGCGGGTGGCGTTGATATGTAATGGGCAACAGGCCGGCATATGGTCACATTGGACTGAGACGTGGCGTGATAAGCTCCGGTCATCTTTGAGTGCTCTTCATCATCGTGCTCGTGTCACGTTGGTGCTGACAGTGTGCGAAATGTGGTGCTCATTTTTGCGCAGGTTCGGTATAGTCCGCGCGGCGTCTTGAAGCGGATGTCATTTTTCTTCAGGCCATGGGGTGTTCTCCAAGCCAAAAGCTGAGTCGGACTTTAGCTTGGAGCCGCTTGACTGGCTGTAATTTTGTGTAATTGTTCCTTATGGGATGGTGCCGTCCATCGTTAGGATTCCAGCGGTATTGGACGGTTGGCGTGCTGGCAGTCATGAATTCGGGAGGATGAGAGGATGAAAGCCAAGGTAGGTTTGTGCAGGGCAGTCGGTGCAGTGGTTGCCGCGATCACTGTTTTTCTGACCGGGTGTGCCACTGGGGAGTACCCGTCAGCACCGGCCGTGGCGGCGGACGCCGAGTACAACTACGTGATCGGTCCTGGTGATTCGGTCAATATCGTCGTGTGGCGAAACCCCGAACTCTCCATGTCTGTCCCGGTGCGTCCGGATGGGAAGATCACCACGCCGCTGGTTGAAGACCTGCCTGCCATGGGCAAGGATGCAACGACGCTTGCACGGGATATCGAAAAGGCGCTGGAGAAGTACATCCGCGAGCCGGTTGTGACCGTGATCGTGACAAGCTTCGTTGGGCCTTACAGCGAACAGATCCGCGTGGTGGGAGAGGCAACTGAACCGAAGGTTCTCCCGTATCGCCAGAAAATGACCCTGCTTGACGTGATGATCGCTGTTGGCGGTGTTACCGAGTTCGCCGCGGGCAACCGTGCCACCATCCTGCGCACGGCCGAGGGCAACAAGCAATACAGTGTTCGTCTCTCCGATCTGCTCGAAGACGGTGATGTTTCCGCCAACGCGGAAATGCGCCCCGGTGATGTGCTGATCATCCCCCAAAGCTGGTTCTGATTCTGTCCGAACGTCTGGCCCTGATGCCACCATCGCCGTTCTCAGCGGCAATACTCGAGTTGTAACATGGAAGATATTCTCAGACAGCTGATCGGTTACCTGAAAGGCATGTGGCTCTACCGTTGGTGGGGCCTGCTGGCAGCCTGGATCGTAGGGATCATTGCCGCCGGAGCGATCTATTCGATGCCCGATCGATACGAGTCGACGGCACGCATCTATGTAGATACCCAGTCCGTGCTGAAGCCGCTCATGTCAGGGCTTGCCGTCCAGCCGAATACGAACCAGCAAATTGCCATCCTGTCGAGGACGCTGATCAGTCGTCCTAACGTTGAGAAGCTGATTCGCATGGCGGATCTCGATTTGTCGGTCAAGAATGCAGCCGAGCGCGAAGCCTTGATTGCGCGACTGACCAAGACGCTGAAGATCCGTGGCGCAGGGCGAGACAATTTGTTCACCTTGTCATTCGAGGACTCCGAGCCTCAGCGTGCCAAACGGGTCGTGCAGTCCCTGGTGTCGATCTTTGTTGAATCGGGGCTCGGAGACAAACGGAAGGATACGGACTCGGCCCGTCGCTTCATCGAAGAGCAGATTGCCAGTTATGAGCAGCGACTTGAAGAAGCCGAGGGCCGCCTCAAGGACTTCAAGATCAAGAACATGCACCTGATGACCGGAGGAAAAGATTATGTTTCCCAGGTTGCTGAAGTGTCGGCGCAACTGGCTCAGGCTGAGTTGGAACTGCGTGAAGCCGAAAATTCGCGCGAGGCACTGCAACGTCAACTCGTCGGCGAAGAGCCCGTCTTGTTGCCCAATGCCGGTGCTGCTCGAAACGTGGCGATTCCAGAAATCGATGCTCGCATCACGGCACTACAGCAGAATCTTGATGCCCTGTTGCAGCGATATACGGATCAGCACCCGGATGTCGTAGGTACCCGGCGCGTGATCGAGCAGCTCGAAAAGCAGAAGGCAGAGGAGGTTGCTGCGAGGGCATCCTTGCCGAGTGCCGGTTTTGGCGACGTGAATGCCAACCCCGTATTCCAGCAGATGAAGTTGGCATTGGCCGAATCTGAAGCCAGGGTCGCTTCCCTGCGAGCTCGTGTGGGCGAATATCGCAGCCGCGAAAAACAGTTGCGTGAGTCGGCCGAACTGTTGCCGAAAATCGAGGCGGAGCTCGCTCAGTTGAACCGCGATTACGAAGTCAACAAGCGGAACTACGAAACACTGGTCGCACGACGTGAGTCGGCGAACATGTCGGTCGAACTGGAGTCGTCTTCGGGTATGGCGGAATTTCGCCTGATTGATCCTCCCAGCGTGCCACTCAAGCCCTCTGCACCCAATCGGGTGGTTCTGATGCCCTTGGCGGGGCTCGCTGCCCTGGGTTTCGGATTGGCGGTCACATTCCTGCTGAGCCAGTTGCGTCCGACATTCCTCGACGGTCGAGATCTGCGCGAGGTCACCGGACTTCCGCTGCTGGGCGCAATCAGCGCGACGGACGATCCGGGGCGCTTGCGTAAAAGGCGTCGTTTGAACCTCGCCTTCCTGGGAACGCTGGGGTCATACGTTGGCGCATTCGGTTTGCTTACAGCGGCAATCGTTGTTCTGGGTCACGGTTAAGGAGTTGATATGAGCCTCATAGAGAAAGCGGTTGAGCGGCTCGATCAGCTCAAGCAGGCGGGCCTGGAGCCAGCCTCGTCACCTGAAGTGAAGGCCGTAACGCCTGAGTTGAAACCGGAACCCGTGCAACGCACGCCGGAGCCGGTCGTCACGGTCAAACCCTCCGTTGGTCGAGGTGCTTCGATCGAGCAGGGATCGGTCTCCAGCCGGGAAATCGAGATCGATCTCGAGCGCTTGCATGCCCTCGGCTTTGTTACGCCGGACCATCCGCGGACGGTGATCGCGGAAGAGTACCGTGTCGTCAAGCGGCCGCTGTTGAAGAATGCGGTGAGCAACGGTGATGTCAGTGTGGAAGATGGCAATCTGATCATGGTCACCAGCGCATTGCCAGGTGAGGGCAAGAGCTTCACCGCGCTGAACCTTGCCATCAGCATGGCACTTGAGCTCGATCACACGGTGTTGCTGGTCGATGCTGACGTGTCCAAGCCTTCCGTACTGCGAACCCTGGGTTTGCCACCCGAGAAGGGGCTCATGGATGTGCTGACCAACAAGGACATTGCACTCCCGGACGTTCTTCTGAAGACAAACATCGACAAGCTGTCCATTCTGCCTGCTGGAAATACGACGCAGCGGGCGACGGAAGTGCTGGCCAGTGACGGCATGAATCGTCTGCTGGACGAAATGGCTCGTCGCTATTCGGATCGAATCATCATTTTTGACTCGCCGCCGCTGCTGGTCACGACCGAAGCGCGCGCGCTCGCGGCGCACATGGGCCAGATCGTGCTGGTGGTCGAGTCCGAGCGGACGACGCATTCTGCAGTCAAGCAGGCCGCCGCCATGATCAGCGCGTGCCCGATCAAGATGACTTTGCTGAACAAGTGTTCTCAGCGCGGCACTGCGGGCTACTACGGGTATGGCTATGGTTACGGCTACGGATACGAGAATGAAGCGTAGCGAGATGCGTGGGATTGGCTCAGCACGTGCTTTTCGCGGATGGTCTTTCATGGCCCTCTCATGCTGCCTCATGTCCCAGGCTCTGGCGCAGGTCGTGGTCACACCCTCGATCAGTACGAAAGCGACATACACGGATGGACGCAGTACGTCGGCGAATTCGGATGGCGAGTTCCTTGTTGAGGTCACGCCGCGGATCAGCCTGCGGGAAAATCAGGGCTTCCTGACGGGGTCGATGGATGCGTCGCTGAAGAACATCAAGTACTTCAACGATTCGTCGCGAAGCACTTCTTTTGTCGCCTTTCGTGGCGAGGGGCATTTCGAAGCCGTTGAAGATGTTTTCTTCATCGATGCCAGCGGTTCCGTCTCGAGGAATGACCGTTCGGCCTTTGCCTCCCGCTCGGAATCCGATTCGCTCAATACCAGCGCCAGCAACGAAACCCGCTTCTTCTCGATTGCCCCCCGGCTGCAGTTTCACCTTGGCAACTTTGCCGATGGGCGCCTGCAGTACTCGTCAACCTGGAACAGTGGTGGATCGAAGGCAGTTTCTGCACAGCGCGTCGGGCAGCTCAGCCTGAATCTGGACAATCGCCGAAACTCCGGGCCGCTGGGCTGGTTCGCGGGGTACGACCGGGTGACGACCAAGTACGACGGTGATATTCGCGACGTCACACGTGAAGTTGCGCGCATCGGGCCTACCTATCGATTGACGCCACAGTTCACCCTGAGGGCGTCGGTCGGCCGTGAATCGAATGACTACGCATCGAGTGGTACGAGGTCCGACAACACCTATGGCTTCGGCTTTGATTGGGTGCCCACGATTCGAACCAGTCTGAGTGCGTTTTCCGAAGAGCGCATCTTTGGCCGTGGATACGATGTGCGATTCAAGCACCGCATGCGCCGCAGCCAGTTCAATCTCAGTTTTTCCCGATCGTTTTCGTCCTCGACCAACGTCGTACAGAAGTCGCTTGAGGACTACTACTACGATCTGATCTATTCAAGTCTGACCGGAATCGAAGACGAAGCCCAACGTGATGCGCTGACGCGCATCTTGCTGGTGCAACTGGGACTCGACGGCGCGAGTGGACAAATCGGTTTTGTCTCCAATGCTCAGGTGCTGACTCGACAGTTCAGGGCCGGGTGGTCGATTACAGGTGTTCGTAACACGCTGACCGTATCGTATGACCAGCGTGAGTCGGAAAATCAGTCCACGGATCTGATTCTGTCCGGGCTCGACGATTTCGCCATCAGCCGTCAGATCAAGTCCAAATCGATGATTGTCTCGCTGGCGCACCGACTTTCCGGTTTTACCTCTCTCAACACATCGTTGAGCAGAACGCGGTCGGAGGGCAGTGGATCAGCGGGACGTGAGCAGCAGAACACGGGTTTCAGCCTCGGGCTGACGCGTCGTCTCGGTGCCAAAACCAATGGTGGGCTGACCTACACCCACACCAAACGTACGGGCGACTTCGCCCGTGACACCAACACGCTGACCGCTACGCTGGGTATCAGGTTCTAAGCCATGTACGAAACGTATTACAAGCTCGCCGGAAAGCCCTTCCAGCTCAACCCGGATCCGGCTTTTTTCTTTGGAAGCCGCGGACACAAGCGCGCGATGGCCTATCTGGAATACGGTCTTCACCAGAATGAAGGCTTCATCGTCATCACGGGTGAGATCGGCGCGGGCAAGACAACCCTTGTCCGGAGCCTGATGCAGAAGCTCGATTCGTCCAAGGTGGTCGCCGCTCAGCTGGTCAGTACGCAGATCGACGCCGATGACATCCTCCGGCTGGTAGCGGCGGCGTTCGGCGTGCCCAGCAAGAATCTGGACAAGGCGGATCTGCTGCTCGCGATCGAGACCTTCCTGGTCTCTCTGACGGCTGCTGGAAAGCGGGCGCTTCTGGTCGTAGACGAAGCGCAGAACCTTACGCCGCGCGCTGTTGAAGAACTGCGCATGCTGTCCAACTTCCAGCTCGAAGATCACGCCTTGCTCCAAAGCTTTCTGATCGGACAGCCCGAGTTCCGCGACATCATGCAAAGCGCCGAGATGCAGCAGCTTCGTCAGCGGGTTATCGCGTCGTACCACCTCGGACCGCTTGACGTCGAGGAGACGAAGGCTTACATCGAGCACCGGCTGAAACATGTCGGCTGGCATCACGACTCCCCGAGTTTCTCTGCGGACGCGTTCGAAGCCATCTATCGCACGACCGGTGGCATTCCGCGTCGAATCAACACGCTTTGTGACCGACTCCTGCTGGCGGGTTTCCTCGGAGAAAAGCTTGCGCTGACGGCCAAGGACGTGAATGAAGTGTCGGTGGAAATGAAGGAGGAGCAACGTATTGGCAGAAATGCCAGTCCGGCGCGCCTGATTTCTGCCGGGCGTCCCACGCAGCGGGCGTCGGGCGAGGTCAATGCCCTTCCTGAACTGGCAAAGCTCGTGTCTGATCCGCGAATGGCGGAGCAGATCGCAACCCTGGCCGAGAATTTCGACGCGAGCCGTGTCGAGTTCCGCCTGGGGCAGCTTGAGCAGACCGTTTCTGCATTGCTGCAGATGCTCAACGGTGCCGTGACGACCCAATCGATCGAAGACCCGGATAAAGACAAGGCTTCCCAATGAGTTCCACCCCTGCCAAGACGGCTCCCGTGATCTGCGTGGTCGGTGCGCGTCCGAACTACATGAAGATGGCGCCGATTCTGAGAGCGTTTGCAAATCACTCCCCGGTGATTCCGACGCTGCTCGTGCATACGGGGCAGCACTACGACGCTGCCATGAACGACCGTCTTTTCAGCGATCTGGAGCTTCCGCGCCCCGATATCAATCTTGAGGTCGGATCCGGTTCGCACGCGGTCCAGACGGCCGAGGTGATGAAGCGCTTCGAGCCGGTGATTGACGAGCACGGTGCTCGGGCAGTGCTGGTGGTTGGCGACGTGAATTCGACCCTGGCGTGTGCCCTGGTGGCAGCAAAACGTCACATCCCGGTTGTCCATGTGGAATCGGGGTTGCGTAGCGGTGATCGCCGCATGCCTGAAGAGGTCAATCGGGTGCTGACCGATCAGATCTCCGATTTGCTCTACACGACGGAGCGCTCCGCACTGGACAACCTGACGCGTGAGGGGATTGCTGCCGAGCGCGTGCATTTTGTTGGCAATGTCATGATCGACACGCTGGTGGCGAACCGTCGCAAGGCAGTGCCGGCCGACAGGATCCTTGCCGAGGCGGGATACGATCCGGCGCGCATTGAAAACGGCTACGGTGTCGTGACCATGCACCGGCCGTCGAATGTGGACGTGCCTGAAACCCTCACTCGTCTCATAGGTGCGCTTCACCAGGTCAGTCAGGATCTGCCGCTGGTGTTCGCCATGCATCCGCGTACCCGCAAGAACATCGAGGCCTTCGGCCTTGCACACCTCCTCGATTCGCCCGGCTTCATCGTGCTGCCACCGCAGGGTTATCTCGAGATGGTCGGCCTCATGTCTGGCGCCCGTATCGTGCTGACGGACTCTGGCGGCATGCAGGAAGAGACGACGGCACTCGGCGTACCGTGTCTGACCATGCGCGAGAATACCGAGCGGCCGATCACGGTCGAGCAGGGCACCAACACCATGGTCGGCGTGAGCGCGCAGGCGATTCTGGATGGGGCAGCCGATGTGCTGGCAACGGGTGGTAAAGGTGGCCGTGCGCCCGAACTCTGGGACGGTTGTGCCGCAGAGCGTATTGCCGCGCACTTGAACGAATGGCTTGAGCGCAAGGAAGAGGCTGAAGCCCGATGAGTATCGTCAATGCCCTGACCATCGATGTCGAGGACTATTTCCAGGTCTCGGCATTGGCGCCGCATTTTCCGCCCAAGACCTGGGACGCCATACCCTGTCGTGTGGAACGCAACATGAACGTGCTGCTTTCCCTGTTGCATGAGCATGGCGCGAAGGCCACTTTCTTCACGCTGGGCTGGATCGGCGAGCGTTATCCGCACCTGGTGAGGTTGATTGCCATGGAAGGGCATGAACTCGCGAGCCACGGCTACGCGCATCAGCGCGCGACCGACCAGACGCGCGAGGCGTTCCTGTCCGATATTTCGCTGGCCAAGACCGTGCTCGAGGATATCGCTGGTGTTGAAGTCCGCGGTTATCGAGCACCGAGTTTTTCGATCGGCACCTCGAACCCCTGGGCTCATGACTGCATCGCGGAGGCGGGTTACGCCTACAGCTCCAGCGTCTATCCCGTCAAACACGACCATTACGGCCTGCCGGACGCGCCGCGTTTTCCGTACCAATTGGACTCAGGCCTCGTTGAGATGCCGATTTCCACGGTGCGATATCTCGGACGCAACCTGCCTGCCGGTGGCGGGGGCTACTTCCGGTTTCTGCCGTATTCAGCATCCCGCTGGCTGATTCGTCAGGTCAACGAGCGAGACGGCAAGCCGGCCATGTTCTATCTCCACCCGTGGGAAGTCGATCCCGATCAACCGCGCGTTCAGGGCACCACAGCAAAGACCCGCTTCCGTCACTATGTGAATCTGTCCCGCACTGAGGATCGTTTGCGCCGGCTCATGAACGATTTTTCATGGGGCCGCATGGACCAGGTCTTTCTCGACGCCGCCTGACTCAGCCAGCTTCTTATCTATGACTCCGGATTCAATTACCGTTCGAACGCTAACGGACGACGCGCTTGAGGCTTGGGATGCATTTGTCTATGCAACTCCGGAAGCGACGTTTTTTCATCGCGGTGCCTGGAAGGGCATCATCGAGTCCGTGTTTCGCCACAAGACGCATTTTCTGATGGCAGAGCAGGGCGGTCGCGTCATTGGTGTATTGCCTTTGGCGGAAGTGAAAAGTCGCCTGTTCGGGCACGCCATGACCTCGCTGCCATTCTGCGTTTACGGCGGTCCGGTCGGTACGCCCGAGGCTGTCGATGCACTCGAGGCGGAAGCGGATCGAATTGCGCGTCAGGCAGGCGTTCAACATCTCGAATACCGGATGCTTGAGGCTCGCCATCCGGACTGGCCCCGCCAGGATCTTTACGTCACCTTTCGCAAGGCGATCGACCCGGATGTCGAGGCCAACATGATGGCCATTCCCCGAAAACAGCGGGCGATGGTGCGCAAAGGCATCAAGAATGGCTTGCTGAGTGAAGTCGATGCCAACGCCGACCGCTTTTTTGCACTCTATTCGGACAACGTGCTGCGTCACGGGACCCCGGCTCTGCCCAAGCGTTTCTTCGAGACGTTGTTGAAAACCTTCGGTAAGGATTGCGAAGTTCTCACGGTGACGGATGCCGAAGGCAAGCCATTGTCGAGTGTCCTGAGCTTCTACTTCCGGGACGAAGTGCTGCCGTACTACGCAGGCGACGATTTCGCCGCGCGCGGACTGGCGGCCAACGATTTCAAATACTGGGAACTGATGCGACGTGCGTGTGAGCGTGGCTGTCGCATCTTTGATTACGGTCGCAGCAAGATCGGCACCGGCCCTTACAGTTTCAAGAAAAACTGGGGTTTCGAGCCGAAGCCTCTGTCCTATGAGTACCGCCTGTACAAACGTGACGAAGTTCCCCAGAACAATCCGATGAATCCGAAGTATCGCGCGTTCATCGCACTGTGGCGCCGCCTGCCGCTGCCGGTTGCCAATGCGATCGGCCCGCACATCGTCAGGAATCTCGGGTGACCCGCGCCATGGCCGTATCGCCTCCGTCGGACGAGCGCGAGGGGGCGACAGCCCCTGAGGCGGCGCAGAAACACACGCCTGCGGCATTTGTCGCCATGGCAGCTGTGTTTGTCGCGTGGCTGGTGGGCTTCTGGGGCAGTGCCGCCGGGATGTGGCACATCTGGAGTGTGTCCGCGACTTTTGCCCATGGTTTCGTCGTCCTGCCCATTGCCGTTTACCTGGTGTGGCTCAAGCGCGGCGAACTGACTCGGATGGTGCCGGATCCCGACTGGCTGGCGGTGCTCCCACTGGCCTTGTCGACGGCGGTCTGGGTGGCCGGAATCGCATTGAGCATTTCGGTGGTCGAGCACGTGTTCGCCGTGTTTGCACTGATCAGTGCCATGTGGCTGGCACTGGGGCGTGCGATCTTCAAGCGCCTGCTCTTTCCGCTGTGTTTCCTTCTGTTCATGGCGCCGGCGGGTGATTTCCTCGTCCCGACGCTGATGCACTACACCGCCGAATTCACCGTCGGCGCGCTCAGGGCCGTGGGCGTACCGGTTTTCCAGGAGGGCAACCATTTCGTCTTACCCAATGGTCGCTGGTCCGTGGTGGAAGCCTGCAGCGGGATTCGCTACCTGATTGCCTCGTTCATGGTCGGTACACTGTTCGCGTACCTTAACTACCGTTCTGCCGTCCGCCGCACCGTCTTTGCCATTTTTTCGCTGTTGTTGCCGATCGTCGCGAACTGGCTGCGTGCCTTCATGATCGTGATGCTCGGTTACCTGAGTGACAACAAGATCGCAGCGGGCGTCGATCACCTGATCTATGGTTGGGTTTTCTTCGGGTTCGTGATCCTCTTCATGTTCTGGGTGGGCAATCGTTGGGCTGAGCCTGAGCCTTCTGGCGACCGTCTCGCCGTGCCGGTTGCGCGTGAGCGTCGTGGGGCTTACGCCGGAGCGCTGGTCGCTTGCGTGTGCCTGGTCGCGTCTGCCGCGCTGGCGACCTTGAGCACCCCGATCGACCGGCAGCTCGACGTGTCGCTTGAACTGCCGGCAGACCTGAATGGATGGCAACCAGCGCAAGGGCTGAACTATCGACCGTCTCTCAATGGTTACCGAGCATATGCCGAACGGACTTACGCTTCCGAGGCCGGCATCATCGCTATCCATGTCGGGGTCTATGCTCACCAGGTACCCGGCAAGGAGTTGGTTCATTGGTCCAATCGTCTGACGCCGAAAGAGGATGACGTGTGGCGCGTAATCGACCAGCGGCGTGTCAGGCTTGACGGGATCGAGGCCGAGCGCATGCTCTTCGACAGCCCCCGGCGTCGTCTGACGGTCTGGAGTTGGTACCAGATCGGGGATCGCGCCGTCTCGGGAGAAGTGATGGCCAAGTTGCTGACCGCGCAGCGCCGGGTGCTCACCGGTTCCGATGCCGGCGCGCGGATCGTTGTTGTGGTACCCGACGAAGGCGATGCCGCTAACGCCGTGTTCGAGCGTTTCATGGCGGACAATGGCCTGGCGCTGCGGACCCTCGTCCTCAAGGCTGAGGCCGGGTTGCTGTGACGCAGCTCGATGCCACGCCCCTTGTGGCCCACGTACTCTACAACTTTGATATTGGTGGCCTGGAAAATGGTGTCGTCAATCTGATCAATCAGATGCCGCCGGACCGCTATCGTCACGTCGTGATTGCGCTTGCGCAGTGCGAGCCCTCGTTCTGCCAGCGGGTCACACGTCCGGATGTCGAATTCATCTCGATCCACAAGCCGCCCGGGAACGGATTCAGGATATTCGGGCGGCTGTTCAGAGAATTCCGGCGACTGCGTCCGGCGATCGTGCACACCCGGAATCTGGCCGCGCTCGAAATGACCGTGCCGGCGAAGCTGGCAGGCGTCTCGGCACGCATTCACGGTGAGCACGGTTGGGATAATTCCGATCCGGACGGTCAATCGAGAAAATATCGCCTGATTCGGCGCATGTATGCCCCGTTCGTGACGCATTACATCGCGTTGTCATCCCATATTTCGCGATATTTGACCCAAGGCGTGGGGATCCGGAGCCGGCGTATCACGCGTATATGCAACGGTGTGGACGCGAGCCGCTTTTCTCCGGGCCCCAAGGTTGTGCCTGACCAGGCACCGGCAGGCTTCTTTGACACCACCGGCGTCGTTTTCGGTACTGTCGGACGCTTGCAGTCGGTCAAGGATCAAATGGCGCTGTTGCGAGCGGTCGCTCAGTGGAGAGCCACTGGCAGCGAGCATGCAGATGCAGCGCGGATCGTGATTGTCGGTGACGGACCGATGCGAAAGGCGCTTGAGGACTACGCAAGTGAGCAACATATCGCGCAGTGCGTATGGTTTGCCGGTGCGCGGGACAATGTGCCGGCGTTGATGCGCAGCATGGATGTGTTTGTGTTGCCCTCTCTGGCCGAGGGTATTTCGAACACCCTGCTCGAAGCGATGGCAACTGGACTACCCGTCATTGCCACGGCGGTTGGGGGCAATACGGAACTGGTCGACGACGGGATCACGGGGCATCTGGTTGCGCCGGGCGCACCGGAGCAATGGGTAGCTGTGCTTGAAGCGATGGCGGGCGACCCGGGCCAACGTGCCGTCATGTCGGTCAGTGCCAGACAACGGGTCGAGGCGCATTTCAGCCTCGATGCGATGGTGAAGAATTACATGGCTGTGTATGACGACGCGCTGGGCGTGAGCCGTGACACGGTTGAAACAGTGAACAAGGGAATCTGAATCAATGTGCGGTATCGCCGGTCTTTTTGATCTGAACGGACGTCGCGAATTTTCGAAAGATCTCGTGGCGCGGATGAATGATGTTCAGTTCCATCGCGGGCCGGACGAGGGCGGCTTTCACTTCGAGCCGGGCGTCGCGCTGGCCCATCGCCGCCTGTCGATTATCGATCTGGCGACCGGGCAGCAACCCTTGTTCAACGAAGATCATTCGGTATCCGTGGTCTTCAATGGGGAAATCTACAACTTCCAGGAACTGGTCCCTGAACTCCAGGCACTTGGCCACCAGTTCAGGACGCACAGTGACACCGAAGTGATCGTCCATGCTTGGGAGGCGTGGGGCGAAGATTGCGTCAAGCGCTTCCGGGGCATGTTCGCCTTTGCCCTCTGGGATCGGAACCAGGGTGTTCTCTTTCTCGCGCGCGACCGTCTCGGCGTCAAACCGCTCTATTACGCAATGCTCGAAGATGGCAGTTTCGCCTTCGGGTCGGAACTCAAGGTACTGATGGCACACCCGGCGCTCAGCCGCGAGGTCGATCCGCTCGCGGTGGAAGAGTATTTCGCGCTGGGTTATGTGGCAGAGCCGAGAACGATCTACAAGGGCGCCTGCAAGCTCGATCCGGGCCATACCCTGTGCCTGCGTCGTGGCCAGCCCGTACCCGAGAGCAAAGCGTATTGGGACGTCCAATTCACTCTGAACAATCCGGTGAGTTTCGACGACGCGCTCGAAGAGCTTGATGCTCGCCTGAAGGAATCGATCCGGTTGCGCATGATCTCTGAAGTGCCGCTCGGTGCCTTCCTCTCGGGAGGGGTTGATTCCAGCGCGGTCGTGGCGACAATGGCGGGGCTTTCGTCGGGACGAGTGAATACCTGCTCGATCGCTTTTGACGATCCTGCCTTCAACGAGTCCGAGTTTGCGCGCATGGTGGCCGAACGCTACCAGACCGATCACCACGTCGAGACCGTCAAGTCGGACGACTTCGACCTGATCGACTCCCTGTCGGAGCTGTACGACGAGCCCTACGCCGATAGCTCGGCGATTCCGACGTATCGCGTATGTCAGCTGGCGCGTAAACATGTGACGGTGGCCCTGTCCGGTGATGGTGGCGATGAAAATTTCGGGGGTTACCGCCGGTATCGTTTGCACATGATGGAGCAGCGCATGCGGGATGCAATGCCCATCGGTATTCGTCGTCCTGTGTTCGGGATGCTCGGGCAGCTGTATCCGAAAGCGGATTGGGCGCCTCGCGTCTTCCGCGCCAAAACGACCTTCCAGGCGCTGGCCCGCGATTCGGTGCAGGCCTATTTCCATTCGGTGTCGATCCTTCGCGATGATATGAGAGCACAGGTGTTCTCACCTGCATTCAAGGCGAAACTCGGGGGCTACAACGCACTGGAGGTGTTCCGGCGCCACGCTGCCAACGCGCAGACCGATGATGCGCTGGCGCAGATTCAGTATCTCGACATCAAGACCTACCTGGTGGGCGACATCAACACCAAGGTCGATCGCGCCAGCATGGCGCACTCGCTCGAAGTGCGTGAGCCGCTGATGGATCATCCGCTGATCGAGTGGCTGGCCACGCTGCCCAATGATATGAAGATTCGCGGGCAGGAAGGCAAATTCCTGTTCAAGAAGGCGATGGAGCCGCATCTGCCCAATGATGTGCTCTACCGGCCCAAGATGGGATTCTCCGTGCCGCTGGCGCGCTGGTTCCGCGGCCCCTTGCGCGAACGCGTGCAGCAGGCCCTGACCAGCCCGATCATGGCCGATTCGGGCGTGTTCGACATGCCGATGCTCGCCAGGATCGTGGCGGACCACCAAAGCGGTCGTCGCGACTACAGCTCACCGATCTGGACCTTGCTGATGTTTGAATCCTTCTTGCGTCGCAGCCAGGGAGAAATGCGCCGGGAGGCGGCATGAGCCTCAAGATTCTGCATGTGCTGGATCACTCGCTCCCGCTGCACAGTGGTTACACGTTCCGGACACTCTCCATCCTGCGCGAACAACGCGCCCGGGGTTGGGATACGATGCACCTGACCACCCCCAAGCAGGGTGTCACCGACGTCGCATCCGAAACGGTCGATGGCTGGACGTTTCATCGAACGCCCACGGCCACGGAACTTGGTCTGGTGGCGCAGATGAAAGCCACCGCAGCGCGACTCGATGCGCTGGTCACCGAGACTCGACCCGACATCATTCATGCGCATTCGCCGGTGCTCAATGCCCTGCCTGCGCTTTGGGTCGGGCGCAAGCACAAGATCCCCGTCGTTTATGAGATGCGCGCCTCCTGGGAAGACGCGGCGGTTGATCACGGCACGACGACCGAAGGCAGCTTGCGCTACAGGATTTCCCGTGCCCTCGAGAGCTTCGCATTGCGCCGGGCGACACAGGTCACGACCATCTGCGAAGGACTGCGCAAGGACATCACGGTGCGCGGTGTTGACCCCACCAAGGTGACGGTCATTCCCAATGCCGTCGATGTCCAGGGCTTTCGCTTCGGCGCCGAAGCGGACCCGGAGCTGCGACGAAAGCTGGGTCTGGATGCTTGTACCGTGCTCGGTTTTGCCGGTTCGTTCTACGGGTACGAAGGTCTTGCCGATTTGATCCGTGCCGTTGAAAGGCTGGTCCCCGACATGCCTGATCTTCGCGTTCTTCTCGTCGGGGGTGGGCCGGAGGATGCACGCCTCAAGGCCCAGGTGGCCGAGGCGGGTCTCGCGGACAAGGTGGTCTTCACTGGCCGTGTGCCTCATGCCGAAGTCCAGCGTTACTACGAATTGATCGACGTGCTGGCCTATCCGCGCCTGCCGATCCGCCTGACCGAGCTGGTCACCCCGCTCAAACCGCTCGAAGCGATGGCACAGGGTCGTATCTTCGTGGCTTCCGACGTAGGTGGTCACCGGGAACTGATCCGCGATGGCGAGACGGGCTACCTGTTCAAGGCCGGGCAGGTCGATGCGTTGGCCGCTTGCATCCGCAAGGCGCTGGACCATAGAGATGCGTGGGACGTCATCCGGCGCAATGGGCGGCGCTACGTGGAAGAGGAACGGAACTGGGCCAATAGCGTATCGCGCTACGTGGGTGTTTACGAGCAGGCGCTGGCAAAGTTCGGCCGCCAGGCCTCACTCGGCTGAGGGCGCAACATGTGTGGCATTCACGGTATCTACCGCTTTGACCGTCAGACGGTCGAAGCGCCCCTGCTCTCGGCGATGGGGCAGATCACGCAGCATCGCGGGCCCGACGACGAAGGCATGCACATCGATGGCGAATGCGGCATCGGCATGCGCCGTCTGTCGATCATCGATCTGGCGGGTGGTCACCAGCCCCTGTCCGATATGTCGGAGCAGACCTGGCTGGTGTGCAACGGCGAAATCTACAATTTCCGGGAGTTGCGGGCTGAACTCGAAGCGTCGGGGCACCGGTTCAAGACGGGCTCAGATTGCGAGGTGTTGTTGCACCTCTACCGGGCCGAAGGTGATGAGTTCATTCATCGCCTCAATGGCATGTTCAATTTCGCCCTCTGGGATGCGCCGCGCCGCCGTCTCCTGATTGGTCGGGACCGTCTCGGCGTCAAGCCGCTTTATCTGTATCGCGATTCGAAGGTCCTGGCGTTCGCGACCGAAGCCAAGGCGCTCTTTGCCGTGCCGGGCATTTCGCCGTCCCTCAACCGGGAAGCCCTGTCCTCCTACCTGACCCTGGGGTACGTGGCTGCGCCTCACTCGATGTTCGAGCACGTCGAAAAACTGCCCCCCGCGACCATGATGTCCATCGACGCCAGCGGCGTGCGCCAGTGGCAGTACTGGAAGATGCCGGCTACCGTCGACAACACGCTGACCGAAGCCGACTGGATCGAGCGTACCCGGGTCGAAATGGAAGCGGCGGTGCACCGCCAGATGGTCAGTGATGTGCCCATCGGTGCTTTCCTGTCCGGTGGCGTGGATTCCTCGGCTGTCGTGGGCTTCATGGCGCGGCACAGTGACCAGCCCATCAAGACCTATGCGATCGGATTCGATGGCGGCGCCGCAGAAACGCTATACAACGAGTTGCCGTACGCGCGTCGTGTCGCCGAGCTGTTCGGGACGGAGCATCGAGAGATCGTGGTCAAACCGGACGTGGTTTCCTTGCTGCCGAAGCTGCTCTGGCACATGGACGAACCGCTCGCGGACACCGCCTTCATCACCACCTATCTGGTCTCCCAGTTCGCCCGCCAGGACGTGACCGTGATTCTGTCGGGTGTCGGGGGGGATGAGCTGTACGGCGGTTATCGCCGTTATCTGGGGCAGCACTACCAGCGCAAGTTCGACCGCATTCCCGGCTTTGCCAAGCGACTCATGGGGTTCGCCGCCGACCATCTGCCGGCCGACCGCCATTCGAAAGTCCTCAACCTGTTGCGCCTCGCCAAGGGCTTTCTCGCGTCCGAAGGCCTGCCGGCCGACGTGCGCTATGCAAACTACCTGCGCATCATGGATGCGGCGCGGGTGACGGCCATGCTGGGCCCCGACGCGGGCGCCTTCGATCCCATGCACGGCGCGTTCGAAATGGCCGGAAACGACGACGAACTCAATCGCATGTTTGCCGTCGATGCGGCGACTCAACTGCCCGACGATCTGCTGCTGCTCACCGACAAGATGAGCATGGCGGTGTCGCTCGAGTGTCGCGTCCCTCTGCTCGACCATACGTTGGCCGAGTCGGCGGCCACCATGCCGGCGCATATCAAGGTCAAGGGCGGGCGGCTCAAGCACGTCATGAAGCAGTCCCTGGCAGATCTGCTGCCCGACGACATCCTCAATCGCAAGAAGCGCGGCTTCGGCACGCCCATGGGCGCCTGGCTCAAGCGCGAACTGGCGCCGCTGCTCAACGGGTTGCTCAATGACAAGGTGGTCGGTGAGCGCGGTCTCTTCGATGCCCGGGCGGTGACTGCGCTGATCCGGGATCACGAGTCGAATCGCATGGATGGCACTGATGCGCTCATCGCACTCATGAACCTCGAGATCTGGAGTCGCATGTTCCTCGACGGTCGTTCGCCCGATGACGTTGCCACCGAACTCAAGAGTTACGTCTGATGAAAATCCTGTACGTCTGTCATCGCTTTCCGTTCCCGCCCAAGCGGGGGGGGAAGATTCGCCCGTTCAACATGATCCGTCACTTCTCGCAGCAGCATGAAGTGACCGTGTGCTCGCTGGTCCGCTCCGACGAGGAGGCGGCTGAAGGGCAGGGCCTGGAGGCACATTGCGCGCACTTTGAAATGGGGCGGGTCTCCAATCCGGTGCAAACCCTGCGGATGGTGGCTCGCCTGCCGACGCTTACGCCCTCATCGATGGGGTTTTTCTACTGCCCCGATCTTGCCCGCCGTGTGAAGGCACTGGTGGCCAGAGAGAAGTTCGACCTCATATTCGTTCATTGCTCATCCGTGGCGCAGTACGTTGAGGATATAGAGGGCATCCCCAAGATCCTCGATTTTGGCGACATGGATTCGCAGAAATGGCTCGAATACGTCAAGTTCAAGCCATTTCCGCTCAACATGGGGTACTGGCTCGAGGGCACCAAGATGGAGCGCGCCGAGCGCCGTCTGGCCACGCGTTTCAACATGTGCACCGCCACGACGCGGGCCGAGTGGGAAACGCTTGAATCCTACGAAACCGGTGTGTCCACGGGCTGGTTTCCGAATGGCGTCGATGCCGGTTTCTTCAAGCCGGACGGCGAAGGCTACGACCCGGACCTGATTTCCTTCATCGGGCGCATGGACTACTACCCGAACCAGGAGTGCATGTTCGACTTCTGCAAGCGTATCTGGCCGCTGCTCAAGGCCCGACGACCGTCGCTCAAGCTGGTGATCGTCGGCGCCGACCCGATCCCGGCCGTGCGCAAGCTTGAGGAACTCGACGGTGTGACGGTGACCGGTTCCGTGCCGGATGTCAGACCGTATATCCTGCGCTCTGCCTTGATGGTGGCGCCGCTGAATATCGCTCGCGGGACGCAGAACAAGATTCTTGAAGCCATGGCCATGGGCGTGCCCGTGGTCACCAGCAAAGTGGCGGCTGGCGGCGTTGATGCAGAAGATGAGAACCATTTCCTCGTCGCTGATACGCCAGACGAGTACGCTTGCGCCATACTGCGCATCGTCGAAAATCCCGCCGAGCGTGAACGCCTTGCCATTGCTGGGCGTGAGCGTATGTTGTCGCACCACGACTGGCCCAAATCGATGGAACGCCTCGACGGCATCGTGGAGCGATGCCTCTCGGAATTTGCCAAGCAATAAGGAATTCACCAGTGAAAATCAGCATCTTCGGTCTCGGATACGTTGGCGCGGTCTCGCTCGCCTGCCTGGCGCGTGATGGGCATGACGTCATTGGTGTCGATATCGATCCGACCAAGCTCAACCTGATTCGCGAGGGCAAGACCCCGGTCGTGGAAGAGGGTATGGTCGATTTGATGCAGCAGGTGGTGGCCAGCGGTCGGGTGACCGTGACCGACGATGTGCGTCAGGCCGTTCGTGATTCGGACATGTCGCTCATCTGCGTGGGCACGCCCTCGGCCCCCAACGGCAGCCAGGATCAGGGCGCCGTCCTGCGGATCGCCGAAGACCTAGGGGCCGCGCTCCAGGATAAATCAGACGCACATGTGTTCGTGTTTCGCTCCACTCTGGTGCCGGGGACGGTCGAAGACACACTCAAACCGATCATCGAGCGGGCCTCGGGCAAGAAGGATGGCGAGGGCTTCCATGTGTGCTTCCAGCCGGAATTCCTGCGTGAAGGTTCCTCCATTCGCGACTATGACAAGCCGCCGTTCACGGTGGTCGGTGCCAACCACGAAGACGCCTACACGCGACTCGAAGGCCTGTTTGGTCATCTGCCGTGCCGCTTCCTGCGCACCTCGGTGCGCGCCGCAGAGATGATGAAGTACTGCTGCAACAACTTCCACGCGCTCAAGATCACATTCGCCAACGAGACGGCGCGTCTGTGTCACGCACTGGGCGTGGATGCCTTCGAGGTCATGGACCTGGTCTGCCAGGACACCCAGCTGAACATCTCCAAGGCGTACCTGAAGCCGGGTTTTGCCTTTGGCGGCTCGTGCCTGCCCAAGGACCTGCGCGCCACCAGCTACCTGGCCAAGATGCACGATGTGGAATTGCCGATGCTGAGCAACATCCTGGCATCGAACCGCAACCATGTGGATCTGGCGATCGAACAGATTCTGGCCACCGGCAAGCGCAAGATCGGCTTTCTCGGCCTGTCGTTCAAGACCGGGACCGACGACCTGCGGGAAAGTCCGCTGGTCACGCTGGCCGAGCAACTGATCGGCAAAGGTGTCCAGTTGTCCGTGTATGACCCGGAAGTGCATCTGTCACGTCTGCTCGGTGCCAACAAGAGCTTCATCGAACGTCATCTGCCTCATATCGGCGAGATGCTCCAGGACGATATCGAGGCGGTTGTTGCCGACTCGGAAGTGCTGGTGCTCGGTTCCGCCTCACCCATCATCCGCGAGGCGGTTGTCGCCAGGGCCCGCCCCGATCAACACCTGTTTGATCTGGTGGGTGTGGGTTCCGATTCAGGTATCAAGGCGAAGATCACCGGTCTGTGCTGGTAAGCCCGGGCCCACGGGGAGCCTGAACCGTGCTGTTTCTGCTGGCCTTGCTCGTCTGGGGGGCGCTCGGGCTGTCGTTTGTGCGACACCTGAGCAACGGAGCCGAGCTGGTTCGACTGCGCAATGCGTTGCTTCTTGAAGACGCGCCCGCCAGTCATCAGTGGTCGCCTGAAAGTGTTCCCGCGGACTTCAAAGTCGAATCGGGTCCCGTGCATCCGCTGTTTGCGCGTGTGGTGGCAGACCATGCGCTGCATACCACCGGCGACGATTGGGCTGCCGCGCTCGGCGTGGGGCGCCATCTCCTGCCGGATGACATGCGCCCGAACAATCCCATCAAAGCCTCGCTGGCGGAGAGCTATGCGCGCATCCGTGAGCACGGTGAGGGCTATTGTGGCGACGTAGTGGAGGTCTTCACGGCCTTGCTCAACGCGGCGGGGGTATTCTCCCGCCCATGGGCCTTCTCATTCGATGGCTACGGCGGGCATGGACACATTCTCAGCGAAGTCTGGGATCGCCAGCGCAAGCGCTGGGGGCTCATCGATATTTACAACAACCAGTATTTTCTCGGGGCCGACGGTCAACCGCTCTCTGCGATGGAGTTCCGGCATCACCTCATTTCAGGCGAAGCATTCCATGGCGAGCGCGTTCACCCCGATGCGCCGCCCGGATATGTCTACCCGGAGAAGGCGCTGGACTATTACCGGCGGGGTGCCGCGCAGTGGTACATGTGGTGGGGAAATGCAGTGATGGCGCTTGACAGTCACCCGGTCGTGACAACGGCGCGTCGCTTTGGCCGCCCGGTCGAGCAGCTCGCTGCCATCCTGTGGCAGCAGTATCCACGATTGCGCCTGTTGCCCGACGCCGACCCGGACACCCGTGACGCACTGGCTGCCTTGCGTACGCGATTGAAGATCTTCGGATGGCTTGGCGTTGCAGTACTCCTGATCGGCATTGTTTCGCTGGTTTCATCCCACTGGGAGCGTGTGACGTGAAGCCTGCCGATGCGCCTGCGATGGCACAGGGCACCCGAGAGGTTGGGCCCGTGTTTGTCTACTCATCGCTGTTTCCCAATGCCGCACAGCCCAACGCAGGGCTCTTCATCCGCGAACGCATGTTTCGGGTCCGCGCACACGGCCCGATGGTGGTCGTGTCGCCCCAGCCGTGGTTTCCGTTTCAGGGCTTGATCCAGAAGTTCAGACCCGGTTACCGCGTCAAAACCGCCCATCACGAGATTCAGGACGGCACCGAGGTGTTCTTCCCGCGATTTCTGGCCTTGCCCGGCGTGCTGCGGGGGCTGGACGGCTGGTCGATGGCCCTGTGCACCTGGCCGCTCATGCGGCGGCTCAAGCGTCGATTTGGCGAAGGCATCGTCGATGCGCATTTCGCCTACCCCTGTGGCAAGGCGGCGACCCTGCTGGGCCGCTGGCTCGGTTTGCCAGTGAGCATCACGTTACGGGGCACCGAGACCCGCCAGCTGCGCACCCCGGGGCTCGCCGAGCAGGTGCTGCGTGCGGTACGCGACGCCGACATGGTCGTCAGCGTCGCTGATTCACTCAAGCGACTGGTGCGCGACGCAGGTGGCGAGGCGGACAAGATTCAGGTGATCGGCAATGGTGTCGATGTCGAGAAGTTCTCGCCGATCGAGCAGGCTGAAGCGCGTCGTCGTCTTGGCTTGCCAGTCGATGCCAAGGTACTGGTGACCGTGGGCGGGCTGGTTGAGCGCAAAGGCTTTCATCGTGTCATCGACTGCCTGCCCGAAATCATCGCGAACGATGTTGATGTGCATTATGTGATCATCGGTGGCGGGAGTCCGGAAGGGGACATGAGCGAGCAGCTCAGGGCTCAGGTCCGCACGCTCGGTCTGGAATCCCGGGTGCTCTTCACCGGCCCGGTGGCGCCGGCACAGCTGGCGGAGAAGCTGAGCGCGGCCGACGTCTTCGTGCTGTCGACACGAAACGAAGGCTGGGCCAACGTCTTCCTTGAAGCCATGGCCTGCGGTTTGCCGGTCGTGACAACCGACGTGGGGGGCAATGCTGAGGTCGTGTGCCGCCCTGAACTCGGTCATATCGTGCCATTCGGCGACCACGATGCGCTGAGGGATGCCCTCATCGATAGCCTCGATCGCCCGTGGTCCCGAGAGGCCATTCTGGCCTATGCCCGGGACAACACCTGGGACAATCGCATCGATCAACTGACTGCTGCATTTGTCGCCATGCGCGCAAAGCGCAAACCCATTGTGGAGCACCGCTAGCGTGAGCTCTCTGTATACCCGCCTGGTTTCCGGCGTCCTCTTTCCGCTGCATGAACGGCTCAAGAAGCACGATTCCGTGGCGCGACTCAAATCGCTCGAAGCCACCCAATATGCCAATGCCGATGAACTCGAGGCGGTTCGTGTCGAGCGCCTGAAGGCCTTTCTTTGTGACATCGGCACACAGGTGCCTTACTACCGCGATCTCTTTGATGAATCGGGTTTCGATCCGCAGGTAGTCGACAGCGTCCGCGCACTCGAGCGCCTGCCCTTGCTGGACAAGGCCGTCATCCGTGCTCAGGGCGAGCGCATGAAGGCGGCCGATCACGGTCCGATCACGCGATACAACACTGGTGGTTCGTCGGGCGAGCCGCTCATCTTCTACACGGGGCTCGGACGCAAGAGCCATGATGTGGCCGCCAAGTGGCGCGCCACGCGCTGGTGGGGCGTGGATATCGGCGACCCCGAACTGGTGGTGTGGGGGTCGCCGGTCGAACTGGGGGCGCAGGATCGCGTTCGACAGATCCGGGACGGCCTGTTCCGCAGCGAGTTGCTGCCAGCCTTTGAAATGTCCCGTGAAAACCTTGATCGTTTCGTTGCGACCATCGAGCGCGTCAGGCCGAAGATGCTGTTTGGCTATCCGTCCAGCCTTTCCATGATCGCGGCCCATGCAAAGGCGCAGGGGCGGGCGATGGACCGCCTTGGCATCAAGGTGGTGTTCGTGACCTCGGAGCGACTCTACGATCATCAGAAGGAAACCATCGAGGGGGTCTTCGGTGCGCCGGTCGCCAATGGCTACGGTGCGCGTGATGCGGGTTTCATCGCGCACGCGTGTCCGTCCGGCAATCTGCATCTGAGTGCAGAGGACATCATCGTCGAAACCATCGGTGCCGACGGGCAGCCCGTGGCCGCGGGCGAGGCAGGTGAGATCGTGGTGACCCATCTGGCCACGCGCGATTTCCCGTTTGTCCGCTATCGCACCGGGGATGTGGGCGTGCTTGGGGGCTCGGGGTGCGCCTGTGGACGGACCCTGCCGATCCTGGCCGATGTCCAGGGTCGCACGACTGACTTCATCGTGGCTGCCGATGGCACCGTCATGCACGGGCTTGCGCTCATCTACACCGTGCGCGACCTGCCCGGTGTGGCCAAGTTCAAGATCGCCCAGGAGAGTCTGGATCACACCGACGTGTTCATTGTTGCCGATTCGCGCTGGGAGCAAGGCGCTGAGCAGCGCATCGTCACCGACTTCAAACGACGCCTCGGCGAACACGTCACCATCGGTGTGTCATTTGTTGACGAAATCCCCGCCGAAAAATCGGGCAAATTCCGCTATGTCGTGAGCAAGGTGCAGCCGGGCATGCGCCAGGAGGTTTCCGCTCATGCGTGATCTGGCTATTACCGGGCTGTTCCTGTTCTTCCTGCCGCAGGTCTTTCGCCATGCCTATATCGGCGTGCTGCTATGGACCTGGATCAGTGTCATGAACCCCCACCGGCTCACCTGGGGCTTTGCCTACGATCTGCCGTTTGCGGCCGCGGCGGCCGGCGCCACGTTCATCGCCCTCATGACGACGAAGGACAAGGTGTCGATGCCGCGATCCGGCATCGTGACGGTGCTCATCATCTTCATTCTGTGGATGTGCGTGACGACCGCGTTCGGCTTCTTCCCCGGTGAGTCTCTGGATCAGTTGAAGAAAGTGATGAAAATCCAGGTGATGACACTGCTGGCGCTGGCCGTCCTGCAGGACAAGAAGCACATCCAGCTGTTCGTCTGGATCAACGTCCTGTCCATCGGTTTCTTCGGCCTGAAGGGTGGGGTCTACACCATCATGACGGGCGGCGGTGGTCGCGTCTGGGGGCCGGGCGGATTCATCGGCGGCAACAACGAGATCGGTCTGGCGATGCTCATCACCATTCCGCTCATGTACTACCTGACGCTGACGAACGATAACAAGTGGATCAAGCGCGGCCTGTTCGTGATGATGCTCATGACCACCGTGGCCGTGCTCGGCACGCAATCGCGCGGGGCCTTCCTGGCCATTGTCGCCATGGGGGGTATTCTCTGGCTACGCAGCCGCGGCAAGATCGTCTCCGGTGTCGTCATCGTGGTTGCCGCGGCCGGCTTGTTCGCGTTCATGCCGCAAAGCTGGCACGACCGCATGAGCACCATCGAAACCTATGAAGAAGACAGTTCGGCGATGGGGCGTATCAATGCCTGGCAGACGGCCGTCAATCTGGCGAACGACCGGGTGACGGGCGGCGGTTTCGAGATGTATGACCCGATCGTCTATCAGTCATACGCCCCCGACCCGCGTATCGTGCGTGCGGCTCACAGTATCTACTTCCAGGTGCTCGGCGAGCATGGCTGGCCCGGCCTGTTCATCTACCTTCTGCTGGGCTGGCTGAGTTGGCGCGAAGCGGTCAAGCTCAGGCGCCAGTCCCGGGGCAATCCCGAGCACGAGTGGGTCTTTCATCTGGCCGGGATGATCCAGGTGGTGCTGATCGGATTCGGTGTCGGTGGTGCGTTCCTGAGTCTCGCGTACTTCGATTTGCCCTACAACGTGATGGTGATGCTTGTGGTGACGAGGCGCTGGCTCGAGAACGAAAAGAAGAAAGCAAATGAAACAGTGCCGACAGGCCGGGAAGTGCTCGCATGATGCCGGTCAGGATGCTCGCGTCGATGATGTCGCCTGCCGGTGCAGCCGGCAAGTTGTCGATTCTCATCTTTCACCGCGTCTTGCCCCGGCCCGATCCGCTGTTCCCGGAAGAGCCGGATGCTGCCCGTTTTGACACCTTGCTGCGCTGGATCAAGCAGACCTACCGTGTCATCCCGCTTGAAGAAGCGGTCCACGGCCTTCAACATGCGTCACTGCCCTCGCGTGCCCTGAGCATCACCTTCGACGATGGCTATGCCGACAACGCCCGTGTTGCCATGCCGATACTTCAGCGCCATGGGCTGCACGCGACATTTTTTGTTGCGTCGGGTTTTCTCGACGGCGGGCGGATGTGGAACGATACGGTCATCGAGAGCGTACGCGCCGCGCGTCAGGATTCGCTGAACCTGGAGAAGATCGGGCTGGGTGAATTCTTGCTGGACTCCGCTTCGGCGAGACGTCATTGCATCGACAGCATTCTGACCCGGATCAAGCATCTCCCCCCTGTGGAACGTGCAAACGCGGTCGACGATGTGGCAGCAGCAGCCGACGTCGAGTTGCCCAATGACCTGATGATGAGCTCAAGCGAACTTCGCCAGATGTCCGAGGCCGGCATGACCATTGGCGGTCATACCGTCAGCCATCCGATTCTCGCTTCGCTGACCTCGGTGCAGGCCGCCAGCGAAATCGGTGATGGCAAGCGCGCACTGGAAGAGATCATCGGAAAGCCAATGAACCTGTTTGCCTATCCCAACGGAAAACCTGTCCGCGACTACACCCGGCGCGACCGCGATCTGGTGGAGGCGGCCGGGTATGGCGCGGCGGTCACCACCGCCGCCGGGGCTTCCCGCCCGGATAGCGACCTGTTCCAGTTGCCACGATTCACACCCTGGGATCGCACTCAGCTGCGCTTCCTCGGACGGCTGACCCATAACCTGCGCAGAGACGGGGAGCGGGTCTGATGTCGGTGCGCCTGCATCCCGCTTCGTGGTGCCTGGCTGGCATGCTGCTGGCCAGTCCGGCGCAGGCGCTGGATGCGGATCAAGCCTCCTGCGAATATCGCCAGTCGACGGCACGGCAGTCGTGGGAGGCACCTGGCGGCGACTGGGTTGATCGAAACGGCGTCAGGCATGGCCCGGCGGCCTATTCGACCGAGACCATTCCGCGCCTCAAATCGCCCCAGATTGTCCAGTGGGACGTGACGGGTATCGTGGATGCCTGGAGTCATCGCGATTCCGATAGCGGCGCACTGATGCTTCGCGTGGACGACAGGGTCAGCGGCATCGTCAACTTCGCCAGCCTTGAGGCCGAACGCTCGGTTGACCGGCCGACGTTGCGCGTCGAATGGAGCGACGGCAGGGTCGATCGTCTGAGTCCGAGCTCCGATACCTACATCTCCTGTTCCGCACGTCGCACGCGCGGCGATCTGCCGATTCTCAAGGTGGGCAACGACTCCAGTGCCATCCTGGTGTTTCCGTTCAAACCCCGAGAATCCGTCAGGGTCGTTGCGGCCCGTCTGATCATGGTCAGCGACAAGCAGTACTCCGGCCAGACCGGGGTCGGCAGCTTTGATGTGCCGCTGGTTGAGAATCGCAATACCGTGGTTGTGTCCGGCGTTGCCACAACGGCAGCCACCGAGCAGGCGCTTGAGTCGCGCCGCGATGTCTGGATGGTCGAGCGCTTCGACGATACAGACTGGCTCGAGCGCTGGGAGCACGGCGGCAACGAGTCCTTCGATCTGGTCTCCGATCCCGACGAAGCCGGCTTTGTGCCGCTGGATGGTCGCGCCCTCAAGGTCACGCTCAGGCGGGGCCGGAACATGGGGCTCAATGCCCATTACCGCTTTGCCCGCCAGGGGCGGCAGCAAGAGCCGGATGAAATCTATTTCCGCTACTACCTGCGCCTGGGCAACAACTGGGATCCGACCGTGGATGGCGGCAAGTTGCCCGGTATTTCAGGTACCTACAACCGCGCCGGATGGGGCATGCGTCGATCCGACGGCCTCAATGGCTGGTCCGCGCGTGGCGCGTTCTTTCAGTGGCGAGGGCCGGAAGCAGGCCCGAACCGCTCGATCGGTTCCTATGTGTATCACGCAGGTATGGAACAGCCATCCGGGGATGCACTCGGATGGTCCTTGGGGCCGACCGGCTCGCTGGAGAAGAACCGCTGGTACTCGGTCGAGCAGCACGTCAAGCTCAACACCCCGGGATTGGCCGATGGGGTGCTAGAGGCCTGGATCGACGGCCAACTGGTCTTCCGGCGCGACGACTACCGTTTCCGCGACATCGACCAGTTGCATATCGAGTCGGTGTGGATGAACGTCTATCACGGCGGTCTGGCCAAACCGGCCAAGGACATGAGTCTGTACATCGACAATGTCGTCATCAGCGATCGCTACATCGGACCCATGAGAGGGCAGTGAGCGCGTTGCGGTTCCGTGGCCTGATTCTGAGCGCGCTGCTCCTGGCCGGCGCAGCTCACGGGGCGCCCGATGAGGTGGTCGCCGCGCTTGCCGGCCTTGCGCCGAATCAGGCGGTGTACCTCGGCGATGCGGAGGTCGTGGGCGATTTCAACGAGGTGGCCCGGCGGTTCGATCTGGATCACACCGGGCCCCTTCGTCGGGACTACTCGCTCAAGATGGTATGGGCACCCGAGCGGCATCAGGCCATCTACCTTGGGGCCAACCATGGCAAGCCGCATCGACTCAACGATGTGTGGTCCTTCGATCTGCGCGCGCTCGAATGGACCTTGCTGTATGCGCCTGATCTGCCACGCGACTACCGGGGTCTGGGCGATGACGCCAGCGATGTTGTCCTGCACGATGGCGTTCTGATGACCCGGCGCGGTGGGCCGGCCATCATCGGACACGGATGGTCGTCGGTCACCTACGATGCTGCACGGCGCAAAGTGCTGTTCATGAACGCCTGGCCGGCCAATCGAAATCAGATTGCGGCGCGTCTGAAGCACTCCGCAGACGAGATCGATTCATCCTTGCCCATGTGGACCTTCGATCCGGAGCAGAAACGCTGGGCCTATCTGAAAACCGGCACCCCACAGCCGCCGCCGGCCTATGGCGCGCTTCTGGAATTCAATCCCGAAGGGGGGGGCGCCATCTATCACGGCAACGATTGGCAGCTCCGTGGCACCTGGTGGCTGGACTCCGCCAACGATACCTGGCTCAGGCTTCTGCCCAGGAAGGGTGACCGGACGTTTTCGCGAAATGCACCCGGCCGGGAGCTGGTCGGTTACTTCGATCCACAACGCGAACTGCTGATCTGTCGGGCTGGCAAGCGTACTTTCCGCTTTGATCCCAAGGCACGTGTCTGGACGTCCGTCCGAGACGAAAAGGGGAGTCCGCCGACGCTGCCTGGTGGGCATGACGCGCGGAATGTGTTCTTATTCGACAGCGCGACGGGCAGGGGGCTGCTGGTTGATCTGTCGAACCCATCAATTCACGCGTTCGACCCGGATCGCTCCGAGTGGAAGGCGCTCGATCCCGACGGCCCGCCCATGCCGGATGGCGAACGCATGCTGGCCTATTTCGATCATCGGGACCAGGTGCTGGTCGTGATTGATGGGCGTCGCGTCTGGGCCTACCGCCCGGGCGACTGAGGGACCCCGGCTCAGGCGCGCATTGGTGACAAGTATGAAAGAGTGCCTATGCAAATTCCCAGCAATATGGGGTAATGCTGGGCATTCGATGCAGGTGGCATCCATCGATCAGGCCGAAGGAAACTGAAAGAACGACATGGCAGTTGAGCAAGTCAGTGTGATCATCCCGACACTTGCCGATGCGTGCCGCAAGGCATCCCTTGCGCGTGCGGTGCAATCGATTCGAGCCTCCAGCACCCGGCCGGTGCGGATCATTGCCGCGGTCAACGGCAACCGTTTCGATCCCGACGTGGTCGCGTGGCTGGACGCTCAGCCTGACATCACGGTCGCTCAGGTGGAGACCGGGGCCACGATTGCCGGTATCAGCGCCGGGCGCCAACGGGTCGAAACGGAATTCTTTGCCTTCCTCGACGACGACGACGAATACCTGCCGGGGGCGTTGGACATGCGCCTGGAGGGGATGGACTCGAATCCGGCGATCGGTGTTGTGGCGACCAACGGGCATCGAAACCGGGGCGATGGTGACGAGCCCGCGCTCGATATGCCGCCCTTGCTGGACAGCGATCCACTCTTGGGGCTCATGGACAGCAACTGGCTCGCCTCATGTGGCGGCCTCTACCGGACCCGCCTGGTCGATGCCGATATCTTCGAAGACCTGCCGCGTCACATTCACTGGACCTGGGTTGCCTTCGTCGTCAGTCACCGGGGCATTCCGGTGTTGATCGACCGCCGGCCCAGCTTCAGAATCCACGACTCTGCCACATCGCAGAGCAAGTCCGACAGTTACAAGGCGACAAGTGTTGTTCTGGTCGAACGCATGCTTGCCCTTCGACCCCGTGAGGACGTGGCGCGGATTCTGCGGCGTCGCCTGGTGGATTCGCATCATTATCTTGCCTCGCATTATCTGCGCTCCGGCCGCAAGGAACAGGCATGGCGTCACCATCTCAAGAGTCTGCTGCACCCCCACGGATGGCGCTACGCCCCATTCACCCGTCATCTGCTTTTCTGAGCCGCGCGAGAGGCATCGCCATCGCCGATGGTCGGAGCACGAACCCGTCAAATCCATGAGTTCCAAGCTGAAACAATTCCTCAAGACGGCATTGCGCCGTTCAGGCTGCGATACCGCGATCAAATCGCTGGTGGTGCGTGCGCTCGAGCAGCTGGTCAATGAAAAGCCCGAGATTCTCGATTACCTTTCCGAACGGCATGTGCGCAGCACGAACGAGCGACTCATCGCGGGTTTGCCCAATCTCGGCGCGGGGGTGTGTTTCGGAGGTCGAGTGTGCATCACTGACCCCCGAGGTCTCGTTCTGGGTAACAACGTGCACATCGGGGACAATGCCTATCTGATGACGCGAGGCGGCCTCACGATTGGCGACAACACCCACATCAGCCGCAATGTCACCATCTACACCGCCAATCACGAATATGTAGGCATGGCCCTGCCTTACGATCACCAGTATCGCGACCGGCCCGTGGTCATCGGCAAGAACGTCTGGATCGGCATGAACGTGAGCATCGCGCCGGGCACCACGGTGGGGGACGGCGCCATTCTCGGGATGGGGGCCGTCGTGCATGGCGACATTCCGGCCGGCGCCGTCATCGGTGCCGGTGCTTTTGAACAGATCGAGTCGCGCGACATGCCGCACTACGACCGGCTGCGTGAGCTGTCCGCCTTTGGCGGCTCGTCCGGTATGCCCTTGCCCGTCTCCGCGGTCCGGGGCTTCCATCAGAACGCCGCCGAGAAAGGGGCGCAACTCTTTTTCGTGCTTGGCACCGGCCGCAGCGGTAGCACGACAATCGCGCGGGCGCTGTCACGGCATCCCGATGTCGATTGCCGACATGAGCCCAAGTTGCAGCTTGTGCGCCTGTCCACCGAGTTTGCCCATGGCCAGAAGAGCGCCGATGAGGTGAAGGCCGAACTGCACCAGCTGTATGTCGAGGCTTCCGTCATGCCGCCCGGCTGCTACGGGGAGTCGGACCAGAAGTTCTCGAACATGGTGCCGCTGCTGGCCGAGCTGTTTCCCCAGGCCAAATTCATCTGGCTGTTGCGAAACGCGCGTGACACGGTGAACTCGACCTGTTCGCGTGGATGGTTCTCGGATGCCGAGATGTTCCCCGAAGACGTGGATGATCTGGCCGCGGAGCCGCTGTACCGGGGCATTTTCAGCCAGTATCGCGTGCGTGCTGACAAGACCGGCGAGCTTGATCCTGCCGCATGGCGAAGCATGACCGCTTTCGAGCGCAACTGCTGGTACTGGAACCGCTGGAACAGCCAGATCGAAGCATCGCTCAGAAACCTGCCCGAATCCCGGCGACTGTTCGTCCGGCTCGAGGAACTGAGCGCCCAGACCGAGACCATTTTCGACTTTCTGGGGGTTGATCGGCTCGGGCGTGAGGTGGTCAAGGTCGAGAATGTGGCCGAGAGCCGCCATCGGCTGATGTCCGCCGACGATTGGGATGCAGAGAAAACGGCGGCCTTCGAGCGCCAGTGCGCGCACAACGATACGCGCTGGTACGACCCCGGCTACCGTCTATGAAGCGATCGATGTCGACGGTGTTGTGCCGCGCCGGCCTGAGACGGAAGCCGGATTGAAATGAGTGCACCCGTGTCCGTGGCCAAGGGGGCCGCGCTCGTGATTGCCATGCGCTGGACGCATCGGCTCATCGGTCTGGTCAGCACGCTCATCCTGGCGCGTCTGCTGGTACCCGACGATTTTGGTGTGGTGGCTCAGGCATCGCTGGTGGTGGGGTTGCTCGATGTGCTGACCGACATGGGCGTCGCATCTGCCCTGATCCAGAATGCCAACGCGACGCAGCGGCACTATGACACCGCGTGGACGATCCGCCTGGCTCAGTTTTCGCTGGCGTCAGTGGCCATCCTCCTGCTTGCGCCGACGGCCGGTGAGTATTTCGGCGATGCCCGCGTCGTGCCGGTGTTGCAGGTGATGAGCCTCGGCTTGATCGTTGCCGGGTGCGAAAACATTGGCGTGGTCAATTTCCAGAAGGAAATGCGTTTCGGGCTCGACTTCCGCTTCATGTTCACCAAGCGGCTCAGTGGTTTTCTCATCACGGTCACGCTCGCGATTCTCTGGGAAAGTTACTGGGCCATGGTTGCCGGCGCGATCGGGGGGCGCATGGTGGGCGTGCTCGTCAGCTATCGCATGCATCCGATGCGACCCCGGTTCAGCCTTGCCGAATTCGGCTCCATCTTCGGTTTCGCGCAGTGGATGCTGGTGAGAAACATCGGGAATTATCTGAACAACAACGTCCACCGCCTGTTGGTGGGGGGGCGTGGCAGCACGGCCCAGATGGGGGCCTATTCGCTTGCCAACGATGTGGCCCAGATGCCGGGGACCGAAATCATCAGCCCGCTCAACCGGGTGCTGTTCCCTGCCTTTGTCCGCGCGAAGGAAGACCCCGAAGAGCTCAATCGGCTGGTGCTGCTCGCCCTGGGGGTGCAGGCACTGGTGGCCATTCCTGCCTGTGTCGGCCTGGGCGCGGTGGCCCACGAGGCGGTGCTGGTGCTGCTGGGGGAAAAGTGGCTGTCGGCGACCGCATTCATCGAAATTCTGACGCTGGCGTACCTGGTCCCGTCGATCACAAGTACGCCCAGCTATGTCCTCATGTCACTGGGCTACGTTCGCCTCAATGCGGTGGTCGCCTGGTGTCAGTTGGTGGCCTTCGTTTCGGTTGCCGTACTGATCATGCCCACCGCCGGTGCGTTGGAGATTGCCCAGATTCGTCTGGCGACCGTGCTGGTGACGCTGGCCGGGCTGTTGTTCGTGCTGGTGCGAACGCTCCCCCTGATGCGGTGGAGTTCGCTGCTGGGCGTGCTGTTTAGACCCATCGCAGGTGCGGTGTGTCTCGTGCTTGCCGTCGATTACGTGGCGGCCCTCTTGCCAGCGAATCCGTACGTGAGCCTCGTTGCCAAGGTCGTGATCGGGGCGCTTGCCTACGTGCTGAGTGTGGTGGCGCTGTGGTGGATCTCGGGTCGGCCACAGGGCGCCGAATCGTACCTCCTTTCCAAACTGCGCTCGCTACGGCGCGCGCGCAAGAAGACGTCATGAATCTTCGGGTTCGCAAAGGCGGCAGGGCTGCTGTCGAAGGACACTTGGGCGCAGGTCCGAGCCCCCGAGTTCATGGTTTGAACCTGGTAATCACATGAGCAAACTCATTCAAAGACTGACCCACCGAATCGAAGATGCGGCTTGGCTGGCGAGAAAGGATCTGGCGTGGCGACTGCGTCCGTCGGCATCGCGCCCGAGCGTGTTGGTCGCAGGCGTTCAACGTTCCGGCACCAACATGCTGATGGATGTGCTGGAGCGCAGTGCGGACGCCGATGTCTTTCACGAGACGGACCCGCGCGCCTTCGACGATTACCTGATGCGTGACCATGAGACGATCAGAGCGCTCAAGGCAGCCTCCAGAGCACCGGTGTTCGTGATCAAGACGCTCTGCGAGCTCGATCGGCTCCATGAGCTCAAAGCCTTGCTGGCGCCTGCGCGTATCGTCTGGATTTACCGGCACTACAGCGACATGGTCAATTCGGGCCGCAAGTCGTTTGCGAGTCTGCCGGCCTCCGTGCAGTCCATGGTGAATCGCCAGAATCACGGTGACTGGCGTGTTCGTGGTCTTACCGACGCCATTCACGCCCAGCTGCAGGCGTGCCACGACCCCATGGATGGTCCAAACAGTGCCATTGCCTTGTTCTGGTATGCCCGCAACCAGCTGTTCTTCGAGCTGGGGCTGGCGGATCAGGAAGACGTTCTGCTGGTGAACTACGAAACGCTCGTCAGCGAACCGGCCGAGCAGTTTCGCCGCATTTTCGATTTCGCCGGTGTGCGTTTCACCCCATGGGCTCACAAACGGGTGTTCGCATCCTCGATCGGCAAGGCCAGGGCGCCGTCCGATATTTCAGCGTGCGCCCGGCAACTGTGTGACGACCTGTTCAGTCGGCTTGAGGCGGCTCGGGCGCGTCAGGGGTAGTCACCGCCGCTTCTGTGGGCTCGGCCTCGGTCGCAGTCGCCTCGGGCTCGGGGGGCGGCTCGGTCCATTTGCCGGCACGTTTGAGCATGTTGCGCAGACCCGGCAGTGGGAAACCCTTGCTGTAGGCCTTGTGGGCGAATTCGAGTGCGTCGTCGTAGTCGCCGAGTTTGAAGCTCACCAGACCCAGGTTGTAGAAAATGTTGGGGTTGTTCGGCGCCTGTTCGCGTGCTTTGACAAGTGCCTCGCGCGCGGCGGCGGACTGCCCGATCTTCTGCAGGTAGGTGGCTTCGATGGTCGAGACCATCGGGTCATCGGGTGTGAAGCGGTGTGCCCGCTCGAAATAGCATGCGACGGGCAATGGCATGTTCGAAACGCGACTGGTCTTCTCGCGCATCGCGGCGCGGACCAGGGTCATGAGCGCGCGCGGGTGATTGGGTGAGGCCCTGAGGGTGTAATCCAGGTTGCCGCCGACCGTGCCGTTCTTGGGGCGCTGCAAGGCTTCGATGTCGGGGGTGAAGTGAAAACGCTCCACCACCTGAATCTTGCCGTAGGCTTCGAGGCGATAGTCGTAAGGCCCGTACGCATTGTCGAGCGAGCCGCAGGCGCCCACTTGGGCCACGGCGGGGGCTGCACCCAATGCCAGGGTGGCGGCCAATCCGATGAGGGCGGAGGCTGTCGTGAGTCGTCGAGTTGTCTGCTGCGTCATGTCTTGTCCTGCCTTGCTGCGCACGGGGAAGTTTACTGCGCTTTCCAGTCGGGCCGGTTGGCGCGCAACCAGTGCTCGAGCATCATGATGATCCATACCATCTCGCCATAGTAGCCGGGGTATGCCGGCAACCAGCGTTCGATCAGGTCACGGATGAAGTCGCTGCGGACCACACCACGCGCGCCAAATGAGCCGAGGGCGTCGTCGGCCAGGCTCTTGAGGCCCGCGTGGGAGGTTGCCCACACCCCGAACGGCAGCCCGAAGCCGTGCTTCTTCTTCGTCAGGATCGCGTCCGGCAGGAAACCGGTCAGTGCTTCCTTGAAGAACCACCGCAGCTTGAGGCCGTGAAGCTTCTCGTCGGTGGGTAAATGAAGCGATAGATCCATCAGATCATCGTCGATCAGCGGGAAGGCCACATCCAGCCCGGCGAGGCCGGTTGTGCCCACGACCTTGGGCAAATCGTTGTCCGCGAGGGTGAACTTCCAGTCGAAGGCAAGCATTCTATTGACGAGCGATGCACCCTCCGACTGCTGCCAGACGTCGCGCTGCAGTTCGTAAGGGCGCTGCATGTCGGCGCGATCGAGAAAGGCGCGCTCGAACACATTGTCGTGTCCCAGCCGGATCAGCATGTTGTACATCTGCAACCGGTCCGGCATGGGCACGGATGCCTGTTCGACGTAGCTTGCGCCTTTCTTGACGACCGGAATGCGATCAAGGGGCAGGGCGCGGCACATGGGTTCGATCAGTCGTTGGCGGAGTGCCGAAGGAATCACGTCATACGCGCCGAAAACCTTCTGTTTGGCGTAGCGGGTGTTGCCGCCGAACAGCTCATCGCCACCGTCGCCGGCAAGCAGACGTTCGATGCCGTCTTCCCGCGCACGTGCCGCACAGATCCAGGCCGGCACGGCCGACGAATTGCCGAAGGGCTGGTCATAATGGGTTGCGACCAGCGGGATGGCGGTGACGAGATCGTCGGGCGTGACGTAATAGGCCTTGTGGTCCGCGCCGAAGTGCGTGGCCGCGATGCGGGCATATTCCATCTCGTCGTAACCGTCGGCGTCGAAACCGATCGAGAACGCGCGGGCCGGGCGGCCCTGGATGCGGCACAGCATGCCGGTGACGGTCGAACTGTCGGTGCCGCCTGACAGAAAGGTACCGGTTTGCGCGCCAACGGCATCGCGCGCCACGGCATTTTCGATGATGTCCAGAAAGCGCTGTTTTTCCGCCTTGCGGTCGCGCACGGGCTGTTCGTCGAAGCGCGGCCTCCAGTAGCGGCTGCACTCGACCGTGCCTGAGGTGAAATGCAGGGCGCAGGCGGGTTCGAGTCGCTCGACGCCTTTGAAGATGGTCAGGGGCGAGGGAATGACATGAAAGAACAGATAGCTGTAGATCGCATCGAGGTCGATGTCTGGTGTGCCCGGGAGCTGCTCGGTACGATCCGAAAAGGAGAAACCGCCGTCCTGACATTGCCAGACCCAGGGATAGGTGGCGAAGCGATCGGTGACGAGCACGACCTCATCTCGGCTGCAATGGAAAAAGACGACACCGAAGCGGCCTTTGACCCGCGCGGCGCAAGAGGGGCCGTACTGTTCGAACAGCTCAAGCCAGCGCTGCGAGGCGTCGGCGCGATCTGCAGGTGTGTCTCCCGGAAACACGGGAGCGCCGGTACTGAGACAGAGCCAATCGCCGCGCTGCGCTTCGGCGAACTGGTCCGAGTGCGAAATGACGCCTGACGCCAGGCGAATCTGGCGGGCCGGCGTCTCGCGGCCGTCGGATCGCGATGAAACGTGGGCGGTCTGCCCCGCAATGTGGCTGTTTTGGTGGTTAGGCGTCATCTTTCGAGCAGGGATAGGGTCAAAGCGTGCTTGCGTTATACGAGCACTTCGAGCGTTTCCGGATGCCCGAGAAAACGCTGGGGGCTGGCACTGGGGCCGTATGCCCCCGACTGGAAAACGACGACAAGATCGCCCTCACGGACGGCCGGCAGGCGCATCTTGTCACCCAGAATGTCGAGCGGTGTGCACAGCGGTCCGACGACACTTGCCGGTGCGACGGGCGCTTCATCCATGCGATTGCCGATGGCCACTGGATAGTTCTTGCGGATCACCTGACCGAAGTTGCCGGAGGCTGCCAGATGGTGATGCAGGCCGCCATTGGTGACGATGAAGGTGTGTTCGCGGGAAACCTTGATATCGATGACTTCCGAGACGTAGATGCCGGCTTCGCCGACCAGGTAGCGTCCCAGCTCGATCACGATGCTGGCTTCGGGCAGTCGTGTTTTTGCTTCGTTCTGGATGCGGGCGAGGTTGTCGCCGATCGGGGCGAGGTCGAGACGCGTCTCACCCGGGAAATAGGGGATGCCGAAGCCGCCGCCCAGGTTGAGGAAGCGCACCGGCGCCGGCGCGGATCTGGCCAGCTCGCACGCCAGCTCGAAACTCTTTTGCTGAGCCTCGATGATCGCCTCGGGCTTGAGGTTCTGCGAGCCGGCAAAGAGGTGAAAGCCCTCGAAGCTCAGTTCCGGGTGCTGGCCGATCTGCTTGAGCAGTTCGGGGACCTGCTCGGCGTCGACACCGAACTGTTTCGGGCCGCCGCTCATCTTCATGCCGGACGCCTTGAGTTCGAAGTCGGGATTGACGCGCACGGCGATCCGCGCCGGAAGACCGAGCTCTTGCGAGGCCTTGGCCAGCGGCGCCAGTTCGCGGAAGGATTCGACGTTCACCAGAATGCCCGAGGCGACGGCCTGGCGAAGCTCGATGTCGCGCTTGCCCGGACCGGCGAAGCTGATTTCTTCAGGGTTGGCGCCTGCGTCCAGCGCGACCAGCAACTCACCCGCTGAGGCGACGTCAATGCCGTCGACCAGACCCGCCATGTGCTGCACCAGGGCAGGCATGGGGTTGGCCTTCATGGCGAAATGCAGCTTGATGCCGGCCGGCAAGGCGCTGCGCAGTGCGGCCACGCGATCGGTGAGCAGCTGACGGTCGTATGCGTAAAACGGCGTCTGGCCAACGCGCGCCGCAAGGCGTGACAGGGGCTGGCCGCCAATCACCAACTGGCCATCGGTGACCTTAAACTGGTCCATGGGGGCGTGAACGGGGGGCGTGCGTTCGGCACTCATCGGTATTCTCAGTCCTTGTTCTGAATCGAATTCGACAAGGTCTTGCGATCTATCTTGCCGTTGGGGTTGCGGGGCAGGGCACCCTCATGAGCCTGGATGGTGCCAGGCACCATGTACGCTGGCATTTTGGCGCGGCATGCAGCGAGCACGGCATCCACGTCGAGGGCGCCGCCCTGGGGGCCGGTCGCGATCACGTGAATGGCCTGACCGAGACTCTCGTGGGCGACGCCGAATGCGGCGCACTCGCCCACAAGCTGCGTGCTGTACAGAATCTCTTCGACTTCGGTGGGGCTGACCCGATAGCCCGATGTCTTGATCATCTCGTCACGGCGGCCAATGAAGTACAGGTAGCCTTCCTCGTCGCGTCGCACGGTGTCGCCCGAGAATACCGCGATCTCGGGGAGCACCAAACCCTGCTGGCGCCCGGGGGCTGTATTGGGCAGGGGCTTGAAGCGCTCGGCGGTCTTTTCCGGGTCGTTCCAGTAGCCCATGGCGACCAGGGCGCCACGCTGAACCAGTTCGCCCGGTTCGTTCGGCGCGCATTCGGAACCATCCTCGCGCAAGACGAGCACGTCAGCGTTGGGAATGGCCTTGCCGATGGAGTCAGGGCGCTGCTCTGCCTGTTCGGGCGGCAGGAAGGTGGCCCGGAACGCCTCGGTGAGCCCGTACATCAGGAAGGGCTTCGTCGTAGGCAGGTGCGAGCGGAGCCGGTTAAGGGTCTCGAGCGGCATGCGTCCGCCGGTGTTGGCGATATAGCGCAGGCGCTGGGCCACCGATTCGGGCCACTCGAGCTGGGCCAGCTGAATCCACAGCGGCGGTACGGCGGTCAGCCCGGTGACGCCTTCGCGCTCCATGGCCTTGATGACGTCGCGCGGCATCAGGTAGTTGAGCAACACCACGCGCGCGCCCGAATGAAAGGCCGTGGTCAGCTGCGAGAAGCCGGCATCGAAGGACAGCGGAAGTGCTGCCAGCAAGGTGTCTTCGCGATGATTGCCGAGGTATTGGGCGACGCTCTTCGCGCCGGCGACCATGTTGCGGTGGGACAGCACCACGCCCTTGGGGCGCCCGGTGCTGCCGGAGGTGTAGAGAATGCCCGCCATGTCGGCGTCGATGACCCGATGCGTGGGTGCCTGGGCGGCGAGCATAGCCTCGCGGGTGAGGACGGTGCAGCCTTCGACCGTGGGCGTTTCGTCGAGCGCGTCGATCAGCACCACGTGGCGCAAGTCGTGACATTCGTGCAGCACCGACTCAAGCAGGGTCAATCGGCTTTTTGACGTGACCAGGACCCGGACATTGCAGTCGCGCAGGATATAGGCAATCTGCTCGGGCTTGAGAATGGGGTTGATCGGCACGAACACGCCACCGGCGCAGGTGGCGCCGAAAATGGCCTCGACGGTTTCGATTCGCTTGTCCAGGAAAACGGCGACGCGCTCGGAACGATCAAGACCGAGCGCAGCCAGGCCCTGGCCGAATTGCCGGACACGATGACCGAGTTCGGCGTAGCTGAGCGTGACTTGTCCCGCGGTCAGGGCGCCCGCATCCGGCGTGGATTGCGCGGAAGCAAATATGAGTTCGTGGAGCAGGGTTGTTGCGTTCATATCGTCTCGGTGTGGATCACGGCCCATCTGGCCCGCAGAGTCTAACTGATTCGTTCTGCCGCAAATGCGACATAGTCCCTTGTCCTACACATTGCCCGCGGGGGGCTTGAGGCGCACGGTGGGCGCTGACGCTGCTCTCAGCGAGACATGCAGGTAAGGCGCTTGCGAGACGAGGGCCAACTGAGCAGGCCCCAGGACCACAAACGTGGCATGGCTCAGTGTTTGCGCACCCAGGCGCGAGTGCGCCGCGATGGAATCCGGATTGAAGGTCGAGATCCGCGAAATGCTCCATCGAACCCCTTCACTCGCCAGCGCATGGTTGGCGGCCTGCCACAGTCGGGAGAACATTCTGCCGAGACGGTATTTCGGCTCGATATAAACGTCGTAGTCCCAGACCGTCCGGGTGGTGTCGGTCAGTTCATAGCGGCACCGGACCTCGTCTTCGTCATAGGCGCCGTGCGCCAGCCAGAGGAATCCGGCAAATGCGCCTTTGCTGGTGGCCAGAAAGCAGGTGTCGCCTTGCCGGAACCGGCGCTCGATGACGTGGGCCGGGCGGGGGAAGGTCGGCACCAGTGGGTGGGTTGCATCAACGGACTTGATGACGGTGGCACCCTCAGGCAGGGGGGTGACGTCTGCCGGGATGGGCTGCGCAACAAAACGGTAGCGCACGATCTTGCAGCGTCCCCCTGTGGCGGATGCGAGCAGCCGCCCCGACAGGTAAGCGAGCCCGTTACCCAGTCCGAGTTGGCTGAGAGTCTTGCGCACACCACCGAGGCTCATGTCGTGCGGCCCTGTGCGGCTTGGTCAAGCAGGGCCGCGAGTTGCTGGGTTCGCCCCCGTCGGGAGGCTTGCTCGACCGCCTGGGACGTCGGTCGGGTACCGGATTCCGGATCGGTCAGGAATGATTGAAGCAGCCCGGCGATGCTGGCCGCGCTGTCCAGCGGGGCGATGGCCGTGACACCGGCGTTTCGGCAGCTTGCCGCCGTATCGCCGGCAGGATCTGTCAGGGCGATGATCGGTCGCCCGGCGCGGAAGTATTCGTAGAGCTTGGCCGGGATCTGGGCATTGCAGTTGGCAGCCTGGAGAATCAGCAAACCCTCGGCGCGCAGCATTTCGGCGAGTGCTTCGCGGTACGGAATCGGCGGACACAGCTCAATGGCTTCACGCACACCGGCATCACGGGCCAGTTCATCGAGTAACGTGTCATGGACGGGCGCGCGGAACCGGACTCGCAGGCGCGCGTATGCCTCCGGGTGAGTGTCGCGCAGCTGGGCCAAGGCGGCGATCAGGGCGCTCGGATCCCGCTCGCTTGGATAGACGATGCCGCTGTGGACGAGGGTGACAAGACCCGGATTGAGTGCTTCACCACCTTGCGCACCCGCAAAGGTCTCTTCGTCGTAGCCGTTTTCGATCAGTTTGAAGCGCTCGGCCGCCGACGGGAAGCGCTGCTGATACAGGGCCAGGGCCGAGGGCGTTGTGAGCGTGCCAAAGTTCATCTGACGGGCAACGCGTTGTTCTATCCGGGAGAAACTTTCCCAGGTTGCCGGGTCGGTCGGGTAGCCATCCTGCGCCATTGGGTCACGGAAATCGGCGACCCAGGGGAGGCCGCTTCTGGACTGGAGCGTCGCACCGATCATGTGAGCGGTCGCAATGGGGTAGGTCGACCATAGGGCGGACGGGCGATGCTTGCGGATTGCAGCGAGGCCAGAGGGGACCGCGCCCAGCCACCAGCTGAGCCAGCGATCCGGCCGTGCCAGGAATCCGGGATAGCGTCCGCCGATGGAAAGATGTCGCGAGGTGTCCCAGGCGGGGGCGCGAATGACGACGGCCTCGGGCGAAATGTCGTCGAGCTGGTCGTTGGTGGTGCTCGCATAGGCGCGCGGATGGGCCGAGAGTATGATCGGTCGCCACCCGAATTCAGGCAGGTAGCGCGCAAAACGCAGGGTGCGCTGAACGCCACTGCTGCCCTGAATGGGCGGAAAGTGGTAGGCGATCATCAGTACGGATTTTTTCAATGATTCTGTCATTGGCCCATGAACGGCGGAGTTCTGAGGTTGGCGTCAGGTCTGTACTCGGTCACACTTGCGTGCCTGACGGGCGCATATAATATCAACCGGTTTGGGCGCCCACGATAGAATAGGTCGCGAAATACAGGTAATTGCTCACGGGAGTTGCAGCTTTTGGATACGAAAAAGGAAGTGCTTGAGATCCTCGACGAGGTTCTGAGCCTGAAGGGACGCTCCGCCGAATTCGAGATGGATACGCCGCTGCTGGGCGCCGTGCCTGAGCTCGATTCCATGGCGGTCGTCGGTTTGATCAACATGATCGAAGAACGCTTCGGTGTCATTGTCGAGGACGATGAGGTGGACGGTTCCACCTTCGAGACTGTTGGCACCCTGGTCGAGTTCGTCGACTCGAAAGTCGCCTGAATCCGCCGTCGTGCCCGCTGTCGAGCGCGATGCGTTCTTTGTCGATACCCCCGGTGGGGCGCGATTCACCCTGGTGACGCGCCCCACCGGCGCGATTCGGGGTTCCATCGTCTTCATTCCTCCTTTTGCCGAAGAGCTCAACAAGTCGCGCCGCATGTGTGCGCTGGCGGCCGATGCGTTCGCTCGAGACGGTTGGCAGGTGGTGCAGCTTGATCTGTTTGGCACCGGAGACAGTCCGGGTGATTTCGGGGAAGCCACCTGGGCGCACTGGATTGAAGACCTTGATGCGACGATTCGCTGGGTCGAAACCCGGGGGCAACAGCCGGTCATTCTCTGGGCTCTACGCGCCGGTGCCCTGCTTGCGGGTGAGTGGAACGCCAGGGCCGCTATCGCGCGACCCTGTCTGATGTGGCAACCCGTAACCAATGGCAAACAGCATCTGACTCAGTTTCTGAGGCTCAAATCCGCGGCAGACATGCTGAGCGAAAGCGATGCGAAGTCGACGCCTCGCGAACTGGCAGAAGCGCTGGCGGCTGGCGAGGCGGTCGAAGTGGCGGGCTATACCCTGAATCCAGCTCTGGCCTCGGGGATGAACGCCGCCAAACTCGAAACGCTGGATTGCGCTCACGTCATCGAACTGGCCGGTGAAGATCGACTCAATTTGAGTCCGGCGGTCTCGAGACTGGTCGAAAAAACCGCCGCGGGCGATGCGTCTGTCAAGACGGCGGTGGTTGCCGGACCTGCCTTCTGGCAGACACTCGAAATCGAAGTTGCACCGAACCTGATGCTGGCCTCGCTCGACGCACTGGCCGGCCTGAAGCAAGCATGACCGATATTGCATCGACGTTTTCCTGCGAGGGGGAAACCCTGATCGCCATCACTTCAGTGCCAGGGCCGGGCGAAGTGCCGCTCAAGCTTGGTGTGCTGGTGGTGGTGGGGGGGCCTCAATACCGGGTGGGTGCTCATCGGCAGTTCGCCCTGCTGGCCAGGGCGCTGGCTACTGAAGGCATCCCGTGCATGCGTTTCGATTTTCGCGGCATGGGGGACGCCACCGGCGCGCCGTCAAGTTTCGATGCCTCCGATTTCGACATTGCGGCCGCCGTTGACCATTTCATGGCGCAAGTACCGGGACTGGATGGTGTTGTGCTCTGGGGGCTGTGCGATGGCGCAACAGCGGCCAGCCTCTACGGGACGCGCGACGACCGGATCAAGGGGCTTGTCCTGCTCAATCCTTGGGTGCGCTCCGAGGCGGGACATGCGAAGACCATGCTGAAGCACTACTATCTGCAACGGCTGGTGTCGCCCGCTTTCTGGCGAAAACTGTTCTCCGCACGAGTCAATCCGTTCGCGTCATTGATGGAGTTGCTGGGGACGGCGCGCAAATCCCGGCGTGCGGAAGGCCCGGTGGATAGCCCCGATACGCAAAAGCCCTGGCTGGAGCGCATGCGCGAAGCGCTCTCTGCGCCGGATATGCCGATCCTGATCGTGTTGAGCGGCAGGGACTATGTCGCCAACGAATTCGATGAACTCCTCCAGTCTGATCGTGGATGGCGCAGTTGCTTCGAGCGCCCGAACTGCACGTTTGAGCGATTGACCGAGTGTGATCACACGTTCTCAAATGCCATTGCGCGTGATCAAGTGGCTGCATTGACAGCCCGGTGGGTGACGGATCGATTGCAGGCGTGAAGCCTCCGAAGTGTCGGGATGTTTTACATTTAGAGACGCATTGTTTCATTTGGTTTAACCTGCTCCGTATAAAAACAACGTCTTATTTGACTGGTATGTTTCATGCTTATCGGGTTGGGTAAGCCTTATGGAGCAGCCAGCATGACTCGAACCCCTTTTATCAAGACTGCAATCGCAGCCAACGTCGCGTTTGCCTGTATCGCCATGCCCGGCCTCGCTAGCGCCAGCGCGATTTATGACCGGATTGCCGCAGCGAACGAAAACACGTGGATTCAGTTGAATCTCAACTCGTATTCGGACGCCTGGGTTGATGCGGATGACCGGCCGCTTCGCGGGCTGACCAACGCGCCACCGTCCAAGCTCATCAGTGCCTGGAGTTCGTTCAGCTGGGATTCGAACAGGAGCGATCTGCTGCTGTATGGCGGTGGGCACGCGAACTACACCGGAAATGAAGTCTATCGATTCAGTGGAACGACCCTGACCTGGGAAAACGTGTCCTTGCCCAGCGAGGTCGTGAAGGTCGGTAACAGCAACTATCTGCCCGTCGATGGCGCGCAGTACGCGCCGCAGTCGGCCCACACCTACGATAACTCGTTGTTTCTGAAGAACGCTGACCGGATGATGACCTTCGGCGGTGCGGCCGCTGACGGTGGGGGCGGTTACAGGCTGCTGCAGTCAGACGGAACCGTGCGAGCGACCGGCCCCTATCTGTTTGATCCGAACAAGGCTGACGGCACCAAGGTCGGGGGCAGTGACGGCTCGAACGTACAGCGTGTCAGTGGTCCGGCGGAAGGCGGCTACATGTGGTCGAATCGCGACAGCGATTTTGCTCAGGGGCGCAGCTTCATCAATGGAACGACTGCTGTCGATTCGACGGGCCTGTATGACGTGGTTTATGTGACCGCACGCAGCGGCGGGGGAACCCGCTCGGACTTGTATCGTTACACCGTCGTGGACCCAGAGGACGCCTCGCTCGATAGCTGGGAACTCGTTGGCGTCGACTGGAATGGCGTTTCAACCAAGGGGACCGCCGGCTATGACCCGGAACGTCAGTTGTACGTTCGTACGGGGAATCTTTCCGTCCAGAATTTCATTTACTGGGATCTGAGTTCGACGGCAAGCAGCAACAAGAATCAGAGAGCCAGCTTCATTGCCCCTGAAGATTTCGAGATGAATCCCAACCTGGGGCTCGATTTCGATCCTGTGCGTAACCAGTTTCTGATCTGGGGGGGGAGCGATGTCTGGGCGCTGGAAATTCCTGATGACCTCAGCCAGCCGTGGGTAATTACCGAGTTGTTCGATGGCGCGACGGGTGGCCCGAACGCAACCTTCCTCAACGGTGTGCTCGGGAAATGGCATTACGCCGAGGATCTTGACGTCTTCATCGCGCTGGAGAATGCGGTGGACGGCAATGTGTGGGCGTACAAGCCAACCGGTTGGCAGGCGGTGACCGCGGTGCCTGAGCCCAGCACGTACGCCATGCTGTTGGCCGGTCTGGCCATTGTGGGTGGAACCATTCGGCGCCGACTCTGACCTGCTGATGCCGCACTCAAGAGAAACGCCCCGGCTGTGCCGGGGCGTTTCTTTGTCAGAACGGAAAGACGTAAGGAGTCAGTGAAACCGCGACGATGCCGTAGATGAGGCTCACCGGCGTGCCAATACGAATGAAGTCCAGCGTCCGGTATCGTCCGGGCGAATACACCATGAGGTGCGTCTGATAGCCGCTTGGTATCAGGAAGGCCGCACTCGCGGCATACGCCACAATCATCACGAACGGTGTTGGATCAGCGCCAAAAGCCCGTGCGGTGTTGAGCGCGATCGGAAACGCCAGGGCCGCTGCCGCATTGTTGGTAACGCATTCGGTCAGGATCACCGTCATGATGTAGATGCCGATGAAAGCACCCCAGACGCCGAGATCATTGAATGCGAAACGAATCCCGTCGGTGAGCAGCGTGGCCGCACCAGAGGCGTCCAGGGCGCGGGCGACGGCAAGCGCGCCCCCGACGGTCAGGACCAGTTCGAAAGGGAAGCGTCGGCGGATTTCACCCGGGCTGAGCAGTCGGCCCGCCACAAATGCGCTGAGCAAGATCAGCAAGCCCGCCAGTAGCGGCAGTGCGCCAGTGGCTGCGAGCCCGATCACCGCAGCGAAACCCGACAGGGACAGAACGGTTTGAAGTGACGATAGTTTGGGGTGAAGCGGCGCACCCCCGACCACGTGGAAATTGCGTGTCAGATTGCGATGCTGGGTGAAATCCTTGCCGACCGCGAGCAGGAGGGCGTCACCGATACGCAGGGGGATACGGCCCAGTTGTCCGGTCAGGCGTTTCTCTCCACGGCGAATGCCGACAACTGCTGCGTCGAACATGGTTCGGAAATCGACATCCCGCAAGGTGCGATTCGCCAGTTCGGATTCATTGGAAATCACGACCTCGACCAGATTGGATCGCAACAAGGTGTCCGCCTGGTTGCCAAACACCTGCAGCCCGGCAAAGCGTTCAAGGACGTGCATCTTCGACATTTCACCGGTGAAGATCAGCGTGTCGCCGGATTCGAGGACCTCGGTTGGAGTGACGGGGGAAATGAGGCGGTTGTTGCGGACGATTTCGACCAGGAACAGCCCCTCGAGGTTGCGCAGTGCATTGTCTTCGATGCTTCTGCCAATCAGTGGAGAGTCCGCTGCGACGCGCGCCTCAAGGAAATAGCCGTTCCCGGACTTGCCGTTTCGTTTTGGCTCGCGATCCGGAAGCCAGTGAGACACAACGGCCAGGACGACGATGCACGACAAGGCCACGGGAATGCCCACCCAGGCCATCTGGAACATGGAAATGGGTTCGAGACCTGCGCGAACGGCAAACGAATTGACCACCAGATTCGTGGACGTGCCCACGAGCGTGGTGATGCCGCCCAGCAAGGCAGCATAGGACAGGGGTAGCAGCAGTCGTGACGGCGAGTGCGTGCTCTGGTTGGTGATGGTTCCAAGCAGGGCACTGACCACTGCCGTGTTGTTCAGAAACGCGGAGGCCGCAGCGGTGACGACCGACATGCGCAGGATGGCGCCTCGGGGGCGGCCCTTGATGAGATGCCTGAACGCCAGATCAAGAATTGGCGCCCGCTCCAGGGCGAGCGAGACAATCATCAGCAAGACGAGAACCGCCAGCCCGGGATTCGCGTAGCTTGACAGCAGGTCGTCCTGGCTGATGAATCCGAGCACATGATATGCGCCGGCCCAGGCGGAGAAGACCACCATCGCCGGAATGCGGCCGTGTATCAGCACGGCCAGCATGAGGCCCAGCGAGATCAGAACAACAATAGCCATGAGCGGGAGTCGTAGCGCAGTTGGTCGAGAGTCTTACTGTGCCTTGGCAACGAAATGCGGGTTGTCGAATCCGGGCTTGCCATAGCTCAGCACGTTGCCGTCGATCGTCGTCAGCGTTCCGCCTGCAGCGGAAAGTACGGCGTGTCCGGCCGCGATATCCCATTCCATCGTGCGGCCCAGACGAGGGTAAAGGTCGGCTTCGCCGGTGGCCACCAGGCAGATCTTGAGTGAGGAACCCGCGCTGCGTAGCTCCGCCACTTTGTAGGGTGCCAGGAACGCGTCGAGGGCGGTGGCATCGCCATGGGAGCGGCTGGCTACCACGGTGACTCCGGCTTCCGGTGGTGTGCGCACAGCGATGTCGCGCCGACCGGATTCGTCCTCGATCCACGCACCCACGCCGACCGCGCCGCAGAACAGCCGGTTGAGTGCAGGCGCCAGCACGACGCCGACCGTCGGTGCGCCATGTTCGATCAAAGCGATGTTGACGGTGAACTCGCCATTACGGTTGATGAACTCCTTGGTGCCATCGAGCGGATCGACGAGCCAGAAGCGCTCGCCCACGTCCGGAATGTTGCCGGCGGCTACGGCCTCCTCGGCAACAATGGGCACGCCCGGCAAAATGGCCTCCAGGGCGGGGAGGATGAGGGCTTCTGCCTTCTCGTCGGCTTCGGTCACGGGCGAAGCATCGTCTTTGCCACGGACGTCGAAGTCGGTTTTGTAAATGTCCAGAATCACGTTGCCAGCTTGGCGAATGACGGGGATGAGGGCGTCGAGCAGCGCGGCGCGATCAGTCATGAGGGGTCTCCGTGCAAATGAGCCGATAAATATTTAATGGATGCAATTCAAAATTGTTGGTTTAATATAACACCATGCCAATGTATTGGATGCGAAGAATTTGACGCCCAGGACTGTTTCCAGCCTTAACGCTGCACGTCGCCGCTCGGTCGAGTTGCGTCAGCAGGGGCGTACGCTCGAGAACGTAGCGCGGGCAACCGGGTTGTCCATTCCGACGATCATCGCTGCGTGCAAAGCCTATGAGCACGGTGGCTGGGCTGCCGTCGACGTTGCGCGGCGGGGTCGTCGTGCGGGGAGCGGGTCGAGCGTTCCGGCGGAGCAGGCGGCAAAAGTGCGCGATGCGATTCTGAAAACATCACCAGAAGTGGGTGCGATCGACTGCTGCCTGTGGAATTTCGCCGCGCTGAGCGTCTGGATCGAAGAAAAATTCGGGCTTTCACTGACGCCGCGAACACTGACCCGGCAGGCTGTGCGCTGGGGGCTTCAGATGGCCGATTTGGAGGCAGCCCAGAGCGAGCGTCAGGATGCATCCGGTCTCGGCTGGCGCTCTGCTGTCTTCGAGCCATTGGCATCGCATTCCCGCCGCGAAGGTTCGCGGCTCATGTGGGGCGCGGTCAGTTCGGTCGGTGAAGGATGTGAGCTGATCTACGCGCAGACCCGGCGTGGAAAGTTTTACTGGTTGATCGTGCCGAGCCCGGTGACCAGTGAGGCCATAAAAGATTTCATGTCGCGCTTGCATGCCACGGCGGGACGCAAGGTCCACCTGCTGTGGTGCGGGGCGGATCTGAGCCAAGTCGCTGATGTGCAAGGCTGGCTGAACGAACATCGGAACAATTTGGAACTGCATTTTGTGCCTCCTGCGGGCACTTCCACAAAACATGCGATTCGTGAGTTGAACGCTCGCGAATCAGTGAAGCATCAGAACCCAGAAAACGTCACGAGGACGCCCATGACGCTGACCCATCTGCAACGGCTCGAGGCCGAAAGCATTCATATCATGCGGGAGGTCGTCGCCGAAGCCGACAACCCGGTCATGCTCTATTCCATTGGCAAGGACAGTGCGGTCATGCTGCATCTGGCCATGAAGGCGTTCTACCCCGCCAAGCCGCCGTTTCCGCTGCTGCATGTAGACACGCAATGGAAGTTTCGCGAGATGTACAAGTTTCGCGACACGATCACCAAGGAACTGGGTGTGGATCTTCTGGTTCACATTAACCCCGAGGGCAAGGAGAAGGGCATCAACCCCTTTACCCATGGTTCGGCCATTCACACGGACATCATGAAGACCGAAGGCCTCAAGCAGGCGCTCGACAAGTTCGGCTTCGATGCGGCCTTCGGTGGTGCCCGCCGGGACGAGGAAAAGTCTCGTGCGAAGGAGCGTATTTTCTCCTTCCGCACGGCCCAGCATCGCTGGGATCCGAAAAGCCAGCGCCCCGAGCTGTGGAAGCTCTATAACGCGCGCAAGCACAAGGGCGAGTCCATGCGGGTGTTCCCGCTGTCGAACTGGACCGAGCTCGACATCTGGCAATACATCTACCTGGAAAACATCCCCATCGTGCCGCTGTACTACTCGGCGGAGCGCCCGGTGGTGGAGCGCGATGGCACCCTGATCATGGTGGACGACGAGCGCATGCCGCTGAAGCCGGGCGAAGTGCCCATGATGCGCAAGGTGCGCTTCCGCACCCTGGGCTGCTATCCGCTGACCGGTGCAGTCGAATCCGAGGCCGACACCTTGCCGGCCATCATCCAGGAAATGCTGCTCACTAAAACCTCCGAGCGCCAGGGACGCGTGATCGATCACGACTCTGCCGCATCCATGGAAAAGAAAAAGCAGGAGGGGTACTTCTGATGGCACACGTATCCGATCTCATCGCCAGCGATATCGAGCAGTACCTCAAGGCCCACGAGCACAAGAGCCTGCTGCGCTTCATTACCTGCGGCAGCGTGGATGACGGCAAGAGCACGCTCATCGGCCGGCTGCTGTACGAATCCAAGATGTTGTTCGAAGATCAGTTGGCTGCGGTCGAGTCCGACTCGAAGAAATTCGGTACTCAGGGCGAGCAACTGGATTTCGCCTTGCTGGTCGACGGTCTGGCGGCAGAGCGCGAGCAGGGCATCACCATTGACGTGGCCTACCGTTTCTTCTCCACGGACCGGCGCAAGTTCATCGTTGCCGACACGCCGGGGCATGAGCAATACACCCGCAACATGGTCACCGGCGCTTCAACTGCCGATGTGGCCGTGCTGATGGTTGATGCGCGCAAGGGCGTGCTGACCCAGACCCGGCGCCACAGTTATCTGGTGTCGCTGATCGGCATCCGTCACATCGTGGTGGCCATCAACAAGATGGACTTGGTCGACTATCAGGAGAGCGTGTTCCGCAAGATCGTCGAGGACTACCGCCAATTTGCTGCGCAGATCGGCCTTGAGTCGATGACCTTCATCCCCATGTCTGCCTTCAAGGGCGACAACATCACCGAGCCCAGTGATCGCATGCCGTGGTATCACGGTTCGACACTGATGGCTTACCTGGAAACGGTGGAGATCGACGAGCAGCGCCTGCAGTCTCTGCCGTTCCGACTCCCGGTTCAGTGGGTCAACCGCCCCAATCTCGACTTCCGTGGCTTTGCCGGTACAGTTGCTTCCGGTGCGGTGAAGGTCGGCGACAAGGTGCGAGTGCAGCCCTCGGGCAAGGAAAGCTCGGTGGCGCGGATCGTGACGCACGACGGCGATCTGCCCGAAGCCATTGCGGGGCAGTCCGTCACCCTGACCCTGGCGGACGAGATTGATATCTCCCGCGGCGACGTCATCTCGACGGTCGATGAGCCGTGTGGTTCTGCCGATCAGTTCGAAGTGACGCTGGTCTGGATGCACGACGAGCCCATGTTCCCCGGGCGCCCCTATCTGCTCAAGATTGGTGCCAAGACGGTGACGGCCACGGTGACCGAGATCAAGCACCAGGTTAACGTGAATACGCTCGATCACACGGCGGCGAAGAAGCTTGAGTTGAACGCCATCGGCGTCTGCAACCTGAGCCTGGATCGTCAGATCGCTTTCGATGCGTACAAGAACAACCCGGACACGGGGGGCTTCATCCTCATCGATCGCCTGAGCAACAACACGGTGGGGGCTGGGCTGATTCATTTCGCCCTGCGACGCGCCCACAACATCCATATGCAGCACGTGGATGTGGACAAGACGGCGCGTGGTTCGATCAAGGGGCAGAAGCCGTGCCTGCTGTGGCTGACGGGTCTTTCGGGGGCCGGCAAGTCGACGATCGCGAACATTGTCGAGAAGAAGCTTCATGCGATGGGCCGTCACACCTACCTGCTCGATGGGGACAACGTGCGCCACGGTCTGAACAAGGACCTCGGTTTCACCGACGCCGATCGGGTCGAGAACATTCGGCGGGTGGCCGAAGTGGCCAAGCTGATGGTGGATGCTGGCTTGATTGCGATCACGGCCTTCATTTCGCCGTTCAAGTCCGAGCGTCGCATGGCACGGGCCCTGGTTCAGGAGGGCGAATTCATCGAGATCCACGTCGACACGCCGCTGGCTGTGGCGGAAGAGCGCGACCCGAAGGGTTTGTACAAGAAAGCGCGTCGTGGTGAATTGAAGAACTTCACGGGGATCGATTCGCCGTACGAGCCGCCGGAAGAGCCGGAGATTCGTGTCAGCACGGCGAAGATGAGCCCCGAGGAAGCGGCAGACTACATCATTGAAGTCTTGAGTGAGCGCGGTCTGCTGGACGTTTGAACCGTCTGACCATGAAACAAAAAAGCGCCGCGATGCGGCGCTTTTTTTGCGTGCTGCCGCGGACTCAGCGGCTTTTGATCATGGTGCCGACGCCATGATCCGTCAGGATCTCGAGCAGCAGGCAGTGCTCGACCCGCCCATCGATGATGTGAACGGAATTGACGCCGCTACGGGCCGCATCCAGTGCAGAGGCGATCTTCGGTAGCATGCCGCCCGAGAGCGTGCCGTCGGCGACCAGATCGTCGATGTCCTTCGGGGTCAGGCCGGTCAGCAGCTTGCCCGCCTGGTCCAGTACGCCGGGGGTGTTGGTCAGCAGCACCAGCTTCTCGGCCTTGAGAATTTCCGCCAGCTTGCCCGCCACGACGTCAGCATTGATGTTGTAGGTTTCCCCTTCTTCACCGACACCAATCGGCGCAATGACCGGGATGAAGTCGCCCTGGTCGAGAAACGCGATCAGACTGGGGTCGACCTGGGTGATTTCGCCCACCTGACCGACATCGACCACGTCGCCCGGAGGCGCATCTTTCTTCTGCATCAGCAGTTTCTTGGCACGGATGAAGCGGGCATCCTTGCCCGTGAGACCAACCGCCTTGCCGCCATGCTGATTGATCAGGTTCACGATTTCCTTGTTCACCTGACCGCCGAGCACCATCTCGACCACTTCCATGGTCTCGGCATCGGTCACGCGCATGCCCTGAATGAACTCCCCTTTCTTGCCAACGCGGCTCAGGAGGTTCTCGATCTGCGGGCCACCACCATGAACGATCACAGGGTTCATGCCCACCAGCTTGAGCAGCACCACGTCGCGCGCGAAACAATCCTTGAGCTTCGGGTCGGTCATGGCGTTGCCGCCGTATTTGATGACGATCGTCTTGTCGAAGAAGCGCTTGATGTAGGGCAGGGCTTCGGCGAGGATCTCGGCCTTGCGTGCGGGCGTGATGGATTCGTGCGTTTGAGTCATGGTGGTCCTGAAAGTCAAAAGCGTGTGTCGATGAACTGCGATCAACCTGCCTTGGGGCTCGATCAAATCCGCACTATTTTAGCGCTCATTCAATTTCCCGGCTGCAAAGCGCCGGGCGACCAGCGCTCGGGTTTGGATATGGGGCGCGTGCCTCTTGGAGGTTGAAACTCCATGGCTGGCACGAGATCGGCGCCCAATTCCGCAGCGGGTGATATCAGTCCTGCATAGATGCCCGGCGTGGCCAGTCTGTAGTTCATCTCAGAAGGATCATCGAGCATGGACAGGAGCGCTGGATAGTTTCCCTGAAATTCTCCGGCATTTGTCATGCTCAGGATGCCCGCGCCGACGGTCAGGTTATTGACAGCCAGCACCTGGGCTTCAGGCAGTTTTTCTTTCCAGACCCGCAGGAACCAGGCACCCGTCCAGCGCGCATTGACCAGCGTGTTGTGCGACAGACGGAGCCGGTTCTTGCTCCATTGGGCGTGTTCGGCCCCGTAGGCAATGACGACCGGATTCTGCGTGTTCTCACCCTGAACGATGATGTTGCCAAGCATGGTGACATCGCCGCCGTTGGGCAGGTCGACTTCATACGATGCGCTGCCGTCCGGGCCGTCATTGATCATGTTGTAGTAGAGCCCAGTTTCGCGGGCGCGTGATTTGATCAGATGGCCCGCATACCCGCGCTCGAAGCGGCTCCCCCAGATCTCTGCGCGACCGATACGGCCGATGTACAGCAAGTGGGGGAGTACATCCTTCTGGTGCGGCGCTTCGGCAAACAGGCTGTCGCGAATGACCAGCACGGCGTTCGGGTCGTGTGCCGTCAACACACCCATCTGGTTATCCCTGAAGCGGCAATTGACGAGTTCGAGATGGCCTTTTTCAAAGCGAATGCCGGCACCGTTCCGGTCGGGCGCTCTGGCGCCCTGGAACGAGATGTTGGATATATGGAACTTGCCATCGGGAATCACCCAGATGGCTTTGCCCTCGGCCGCCTGACCATGGGCGACCAGGATGGCGCCATTGCCCAGACCGACAATCGTGAGTTCCTTTTGTCGCCATACCGCAACGTCGCCGACATAGGTGCCGGGCTGGATCTCGACGACGTCTCCGCTCTGGGCAAGGCGTGCGGCGACTGAAACGCGTTTGATCGCTTCGGTCGGGCCGACGCGGATCAAGGCAGCAGTGGCCTGCGTCGATAGAAGAAGCGCCGCAGCGAAGGCGACAAGATGTCTGAGCATGAAAAATGGCGAGCACCTGGATGCCCGCCATTCTTGATCAATTGGTGGATTCGTTCAAACGAAGCGCATGACTGTGTCCGGTATTACTGAATACTCAGTCGTTTGGCCTGGACCTCGGCCTTTTTCGGCAGCGTCAGTTCAAGCACCCCATCGACGAACTTCGCGACCGACTGCGCTTCGTCAATGTCCTGACCGAGCTGGAAGCTACGAGACACCTTGCCGTAGTAGCGTTCGCTACGCAGCACACGCTCGCCTTCCTTCTGCTCACGGTTTTCCTTGCGTTCGGCGCTGATGGACACCACAGGGCCATCAATGTGCACGTGAATGTCATCTTTGGCGACGCCGGGCAATTCGGCATGTACCGTGTAGTTTTCCGGATTCTCTTTCACTTCCACGCGCAACTGAGGCGCTTCGCCCTGAGCACCGAACTCGACCGGACGAACAAAAAAACCTCGAAACAGATCCTCAAAAGGATCACGACGAACAACATTGCTCATGACATCCTCCTTGTTGGACAGTGACTCGTCTGTTACCCATGTCGGGACAGCTGAGGAAATTTCAAGTCCCCCCTGTCAAGTCAGCAGGAGTGTGAGCAAGTCCTTGTTCGTCCACGACCAGACCCGGTCGATCGCAACGTCGAGACTGCACCATTGGGCGTCACTGTGCTCAGAGGGGTCGATACGCACATCGACAGGCTCAGGGAGGCAGACGCTGAAGACGTGTTCTGTATTGTGGCGTTCGCCCGGCGCATACCGTGCTGCCCATTTTTCGGGAATGGCGTAGCGGTTGGTCATGCGGTGATCACGCACGGCGTCGCGGGCGATCACTAGCCCGGTTTCTTCTTGGATCTCACGAAGGGCTGCCTCAAGGGGCGTTTCGCCGATTTCCAGGCTGCCGGTGATGGACTGCCAGAACCGGGCAGGGGCCTGTCGGTGAAGAACGAGGGTTTGGCCACCGTGCGTGCAAAGGGCGACGATGACTGATTCCGGGCGTTTGAAAACCTGAGGCTCAGTCATTGTCGTGTTTGAGTCGCAGGTCCATGAGGACGTGAAACTTGCGCTGCGCGTCCTGCCAGTACTGGCAGGCGCTTTGAAGGATGTCGAGCAGCGTGTCGCGATCGGTTGCGTCTTCCAGCGCGCCGATCAGGCACAGGACGATGGGCTGCTCGGGCAGCCACTCGAGATCCGTCAGGCAGTCCTCAAGCGCATCCCAGTTGTGGCCGAACCATCGGGGCATATCGAACGCTCTGGCCAGCTCGGTGAGCGCCGTGTCCCTGCTGGCGTGCTCTCCGAGTTGAGCGTGAACGAGAAGTGCGTCGTGCTTCCCGGCCAGCAGGTCGCTGCAGGTGGTGGTGTCGGCGTCGATAAAGTGCATCCCGTTCTCGCCGGACAGGAACGTGTCGAGCGTCTCAGGGCTCATTGTTGCTCCGGAATTTTCTTGAAGCTGCGGTAGTGGTCGGGCGTGTAGTAAAACACCTCGGGTGGTTTGCCGCCGGTGACGATACGTCGCGCGCCCCGGGTGCGCTCGTTCGGGGTGGGGACGGTGTATTCGCGATAGTACCCACGGGGGCGTTCCGGTAGTCGCTTTTCACGGTTCTGAAAGGTGGTGCCGTCCTTGCGGTAGGGGAAAGGGCCGCCATGTTCGATGGTCGTCAGAACGTCGATTGCCTCAGGTGGCAGTCCGCGGGTGTCCAGTTGTCGGGCACTGGCTGTGTGTTGCTGGGCGGACGCAAGGCGGGGTGTTTCAGGGGCGTCATTGCATCCGACCAGAACAGCGCAGGCGGTCAATAGCGCCAGCAGACCGTGGTTCAGACCCTTCATCGATTCGACTCGTTGCGTGAATGCCCCGAGTTTAACAACGGATTGCGCCGAGCTCAGGCGTGGAGTTCGCCGATACCGAACTTGACCTGCAGTTTCTTGTGCAGATCCGTCAAGGCAGGAAGCCGCTGATTGCCGGGGTCAAGACGCCGCACGCGCTCGATCAGTGAGCGTGCCTGCGTTGAATACTTGTCGTTCCAGCCACAGTTTTCGATGTGGCGCAGCAGGGCGAGGGCGGCGTTGAACAGGACGTGGGTGTTATTCGGCATCTTGTTGACGGCACTGAGCATCTCGGTCACAGCACCGTCGAAGTCGCCGGCCTTGGCCTTCTGTGCTCCGGCAGCAACGAGTGCTCGCACTTCGGTATGAACCTGGCGCGCGAGATTCTGAGCCAGATCGCCGTGACCGCGTTCCGTCAGCATCTGCTGGGTTTTTTCAACGGCACGAGGATTTTCGGCGGTCCTCATGATATCGAGGACCACATCCTTGCCCTCTTCCTCCATCCCGTTGTCGAAGCAGGCGCGCGCCAGCTCCTGTTTCATGCCAAGCGACATCTTGCCCAGTCGTCGGGATTCGCCAAGCGCCCGTTCGACGGCGGCCCTTGCTTTGGTGCTATCGCCCACCTTGTTGTGAAGCATGGCGGCTGATAGCGATGTGCAGAGTTTGCCCGCTTCGGTGCTACTCATGGTCTTGTCGAGATCTCGCAAGGTCGCGGCAGCGGCCTCGATATCACCGCTGCCAATCTGGGCCTGAACCAGAAAGACATGATCTTCCGGATCGCGAAAGTCGGAATACTTGCCTTTGCGTACAACCTCAGCGAGCACCGATTCGGCCGTTTTGGCGTCGCCCATGTCGAGCGCAATGCCGCCGAGACGGCGCAGGCGGCTCAGTCGATGTGGCGACACCGCGGTGGCGCGAAGCAGCACATCCTTGGCCGCTTCGAGTTGGCCTGCCGCTTCCCGGGTGCGGGCGAGCCAATCGTAGGCGTCAATGAATTGCTCGTTTTCCTCGACCAGGCCTTCAAGAATGTCTTCGGCTTCGCCAAACTGTTTTTTCATGTAGAGGGCTTTGGCGAGACCAAGGCGAGCCCAGGGCACGGCGCGCATTTCCAGCACTTCTTTGTAGAGCGCTTCTGCCGCCTCTGCCTCGCCGGCTGCGATGTGAAGTTCGGCCCTCAGGCGCATGAAGTCGATCTGGTATTGGGGGTAAATCTGTTCGGCTTCCTTGCACGCGCGAATTGCGGCGGGGGTGTCGTCATCCTCGATCAAGGCATAGATGGGCAGAAAGGCAGCGCGTTTGATGACGGCCTTTGAGATGCGCGAGAAGAGCGAGTCAGCCGCGAACGGCTTGAGCAGGTAATCGTTGGGTGCCAGTTCGGCGGCCGAGACCACCTTTTCGTACTGACGCTCCCCGGTCACCATCATGAACAGTGTTCGCAGTGGAATGATGTTGTTGTGGCGAAGGTCTTCGAGCAGGTGCTGGCCGTCCTGGCCGTCACCAATGTGGTACTCGCACAGGATGAGGTCGAAGGTGATTTCGCGCAGTTTGCGCACCGCGGCGCCGGCAGAGACCGCCATGTGGACTTTCTGAATGCCAACTTCGCCGAGCATGTTGCGCAACTGGGTGCGCATGTTCGGGTGTGCTTCGATCAGCAGGGCGGAGAGTGATGACAGATCTGCCATAAGAGGTTTTGGTGCCCGGGCGTAGGTATCTGTTCCTATTTCGGCCAGTATGAGCCGATCTTGAATCGATCTGGTATGAAAAAAGGCGGCCAAGGCCGCCTTTTGTCTTTGCCGCCTGAAGTCAGGCCTTGTCGACTTCCACCGCTGTTTCCACCTTTTTGCGCAGGCGGATATGCAGATCGCGCAACTGGGTCTCGTCCACTTCGCCGGGCGCATCGGTAAGCAGGCACTGGGCACGCTGGGTCTTCGGGAAGGCGATGACGTCACGAATCGAATCCGCTCCGGTCATCAAGGTGACCACGCGGTCCAGGCCAAAGGCCAGCCCACCGTGGGGAGGCGCACCGAACTTCAGGGCGTCAAGCAGGAAGCCGAACTTGAGTTTGGCTTCATCGTCACCGATGTTGAGGGCCCGGAACACCTTCTCCTGAACGTCTGCGCGGTGAATACGGACCGAGCCACCCCCGATCTCCCAGCCGTTGAGCGCAATGTCATAGGCTTTGGCGAGACACTTGCCCGGATCCGTCTCCAGCAACGCTACATGCTCGTCCTTGGGGGACGTAAACGGATGGTGGCAGGCCGTCCAGCGATTGTCGTCTTCGTCATACTCGAACATGGGGAAGTCGGTCACCCAGACCGGCATCCATGCCTCGCCATTCAGGTGGTTCTTTTCGTGGCCGATCTTCACGCGCAGAGCGCCGAGCGCATCGTTGACGACCTTTTCCTTGTCGGCACCGAAGAACATGAGGTCGCCATCCTTGGCGCCTGAGCGTTCAACGATCGCGGCCAGGGCGTCGTCCGACAGGTTCTTGACGATGGGCGACTGCATGCCCTCGCGGCCTTTGGCCACTTCATTGAACTTGATCCAGGCCAGTCCACGCGCACCGTAAATGCCCACGAACTTGGTGTATTCGTCGATTTCGCCGCGTGAAAGCTCGGCGCCACCCGGGATCAGCAGGCCCGCGACGCGACCGCCGCTGCTGGCCGGTCCGGAAAAGACCTTGAACTCGACGTTCTTCATCACGTCGGTCAGATCGGTGAACTCGAGCGTGACGCGCAGATCGGGTTTGTCTGAACCGAAACGGGCCATGGCCTCTCTGTAGGGCATGCGCGGGAACGGGTTCGGCAGTGCCACATCCAGCGCCTCGCTGAACACGGTGCGAATCAGCGATTCCATCAGGTTCATGATGTCGTTTTCCTCCATGAAGGAGGTCTCGATATCGACCTGGGTGAATTCGGGCTGGCGGTCAGCTCGCAGGTCTTCATCGCGGAAGCACTTGGTGATCTGATAGTACCGATCAAACCCGGCAACCATCAGCAATTGCTTGAAGAGCTGCGGAGACTGGGGCAGGGCGAAGAACTGGCCCGGATGGACACGCGACGGCACGAGGTAGTCGCGGGCGCCTTCTGGCGTGCTCTTGGTGAGCATGGGGGTCTCGACATCGATGAAGCCGTTCGCGTCCAGGAAGCGACGGAAGGCCATGCTGACCTTGTAACGGAGCATGAGGTTGCGCTGCATGTAGGGGCGGCGCAGATCGATGACGCGGTTGGCCAGACGCGTCGTCTCGGAGAGATTTTCGTCGTCCACCTGGAACGGGGGTGTGGCGGAGGCGTTGAGCACCGTGATTTCGTGGCACAGTACTTCGATCTCGCCTGAGGTCAGATTGGCGTTTTCGGTACCCTCCGGACGGCGGCGCACCTTGCCGGTCATCTTGAGTACGAACTCGTTCCTCACGGATTCGGCGATGGCGAACATGTCGGGGCGATCGGGATCGCAAACCACCTGGACCAGGCCTTCCCGGTCGCGAAGGTCGATGAAGATCACGCCTCCGTGGTCGCGACGACGATGGACCCAGCCGCTGATGGTGACGATCTGGTCGAGGTCGGCCGCCGTAACCTGGCCGCAGTAGTGAGTACGCATAAGTCGATTTTCCGTTTCTTCTTCAAGCAGCCTTGCGGGCTGCCGCTGCATTAATGTTCTGTTGCCGGTACGCTGGCGGTGGCTTTACCGGTCCGTTTAACCGGCGCGACGACGCCCATGGAAATGATGTACTTGAGCGCTTCGTCCACACTCATGTCAAGTTCGATGACGTCGGCCCGGGGTAGCATCAGAAAGAACCCCGACGTGGGGTTGGGGGTTGTCGGCACGTAAATGCTGACAAAGTCGCCGGGCAAATGGTTGGCGGCATCGCCTCCCGGTTTGCCGGTGAGGAAACCGATGGTCCATACACCCTGACGGGGGTACTGAACGAGCAGGGCCTTGCGGAAGGCCTGACTCGAACTCGAAAACAGGGTATCAGAGACCTGCTTGACGCCATAGTAGATGGACTTCACCACTGGGATGCGCGCGAGCATCGCCTCCCAGATCTGAACGAGTCGCTGGCCCAGAACGTTGGCCCCGATCACGCCGGTCAGCAGCACGATCAACAGGCTGACGGCGACGCCGATACCCGGAATGTTCACGCCCAGCAGGGTGCGTGGCTGCCAGACTTCGGGAATGAGCAGGAGAATCCGGTCCAGCGTGCCGACGATCCAGGCAAGCACCATGAAGGTGATGGCCAGCGGAATCCAGATCAGCAGACCGGTGATGAAATACTTCTTCATTCAGGGGTCAGTGACAGGCGCAGCCACCACCACATGGCGCGTCCCCGCCGCTGCTGTTGCCACCGGCGCTGTCTGCTTTCTTGGCTGCAGTGGTGGTGGTGCTACCGCCCTTGAAATCGGTGGCGTACCACCCCGACCCTTTCAGTTGAAAACCGGCAGCGGTCAGCTGCTTGGCGTAGGTGCCCTTGCCGCACTCAGGACAATCCGTCAGCGGGGCATCACTCATCTTCTGCAGATGTTCCTTTTCGAACCCGCAACTGGTGCAGCGATAAGCGTAGATAGGCATGACAAGCTCCCAAAAATCAAGCGCGTAAGTCTAGCGCATCGGCGTTTCCGGCGGAAGCCGATACACCGCACAGTCGTTGAATTTGGGGCAATTTCGGAAATTTAAAGGAGGCCGAGGTATTGAGTGTTGATTTCACGCCCGAAGAACAGGGCGAGCAGACCGGCGGCCGCCAGATAAGGACCAAAAGGAATCGGGTTGTCTCGCCCGTGCTTGGTGAACACCATCAGACTGATGCCGACGACGGCACCAACGACCGATGAGAGCAAGATGGTCACCGGTAACATTTGCCAGCCCAGCCAGGCACCGATGGCCGCCAGTAGTTTGAAGTCGCCATAACCCATCCCTTCCTTGCCCGTGACCAGACGGAAAAGCTGGAACACGAGCCAGAGGCTCATGTATCCGGCAACCGCACCGACCACTGCATCGTTGAGCGTGGCGTAGGTTCCGACGAGGTTGAAGAGCAGGCCGAGCCACACTAAAGGCAGTGTGATGTTGTCGGGCAGCAATTGGGTGTCCAGGTCGATGAAGGTCAAAGCAATCAGGGCCCAGATGAAGACCAATGCCCCTGCTGTCGCCAGTGTAGGACCGAAGTGCCAGGCGGCTGCGGCAGACAGGGCGGCCGTCAGCACTTCCACTGCGGGGTAGCGGTGACTGATGGTCGCCGAGCAGTGGCGACACTTCCCTCTGAGAATCAGAAAGCTCAGTACCGGAACGTTGTCGATCGCGGATACCTGCGTACCGCAGTGCGGACAGCGTGAGCGTGGTGTCGCGAGATTGAAACGAGGTCTCGTCTGAGGTTCTTCGCCCTTGAGATCTGCCGCCTCGTCCTCCCATTCATGTTCGAGCATGATGGGAAGACGGTGGATAACGACATTGAGGAAACTGCCGACGAACAGACCGAGGACGCCTGCGATCGCTGCCAGTACGACCGGTTCGATATCGAGAAAAGACACGTTTCGAGAGTCTGTCTCAGACGACTTGGCCGATCTTGAAGATCGGAAGATACATGGCAACGATGAGGCCGCCGATCACCACCCCCAGGAAAACCATGATCATGGGCTCAAGCAATTGCGACAGACCTGCCACGGCATCATCGACTTCCTGTTCGAAGAAATCGGCCACTTTGCTCAGCATGCCGTCAAGCTGTCCCGATTCTTCGCCGATCGACACCATCTGTACCACCATAGTTGGGAAAACCTTGGCGCCCTGCATGGCAATCGTGAGACTTGTTCCTGTACTTACGTCGGCCTGGATCTGCTTCGTTGCCTGACGATAGACATGGTTGCCCGAGGCGCCACCCACGGAATCGAGCGCTTCGACAAGTGGAACGCCGGCCATGAACATGGTCGACAGCGTACGTGTCCAGCGTGCGATTGTGGCTTTTCGCACGACGTCGCCAATGACGGGAAACTGAAGAATCAGTTTGTCCATCGTGTTCTGGGCTTTCTCGCTGCGTTTATAGGCCATGGAAAGCGCGACGACAGCCGCACCAATGGCGCCGAAAACGATGTACCAGTTAGCCACCATGAAATCGGACATGGCGATCACGACAAGTGTTGGCCCTGGGAGGTCAGCGCCAAAACTGGTGAACACGTTTTTGAATTCTGGAATAACGAACAGCATCATGACGGAGATCACAATACCTGCAACAACAATCACGGATGCCGGATAGAAAAGCGCGGACTTGATCTTGCTCTTGATCGCAAGCATCTTTTCTTTATATGTCGCCAGTCGATCCAGCAGCGTGTCCAGAATACCGGCCTGTTCGCCTGCCGCGACGAGGTTGCAGAACAGCTGATCGAAATGAACAGGGTGCTTCCGGAATGCCTGGGACAGATTGCTGCCGGTCTCAACGTCATTGCGGACATCGTTCAGCAGTCGCCCCAAAGACGGGTTGCTGGCGCCCTTGATGGTGATGTCGAATGCTTGCAGCAGGGGAACGCCGGATTTCATCATGGTCGCCAGCTGGCGAGTGAAGAGCGTGATGTCCTTCTGGGTGATTCTCTTTCCGCGGGCAAGCTTCCGTTTCTTGATCTTGGAGACCATCACGCCCTGGCGACGCAGCGTGGCTTGCACCACCGCCTCACCGCCCGCGCGCATTTCGCCGCGGATGATCTTGCCTTTCTTGTCCTTGCCCTCCCAGTCGTAGAGGGCCTCTTCCTTGGCTTTTGCCGTTCTTTGTGCAGTTCGGGTCGCGGTTGCCATGATCGTCAGCCTTGGATTATTCGTTGGTGGTTGCGAGGACTTCGGTCAAGGACGTCATGCCGGCTTTGACCTTTCTCAGTCCCGAGCGTCGGAGATCGGAGACCCCTTCGAGTTCAGCCTGTGCAGCGATATCCATTGAATTGCCGTTACTCATGATGATGCGCTGCATTTCTTCGGAAACCGGCATGACCTGGTAGATGCCGACGCGCCCCTTGTATCCGCTGCCCCCGCATGCGTCACAGCCCTTGGGGCCCATCGGTTTCCAGCTGCCGTCCAGCTCGTCCTCGGTGAAGCCGGCATCAATGAGCGCTTCATGGGGGATGTCCATGGGCTCTTTGCATTTGCACAGCCGGCGTGCAAGCCGCTGAGCCGTGATGAGAATGACGGAGGAGGCGATGTTGAACGGGGCGACACCCATATTGCGCAGTCGTTCAAGGGTGGTCGGGGCGTCATTGGTGTGGAGGGTCGATAACACCAGGTGGCCGGTCTGCGCTGCCTTGATGGAGATTTCTGCAGTGTCGATGTCACGGATCTCGCCCACCATGATGATGTCCGGATCCTGCCGCAGAAACGCCTTGAGTGCGGCAGAGAAGGTGAGGCCCGCCTTTTCGTTGACATTGACCTGATTGATCCCAGGCAAGTTGATCTCGGCCGGATCTTCAGCTGTCGAGATATTCGAGTCACCCTTGTTCAGCAGATTCAGGCAGGTGTAGAGCGAGACTGTTTTACCGCTCCCGGTCGGGCCCGTGACCAGAATCATGCCGTAGGGGCGTTCGATGGCTTCGAGCAGTGCCTTCTTCTGGTCCGGCTCGTAGCCGAGCGCGTCAATACCCAGCATGGCCGACGACGGATCCAGGATACGCATGACGATCTTTTCGCCATGCAGGGTCGGCAGGGAGGAGACCCGGAAATCAATGGCCTTGTTCTTCGACAGAACCAGTTTCATCCGGCCGTCCTGGGGGACGCGTTTCTCCGAGATGTCGAGACGGGAAATGACCTTGATCCGCGCGGCGATCTTTTCTCTGAGAATCAGTGGGGGCTGGGCGATCTCACGCAGAATGCCATCGGTTCTGAACCGGATGCGGTAGTACTTTTCGTAGGGTTCGAAGTGGATGTCCGACGCGCCTTCGTTGATGGCATCGACCAGTACCTTCTGAATGAAGCGCACGACCGGTGCATCATCCACTTCACCCTGAAGATCGTCATTACTCTCGCTTTCGTTTGCGCCCTCCTGGTCGAGGAGGTCCATGTCGAAGTCGTCGCCGGTGAGCGATTCAAGTGTGTCGGCGGTCGATTCATTCTGTTTGCCAACCGCAGCCTCGAGTTTGCTGGCCTCAACCACCACTGCATCGACAGACAAGCCGCTCTGGAAGCGAATTTCGTCCAGCGCCCGCAGGTTTGTCGGGTCGGCCAACGCGACCGTGATTCGATTGCCTCGCTTGCCCACGGGAAGCACGTGATGTTTGATGACGAGCTTCTGATCGATCGCGCCTTTCAGGATGGCTTGGGGGTCCAGTGCGCCGATGTCGAGTAAGGGATAGCCGAAGGTGTCTGCAGCAAACCGTGCGACCTCCTGCTCGCTCATGATCCCGCGTTTTGCCGCCTCGAGGAGAAAGCCGTTCACCTTGTCCTTGCTCTCGGTCGTACACGCGACAGCGTCCGCTTCCGAAATGCGGTTTTGCTGGATCAGGGCCCGGGCGAGCCCAGACAGTGCGACTTGAGGATTAGCGGCCATAGAGCAAGTTTTCGGGTCCGATATTGAACCGACATGACATGTTGCATCGCTTGAAGTGCCTTGTAAAGCAAGCGCGGCAAGCGACTGTTAAGTTTGTACTATTCCGTGGGTTTGAAAATTCGGGCCATCTTCACCAGACGATCCTGCGTCTGGATCACTTCGATGGGAACGTCACCGACCCGGATCGACAATCCCGTCTCGGGAATGTCCTGCAGATATTCCACGATCAACCCATTTAAGGTTTTCGGCCCGTCAACCGGAAGGTTGAGCCCCAATTTGCGGTTTATGTCCCGAAGGTTGTGTCCGCCATCGATCAGGACGCTGCCATCCTCGTTCCATTTAAGGCGGTCGGCGCTGTCGGGTGAGCTGGTGGTGAACTTGCCCACCATCTCTTCAATGATGTCATCAATGGTGACCAATCCCAGCAATTCACCGTATTCGTCCACCACGAGCCCCATTCGTTGTTTGTTCTCCTGAAAGAACTGCAACTGGGAATACACCGGGGTTTCGGCCGGCACAAAGTACGGCTTGGCAACCATGGTGCGCAGGGTGTCATGGTCGAGCACGCTATCGAGCGAATGGCCGAGTAGCCGTCGCAGATGAAGAATGCCGATTACATCGTCGTTTTCCCCATCGAAAACGAGGAGGCGTGTGTGGTAGCTGGTGCCCAGCTGTTGGGCGATTTCCTCGATCGGATCAGACAGGTCAATCCCTTCGATCGCGCCGCGTGGGGTCATCACGTCTTCCACGGTGATGTCTTCGAGCTCGAACATGTTCAGCAGAATGCTGCGGTGCTTGTGGGGAATGACATGACCGGCTTCAAGCACCATGGTGCGAAGTTCCTCGGTCGACAGCGCGTCTGACTGATCACCATCCTTCGGGTGAAGCCGAATGATACGGAGGATTAACTCGACAAAAAGGTTGATGAACCAGATGATGAAGTAGGTGATCCGCAGCAGGAAGGCCAGCGGGAAGGCGAACATGACAGCCAGCTTGTCGGCGTAGCGAGCCCCCACGACCTTGGGCGTGATCTCTGAAAATACCAGAATGAGAAAGGTGACCAGCAAGGTGCCCGCACCAAGCGCCCAGCGCTCGTCGCCAAACAGTTCGATGGTAATCACGCTCACCAGCGTGGCTGCGGCTGCATTGATGAGGTTGTTGAACAGCAGGATGACGCCGAGGAGTTTTTCGGTCTGGTTCAGCAACTCCAGGGCCAATGTCGCACCCCGGTGACCGTTGGATGCCATGGAACGAAGACGATATCGGTTGGCCGCCATCATGGTGGTTTCCGACATGGAGAACAGTCCGGAGAACACCAGCAGCAATCCAAGGGTGGCCAGCTGCAAGGCCAAGGGGGATTCAGGCACGTGGGGAGCGGGGTTTATAAGGTGGTTCGAGTATTCCGGCAGGCCATGCGCTTGTCAATGAAACTCAGGCCGCACGGTGCAGAACCACTTCAAGCACAAACCGGCTGCCCACATAGGCCAGCATCAGGGCGGCAAAACCTGCCATGGTCCAGCGCTGCGCCATTTTGCCTCGCCAGCCCCAGAGACGGCGACCGAGGAGTAGGGCGCCAAACAGAATCCAGGAGATGAAGGCAAATACCGTCTTGTGGTCCACCTGAAACGCTTTCCCGAACATGGCTTCGGAGAACAGCACGCCTGACAGCAGCGTGAGCGTGAGCAGAACGAAGGCAATCCGGATCAGACGGAACAGCAGCTTCTCCATGGTGAGCAGCGGCGGCAGGCTTGCGAAGACGCTTGACAGTCTGGCGTGGTGCAGGCGTTTCTCGGCCACGGACATCAGGACCGCATGCAAGGTCGCCAGCGTAAACAGGCTGTAAGCCAGCATGGCCACGATGAAATGTGCCCTGAACGCGGGCGAACTGGCTTGCTCCAGCATGTGGGGTGGAGGGAACAGCGCGGGGAGGAAGGCGCAGACGGCAGCTGCGGGCATCACGAAGGTCTGCAAGCCGTCGAGGCGCGAAAAGAAATTCTCGATCCAGTAAAACAGCACCGCCAGCCAGACCATGAGCGACAGCGCCGTGCCGAAGCCGAAATGCATGCCTTCGCCCGGAAACAGCTCCCGATGCAGCACAGACCCGTGGGCAAGCAAGGCCATGAGCAAGGCGGCACGCTCCCACGTGGACAGCCCGCGGCGTGGTGCGGCGTTGCCCGCGTGCCAGCGAGAACGCCAGAAATGCACGCCGAGAGCGGCATACATGGAGGCCGGGATCAGATGCAGTAGAATTGAAGGCATTACCCAAGTTTACTCCAAGGCCGTTTGCCGAACCAATCATGCTGGATAATCTGACCAATCGACTGACTAAAGTCGTCAAGACCATTCGCGGCCAGGCGCGACTGACCGAAGACAACATCAAGGATGCCATGCGCGAAGTGCGTATGGCCTTGCTTGAAGCCGACGTTGCCCTCCCGGTGGTGAAGGATTTTGTGGCCAAGGTGCGGGAAAAGGCCGTGGGGCAGGAGGTGATCGGCTCGCTGACCCCGGGGCAGGCACTGGTGGGCGTGGTTCATGATGAACTGCGGGCGCTCATGGGCGGCCAGCATGAAGGCCTCAATCTGGCAGTTGCCGCGCCGGCCATCGTGCTCATGGCGGGCCTGCAGGGTGCAGGTAAAACCACAACCACCGGCAAGTTGGCGAAGATGCTGCGCGAGCGGCAGAAAAAAAAGGTGTTGGTGGTCTCCACCGATATCTATCGCCCGGCGGCCATCGAACAGCTCAAGACGGTAGCGGCCCAGGCGGGTGTCGATTTCTTCCCGTCCGAAACCACTCAGAAACCGGTCGATATCGCGCGTGCGGCGGTCGATTATGCCCGCAAGCACTTCATCGATGTGTTGCTGGTCGATACGGCGGGCCGTCTGGCGATCGATGAAGCCATGATGGGCGAGATCAAGGACCTGCACGCGGCGGTCAATCCGTCCGAGACGTTGTTTGTGGTCGATGCCATGCTTGGTCAGGATGCGGTCAACACGGCCCAGGCCTTCAATGAAGCACTGCCGCTCACCGGCATCGTGCTGACCAAGCTCGATGGCGATTCGCGTGGGGGGGCAGCATTGTCTGTTCGCCACGTCACGGGCAAGCCGCTCAAGTTTGCGGGGGTGGCTGAAAAGCTTGAAGGCCTGGAAGAGTTCCATCCCGACCGGATGGCGTCCCGTATTCTCGGCATGGGCGATATTCTGGGCCTCGTGGACGAAGCCCGGCGCAATGTCGACGAGGATCAGGCCAAGGCGTTCGCCAAGAAGCTCAAGAGCGGCAAGGGCTTCGATCTGAACGATTTCAAGGACCAGATTGGCCAGATGCGGAAGATGGGTGGCATTGGCGCGCTCATGGACAAGCTGCCCGCCCAGTTCGCGCAGGCGGCCGGGCAACTTCAGGGCGGTGCAGAAGAGAAGATGGTCGGACGCGTGGAGGGCATCATCAACTCCATGACGCCTCAGGAGCGGGCAAATCCGGGCATCATCAAGGCCTCGCGCAAGCGTCGCATTGCGGCAGGTGCAGGGGTGCCGGTACAGGAAGTGAACCGCCTGCTCAAACAGTTCGAACAGACCCAGAAGGTCATGAAGCAGTTCTCGAAAGGCGGTATGGCCAAGATGATGCGTGGCATGAAGGGCATGATGCCCGGGATGATGCGCTGAGCGTCGGCTGACAATGAGTCACTCTCTTCACAAGGCCGCGCTTGCGGCCTTGCTTGTTTGCGATCCGCAGGAAAAGTGCGAAGCGGTCGTTCAGCTCAAGCGCGACTGCGACGAAGGTCGGCTCAAGTCGGCGACTGACGCCCCTGTGCTGACGGTAACGGAACCCGGACGCCCCGAACGCCCGGTACTTGTGGCGCCAGCCGGGGTGCCAAATCGCCGTCTGGGCGCGCAGGATGGCCATGCCGCGCTGCTGCATGCCATCGCGCACATTGAGTTCAACGCCATCAATCTGGCGCTCGATTGCGCCTACAGATTCCGTTGCTTGCCAGACGATTTCTATCGTGGCTGGATCGATGTGGCTGCCGAAGAGGCCTGCCATTTCACACTGGTGCGTGAGCGGCTGCTTGAACTGGGTGCCCAGTATGGTGATTTCCCCGCGCACGACGGGCTATGGCAGATGACCGTCAAGACGGCAGATGATCCGCTCGCCCGCATGGCCCTGGTGCCGCGTGTGCTGGAGGCCCGGGGGCTGGATGCGACGCCACCCATCATGGCGAAATTGCGTGCCATCGGGGACCAGAAAACCTTGTCGATTCTCGACATCATTCTGCGTGACGAAATCGGGCATGTCGCGCTCGGGGATCATTGGTTTCGGTATTTCTGCAGCGAGCGCGGTCTGGAACCCGAAGCGCACTATCGTTCGCTCATTGATGCGTTTGACGCGCCATGGCCCAGGCCGCCTTTGAATCGACCGGCGCGCCTTGCGGCAGGCTTTAGTCCGGCCGAGCTTGAGGTGCTGGCACAACCAAGACCCCGACGATGAAAAAAACGGGGCGATCAATCGCCCCGTCGTGTTGGCCACTCGACGGCCCTCAGTGCTTCATCTTTTCCCGAAAATCGTCATGGCATGCCTTGCAAGCCTTGCCGACCTCGCCGATGCGCTGCCGGGCGGCGCCTTCGTTTCCCGCCTCAAGGTCGCTTTCCAGGGCGTCGATTTTGTTTTTCAGCGCTTTGCCGCGGTCGGCAAAGGCATCCATATCGCGCCACGCCTTGGGCAGCAGGCGAGATTTGTGTGCCTGTTTCGTGTCCGGGGTGTAGGTGGTAGCCGTCAATCGCTCAGCCCATTGAAGGTGGCGGGCCGCTTCGCGCGCACGGTCAAGGTCAAAAGCAGTTTCGCCGCGTGCCATATCTCCGAGGATCCCCATGTGCCAGCCCATGATCTTGTAGGCGCCTTGTCGGTAGTCCACCCGGTCATCGCCGGTTTGCTGGTGGGCGAGTGCTGTTGTGACCGCAAGGCACGAGAGTATGGTGAGCAGCGGCTTTTTCATGAATGTCTCTGTATCTGGTGGCAGAAAGAAAAACGGGGTGGCCTGAGCCACCCCGTTCGTGAAGCAATCAACCAGACGATCAACGCAGGCCGGCAGCGTAATCGGCTACTGCCTTGATTTCCTTGTCGGTCATCTTGAGCGCGATCATGCGCATCATCTTGGCCGGATCGTTGGCACGCTCTTCAGCGCGGAAGGCCTTCAGCTGTGCTTCGGTGTACTCGGCAAACTGGCCCGCAATACGCGGGAACTGAGCCGGCAGGCCGGCGCCGGCCGGACCATGACAGGCGGCACAGGCAGGCAGGCCCTTGGAGGCGTCGCCAGCGCGCCAGATCTTCTGGCCCATCTCAACGAGCGCACCATTGGTGGCCACGGACGGCTCGAGTGTCTGTCCGGCAAAGTAGTGTGCCAGACCCTTCATGTCTTCGTCGGACAGGCCGGCAACCATGGCGTTCATGGTGGCATTCACGCGTTCCGGCGTAGCGCCCTCAGCACCCTTGAAGTTCTTCAGCTGCTTGTACAGATACTCCGGAATCTGGCCTGCCAGCTTCGGATTGGCGGCCAACTGGCTGTTGCCATCAGGGTTGTGGCAGCCGGCGCAGAGCGTAGTGGCGATCTGCTTGGCTTTCTCCGTATTCGGAGCGGCTTCTTCAGCCTGGATGGAACCTGCGACGAGCAGGAGTGAGATCAACAGGGAACGCTTCAGCATGATCACAAAGTCCTTGGAAGCAATGGTCGAAATTTTTTGAATCCTGCTATTCTATAACACCAAGGCCGGTTTGCGCGACGCAACACCCGGCCATTTTTCATCTGTGCGTCCGGTCCCACCCAATGTCCCTGTTTCGTCACGCGACTTTCGAAATCTCCATTGCCGAGCCCAAAGGGCTGCCGGCACCCAACGGGCCAGAGGTGGCATTTGCGGGGCGATCCAACGCCGGTAAATCGAGCGCAATCAATACGCTCGCTGCACACACCCGACTTGCCTTCGTCTCCAAAACCCCTGGTCGGACGCAACTGATCAACTTCTTCAGACTGCGTAACGGTGCCGTGATGGTTGATCTGCCCGGCTACGGCTATGCCGAGGTGCCGGAGAAGATCCGCAAGCAGTGGCAGCGCCTGCTGGAGATCTACCTGACCGAACGCCCGAATCTGGTGGGGCTGGTGCTCATCATGGATTCGCGTCGGCCACTGACCCCGCTTGATCGTCAGATGCTCGACTGGTTCGCGCCCAGCGGCCGTCCGGTGCACTGTCTGCTGACCAAATCGGACAAGCTCACCCGCAGTGAGGCGGCGAAAACGCTGGCGGCCACGCGCAAGCAGGTCGCTGCCGAGTGGGGCGACCAGGTGTCGGTGCAGCTCTTTTCCAGTCTCAAGAAGACCGGTATGGACGAAGTCGAAAAGACGGTGGGGCCCTGGCTCGAGTCGGCGCTCGGGGGATACACCGACGCCGCACCGGATGCGTGAAGCGGGCAGACAAAAGAAAGCCCCCGGCCAAAGGGGAGAAAGCCGGGGGTTGAAGGCCCTACTTCATGGGGTAGGGCGCCCGCTCAGGGAGGTTAAACAGCGAGGAGACATCCTCACCGTCTTTCTCCTAGATCAATGCAGGGAGCCAAAGTTCCCGGCACAATGAACCTGACTTTGTGACTGAATCTCTCAGGACGTATTTTCCATGAACCGCACTCCCGTCTTTCCCGCCACTCGCATGCGCCGCATGCGTCGAGATGACTTTTCCCGCCGCCTGATGCGCGAGCATGTGCTGACGGCCAATGATCTGATCTATCCCGTTTTTGTCCTGCCAGGCCAGGGGCAGCGCCAGACGGTTGCGTCCATGCCCGGGGTCGAGCGCGTTTCGCTGGACCTGCTCTATGGAGTGGCGGAAGAGGCGCTCTCGCTCGGCGTGCCGGCGCTGGCGCTGTTTCCTGTGATTGAAGCGAACAAAAAGAGCGAAGGCGCCGAAGAGGCGTGGAACCCGGAGGGACTCGTGCCAACCGTGGTAGCGGGTCTCAAGGACCGCTTTCCCGAACTCGGCGTCATCACCGATGTGGCGCTCGATCCCTACACCAGTCATGGTCAGGACGGCCTGATCGATGCCAGTGGCTACGTGATGAATGACGAGACGCTGGAAGCCCTGGCCAAACAGGCTCGAAGTCATGCTGACGCAGGGGCCGATGTCGTGGCTCCGTCGGACATGATGGACGGTCGGGTAGCGCGAATTCGCGCTGAGCTGGACGCTGGCGGGCATATCCTCACGCGCATCCTGGCCTATTCGGCGAAATACGCGTCGAGCTATTACGGCCCGTTCCGTGACGCGGTGGGTTCTGCCGGGAACCTTGCGGGCGGAAACAAGTACACGTACCAGATGGACCCCGCCAACAGTGACGAGGCGATTCGCGAGGTGAGCCTCGACATTGCCGAGGGCGCCGACATGTTCATGGTGAAGCCGGGTATGCCGTATCTCGACATTGTGCGTCGCGTCAAGAATGAGCTGCAGGTGCCGACCTTCGTCTATCAGGTGAGCGGAGAGTTCGCCATGCTCAAGGCTGCTGCGGCCAATGGTTGGCTGGACGAAAAGGCGTGTGCGCTGGAAGCACTGGTGGCGTTCAAGCGCGCCGGCGCTGATGGCGTGCTGACATACTACGCGCTCGAGGCTGCGCGCTGGTTGAAGGCGTAAGCCGAACCCATGCACTTGCCCCCGGGCGGTCCCGTCTCGGGTGATCGTGCAGCCAGCGAGTGAAAGAAGCGCCTCTGATGGCGCTTTTTTTCATGATGTCGAACGCAATTTGCTCGCAGCTCGTGGTAACTGAAGGACGCTGGATAGCTTCATGTCCACATACGCCGGCTTGCCATGGCTGCGGTCAATCCAGACGGTTTTCATGCCCAGGCGCTTGGCGGCCCGCAGGTTCTCCAGACTGTCCTCGATGAGGATGCAGGCCTTCGGCTGCAACCGATGGGCGCGCAGCAGACGGCGGAATGCACCGGTCTGTGGTTTGGGCTGCAGGCGCATGTTCTCGACTGCAAACACGTCGTCAAAGCATCGCGCAATGCCCATGATGGACAAAACGGATCGTGCGTAGGCTGACGGGCCGTTCGAAAAGACAATTTTCCGCCCCGGAAGATGCTCGAGCCGGTGGCGCAGCGCGCGATCGAACACGACCTTGTCGTGCAGTCGATCGAAGCGGTGCGTTTCCGCCAGAAAATGCGCCGGATCCACGTTGTGATGGCGGACAAGCCCCAGCAGGGTGGCGCCGTAACGCTGCCAGTACTGCATGCGCAAATGGTTGGCTTGTGTTTCATCCACGTTCAGCTGTTCGCAGATGTAGGCGGTCATCGACGCGTTGATGTGCGGAAAGATGTGAGCGCTGGCGTTGTGCAGCGTATTGTCCAGATCGAAGAGCCAGACGGGGGAACTCATCAGGCGCCTCGTCCCGGATAGGGCTGGAAACGGATGATGTCGCGCCCGTCGTCGATGGTTTTGGGCTCGGGCTTCCAGGCGTGCCCATACACCACCTCGAACGTGGCGGGCAGGCGACCGTCCTGGCGCGCTTGCTCGTAGCGCTCACGGGCAGTAAGCCATACGGTGCGCTGGCCAAGGCCTCGTGCGCGCTGCTCGGATGCGTTGGTGCTGCCTGACAGACGCAGGTCCGCCATCAAGCCGTCGAAGTCGGCGTAGGTGAGGGTGAGGGTGTCCATATCCATCACCGGATCGGCGAAGCCGGCCTTGATCAGCGCGTCGCCCAGATCGTGCATGTCGATGAAGGGGTGGACATGAGCACTGCCGGCCTCCCCGAGGGCTGCACGCAGTTCCTTGAGCGTGTCAGGGCCGAGCGTTGAGAACATCAGCATGCCCCCCACTTGCATGATCCGGTGAGCTTCCCGTAATGCCGGGGCTGGGTCGTCCAGCCAATTGAGCATCAGGTTGGACCACACCATGTCGACGCTGCCTGCCTTCAGCGGCAACGCTGTCGCTGTGCCAACAAGGCGGTCAATGACGGGGGTTTTGCGTAACAGGCGCGTCAGCAGGCCTTTGGTGGGCTCGATCTGTCTGACCATGGCATGCGCAACGTCCATGGCATGAATACGCGCGTCTGGATAGCGCTTGGCGAGGGCATCGATGTCGCGTCCCTGGCCGCATCCCAGCTCGAGTATGCGTGCAGGGGTGTGGTTGATACCCTCAAGGCGCTCTAGCATCTGTTCGGCGGTGACGCGCGCCAGCACGTCGGCCTCGGCGTAACGTGCTGCGGCACGTTCGAACTGGCGCCGGACATGGCGGGAATTGATCTGGAAACTTTCAGGCATGGCTCATGTGTGCCGCAAATCAGTGCGCGGCCGCCCGAACGATACACAATCGCCGCTGACTTGGCGACTGATGACTGGAGGGGGCTTTGAGCCCCCTCGCTGATCAAACGGCGTTGAGTCCGAGTTTTGCGAAGAGGGTTTCGTCCCGATCGGCTTCCGGGTTGTCGGTGGTCAGCAGACGGTCGCCGTAGAACATCGAGTTGGCGCCTGCCAGGAAGCACAGGGCCTGCATTTCGTCGCTCATCTGCTGGCGGCCGGCAGAGAGGCGCACATAGGCCTTGGGCATGGTGATACGAGCAGCGGCGATGGTGCGAACGAACTCGATCGGGTCCACGGCTTCGTTTTCACCCAGGGGCGTGCCTTCGATCCGCACAAGATTGTTGATGGGGACGGAGTCGGGCTGCGGGTCCATGTTGGCGAGCTGGGCAATCAGGGCGGCGCGGCTCTTGCGGCCTTCGCCCAGACCGACGATGCCGCCGCAGCACACGTTGATGCCCGCATCGCGCACTCGGCCGAGCGTGTCGAGCCGGTCCTGCAACGTGTGCGTGGTGATCACCTGGCCGTAGAACTCGGGTGAGGTATCAATGTTGTGGTTGTAGTAGTCGAGGCCGGCTTCAGCGAGTTTTTCGGCTTGGCCGTCGTTCAGCATACCCAGGGTCACGCAGGTTTCGAGGCCGAGTGCCTTGACCTCGCGGACCATGTCGAGCACCGGCTCGAGGTCCTTGTCCTTGGGGCCGCGCCAGGCTGCGCCCATGCAGAAGCGGCTGGCGCCCTTGGCTTTGGCTGCGCGGGCATTCTCCAGCACCTCGTCCAGTGGCATGAGTCGCTCGCGTTCGAGGCCGGTGTCGTAGCGGGCCGACTGGGAGCAATAGCCGCAGTCTTCAGAACAGCCACCGGTCTTGATCGAAAGCAGTGTTGACCGCTGAACGGCATTCGGATCGAAATGCTCGCGGTGGACCTGTTGCGCCTTGAACAACAGGTCGTTGAACGGCATGGCAAAAAGGGCTTCGACATCGGCAACGCGCCAAGGGGTGGCCTGGGCGGTGGGTGCTGTCGTTTGCGCCGTGGTGGGCGCTGCGGTAGATGTCATTGTCATGATGTGCTTTTTGCGCTGTAATACAAAATTATGGATGATCCTAGATCGCTCAAGCCCTTGTCAAACCAGCCAGCCAGGCGGCGGGGCTTACCTGCGCGTCTGCTCGACTGGTTTTTGCCGATGCATTGCGTCCTGTGCCGTCGCGAAGGCTGGCCAACGGGCCTGTGTGACGGCTGTGTCAGCGATCTACCCCGGCTGGGCGCAGCGTGCAGGATATGCGCTTCGGAACTGCCCAGTCCTGGCGTATGTGGTGCTTGTCTCACTCGAGCCCCTGCCTTTGATGACACCGTTGCCGTGTTTCGGTATGGCGCCCCGGTTGACCGGTTGATTCATGCGTTGAAATACGGCCACGATCTCGCCGTTGCGCGCGCCCTTGGTCATCACATGGCCACGCGATCTCAATATCTGAGTTTTGACTGCATGATACCGGTTCCGTTGCACCGACGTCGGTTGGCCGAGCGTGGCTTCAATCAATCCATCGAGCTTGCGCGTGAAACGGCGCATCTGCATCGTTGTCGAATTAATGCAGGATGTGTCCGCAGAGTCATCGAAACACCGCCACAAGCGGGTCTCAACCTCAAGGAGCGACGCCGAAACCTGCGCCATGCCTTCGATGTCTCAGGCCGCCTCGACGGGCAGCGGGTGCTTGTGGTCGATGACGTGATGACCTCGGGGGCGACTCTGGACCGGTTGGCGCAAACCCTGAAGCAGGCGGGGGCTGCGCGCGTCATCAACCTGGTGTGTGCGCGAACGCCATCCGGGCGTTGATCTGCGCGGGGGGCGACGGCACAATCCCGCTCCATGTTTCATATCGTACTTTTCGAACCTGAAATTCCGCCGAACACGGGCAATATCATCCGCCTGGTGGCGAACACCGGTGCGCGGCTGCATTTGATCAAGCCCTTGGGATTTGTCCTGTCCGACAAGGCTGTGGCGCGAGCGGGGCTGGACTATCACCAGATGGCCCATGTGACCGTGCACGAAGACTGGGCTGCATTCAGGGTGGTTTGCCCGTCGCCGAGAGTGTTTGCACTGACGACCCGGGGGGGCGGTCGCTACGATGAAGTACGGTACGAGGCTGGCGATATCCTGCTGTTCGGCGCCGAGACGCGCGGACTACCTGCATGGTTGCATGAGGAAATCCCTGAGTCACAGCGTATTCGTATCCCCATGGTGGCCCAGTCACGGAGCATGAACCTGTCCAACGCAACCGCAGTGGTGCTGTATGAGGCTTGGCGTCAGCTCGATTTCGAGAGCGGCATCTGACTGGTGATCGAAGGACCCATTATTCAATCTTCGGGCTACGGGCGAGCAGATCATTCACTGCCTCGGCCGCGCTCATGCGGCCAGAGAGCAGGTCATCTACGGCTTGCGCCAATGGCATGTCAACTGCATGGCGCTGAGCACGTGCGACGGTCTCTCGTGTGGTCAGCACGCCTTCGGCGACGTGGCCCAGCTCCTTGAGGATCTGGGCAAGCGGTTTGCCCTCGGCGAGCATCAGCCCCACACGGCGATTCCGTGACAGGTCACCCGTACATGTCAGAACCAGATCGCCCAGACCGGCCAGTCCCATGAAGGTTTCCTGGCGGGCCCCCAGGGCGAGGCCCAGTCGTGAAATTTCGGCCAGCCCCCGCGTCACGAGCGCAGCGCGACTGTTCAGGCCGAATCCGAGGCCGTCGGATACCCCTGCGGCGATTGCCATGACGTTCTTGATGGCGCCGCCAATTTCGGCCCCGATCAGATCGTCGTTGGCATAGAGGCGCAGGCGAGGGCGGTGCAGGGCGTCTGCCCAAAGGGTTGCCTGGGCAAGGTCGCGCGCCGCCAGCGTAATGGCCGTCGGTTGTCCGGCGGCGACCTCTGCGGCGAAACTTGGACCGGTCAGCGCGCCGCACGGGTGGGTTTCACCCAGTGTGTCGGCAACCACCTCGTGTGGCAGCAGACCGGTCCCGCTCTCGAAGCCCTTGCAGGCCCAGAGTACGGGCATGGCGTTGCCGGTTGATGCCAGGTGTTCGCAGATGGCGCGCAAGCCCGCCACCGGGGTGACGATCAGGTGAAGCTCGGCGTGCGCAGCGGCCTTGGCAAGGTCAGCCTCAAGGCGAAGTGCTGCCGGGAAAGGGCGGTCAGGGAGCAGGGCTTGATTGACGCGATTTCGCTCGCACAGGGCAAGCGCATCCGCGTCGCGACCCCACATGACCACATCGTGGTCGGGCGCGTAGGCGATGGCCAGGGCTGTTCCCCAGGCACCGGCACCATAGACAGTGATTTTCATGCTTGGACTTCCAGACCCGCAGAATCGTTGGGTTGCGCATGCCGCGTTCAATAGCCCCAGACGTCAACCTTGCGCACGAAGCCGGTCTGGCCATCTGCGTGGCGGACAGGTAGCCAGGCGCCTTGGGCAGGGCCGGTGACGCGCAGGAGGACACTGTTGGCGGCCATGAAACTGGGCGGTGCATCGTCGCGAGCCTCGCTCCGGACGGCCGCTTGCTCGGTGGTGACCATGACCGACTGGTAGTCGGCCAGGTCGTTCCGCGCAATCCACGCAAGCTTGCCGTCGCGTGCGCGCACCTTGATCCATTTTTCCAGTGTCACCACGACTTCAAGTGGTGTGTCTGCATTGACGATGTAGAGCTTTTTGCCCGCCGGAGACGGCGTGTCATACAGCACGCTCGTCTTGGCGGCGGCCCGATAGTCGAGCGCCATCGAAGGTGCGCTGAGCGCACCCAGGATGGCGATCAGGGCCAGGCGCGTCAGAACGCGACGAGCCATTACTGAACCGTGGCTTCGGCGGCGCCTTCGCCAGCCTGCTGACGGGCCTGGTACATGGCTTCGAAGTTCACCGGAGCCAGCAGGACCGGCTGGAAGCCTGCACGGGTGACGGCGTCAGAGACTGCTTCACGGGCATACGGAAACAGGATGTTGGCGCAGCCGATCATCATGATGGGCTCGATGTCGGTCTCAGGCACGTTGCGAATCTGGAAAATGCCGGCCTGGGCCGCTTCAACCAGGAAAACGGTTTTGTCTTCCCCGATCTTTGCCGTCACGGTGACGGTCAGCACGACTTCGTACACGCCATCGTCGATCTGTTTGCCATCGTTGCGCAGTTGCACGTTGATCTGCGGATTTTCGCGTTCCAGGAAGACCTTGGGTGCATTGGGCACTTCGACGGACAGGTCGCGAATGTAGAGTTTTTCGATGGTGAAGACGGGTTGGGTGTTCTCGGTCATGAATTTACCTTGGTCAGTCTATGTTGTGAGAAGGGCCGTTCAGTCGGCGCCAGCGGCCAGCAGTGCGTCGAGCTTGCCGGCATGTTCAAGCGCGTACAGGTCGTCGCAGCCGCCTACGTGTGAGCCATTGATGAAAATCTGCGGAACGGTGCGACCGCCGCCGCTGGCGGCCTCCATTTCGTCGCGACGCGCCGGTTCCGCGTCGACGAGAATCTTGTCGATGTTCGTGACACCCTTATGAATAAGCAGTGCTTCGGCACGAATGCAGTAGGGGCAGGTCCGGGTAGCGTACATCTTGACGAGCGCGCTCATGCTTACTTCTTCCGCTTGGTGCTGACGGGCTGGCCGGCCTGCTGCCAGGCTGACATGCCACCTTGCAGGTTGAATACCTGTTCGAAACCCAGCTTGCGCAGGCTCTGGGCTGCGCTTGACGAGCGCGAGCCCATGGCGCAGCAGAGAATCACCGGCTTGTTCTTGTGGCCATCGAGTTCGCCGGCGCGCTGCTCAATGGCCGCGAGCGGAATGTGTTTCGCGTTTGGAATGTGTCCCTGGGCGAATTCCTTCTGCTCGCGAACGTCGACGACGATTGCGTCCTCGCGGTTGATCTTGAGCGTTGCTTGCACCGGGGAAAGACTCGTCTTGTCCCCTTGGGCGCGGGCGCTGTCAAACAGCAAAAAGCCGCCACTGAAGGCCGCCAGTGCTGCCCAGTACCAGTTGTCCTGCAAAAACTCCACGGATACTTCCTTAGATGTTGTGTTACGCCTTGTTCGGCGGTTCGTCGCAGAACACTTCCTTCATCAGTGCAATGAGCTGAAGTGTGCGTTGGTCGCCGACACGGTAATAGACGCGGTTGGCATCCTTGCGTGTGAGCAGGACGCCCTTGTCGCGCAAGATTGCCAGATGTTGGGAAATGTTGCTCTGGGACGTGCCGACAGCTTCGACAATATCCTGGACGCACACCTCGCCAGCGCCAACCACGCACAGAATGGACAGGCGGAGCGGATGCGAGATGGCCTTGAGGGCACGAGCGGCGGTTTCAATCTGTTCGGTCTTGCCGACCAGATCCATGGCGGGATGGCTAATCACGATCGATGATCGATAGAAGTTGACTGAGTGCTATAAAATACCACCTTTTGCCGGCGCAGCGCTGCACGGGCATGGTGCCGGAACGACCGAATTTTTCACGAAAGCGAGTAGAAGTCTCTCATGTACAAGATCGTATTGCTCAGACACGGCGAATCCACCTGGAACAAGGAAAATCGCTTCACCGGATGGACGGATGTCGACCTGACCGAGAAGGGAAATGAAGAAGCCAAGGCAGCAGGCGAGCTGCTGCGCAGCGAAGGCTTCGCGTTCGATGTTGCCTTCACGTCCGTGCTCAAGCGTGCGAACAAGACGCTCAACATCGTGCTCGAAAAGCTCGACGCCCTGTGGCTGCCGGTCGAGCATTCCTGGCGCCTCAACGAGCGCCACTACGGCGCGCTTCAGGGGCTGAACAAGGCCGAGACCGCCGCCGAATACGGTGATGATCAGGTCCTGGTGTGGCGCCGTTCGTACGATACGCCGCCACCGGCGCTGGAAGACGGTGACGAGCGCCTGACGCCGGAAGATCCGCGCTATGCTTCGTTGCCAGCTGGTCAGTTCCCGCGCACCGAGTGCCTCAAGGATACGGTGGCCCGAGTGGTGCCCTACTGGGAAACGGTGATCGTGCCGCGCATCCTCTCCGGTGATCGCATCCTGATCGCAGCGCACGGCAACAGCATCCGTGCCCTTATCAAGTATCTCGATGGCGTGAGTGATCAGGAAATCGTCGGGCTGAACATCCCGACGGCGCAGCCGCTGGTCTATGAACTGGACGAAAACTGCAAGCCGATCAAGCATTACTACCTTGCCGACGAAGACACCATCAAGGCAGCGCAGGCGGCCGTTGCCAGCCAGGGCAAGGCCAAGGCCTGATCGACGTGTTCCGACGCTTACTGGCGCCGGTGGCGCTGGCGACCCTGTGGGTGATCGCCGGCGCCGTTTTTCATCAGCCGGCGCATGCGCAGCATGATGCGGCATCGTCGCGCGCCGAACTGAACGACATCAAGGCACGTCGCAAGGAGGCCGAGGCCGCCGCCGCCGATACGGAGAAGCTGCGTGCCGAGGCCGACAAGGCACTCAAATCGGCCGATCAGGCTGTCTCACGCGCAAAGCGCAAGTTGCGCGAGCTGCGCAAGGCGCAGGCCGAGGTCAAGGCGGCGCTCGATGAGGTGCGGGCGGACCAGGCTCGAACCCGGACAGAGATCGACGCTGGCCGTGAGGCACTGGGGCAGTGGCTCAAGCGTTACTACCAGCACGGCGGTGAGCCCGGGGTGGGGCATTTGCTCAGTGCGCGCGATCCCAACCAGCTGGCGCGGGATGCGTACTACCTCGAACGTGTCGGGCGGGAAAAGCAGGCAATTGTCGAACGTTTGAGGATCGCTGAGGCGCGCTTCGTCGAGCAGGCCGCTCAGATCGAAATCCGGCAAACAGCGCTTGAAGCGAACGAACGCAAACAAAAGGCGCTGACGGCAGAGCTTTCAAAGGAGCAGGCGAGGCGGGGCAAGATACTCGCAGAACTCTCGGAGACGCTCAAAGCGCAGCGGGCACAGATCGGTGCTCTCAAGCAGGACGAATCACGGCTCATGGCGCTGATCCGTCAGATCGAGACGGCACCACCGCCCAGACCGGTCATCCCGCGCGCCGAACCCGCGGACGAGCCGGAGATTGGGCACAGTGGGCGCGCTGCGGATGCGTCCGCGCGGGGCAAGGCTTTCGCCAAGTTGCGCGGGCAGTTGGGTTTTCCCGTCGAGGGGCGCCTGGTCGGACGCTTCGGTCAGGAGCGCGCGTCCACCGGAACGAGCTGGAAGGGCGTTTTCATCCGCAGCCGTGCCGGCGACGACGTGCACGCCGTGGCTGACGGGATGGTGGTCTATTCCGACTGGCTACGCGGGTTCGGCAACCTGGTCATCGTGGATCATGGTGACAATTATTTGACGGTCTACGGAAACAATGAGGCCTTGTTCAAGTCAACCGGTGAGCGCGTTCGCTCGGGCGATGTGATCGCCTCTGTGGGTGACAGCGGAGGCATCCCCGAATCGGGTTTATACTTCGAAATCCGTCATGAAGGACGACCGGTCGATCCACTCACGTGGATTCGCAGAGAATGATTGAAGCGGCTCCCTCGCGAGCGGCTAATTGGAGAGACGATGCGTAGCAAACTGCAACAGGCAGGACTTGTGCTGACCGGCTTGTGTGCTGGCGTCCTGATCAGCCTGAACTTTCCGGCCCAGGCCGACAAGGCCGCCCTGGAGCCCCTGCCCGTGCCGGAGATTCGTGCTCTGGCCAGCGTTTTCAACGCGATCAAGCAAAGTTATGTCGAACCGGTCGAAGACAAGACCCTGATTACGGATGCCATCAGTGGCATGGTGACCGGGCTCGACCCGCATTCAGCGTATCTCGACGTGGAGGCCTTCAAAGACCTTCAGGAAAGCACGCAGGGCGAGTTCGGTGGCCTCGGCATTGAAGTGGGCATGGAAGATGGCTTCGTGAAAGTCATTTCCCCCATCGAGGACACGCCGGCCTACCGCGCAGGGGTGCAGGCGGGTGACCTCATCGTGAAGCTCGACGATACGCCCGTCAAAGGCATGACCCTTGGCGAGGCCGTGAAGCAGATGCGCGGCAAGCCAGGCACGAACATCGTGCTGACCATTGCCCGCGAAGGCGAGGACAAGCCGGTCATCATCACCATCGTGCGTGATGTGATCCGCGTACAGAGCGTCAAGTCCAAGGCCCCGGAAGATGGGTATGGTTATGTGCGCATCACCCAGTTCCAGGAAAGCACTGCGCGTGACCTGACCACGCATCTGGGGCGCCTGTATGAAAACGGCCCCCTCAAAGGCCTCGTGCTCGATCTGCGCAACGACCCGGGCGGTCTGCTGCATGGCGCGGTCGGTGTTTCCGCCACCTTCCTGCCCAAGGATGTCGTCGTGGTCTCGACCGACGGTCGTGTTGAAGATGCCAAACGCGAATTCACCGCGTCGCCCGACGATTACCTTCGCGGTGGCAACGACTTCCTGCGTGATCTGCCAGCCGGCGTGAAGGACGTGCCGATGGTGGTGTTGGTCAATGGCGGTTCCGCTTCGGCTTCGGAGATCGTTGCGGGGGCTCTTCAGGATCACAAGCGGGCGAAAGTGCTTGGCACCCAGACCTTCGGCAAGGGTTCGGTGCAAACCATTCTGCCCTTGTCAGAGACGACTGCGATCAAGCTGACGACAGCGCGTTATTACACGCCCAATGGCCGCTCGATCCAGGCCACGGGCATCGTGCCCGACATCGTGGTCGAAGATCCCAACGAGCGTGGGGTCGGCCGTCGCGTGCGCGAGGCTGACCTGGTTGGGCATCTGATCAATGACAAGGACCCGGATGCTGAGAAGCTGCCGGTGGCCAAGGAATTGCCGGCCACGGAGGATGCTGCCAAAGAGGGCGCGTCGGGCGAAGCCAAGGCGGATGAAGAAAAGCCCTTCAAGCGCATTGAGCCCGCCAGCGCCGAGGATTTCCAGTTCCAGCAGGCATTGAAGCTTCTCAAGGGCGAGCCGATCGTCCAGAATACAGTCAAGGAATAACCACGACTGTTCAGGGGATACTATGCGCCGAGAGACTGCCTACAAGCTGGCCGGCCGCCGACACGATGCCCGTGTCGCTGCCACCGGGCTCGTCAAACGGCGCGAAATATCCTTTCGGCCACTCCCGCCTGAGCAGACCGAAAAGGCCCTGACCGCGCTCCAGCGCCTGAAGGGCCTCAAGGTCCGGTTGTCGGAAGTCAAAGAGCGGACGCTTGAAGTCGAGTATTCGGTGCTCGATTTCTCGCTTGAAATGCTCGAAGCTGCGCTGCGCGATGCCGGCTTTCACCTCGATAACACGCTCTATACCAAGCTCGTGAGAGCGCTGGTGTACTTTACCGAAGAGACCCAGCGGCACAACATCGCGTCCCCCGAGCGACTCATCAAGCAGTCTAACGAGGTGTATATCAAGGTCTATGACCAGCACCCGCACGGTGATCACGACGACACACCGCTGGAACTGCGCGACTACAAGTAAGCCCACGCCAGAGCTCTCATCCTGATGAACGACGATCAACTGCTGCGTTACAGCCGCCATATCCTGCTGCCCGAAATCGACGTCGAGGGGCAGCAGCACATCGTGGATGCGCGCGTGCTGGTGATCGGTGCCGGTGGCCTTGGATCGCCGGCGGCAATGTATCTGGCGTCGGCAGGTGTCGGGACGCTTGTCCTGGCCGACGATGACGACGTCGATCTGACCAACCTCCAGCGCCAGATTCTGCACACGCACGAGAGCGTGGGGCAGGCCAAGGTAATGTCGGGCAAGGCGACGCTCGCACGCATCAATCCCGAAGTGGAGGTGGTGCCGCTCAAGACCCGGCTCAAGGGCGAGGCTCTGGAGGAACAGGTGGCGCTGGCCGATGTGGTGCTCGACTGTTGCGACAATTTCGAGACCCGGCACGCAGTCAATCGCGCCTGTTTCAAACATCGCAAGCCGCTTGTGTCAGGCGCTGCCATCCGTTTTGACGGCCAACTCTATGTCTTTGATCTTCGGGAAGGTGAGGGGCCGTGCTATCACTGCCTGTTCCCCGAAGCTGAGGACGTTGAGACGGTCCGCTGTGCCACCATGGGGGTCTTCGCGCCCATTACCGGCATCATTGGTGCCAGTCAGGCGGCCGAGGCGCTCAAGTTGCTGGCCGGATGCGGTACGTCGCTCGCAGGGCGTCTGCTCCTGCTTGATGGCCTCAACATGGATTGGCGCAGTATCGGGCTCGCAAAGGACCCGTCCTGTGCCGTTTGCGGCGTTAACGTCTGATTTTTTCAGTCGCGGCTGATTCGCGCGCGAATGCGCAGATCGTCGCCGAGAATGCGGCGATCGAACACTTCCAGCCGCTTTGCTCCGTCCAGTGATACCAGTTCCTCGAGGTTGAACGCCCCCTGGGCGGCGTCGCCCACGAGCATGGGGGCCTGGTAGATCAGCAACTCATCCACGCAATCCTCGCGCAGGAGGGATCCGTTGAGTTTGAATCCGGCCTCGACGTGGACTTCGTTGATGCCGCGCCGTCCCAGTTCCTGAAACAGATCCGCCAGCTCGACTTTTCCGTGGGTGTTGGGCAAGAGGACGACTTCCGCGTTCTTGCCGGCCAGCGCAGATATCTTGTCCGCATCATCGATGGCGGCGGCGATCAGCACCGGAGAGCCGTCGAACAATCGCGCATCGAGTGGGGTCTCGAGACGTGAGTCGACCACTACCTTGAGGGGCTGGCGCTCGCAAGGTACTGCCCGTACGTTCAATTGCGGGTTGTCTTCGCGCACCGTGCCGAATCCGGTGAGCACCGCGCATGCACGAGCGCGCCAGGCATGTCCGTCGGCGCGCGCCTGAGGGCCGGTAATCCATTGGCTGACGCCATTGTTGAGCGCGGTCTTGCCGTCAAGGGTGGTGGCTACTTTAAGGCGCACCCAGGGACGCCCTCGGGTCATCCGGGAGATGAAGCCGATGTTCAGTGATTCGGCCTCGGCGCGCATCAGCCCTTCGTCGGCAATGATGCCGGCGTCGCGGATGCGCTGGGTACCGCGTCCGGAGACCTTCGGGTTCGGATCGCTCAGGGCAGAAACCACACGGGCCACACCGGCGGCCACGAGTGCATCGGCACAGGGGGGCGTGCGACCGTGGTGAGCGCAGGGTTCGAGGGTGACGTAAGCGGTGGCGCCGCGCGCACGATCACCGGCCTGGCGCAGGGCAATCACTTCGGCATGGGGCTCGCCCGCGCGCTGATGCCAGCCTTCGCCAACGATGCTCTCACCATGGGCGATCACGCAGCCGACGCGCGGATTGGGGGTGGTCGTCGTCAAGCCGCGTTCGGCCAGCTGGAGGGCGCGCGCCATGAGACGGTGATCGGTGGCGGAAAACGAAGCCGGGGAGTTCGGGGCCAATGGAGCGCCCTTAGCTGGATTGCTTGGTGCGACGCGTCCGCGAGACTTCGCGAATGGCTTCGGAGAATTTGTCCACGTCTTCGAAATTGCGATAAACCGAGGCGTAACGCACGTATGCGACCTTGTCGAGTTTCTTGAGCTCGCGCATCACCAGTTCGCCCACGGCTTCGGACGGAATCTCGCGCTCGCCCATGGCCAGCAGCTTGCCTTCGATGCGAGCCGCCGCCGCCTCGATATCTTCAAGCGGCACCGAGCGCTTGCGCAGGGCCAGGGTCATGCTGGCGTTGAGCTTGTTGCGATCGAATTCGACCCGGGTGCCGTTGCGCTTGACGATGTGCGGCATCTTGAGGTCGATGCGCTCGTAGGTGGTAAAACGCTTGTCGCACTGGACGCAACGACGACGGCGACGAACGATGTCGCCGTCTTCGTTTTCACGGGTATCCGTGACCTGCGTCGAGGGATCACCACAAAACGGACATTTCATAGGCGTTCGTCGTGGTTGAAGGGCGGACGGTGAAAGAGGTCATCGATCCGCCATCCGGGTCAGGCGCCGTAGACCGGGAACTTGCCGCACAGCTCGCTCACTTGAGCACGCACGCGGGCGAGGTTGTCTTCGTCTTCAGGGGCGTCGAGCACGTCGGCGACCAGATGCGCAATTTTCTCGGCTTCGATTTCGGTGAAGCCGCGCGTGGTCATGGCCGGGGAGCCGATTCGGACGCCGGAGGTGACGAACGGGGTTTCCGGGTCGTTCGGGATGGCGTTCTTGTTGACCGTGATGTGGGCATTGCCCAGCGCGGCCTCAGCGGCCTTGCCGGTGATGCGCTTGTTGCGCAGGTCGACCAGGAAGACATGGCTCTCGGTGCCGCCGGAGACGATACGCAGGCCGCGCTCTTCACCCAGCACGCGCGCCATGACGCGGGCGTTGGCGATCACCTGTTCCTGATAGGTCTTGAATTCAGGGGCCATGGCCTCCTTGAAGGCGGTGGCCTTGGCGGCGATGACATGCATCAGCGGGCCACCCTGCAGCCCCGGGAAGATCGCGGAATTGATCTTCTTGGCGTGCTCTTCCTTCATCAGGATGAGGCCGCCGCGCGGGCCGCGCAGGGTCTTGTGCGTGGTGGTGGTGACCACGTCGGCGTGCGGGACCGGATTCGGGTAGAAACCGGCGGCGATCAGGCCGGCGTAGTGGGCCATGTCGACCATGAAGATGGCGCCGACGGCTTTTGCCACTTTGGCGAAGCGTTCGAAGTCGATGCGCAGGGAGTAGGCGGAAGCGCCGGCGATGATCAGCTTCGGCTTGTGCTCCATGGCCAGACGCTCCATGGCGTCGTAATCGATGGCTTCCTTGGCGTCGAGGCCGTAGGAAACCACGTTGAACCACTTGCCGCTCATGTTCAGCGCCATGCCGTGGGTGAGGTGACCGCCTTCGGCCAGGCTCAGACCCATGATGGTGTCGCCCGGCTTGAGGAAGGCCATCAGCACGGCCTGGTTGGCCTGTGAGCCGGAATTCGGCTGCACGTTGGCGGCTTCGGCGCCGAACAGGGCCTTGGCGCGGTCAATGGCCAGCTGCTCGGCCACATCCACATATTCGCAACCGCCGTAGTAACGCTTGCCCGGATACCCTTCAGCGTACTTGTTCGTCAGTTGGGAGCCCTGGGCTTCCATGACGGGGGCGCTGACGTAGTTTTCAGAGGCAATCAGTTCGATGTGGTCTTCCTGGCGCTTGTTTTCAGCGACGATGGCTTCCCACAGTTCCGGGTCGGTTTTGGCGAGCGTGCTTTGCTTGGAGAACATGAGCTTGGAGTCAGTTGCGGTTCAAAAGCGGATTCTAGCACGTGCACCCGCACAAAAATCCAGTCCTGTTCGCCGAAATCATTGAATACGCGGGGCTTTTGAGGTCTGCGCGCCAGGTTCGCCGGTGTTCAGCTATTGGGCAGTTCGTCCCGTGCGCCAGGCAGGTGGGCCTCCTGAGCCCATGCCTCGATGGACCAGCCCTCGGGGGCGCGCCGCAGCCAGTTGAGTGCGGCGTTGGGGATCTTGAAATCACGCGGCGCTTCGAGCGGTCGCTGACGCGCCATGCGATTCAGAATGTCGAGCACGCCGCCGTGCGCGACGACCAGCACGGTCTGACCCGCATGTGCATCGGCCATGGCGTCGAAGGCGGCACGAATGCGGGCTTGAAACCGGGTGAGGCTTTCGCCACCGCCAGGGATGGGTTCGTCCGGCGTTCTCGCCTCGAAATGGGCATAGGCTTCGGGATGCCGGGATTCGGCTTCGGTATAGGTCAGACCCTGGAAGATGCCATAGTGACGCTCGCGCAGGTCGGCGCGTGGCGAGGCTGGGCGACGTGATGCGCAAATGGCTGCTGCGGTATCGGCGGCGCGGCGAAGATCGCTGGTGTACGCTGCGTCGAATGCGTGCCCGCTCAGGAGCTGCGCCGTCGCCTGGGCCTGCGCTTCACCGGTGGCGTTGAGTGGGATGTCCACGTGACCCTGCAGGCGGCGTTCGGCATTCCAGCCGGTTTCACCGTGGCGGACGACGCAGAAGCGGACAATGTCGGTCATGAATCTGTCTTGTGTATATGAATGATTTCGGGCGTTTACGCGTTTCCCCTGATGCCCTCGCGGGAATAGTGTCGGGATAATGCGCCTCAATGTCAGGTCGGCAGGCTAACACGCGTCTGCCGACCTCAATTCTAAAGCGTGGATGAGGGGGCTGCGGGTGTCCTTCCTATTGAGAATTTCGGCGGTGATCGATTGGGTCACCGACCATGTGGGTCGATACGCGATCTGGCTGCTTCTCGGTGCGGTCGTGATCAGTGCCGGAAATGCGATCAGTCGCTATGCGTTCAGTGCCAGTTCGAACGCCATGCTCGAAGTGCAGTGGTATCTGTATTCGGCGGTGTTCATTCTGGGGGCCGGTTACACGCTGCTCAAGAACCAGCATGTGCGTATCGATCTAGTCTCGAACCGGATTTCGGCCAAGGCACGCAACTGGGTCGATGTGATCGGCCTGGCGGTGTTCCTGATCCCGGTCGCCGTCATGATTGCATGGATGTCCTGGCCCGGTGTGGTCGACAGCTATCAGATGGGCGAGATGTCGAGTAATGCGGGTGGTCTCATCCGCTGGCCGGTACGGCTCCTCATTCCAGTGGGTTTCTGGCTGCTGGCCTTGCAGGGGTTCTCCGAGCTGATCAAACGCCTCGCTTTCCTGACCGGGCACGGGCCCGATTCGCTGGAGAAAGAGCAGGAGCAACACGGTATCGATCTGCCGCATGAAGGGGAGGCGAAATGACCGAGTTCGTCATCGCCAACATGGCGCCCCTGATGTTCGCCTCGCTGATCATCTTTCTGCTCAGTGGCTTCCCGGTCGCCTTCGCGCTGGCTGCGAACGGTCTGTTCTTCGGTTTCCTGGGCATCGAACTGGGGCTGCTGACGCCCGCGCTGCTGCAGGCACTGCCCGAACGTGTGCTGGGCATCATGGCCAACGATACCTTGCTGGCCATCCCGTTCTTCACCTTCATGGGCATCATTCTCGAACGCTCGGGCATGGCAGAGGATTTGCTCGAGTCGGCGGGGCAGTTGTTCGGGCCGATTCGCGGCGGTATTGCCTATGCCGTGATTCTTGTGGGTGCCTTGCTCGCGGCGACCACGGGCGTGGTGGCAGCCTCGGTGATCTCCATGGGCCTGATCTCGCTGCCGGTGATGATGCGTTACGGCTTCTCCCGTGAAGTATCTGCGGGGGTGATCTGCTCGTCCGGTACGCTCGCGCAGATCATTCCGCCATCGCTGGTGCTGATCGTGCTGGCGGACGTGTTGCAGGTGTCGGTGGGTGACGCCTATGCCGGCGCGATGATTCCGTCCGCCTTGCTGGTGGCGATGCTCATCATCTACGTCTTCGTACTTTCGATCATCAAGCCCGAATCGGTGCCTGCGCTGCCGGTCGAGGCGCGTACCTTGCAGGGCACGGCTCTGTTCAAGCGCCTGATGGTGGCCATGGTGCCGCCGGTGGTGCTGATCTTCCTGGTGCTGGGCACGATCTTCATCGGTCTGGCGACGCCGACGGAGGGCGGGGCCATGGGCGCTGTGGGTGCCCTGGCGCTGGCCGGCATGCGCAAGCGTCTCAGTCTGGGCGTGATCAAAGGGGCGCTGGAGACGACAGCCAACCTGGCCACCTTCGTGATGTTCATTCTCATCGGTTCCACCGTGTTTGCGCTCACCTTCCGCGCCGTCAACGGTGACCTGTGGGTGGAGCACCTGTTCAGCCTGGTGCCGGGGGGCGAGATCGGCTTCCTGATCGTGGTCAGCTTGCTGGTGTTCGTGCTGGGCTTCTTCATCGACTTCTTCGAGATCGCCTTCATCCTGCTGCCGCTGATCGGACCGGTGGCGCAGAACATGGGCATCGACATGGTCTGGTTCCTGGTGTTGATCGGCCTGAACATGCAGACCTCGTTCCTGACGCCGCCATTCGGCTTTGCGCTGTTCTACCTGCGCAGCGTGGCCCCGGCTGCTGCCTACAAGGATGCGGTGACCGGCAAGCGGATCGAGGGGATCAAGACCATGCAGATCTACCGTGGTGTGATCCCCTTCATCGTCATTCAGCTCATTGCGCTGGTGGTGATCTTTTCCTTCCCGCAGTTGGTGACCATCAACGAAGATCCGCCGCTTGATGTGGACCTCGATACCATCGAACTGAACATCCAGAGCCCTGATGCCTATGGCGGCGGTGGCGGATACGGTGATGGTGGCGGTTACGGCGACGGCGGATACGGCAGCGATGCACCGGCCATCCCGGGGCTTGAGGCACCTGCAGAGTCGGGCTCCGAGGCCGCACCGGCCGAAGAGCCGGACCCGAACGCGGCGCTCATGGACGCCCTGAGGGACGCGGCCGAAGCCGACAAGCAGAACCAGTGAAAAACGGGGGCGGTCCATCAGGAGCGCCCCCGTCCCCCTCTCCTCAAACTGTCCGCCTCCGCCGCTTGCGGGACCGGTGCCGAGTCGGTCGGGTGTTCTTTCAGGTTAGACGCCCGCATGATGTTGGCGTATTGCATTGCTCAATCGCCCGGATAGCATCTTGCTATCGGTGCCCAGCGGCAGGTCGTCGATGGCTCAGCCGCGCTACACTCGGGGCTTCGAATTCAATACTGCGCCCTGCGCGCCAGCGACAACCCCATGAGAACAGAACACGCTCCGACCATTCGCCGCGCCGACTATCGCCCCCTGGCCTGGACAGTCGATGCCGTCGAGTTGTACTTCTCACTTGATCCGGAAGCGACCATCGTGCGCAACACCATGCAGATGGTGCGTCAGGGCGACGGGCCGCTGGTGTTGCTGCACGAAGGCCTGATGCGCGAAGACCTCACCATCAACGGCGAGCCGCCGCGCAAGATGCGAGACGAAGGCGGGCGTATCGAGATCGAGGTGGAGCCCGGTCTGGATGCGGTCGAAGTCGTGGTGGTCACGCGCCTGAACCCGTCGCTCAACACCGAGCTCTCCGGCCTGTACCAGTCGGCCGGCGGGCTGTTCACCCAGTGCGAGGCAGAGGGCTTCCGCCGCATCACCTGCTTCCCGGACCGTCCGGACGTCATGGCGCGATTCACGGTCACGCTCGAAGCCGACAAACGCGATTACCCGGTGCTGCTCTCCAACGGCAACCTCGTCGGCCAGGGTGATCTGGAGGCCGGGCGACACTTTGCCAAGTGGGAAGACCCGTTCCGCAAACCGTGTTATCTGTTTGCGCTCGTGGCCGCGGATCTGGTGGTGCTCGAACGCAAGGCGACCACCATGAGCGGACGCGAAGTGCTGCTGCAAGTCTATGTGGAGGAGGGCAACCTTGATCGTTCCGGCCATGCCATGGACTCGCTTGAGCACTCCATGCGCTGGGACGAGGAGACCTTCGGACTGGAGCTGGATCTCGACCGCTACATGATCGTCGCCGTGGGCGACTTCAACATGGGCGCGATGGAGAACAAGGGCCTCAACATCTTCAACGCGAAGTACGTACTGGCCAAGCCCGAAACCGCCACCGATGTGGATTACGAAAACATCGAGAGCGTGGTGGCGCATGAATACTTCCACAACTGGACCGGCAACCGCGTCACCTGCCGCGACTGGTTCCAGCTCACCCTGAAAGAAGGTCTCACCGTCTTCCGCGACCAGCAGTTCTCGGCCGACATGCTCGCCCGGGCCGGAGGGGAAACCGCCCGGGCCGTCAAACGCATCGAGGATGTGCGTGTGCTGCGCACCGCCCAGTTCCCGGAAGATGCCGGCCCCATGTCGCACCCGATCCGCCCGGACGCCTATCAGGCCATCGACAACTTCTACACTGCCACCATTTACGAGAAGGGCTCGGAAGTCATCCGCATGCTGCACACCATCCTCGGGGTGGAGGGCTTCCGCAACGGCATGGACCTGTACTTCAGCTACCACGACGGTCAGGCGGTCACCTGCGACGACTTCGTCGAGGCCATGTCCGAGGCCAACGGCGTCGATCTCGACCAGTTCATGCGCTGGTACAGCCAGCGCGGCACGCCGACCGTGCATGCCGACGTGGCCTTCGCCGACGGGCAGTGCACGCTCACGCTGACGCAGTCCCGCCCCGACAAGGATGACGAGCCGCTGCAGATTCCGGTGGCCGTGGGCTTCATCGGCGCTGATGGCATGGATCTGCCGCTGCGCCTCAAGGGCGAAGCCGAGGCGGGCACCACCACCCGTGTGCTGCAACTCAAGGAAATGCAGCAGCAGTTCGTCTTCGACGGGATTCCCACCGACGCGGTGCCCTCGCTGCTGCGCGGTTTTTCTGCGCCGGTGGTCATGGCGGTCAATGAAAGCGATGAGAAGCTCGCCTTCCGCATGGCCAACGATGCCGACCCGTTCAACCGTTGGGACGCCACCCAGCGCTACATGACCCGCACGCTGCTGGGCATGGCCGCCTCAGGCGACCCGAAAGTGCCCGAAGCTTTCATCAGCGCCTTCGACGTGCTGCTCAACAACGAGGCGCTCGACCCGGCCTTCCGTGCCGTGGCGCTCACCCTGCCTTCCGAACCCTATCTGCTTGAGCAGATGGACGTGGCCAACCCGGCGGCGCTTCGCACCGCGCTCATGCTCATGAGCAAGGCCATCGGCACCGAGCTGGCGCAGGACTGGCTGCGCATCGATGAGGCCATGGCGGTGCCGGGCGAGTACCGATACCACCCGGCCGACGCGGGCAAGCGCTCGCTGCGCAATCTGGCGCTGCGTTACCTGTGCGCGGCCAACGTCAATGAAGGTGTTGCCGCCGCCGAGTTGCGCGTTGCCCGCGCCACCAACATGACCGAGCGCTTCGGCGCGCTGCTGGCGCTGGTCCAGAGCCCGGCCATCGAATCGGCTGATCTGGCGCTCAAGGCCTTCGAGCAGGAATTCAGCCAGGACGCGCTGGTGATGGACAAGTGGTTCTCCGTGCAGGCGGCCGCCTGGCGCTGGAGCGAAGCCCAGCCGAGCACGCTGGAGCGGGTCGAAGCGCTCACCCGGCACCCGGCGTTCAGCCTGAGCAACCCGAACAAGATCTACAGCCTGTTCGGCGGCTTCTTCCGCAACAACCCGGCCGAGTTCCACCGTGCCGATGGCGCCGGCTACCGCTTCTGGGCCGACCGCATCCGCGAACTCAATGCCCGCAACCCGCAAGTGTGCTCACGCATGGCCCGCATGCTGGAAAACTGGCGCCGTTACACGCCGGAACTGCAACAGCAGGCGAAGGCGCAGATCGAGGCACTGGTGGGCGATGAGGCGCTGAGCCCGGATGTGCGGGAAGTGCTGGAGAAGGCGTTGGGATGACCGCAAATCCGATGCATCAGGAGAGACCTGTGATCCTTAGCTCGAATCTGGTTCCACTCCTACGCGTGTCTCGACAACGCATAGACTGCAAACAGAAGCGTGCTCGCAATCAGGAGATTCGGCATCATTGTGATTCGTAGCAAAACGCGCCGCTATTGTCCCACGGTGTGCGTCGGCGTCGCTGCTTGAAGGTGGGTACGGGTTGGAGCTTGTCGCCGTTCTCGGTTGCATAGCGCCGAACTTTCAGAAAGCACGCTCGTTTCTTCCGATTCAACTCAAATGTGACGAGATAATGCTCTGCTGGCATCGGGATGAAAGATGCGATGACATCACAGCGCATGTGACCGTCGTTGGTGCCCACGGAAATGGCCAGCTCCTTGTAAGCCTCAACGAGAAACTTGTTCTCGTCAGAATGATGTGGCGACGAGCAGTCCAATCCATTGGTAAAAATCGTCGCCCCGATTGTTTCGCGCGACGACAGTTCGACGATTGCTGTTCCCGCGCGCTCGTCGAGTTGATATTGGCTGTAATGAGGTGTTCGCCCTGCGCAACCTGTTAAGACCAAGAGGGACACAACACAGGCAGCCGCCAACCAATTGAGACAACGATGGGCGAGCAGGTGATACGGGCCGATCGGAAACTGCCACGTTCCAGCATCCTTCAGACGAACTGGCAGGGTTACTCCGCTCATTTCTTTTCCGCCTTCAGCATTACATAGGCTTCCCCACGAGAACGATCATGGAGGAAGATAAATGTCGTTCCACCTAATTTTGCGGACGTTGGCATTGTCAGCGCCGGTTTTTCAGTCGCGTGCCTGGCAATGGTTTGAATAAATCGTTGAGTGAGTGTGCGATTCTTGCTTTCCGGCGTTGTAATGACGCACTCTTTGTTCAACTCGATTTGAACGCCAAGGCTATGGCCATTATTGAACCCCATCTTTTTCACGGCGGAGTCTTCGAAGAAATCGTTGATGCCAGCGGCGCGGGATGCCTGCTGGGATCCCTCGAAGGAGGGTGCGAATTCGAGGCATATTTTTTCGAACGCTTCGAGCGCAGAGAGATCCTGAGCGTTGAGGCGAGTTGTAGGTGTTGCGCAGCCGATGATTGTCATCGAGAACAGCGCCGTCGAAAAAAGAATTTTCATGAATTACCACACTGATGGAATATTTGTAAAGCATATATGGTTTGCTGAGCTCGATGCGTTAAATTGCGCACGTCATAACATTTTTGTTCGATGAACGATCCCACGAAAACTTGCTTGCCTCACCTCCTGCCGGCCGATCAGTGCGTTGTGCACGTCGGCAGTTGAAGTACGAGCGCATGATGCCTTGAGCACCTGAATGGAAATCAAAGTCAATTTCCTCGAAAAGCTTCGCCTCGAAGCCAAGTTCGACGACTTCACCGTTACCTGCGACCAGCCGATCCGCTACAAGGGCGATGGTTCGGCGCCGAGTCCGTTCGACTATTTCCTGGCCTCGTCGGCCCTGTGCGCGGCCTATTTCGTGCGGGTGTATTGCCTGTCGCGCGATATCCCGACCGAAGGCATCCGGCTGTCGCAGAACAACATTGTCGATCCGGAGAATCGCTACAAGCAGACGTTCCAGATTCAGGTCGAACTACCGGACTCGATTTCGGAGAAAGACCGAACCGGCATCCTGCGTTCCATCGAGCGCTGTACGGTCAAGAAGGTGGTGCAGGAGGGGCCTGAGTTCAAGATCGAGGTCGTTGAAGACCTGGACGAAGATGCCTCGCTGATGGCGGTGGGCGTGGCCGACCAGCACACCCGCACCATGATCACCGGCAAGGATCTGCCACTGGAAGAGACCATCGCCAACATGACGGCGATGCTCGAATCGCTGGGCATGAAGATCGAGATTTCGTCCTGGCGCAACATCGTGCCCAACGTGTGGTCGCTGCATATCCGCGATGCGGCTTCGCCCATGTGCTTCACCAACGGCAAGGGCGCCACCAAGGAAAGTGCGCTGTGCTCCGCGCTGGGCGAGTTCATCGAACGCCTGAGCTGCAACTTCTTCTACAACGACCAGTATTTCGGCGAAGAGATCGCCAACGCCGAGTTCGTGCATTACCCGAACGAGAAGTGGTTCAAGCTCACTAGGAATGACCGCCTGCCCAAGGGGCTGCTCGACGACTATTGTCTCGGTATCTACAACCCGGATGGCGAGCTGCGTGGCTCGCACCTGATCGACACCAACTCGGGCAATGTCGAACGCGGCATCTGTGCGATTCCGTTCGAGCGCCAGTCGGATGGCGAAACGGTGTACTTCCCCTCCAACCTGCTCGAGAACCTGTTCTTGAGCAACGGCATGAGCGCGGGCAACACGCTGGCCGAGGCCAAGGTGCAGTGCCTATCCGAGATTTTCGAGCGGGCGGTGAAACGCCAGATCATCGAGCAGGAGCTGGCGCTGCCGGATGTGCCCGACGAAGTACTGGCGCGCTATCCGGGCGTGGTCGAAGGCATCAAGGGGCTGGAGGCGCAGGGCTTTCCGGTGCTGGTGAAAGACGCCTCGTTGGGCGGCGAATTCCCGGTCATGTGCGTCACGCTCATGAACCCGCGTACCGGCGGGGTGTTCGCGTCCTTCGGCGCGCACCCGAGCCTGGAAGTGGCCCTGGAGCGCAGCCTGACCGAGTTGCTGCAAGGGCGCAGCTTCGAGGGGCTCAACGATGTGCCGCTGCCCACCTTCAACAGCATGGCGGTGACCGAGCCGAACAACTTCGTCGAGCACTTCATCGACTCGACCGGCGTCATCTCATGGCGCTTCTTCAGTGCCAACAGTGAATTCGAGTTCTGCGACTGGGACTTCTCCGGCACCAACGAGGAGGAGGTCGAAGCCCTCATGGGCATTCTCGAATCGCTTGGCAAAGAGGTGTATGTCGCGACCTTCAAGCATTTCGGTGCCTCGGCCTGCCGCATTCTCGTGCCCGAGTATTCCGAGGTCTATCCGGTTGAAGATCTCATCTGGGACAACACCAACAAGGCGCTGGCCTTCCGTTCTGACATCCTGAATATCCACTCGCTGGACGACGACCAGCTGGCCGATCTGGTCGAGCGGCTGGAAGAAAGTGAAGAAGACAACTTCACCGACATCCGGACCCTGATCGGCATCGAATTCGATGAAAACACGGTGTGGGGGCAGCTGACCATCGGTGAGCTCAAGGGCTTGATTCACCTGGCGCTCGGCAATCTGGAAGACGCCAGCGACATGGTCGAGGACTTCCTCACCTTCAACAATGCGTCCGTCGAGCGCCGCCTGTTCTATCAGGCGATGGACGCCGTGCTCAACATTGCGCTGGATGAAGACCTCGAATTGGCGGACTACCAGCACAACCTGCGCCGCATGTTTGGCGACGATGTCATGGACGCCGTGATCGGCTCCGTGCATGGCGAGCTCAGGTTCCACGGGCTCACGCCCACCAGCATGAAACTCGAAGGGCTGGACAAGCATCTACGCCTGATCGAGAGCTACAAGAAACTGCACCGGGCGAGGGCGGCGGCCTGACGGGCAGGCCCCGACGCAGCAGCGCTGCATCGGGGCTATAACAATGGCATGATGTGGCCGGTATTCACTCAACGGAGCCCGACATGTCCGACAGCATCGAATCCAGAGGCCAGTGCCTGTGCGGCGCGGTGAGCGTCACCGCCAAGGCCATGCCCACTGCCGTGGGCGCCTGCCACTGCTCCATGTGCCGCAAGTGGGGCGGCGGGCCGCTCCTGGTGGTCAATTGTGGTGACCAGGTCGAATTCTCGGGTGCCGAACACATCAAGACCTATGCTTCGTCGGAGTGGGCCGAGCGCGGTTTCTGCACCGCGTGTGGCACCCACATGTTCTATCGGCTCAAACAGAACAACATGCATTTCGTGCCGGTCGGCCTGTTCGACGAGGACGCCGGACTGCACTTCGATCATCAGGTGTTCATTGACGAGAAACCGGCGTACTACACCTTCGGTAACGACACCAAGGAGATGACCGGCGCCGAGGTGCTGGCGCTGTTCTCCTCTGACAACTGACCGCGGCCACATGGTGCTGCCAGGGCGGCTTGTGGTTGGCGGCGCGACCCGAGCCCGTTCGCGGCTGTCGCCCTGAACGGGTCCGCCCGGACCATGGTGTCAGTCGGGCTCCAGGGCGCTCAACACCTGCGCTCCATCCGCCCGCCGACCGGTCAGGTCGATCCACTTCACCCGTTGGGTTGCCGCGGTGCCCAGGTCGCGCCCGGCGGTGGTTCGGTCCGTGTCCTGATCGTGAAGGATCAGAATCCGGCGCAGATGGGCAGCTTGGCCGAGATGGCGCAGTTCGATCCGGCAGCCTTCGTTGTGCGCCTTGAACTGGCGAAGATCCATGAGCACATAGTTGGCGCGGGAGACCAGGGCAACCAGTGCATGCTGCCAGCTGGCGTCGGTGCAGTAGCACTCGTTCACCCGGTAACGCCCGTCGTCATCCGGGGCCAGGTCGAACTCGTCCAGGCGAGCGCTCACCTGATCCGGGGTGGCAATGAATCGCTCCCCGAGGCGCCGGCTCAGATAGACGAACAGATCGTCCGCGTCGAGGGTGCGGCTGATGAGGTCGGTGCCCGCAATGAGGATGGTGTTGCCGCTTGTCCGCCAGCGCTCGGTGACGTCGTCGAACAGGGCTTCGACCTCGGCGTCGCGTTGAAAGACCCGCAGGATCAGGAGCGTTGGCACGCCTTGGGGCGGCGGCGTTTCTCCCGCGAAAAGCCGGAAACCGAGTGGGACCCAGAGAATCGCGGCGAGTGAGCCGAAGGCGAGCGCTCCGGCGCTGTGGGTTGCCGGCAGCGCGGCGCTGGTCAGGATCACCAGCCAGATGCTTGTCGTGAGGTAGCTCAGCTCCGAGAATGCCTTGCGGCGATAGCGCTGGGCCAGGGTGCGAAACAGCCAGACGGCGGGTCCGGCGGCAATCAGCCACGGGGTGATGGTCAGCAGGACGATGGTGGGCCATGCACCGATCGTGGTGACCAGCGCGGTGAACCACTCCGGGGGATGTTCGGTCCAGGCGGCGCCCACATCCAGTCCGAGGATGGAGGCGGTCAGCAGCAGCGCGACGATGGGAAACAGCAGCGGCGCAATGGCGCGGATTTGCCCGGAAGCGGTCAGGTAGAAGAGGGCCAGCATGGGCACGAGGGTGGTGCTTAGCAGCCAGAGGCTGACAGCCAGCGCGGACTGCTCGTTGTTGGAGGCCAGCATCACCACCGGCACCAGAGCCGCAAGATAGGCCTGTACCGCGAGCACCGAACGCCACAGGGGCCAGCGCCACAGCAGGCCGAGACTGACCATCACCGGCCAGCTGTGGATGAGCCCGAGGATGAGCCAGCGGCGAAAGCCGAAGCCGGTGTCCGGCTCGATAACGGTGAGGTAGTAGACGCTGGTGCTCAGTCCGATCGCCAGACTGATGCCCGCCAGCCGCAACGAGAGGTGCCGGTTGCGCCGGGCATTGTCGGTACTCGAGAAGCGGGCATCGGGTGCAACAGGCCTTGCCGGGCCCGGCGAAGGGGGCGGGAATGCAGCGACCGTGGATGGCGCGGAACGGCGCATGAGCGCCACCATGGCCCTGCGATAGCGCCGTGCCAGCCAGAGGGCGAGCCCTGCGGAGATCGGCAGGGAGAGCAGGATGACCAGCAGCAGCTTTGCATCCACGTAGTCCATGGAAAACACTCCGGTCGCGCGATGCACCATTCTAGAGGGCGCCGGCGGTGCCGCATACGGGCACGCATGAACCTTGGGGGCTGGCGGGGGCTATCGGTAAGATGCACCTATTGCATTCGAGGGTCTTTGCGCCATGAAACACGCCGTCTTGCTCTTCATCCACTTTTCCTCCGCCATCTTCTGGGTCGGGGGCATGGCCTTTGCCTATTTCTGTCTGCGACCGGCTGCCGGTAGCGTCCTCGAGCCGCCCCAGCGCCTGGCCCTGTGGGCGGCGACCTTTGCCCGTTTTTTCCGTTACGTGGCGATCGCCGTGGTGCTCCTGATCGGCAGCGGACTGTGGATGATCCTGCGGATCGGTCTGAGCTATGCGCCCCATGGCTGGCTGGCCATGATGGTCCTCGGCCTGTTCATGGCCGGGGTGTTCGTGTTCATCTATTGGCGCCTCTATCCGCGACTGGTCGGACATGTGTCGGCCGGCCGCTGGCCGGATGCGGCCGCGGCACTGAACGATATCCGCCAGCTGGTTGCCCTCAATCTGGTGCTGTCCGTGCTGACGGTCGCCGCGGCGGCCTTCTCGCGATAAACCACCGGGCCGAGCGTTCGCATGCGTATCGCGCGCGGACGGCAATCCGGGCGCGATGCGAGCTGGCGTTGAGTGCATTCCCGTACCATTTGCAGGGTTTTTGTGGCATGGTTCGGCCCGTTCAAATGCAACCGAGACTGATCTGATGAGCACTTTGCCCAACTGCCCGAGCTGTGGCTCGGAATACACCTACGAAGACGGCGCCATGTACGTCTGCCCGGAGTGCGCACACGAGTGGTCCCAGGATGCCGCGGCTTCGCAGGATGAGGGACTGGTGGTCAAGGATGCCAACGGCAACCTGCTGGCCGACGGCGACGACGTGGTGATTGCCAAGGATCTGAAGGTCAAGGGCGCCTCGCAGCCGTTGAAGGTCGGCACCAAGGTGAAGGGCATCCGTCTGGTCGAAGGCGACCACAACATCGACTGCAAGATTCCGGGTTACGGCGGTATGAAGCTCAAGTCGGAGTTCGTCAAGAAGGCGTGAAGCCTGCCCCTGCGCCGGGCTAGTGCGTATGATTTCACGACAGCCTGAACAAGGCATGACCGCCAAGGATGAAGCATGAGTACCCGCGTCTGGTTCTGGGACACGATCGCGCGCCGATATGCCCGTACGCCCATTGCCGATCAGGCGTCGTACGAGCAGAAACTGGCATTCACCCGCGCATACTTCTCACCCCTGTCGCGGGTGCTGGAAATCGGGTGCGGGACGGGTTCGACCGCCATTCTTCACGCCCCTTACGTCGAGCACTACCACGCGATCGACTGTTCCGGTCAGATGCTGGAGATCGCCCGCCAGAAAGTGGCCGAGAGTGCCCTCGCCAACCTGAGCTTCGAACAGGCCACCATCGAGCGTCTCGACAGCCCCAAAGGCGAATGGGATGCGGTGCTTGCCATGAGTGTGCTGCACTTGCTCGACCACAGGGGCGCGGCGCTGCGCAAGATCCATTCGCTGCTCAAGTCGGGCGGCGTCTTCATTTCAAGCACCATCTGCCTGGGCGACAGCCCGCTCAAGTTCCGCATGCTGGCCCCTTTGTTCCGCATGCTGCCGTTCATGCCGCGCTTTACGGCGTTCAAGCGTGACGAACTGATTGCCGACATCGAATCGGCCGGGTTCAAGGTCGAGAAAATCTGGTGCCCCGGCCCCAACAAGGCGGTGTTCATCGTCGCCCGGCGCCAGTCGTCGCGCGCGGCCAGCGCCTGAACGCCGGCTGGCCTCAGAATTTCATCGTTTCACCCGGCGCCAGATCGATCACCTTGGTCTGCGTGGTGCCGAGTGCTGCCTTGAATTCTTCCGGCGTGCCCGTGAGCGGCGGGAAAGTCTCGTAGTGGATGGGGAGCACCTGCTTGCTGTTGAGCAGGTTCCTGACGGCGTAGGCAGCGTGTTTCGGGTCCATGGTGAAATGTCCGCCGATGGGGAGCAGCTCCAGATCCGGGCGGTAGTACTCGCCGATGATTTTCATGTCGGCGAATACCCCCGTGTCGCCCGCGTGGTAGATCCTGTAACCGTTCTCCAGCTCGATGATGTAGCCCGCCGGTTCGCCGCCGGGATGGACCGACTTGTGTCCGTCGGCATCGGTGTGCACGAATTCGGAACTGTGCTCAGCGCGCACCATGGTGACCGTGACCCCATCCACTGGCTTGATGGGGCCACTCTTGTTGAAACGGATCAACTGATCGGCAGGGACCACGCCCAGGGTACTGAAGGTGTGACCCATGTCGGCGTTCATGGCCACCTTGGCGCCGGTCATCCTCGCGATCTCGGCGGTGTCCCCCACATGGTCACCGTGTCCGTGGGTCACGAGGATGAGGTCCACCTTGCCGAGTCCGGAAAGGTCCTTGAGTGCCTCGGGCGTTTTCGGGTTCCTGGTGATGAACGGATCGATCAGGATGACCTTGCCGGCATCGGTGGTGATCTTGACGGCGGCCTGGCCGTACCAGAGCAGTTCGGCGGCGGTCGCCGGGAGGGTCACGGCGCTCAGCACCAGCAGTGCGCTCTTGAGTCGGTTCTTCATCGGAGTCTCCGGTCAGGGTTCTTCCGATGGACCCGCACACCGCGCAAGCGTTCCGCCCCGACATGGCGGATGGAGCGGGCTATAGTGTGAGCACTCGTGCAATTCCCGGAGCCGGGCATGACGCCACCTGCATCCGATCAACTCTCAAAGGTGTTTGCCGTCCTGTCGCCGGCGCTCACGGTGAGCCCCGTGCCGGTGACGCCCGACGTGTACCAGCGCCTCGATGCCGACTTCGATTCGTTTCGCGGGCATGTGCTCATCTCGGCCTTCGAGTTCTCGGCACCCTGGCCCACGTGGGAGCGACATCCGGCCGGTGACGAGACGGTGATTCTGCTAGATGGCGACGTCACGCTGACCCTGCGCACCGCGGCGGGGGACCAGCACGTCCGGCTGAATGTGCCCGGGCAGTTCCTGATCGTGCCGCGCGACACGTGGCACACTGCCGTGCCGCACCTGCCGACGAGGATGATCTTCATCACCCCGGGCGAGGGCACGGAAAACTCCGCTTCACCGACCGTTTGAGCGCATCCGCATGCCAGCAAGACACACCTGGGCGACGATGGCCCTGATCGCCCTGAGCACGACCGCATGGGCAGACCCGTGCGTGACCCAGGCCAACACGCAGGAGATGAATGCCTGCGCCCGACAGCAGCTCGATGCAGCCGATGCCCGCCTCAATGAAGCGTACACCGCGCTCAAAGCGGCGCTGCCGGCCGAGAACACCCCCGGCGTTGCGGGCCCGTCACCACGCCTGGCCTTGCGCGACGCGCAGCGGGCCTGGATCACCTTCCGCGATGCCGATTGTGCCGCCCAGGCGCAGCTCTACGCCGGGGGCAGCATCGTGACGTTGATCCACCTCGGTTGCCTGCAGCAGCGCACCGAGCAGCGCACCCGCGAACTGCAGCGGGACCAGTGGCTGCCCGGGGGCTGATACGCCTCGGGGCATGCAGCGGCCTCAGTGGGTCGAGTTGCCGATGAAGCTGGCCAGCTCCGGCGTGCCGGGGTGGGCGAACAGGTCTTTCGGGTGACCGACTTCATGCACCTTGCCCTGGTGCATGAACACCAGCTTGTCGCCCACCTCGCGGGCGAAGCGCATCTCGTGGGTGACCATCACCAGGGTCATGCCTTCCGAGGCCAGTTGCTTGACCACGGCCAGCACCTCGTTGACCAGTTCCGGGTCCAGCGCCGAGGTGATCTCGTCGCACAGCAGCACGCGCGGTTGCATGGCCAGAGCACGGGCGATGGCCACGCGCTGCTGCTGGCCGCCTGAAAGCTGATCCGGATAGGCGTCGAACTTCTCGCCCAGACCCACTTTTTCCAGCATGGCTTCGGCGATGTCGCGGGCTTCCGACCTGGGCGTCTTCTTGACCACCGTGGGGGCCAGCATCACGTTCTCGCCTGCCGTGAGGTGCGGGAACAGGTTGAACTGCTGGAACACCATGCCCACCTTCAGGCGCAGCGGGCGCAGGTCTTTCTCGCCGGCGTGCAGCGTGGCGCCCTCGACCTGGATTTCGCCCTTGTCGATGGACTCCAGCCCGTTGATGGTGCGCAGCAAGGTGCTCTTGCCCGAGCCGCTCTTGCCGATCAGCGCGATGACTTCGCCTTCCTCGATGTCCAGGTCGATGCCCTTGAGCACGTGGTTGTTGCCGAAATGCTTGTGCAGGGTGGAGATCTTAACGAGCGACATGGAATTTCCTTTCGAGTGACTTGGCATACAGCGACAGCGGGTAGCACAGGCAGAAATAGGCCAGGGCGACAAAGCCGAACACCATGAAGGGTTTGAAGGTGGCGTTGGCGAGCATGGAGCCGGTCTTGGTGAGCTCGGCAAAGCCGATGATCGAAGCCACCGCCGTGCCCTTGACCACCTGCACCGAGAAGCCCACGGTCGGCGCCACGGCAATGCGCAGGGCCTGCGGCAGGATCACGTAGCGCATCTGTTCAAGCGGGTTCATGGCCAGACTTGCCGAGGCTTCCCACTGGCCTTTCGGAATCGATTCCACACAGCCGCGCCAGATTTCCGCCAGATAGGCGCTGGTGAAGAGCGTCAGCCCGAGCGCGGCGGCCAGCCAGGGTGAGACATCCACGCCGACCAGGGACAGGCCGAAGAACACGATGAACAGCTGCATCAGCAGCGGCGTGCCCTGGAAGACCTCGATATAGGCTTTCGCCCCGGTCTGCAGCCAACGTGCTTTCGAGATGCGCGCCATGAGCACGAGCAGGCCGGCCGCGCCGCCGAGCACGAAGGCGATGAGCGACAGCGCGAGCGTCCATTTACCGCCTTCGAGCAGGTTGCGCACGATGTCCCAGGTGGTGAATTGGGTGAACATCAGACGGCCCTCCGGGTCACATATCGCCGGCCGATCAGCATCAGCACCTGACGCAGCAGCACGGCGAGCAGGAAGTAGATGGCGGTGGTGACGAAATAGGTTTCAAAGGCGCGGAAGTTGCGCGACTGGATGAAGTTGGCCGCAAAGGTGAGCTCTTCGGTGGCGATCTGCGAGCACACCGCCGAGCCGAGCATGACGATGATCACCTGGCTGGTGAGCGCCGGCCACACCTTCTGCAGGGCGGGGCGCAGCACCACGTAGCGGAAGATCTCGACACGGCTCATGGCCAGCGAACTGGCGGCCTCGATCTGCCCCTTGGGCGTGGCCTGGATGCCGGCGCGGATGATCTCGGTGGAGTAGGCGCCCAGGTTGATCACCATGGCCAGCACGGCCGCTTCCCACTCGCCCATGCGTACTCCGATGGCGGGCAGGCCGAAGAAGATGAAGAACAGCTGGACCAGGAACGGGGTGTTGCGGATCAACTCCACATAGACCCCGAAGATCCAGTTGAAGGGCTTGATGTGCCAGCCGCGGCAGATGGCTCCGATGATGCCGAGCCCGATGCCGAGCACGGCGCCCACGGCCGTGAGCGCCAGCGTGAAACCGGCGCCCTTGAGCAACAGGTTGGTGTATTCAAACACCGGCGCGAATTCGAATTGATATGCCATCTCTGACCTCTCTGTGATGGGCCGTCAGCGGTGCGGCCGACGGCCCGGTGAATCCGTGATGCGAGTTTCAGAGACCTTCAGGCAGGGGCTGCTGCAACCACTTCTGTGAGATGGCTTCGAGGCTGCCGTCGGCCTTGGCGGCGGCGATGATGGCATTCACCTTGGCGAGCAGGGCGCTCTCGCCCTTGTTCACGCCCACGTAACAGGGCGAGTTCTTGATCAGGAATTTGGCGGACAGCTCACGCAGGTCGGTGAGGTCATTGACCGCGGCCGCCACCACGTTACCGGTGGCCACGAGCTGGACCTGGCCGGTGAGGTAGGCCGAGATGGTGCCGTTGTTGTCCTCGAAGCGCTTGATGGTCACGTCCTTGGGGGCAATCTTGGTCAGCTCCAGGTCTTCCACCGAACCGCGGGTGACACCGACCACCTTGCTGGACAGGTCGCCGACCTGGGTCACGCTCATGTCTTTCGGGCCGAACACGCCGTTGAAGAAGGGCGCGTAGGCGTCGGAGAAATCGATCACCTTGGCGCGGTCCGGGTTCTTGCCCAGGCTGGAGATCACCAGATCGGCCTTGCCGGTGGTGAGGTAGGGAATGCGGTTGGTGCTGGTCACCGGGATCAGCTCCACCTTCACGCCCATGGCCTTGCCGATCAGCTCGGCCATATCGATGTCGTAGCCGCGCGGCTTGAGATCCGGACCGACCGAGCCGAAAGGCGGAAAGTCCTGCGGCACGGCGACCTTGAGCACGCCGGCCTTGCCGACGGATGCAAGTACGTCGGCGTGGGCCGTCGGCAGGCCAAGGGTGAGCACGGCGGCGGCCGTGGTGAGGGCTGAGAGGAAGTGGCGACGATTCATGGCGGTTCTCCGTGAGATCAGGGGGTCGGGTGACAGGGGTTCAGGGCAGGTCGAGCGCGATGCCGGCGCGCTCGGCGGTTCGGGTGAGGTGGTGGCGCATGGCTACGTGCGCCCCGGTGGCATTGCCCGTCGTGATGGCGAGGGTGATGGCACGGTGTTCTTCGGCGGTTTCCTGGATGCGCTCCAGGTCGGCAAAGGCCAGGCGCAGGTTGTGGGCGATGCGCCCTCGGGCATCGGCAATGGCTTCATGGAACAGCGGGTTACCGCACAGTTCGGCCACCCGGGTGTGAAAGGCCAGGTCCGTTTCGGAGGCGAGCACCAGATCCTTCGCCGCGATGGCGCTCTCCAGCGTGTGCTGCAGGGACCACAGTTCGCTCGCGCCGGCGGGCTCGATGCAACGCGCCGCCAGGGCCGCGGCCATGGGTTCGAGCGTGATGCGGTACTCGAACATGGCTTTGGCGGGAATCGACTCCGGCCCATCGGGCAGATCACTCGCGTCCCGATGCTGACCGCTGGTCACGATCACGCCCTTGCCCGGGCGAGAGCGCACCATGCCGAGGGCTTCGAGCATGGAGATGGCTTCGCGCAACGAGGCGCGGCTGATGCCCATGGAGACTGACAGCTCCCGTTGGCCCGGCAGCATGCTGCCGGGGGCGAACTGCCCCTCCAGGATCTGTTTCTGCAGATGGCGGGCGGCGTCGTTGGACACGCTTGAAGCGGTTTTGATCATGTGTTCAGACCGGTCAGACCAGTGATGCCGAAAACAAAGCCAGAAGCATGCCAAGCTGTTTGAAGACGCGGCTGTGCTTGAACAAAAGACAATCAGTTCAAAGCGATAGGTGGATACTCAAGGCGAACTGAGCCACCCCGTGCCGCGCGCAGAAACACGCCCACGGCGCACGCCCTCGGTGCGTCGTCGGCCCTGCGGCGTGCATCCTGGTGCATCGACGCCACCGATTCGGTGCGCCGAGCGTTTCAGGATCAGACCCGGTAGCCTTCTTCCATCAGCACGCGCTTGACCACCGGCCGGGCGCACATGGCCTGAAAGTGTTTGCGGCAGGCCTCGGGCATGGACAGGTCGATGCGGTCGGCCCAGAACTCCACATAGAACAGGGCTGCGTCGGCAATGGTGAAGTGCTCGAAGCACCACGGGCCTTCGGTGGTGGCCAGATGATCCGCCATGCGCCGCAGGCCCTTCTGTACCAGCACCTTGCCCTGATTGACGACGGCGTCCGCGTCGGATGCGCGCAGGGCGTATCGGTCGGTGGTGAAGATGCGGGTGTAGCCCTGGCCGTGGATGTTGGCGGTCACGTCGCTGACGATCTCCAGCGCCTTGGCCTGGGCGACCGGGTCGGCGGGCAGCAACTGCCTTTTCGGATAGCGCTGTGCCAGCCACCAGGCGATGGCGGTGAACTCGGTCAGGGCCGTGCCGTCGTCCAGCAGCAGGGTGGGGATGGTGCCCTTGGGGTTGATGGCCAGGTATTCCGGCTTCTGCCCGTCGCCGGCCGGCAGGTTGAGCACGTCGGCGCTGAAGACCAGTTCCAGTTCTTCGAGCAGGATGTGAATGCCGGTGCTGCAGGAGCCCGGCGTCATGTAGAAGGTCATCATGCGGCCGACTCCGAGATCACGTCCATGCCACGGAACACGGCGCATTTGCGGAACACCGCCATGCCCGGCGCCACCTGCTTGTGGTGGCAGAACTTGGCCGTGAGTTTGGTCAGGCCCTTGATGTCGCGGCCGCTGGCCTCGGGGAACTGCTCGGCCAGTTGCGCGATGAGCCCGTCGTCGATGGCCAGGCCGAACTGATCGGCCATGACCCGCCAGATACGCTTGCGATCATCGAACCCCGGTTGGTGATAGCGGATCATCGCGATGCAGCGCGAGATGATCGCCTCGTCGATGTCGCCGATCCGGTTGGTGGTCAGAAAAAGCAGGCCATTGAAGTATTCGAGCACCCGCAGGAAAACGCCCACCACCGCGTTGGCGGCGATGTTGTCGTCCCGGCGCTTGATATACACATCCGCCTCGTCGATGAGCATCACCGCGCCCCAGCGCTGGGCGCGGGTGAGCGTCTGGCGCAGGGCGATTTCCATCTCCGCCACGTTCAGGCCCAGCTGCCCCGAATGCACCCGGTAGAGCGGGCGCTGGATGATCTCCGAATACACCTCGGCGGTGAGCGTCTTGCCGACGCCCGCCGGGCCGGCGCACAGCACCGTGGTACCGCCGCTCTTGCCCTCGACGATGTCGTCCATGAGCACGTCCATTTCGGCGGTGAGGATGTCGATCAGGTCGATCTG